>CAYRRD010000093.1:0-12016 GCA_964426625.1 uncultured Saprospiraceae bacterium | reverse complement strand
AATCAAATACATACATCGTTTTTGAACTGTATGTGGTGAATAGTTCGGGCTAGGTCGGACCTGACACAAATATTCCACCGCAACCAATATTTGCATAACTATGGTCAGTGATCTTTTTCTTCCATCCATTGGGCTATATAGGATTCAAAAAAATTGGGTGAGATATCAGGCTCCACATCAAAAATCCTATTTGAAACTTTGAGGATATTTTCCTCCGGTGTGGCATTGTACATGATTGGAGGGACATCCGCTGTTGTAAACAAAAAATTGTTCTCTACCTTATTTTGACCAGCCCGATGAAATCGAAGGGGTGACCTGGCAATGTTGTAAATCAGATTATGAGAGACCACGATATCGGTGGTGCCTTCATCGAGGAACATCCCATTGCTCTCCGCTCTACCCGTATTGATCTTAACATCGTGGATATGATTCCCCGTCAGTCGACTTCCGGGTTGGAGCCCAAGCGAATAAATCCCACCACCATCGCTCAATTTTTGTAATATATGATATATGTGGTTGTTCTCAATGACGTTGTCCCTCGCCGGAGTGGGAGTATCATTCCACATCCATCCGATGGATATTGCCGTATATGGCAGGTCACTGATTTCATTTCCTTGAATCGTCGTTTCCGCGGTAAGTCC
Organism: uncultured Saprospiraceae bacterium; assembly: GCA_964426625.1. Lineage (GTDB taxonomy): Bacteria > Bacteroidota > Bacteroidia > Chitinophagales > Saprospiraceae > Membranihabitans. Next base: position 11,375 of record CAYRRD010000093.1, on the reverse strand, counting down.
GCACCAGATTCCCACAGCTCCAAATAACCGGGCTCCGCATTTTTGTATCATGGAATATTCCACGGTATTACCCCTGGCAACCTGGTCGGGTACCACTTCGTACCATGGACGCTGATCCACCTTCCGGTCACTGCCTTCTCCTATCATGATACCATTGCCGGAAATGTCTTCAAAATGACATCTGGAAACCGTACATTCCTCTGAGCCCGATCCAATCCACAATCCGGACCCGCCAAGATGGGTAAATTTGCATCCATCAAACCGACATGAGGACATCCAATCCCCTGAAATGGCGGCAGAGACCACGGACCAGGGTTTTCCGGGATGGGACCGATCGTCGAAATGACAGGCCTGGACACCATTGTATCCCCATTCAGGTACATTCCATGCACTGTGACTAAAGGTAAGACCCTCAAAAGAAATATTTCTGACGGGGTTTCCCGGATTGCCGTTGAACCGGATCAGACCCTCAAGGACAGGAATAGTGATATTCATAGAGGCAGGGTCTACACCCTCTGGCAACTTAAGTGAAAGAATACGGGATTCCGCGTCAAAAACCCACTCCATTTCCATATCCAGGAATTCAGGGGCACCTTCAAGATAATACCTGGGATGAGCTTCCCAATTGTCCAGATTGAAGAATGGCAGGCCCTTCACCCCGATCGAATCGATCGCAGTAATTCGATTATTATGGATGTCGATATTAGCAAGGGGCATCCTAGATATGGACCAGTCATGAAAAAGCACCACATGTACATCGGATAGCTGTGCAGGAACTGGAAAATCCCCGGGCTCGAATAAAAAATTCGTTCGCCGGTCTTCGCCTGCCTGCCTGACTCGCAAATACCCTGTATTGGGATGACGGGCTTTTATGGCTCTCGATCCATCCACGAACAACTCACTGGGATTATACTGGCCCGACAGCGTGGTTTGCCAAATTCCCTGCCCGTTCCCGGACCATTCCGAAAGTTTAACACCTCCGGACACCACCGATCCAGTACCAGGAAAAGCTTTAAACACCAATTTGCTTTTTCCCTGTAAATTGTCTTCGGGGAAAATTTCCAAAGTCCTGGAAAGGGTATGAATACCCTCCGTAAGCCATATGGTCACGGACTCCGGGCTAGATTCCTGAATGGTGGCCACCGCTCTTTCCATGGCATGGTGAAGCGTTTGGAGTGGTGCCTCCCGGGTTCCTGATGCAGCGTCACTACCTTGTGGTGACACGTAATAATCTACGACATCAGAAACCCGACCGGAGATCATTCCCAGGCACCCTGAAATTAAAACCAACATGACAAAAATGACGGTCAAACGGAAAATGGACATGACGCAGTGTAATATTTTCTGAAATTTAAAACATCCATTCCAATCGGCAAAAATATTACGATCTACGATTCGCCCATTCCCGCTAAACGGTATCCTTTGATTTTCGTGAGCCGTGTCAAATTCCACCCCTTATAATCCTTCACCACCCATATTTCTGAACTGACACGATTCTCTATTATAATCCATTCACCACAACAATCACAAGAGACAGTCGCGGCTGGTTCGGTACTCAGCCTTGCGTTTCAACTCAAGAGTACCCCGGGGGTCCTCTATCTCTAGTTTCTCTCCCTCTTAGCTGCTGAGCTTCATGAATCCACTATATTCGTTTCGCCCTCGGTACCAAATCTGTGAGTCCACCGATTTTCACAGGAAGGCCAGTTTCAATACTTTTTCGTGCTGCCACACCGATCAAAACGGACATAGCACCATCTCTCACACCAGCTGTATGCTTCAATGGATCGGGACTCTCCGGATTGACAAATATTTTATCGTGTAACCGCTTATCTCCTCCTCCATGTCCGCCACGTTCAAATTTGACCTGCTCCACTTTGAAGTCTTCAAAATTCTTGTGTACGATAATGGGTGCCAGCTGGATCTCAGAGTCACCGCTTTGATCCATTTCAGCGGCATGGAGATCTGCCTGGCTGATCATATTATTATCATAATAAGGGACATCCTGCCATGCTTCAATCCTTCCTTTTCGTCCATTAAATGCGATTTTGTAACCTTCATACGGGGAGTAAGTTGTCAGGGAATAATTCACTACAGTCTGATTGGCATACTTGATCTGTGCTGACATCTTATCGTAGATATTGATCTCATGTCTAAAAAGGCAATTATCACGGATGTATCCGTCATGCTCTTCATTTTTCACATAGAGATCCATATCTCGCTGACTCCTGGAGATGTCGTAGAAATAGTTACAATCGGATTTATGATCGCACTTACGACAACTTTCCCCTCTGAAAGGTCCATTCGATCCATAATGTTCCAGTGCACCATAGGCAAAAACTTCTTCAGGGTCTGAATCCAGCCACCAGTTGAGCAAATCAAAATGGTGGGTGGCTTTATGAACCCATAGGGTTCCACCATACTGCCGCAAACCATGCCACCGTCTGAAATAGCTGGCACCATGGAAATTGTTAAGATACCAATGGAAATCCACGGAAGTGACCTCTCCTATGGCTCCGTCATGAATCAGTTCTTTGATTTTGGTCGCATAAGGGCTCCATCGGTAATTAAAGCCAACGATGAGGTTCTTTTTCGAGCGACGTTCGGCGTCAAGAATTGCCTGACATTTGTCCTCATCGGTGGTCAATGGTTTTTCAGTAAGCACATCGCATCCGTAATCCAATCCTTTGATTATAAATTCATGGTGATTGGAGTCCATTGTGGTCACGATTACGAGATCTGGATTCTGTTCCTTCAACATGGCCTCGAAATCCAAATAAGTGGAACAATCTACGCCCATATACTCTTTGGCATATGCAAGTCGGCCGGGATTGTGGTCAGACAAGCCCACAAACTCCAGAATATCCGGATATTGATCTACCAGACGTTTCCCCCAAAAACTGGTCCCGCGAACTCCGGTTCCCACCAATACTACTTTAAGTTTTCTACTTCCCAATCCAAAAGCTTGCCTGGGTACGGTGACCATGGAACCGGCTGCCAACATGGCCACTGCCCCCAGGAAATTTCTTCTTTTCATACTTGATTTTTAAGATTATTATGTTCTGATTTTAAACGTACTTTTCAACGCAGGCCTAAAATAATATTTTATCCGGTTAATAACCCTCATTTTGCCAAAATCCCTGACCCGGTGAAGAACTCAAATTGGTTACCGCATCGATTTGCGCCTGAGGTATAGGACGCCATAGATGGAAGTCCTTTATATTGGAGCCTGCTTGTGCATTGTAGGCTTTCACGCGTGGAACCAGAGTGCGTGTACGCTTAAGATCAAACCATCGTTGCTGTTCGCCACAAAGTTCGATAGCACGCTCTTCCAGGATAGTTTCAAGGGTGGCATCACCGGACAAGGTGTTGTCAGTACCAGGTTTGGCACGAACCTGACGCAATTCATTGATGGTGGCCATGGCTGCAGTTCCATTCTGTGTATAAAGCTGGGCCTCCGCTTTGATCAGGTACATTTCGGCCAAACGTATTACAATCGCATCTCTGGATGAAATATCGTGGGTAGGAAATGCCGGATCATAGACATTGTCCAGGAATTTTTTGATTCCAGGGAATGAGCACCAACCCCCGATTTTATACGTATTGAAACGATCATCACCATATACATCCGATACGGGCTTTGCAGCTTCCGTGGGAAGTGCTTTGGAAAGATCAGTGGATGTATAGATGGGAATATCACCACCTGTCATAAACTGAATTCGATACCGGTCTTTGGCCCATGCCTGCATTGCCTGGCCTTCGGGGGAATCACCATCCACACCAGCATAAAATATGGCGGTATCTTGAATCAGTGGATACAAGGTCGCACTTCCTTCCAGGCCTGGAGCTATAGTGTAAGCATCCAGGAGGGTAGCCTCTGTACGCTGGTCTGTAGCCCGATGTTCTTCCAGCAATTGCCACAGATACAGGGAGGGTAAATACCGGGTAAAGCCTCTTCCATAGGGGGAGTAGGTTTCTGCTACATATACACTTTGCCCGGTTTTGGTGTTTGTGATATATTGGGTACTTTCGGATGCGAGGGAGCGAACAAAGATCTCCTTGCCATTGCCTCCCAGATCATTTGCACCGTTGTTCCATAGCCCCACAAACATCAGCAACATAGCGCTGCCGCCTCTGCTATACCCAGTTCTGGTGATCAGGGAATTGTAATCCAGTTTACTTCCCGATTTATTGGTTTTATATCGTCGGGGAATGATATTGGCTGCAGTGGAGATATCCGATGAGTAAGTGATGCCAAAAATAGCTTCACGGTTGTCTGCTACGTCCTCATTGTTCATCGACCAGGTATCCTCATATGTGGCATAAAAGGAAGCTACATCGCTGTCGATCACAGCCTGGGCTTCCGCCTGGGCCAGTGTATAAAGATTTTTACCGGAATAGGACGGATTCGAGGAAATACTTGTCTCTCCGAGCCAGGAAGCAGCATACAGTAAAACTCTGGCTTTCAATGCACGTGCAGCCCAATAATTAGCACGCCCATCTTCTTTGGTGGTATATCCCACCTGATCAAACAACTGGATGGCCTGATCAAGATCAGCCAAGACATTGCTGTATACTTCCTCTTCTGACATCCTTTCAGGATCGGTTACAATAGAAGACACCGGTTCACTATTGTACGGAATTGGACCCCAGATATTGACCATATGAAAATAATAAAAGGCACGCATAAAATGGGCTTCAGCTGTATATTGCAGCTTTGCAGACTCTGTAATAGCCACATTTTCGGCAAGGTAAAAAAGCGCGTTATTGCAAACATCGGTAGCTGCATAAAACATTTCCCAGTAGTGGTCCAAACTGGCATTATCGCTTGAGTTCCCATCCAGACTTACCGGGGTAATGTTGTACGAATTCAGTGATTTTTGCTTATTGTCGTACCCATAATAGAACAGATCTGTTCCCATTTCTGAAAGGCCCAGACCAGCCTCTTTACCGTACCAGCCACGCGCAAAAGAATAACAGGATGCGACCAGACCTTCGATCCCTGTTTTGGAAGAATAGGTGAGGTCAGCGGTTTCACCGGTCTTGTTCACTTCCTCCAAAAATTCCTTTTGGCAGGAAGTAACACAAAACGTGATCAAAATACCGATAAGTAGATATGTGTATATTGTATTTTTCATTGCTTACGTTTTTATGGATTAGAATTCAAGGTTCACACCAAAGACCAATTGCTTCGCCAGCGGGAAGCTTATTGCTCCCCCTCGTTCAGGATCATAATTATCTATGCTGCTGAACGTCAGGTAATTTTTAAGCGAACCATAAATTTTGAGGTTCCCTATGCCCACCTGACCAAGTACGGATCTGGGCAGGGTATACCCCAACGTGATGTCTTTGATTTTGACATAATCAGCCACTTCATAGCGTAGGGCACTACCATAATTGGTATGTGGAGCACTCACTGATCCCGGACTGGGAAACTTTCCATTGGGATTATTTAAGGTCCAGTAATCCAGGTCAGCCCAATTGGCTGATTCAAAATTCAGCTGTGTATTCAAATCGTAGGAAATATATCCTCCGGTACGGGCAAAAACCAAAACAGATAATGAAAAATCTTTGTATCCCAGGGTATTGTTCATACCTACTATATGTTTGGGGCTTCGGTTGTATATGATCTTATCGTCGTCATCGAGAATTCCATCACGATTCATATCGGTAATTTTGATGGTCCCCGGAGTGCCATAGCTCGAAATGTAACTGGGATCCACACCGAGCGTGGCCAGATATTTTTCATACTCACCCACGTTCCAATTGCCTTCTGCCTGATAATCATAAAAGGCATTGACTGGCTGACCAACAATGTAAGCTACATTTCCATTGATGTCCTTATCCACCCCTTCATATAACCTGGAAACCTCATCCTTGAAAGTGGAATAACTCCAGCTGATATCCCAATTGAAGGTATTGGATCGAACCACCGATGTACCGAGGGCTATTTCCAACCCATGACCTTTTGTTTCTCCTATATTGGCAATAACTGTGGGAAATACGGAAGAACCAGGTACCGATCGGTACAACAGCAAATCAGAGGTATGACTCAGGTAATAATCGATACTTCCATAAATCCGACTGTTTATGATACCAAAATCCACTCCGAAATTTGTGGATCGGGTTGTTTCCCACTTTAGGTCTTTATTCCCGAGTTGATCCGGGATCTTACCTGAGACATCCTTACCTCCTAAGTGGTAGTAAACAGGGTAGGTACTCAGGGCTTGAAGGGTCTGGTATGGTCCTATAGCTGCATTTCCGGATATACCCCAGCTCACTCTGGCTTTGAGATTGTCAAGCCAGGGGGCATTTTCCAGGAAAGATTCCTCACTGATACGCCAGGCCACTGCAGCTGAAGGGAAGTATCCCCACTTATTGCCCTCCGCGAGAGTAGATGAACCATCCGCACGCAGCGATGCTGTGAACAGGTACTTATCCATGAGGATGTAATTCAACCTTCCGAAATAAGACATCAGGGATTGCTGAACATAGTTTGTCCTGGTAGTGGGGTTATTAATTTTCGATAAATCGTAGAATGCACTCTGATAATAATGTTCTGCCCCTGCATCCCCAAAAGTGGAGGTATTTTCCCTGATCGATTGATTCATACTATGTCCGGCCAGGAGGGTCATGTCGTGTATGGATCCGCCAAAACGCGTGTTGTACGTCAGGGTGTTTTCCCAGGTATAACGTGTGAATTCGTTCCAGGTAGCGGAGATATTGCTCGTCCCCGGAGACTGGTGACGTGCAACACTTTTATAATCCTGATACAAACCATCTCGGGAATTGGACCGATCAATAGCAAAGGTCGATTTAAAGACTACATCCTGGATGGGTTTGATCTGGACATATCCATTAGAAAAAACCCGGGTGCTTTCAATATTATTCTGATGGTTGCCAGGAATCTCATCCATTAATGGATTTACGTGCGCCGCATAACGGGGGTTTGGATTCTCATAAATCTCACCGTTACTTAGATATGGATGCGTTATGGTGGTCATTTTCAGGGACTGACCAAAAACACTGGAACTCCTTGCATCATGATTTTTATATGTCAATAAGGCGTTGAGTCCTATTTTAAAATAGTCGTTGATCTCGTGGTCCACCACCGTTTTCAGATTGTACCGGTCCAGCGCATCATTTTTCATCAGACCCTCTTCGTACATGGCACCTACGGACAAATTAAAGGTTGTTTTGTCATTACCCCCGGAGGCCGAAAGCTCATAGTTTTGCGTCAAACCGTTTTGCAAAATGATATCCAGCCAGTTGGTATAGGAATCATTGTTATAAATTTCCCTTTCGGTGGTACCATCGTCGAGCGATTCGGTCAGCACCTGATCAATAGTCAGGTTGCTGGAACCCCAATTACCTGAAGCCACATCTGCCTGATAATTGGACTTGTCAATCAACCATTGGACCTCCCTTTCACCATACATCACACGGGGGATATGGGTTGGGAAATTAGAAGAAATGAAGGAATTGAAATTGATCTTCGTTTTTCCTGGTGTTCCCCGCTTGGTGGTAATGATGATGACCCCATTTGCTCCTTTGGTTCCATAGATAGCCGTCGAGGAGGCATCTTTCAGGATATCCATGGATTCGATGTCGGAGGGATTGATATCCAGGGTGGACCCGTACTCAATTCCATCTACAAGAATCAGAGGACTGTTGGAAGCAGAAATAGACCGATGTCCGCGAAGATTGAGGCTTACTCCGGAACCAGCCCGTCCGTCGGATTGCTGGATGTCGAGGCCTGGCACTTTGGCCTGCATGGCCTGCATAGCATTGCTGGAAGAAGTCCGGGCAATATCCTCTGCACTGATGGAGGAAACTGCACCGGTCAGGTCTCTACGGCGTTGGGTACCGTATCCGATCACCACTACTTCATCGAGTAATTGTGAATCCGACAGCAGGGTAATGGTAATGGTTGATCTGCCAGCGGCTGATATTTCCTGAGTTTGATAGCCGATATACGAAACCACCAATACAGCATTTTCGTCAATATCTTCGAGGACAAAGCGTCCATCCAGGTCTGTTGCGGTACCCTGATTGGTACCTTTCACTACGACATTGACCCCGATGAGCGGTTCTCCATCCTGATCCACCACCTGTCCCGAAAGGGTAAATTTGATTTCCTGTAACGCCAGTGATTCCCTGGTCAGACGGGGAACGACCCGTTGGGAAATCATCCTGTCCTCTGGAGCAGGCTGGGCTTCCAGGATGGTCTCTATCCACTTTTCCGCATCCGGATCCCCCCTTCTGAAGAGAACAATCAGGTTCTTGATCAGCAGATAATCGATTTTTTTGTTTGAAAACAATTGGTCCAGGGCTTCTACCAGAGTAGCATCCTGAATCTGAACCGTAATTTTTTCGGACAAATCAACCAACTTTGAATTATAAAATACATGGTAATCCGTCAGTTTTTCGATTTCTGTTATCGCCTGTGCCAAGGGCTTATCCTTTATATCCAGTGTAATATTCTGGGTCAGGACGTCTGTGGCCATCAGCTCCCCAAGTGTCATAAATAAGATGATGGCATACATCTTCATGATCAGGATGGTCTTTTTTGTGAAAAAATCACACCACATCATTTTCCAATGGTAGCTTTTTTTCATAATTTTCATTTTTTATGTTCACAATCCGGCTGCTCCCGAACTCACGCCAATGAATTTTCGGGTGCAGTCGTTTTTATTTTGGCCATAATCTTAGCGGGATCATTGATGATTCGTGGGCCCCAAACCCGGGGTTGGGTGTTTGTGGCTTAAGAACATCCGCCGCAATTAGCTTCTTTTATTCCCTGCGGATCGATCCGCACTCAATACAATTCGACTTGATCCCCTTCAATTCGGGAGTCGATATTTGAGGAAATCTTGAGCACCCTGAGCACTTCCTCGATAGTCAGGTTGTCAAAAGTTCCTGTAAACAAAAAATCCTTCATATCCAGAGCGTTGGCGTGGCATTCCACGTCGTATTTTCGCTCGATATCCCGAATCACTTGTTCCAGTGGAGTGTCCCGAAACACCAGTTTGCCTTCCCGCCATGGTGCTGCCTCATCTTTGGTGATATTAAAAATTTCAAATCGTTCGCCGGACCGATCCAGCACTGCTGTTTGCATCGGCCGAAGGGTAACTTTTTCCTGTGCTTCCCCCGTGATTTCTACCGAACCTGTAACCAGGGTGGTCACGGGTTCATGGTCTTCCGGGTAGGCCCGGACATTGAATTGGGTGCCCAGGACTTTCACATCCATATTTCCGGTATGGACGATAAATGGCCGACCAGGGTCTGACACCACGTCAAAAAAAGCTTCCCCGACAAGGTGGATATCGCGAGATCCTCCGAGAAAATCCGACTTCCAGGTCAGCTTGCTGTCTGCGTTGAGCCACACGGTACTTCCGTCCGGCAGCACGATTTCGTGATTTTCCCCCCGATCGGTGGTAGTCGTCTGATCATAGGTGATGTCCACCGGTGCGAAGGGCGACTGGGAAGTGGGCGTGGAATACCTCCACACCAGACCGATCGATATCAACAGAAGCACCGCTGCTGCGGTCCTTAGGGCAATCCTTAGGTTCCTCCGCTGCCTGAACAGGCGATGCTGCACGTCGTCGAATCCCCGATCCACATCAAGATGCGGGGTATTAAAGTTGGCGGTGGTTTCCCGGGCTTTGATTTGATTAAATCGCTGTCTGTTTTCCTCAGATTCTCCCAGCCATTTGACCACTGCTTTGTGTTTTTCACGGTGCAATCTTCCGTGCACAAAATCGATGAGGGTCTTTTCATTCATGTGTCATGTTTTGTGAACATTCCCATTTTTTTTGGTTCGTCAGATGAGTTCAGACGACCCTTCTATGATAAAGACGTAAAAAAAGGAAACTACCCTGACTGGATTTTGAAATTTTTTGTAGAGATTTTCACAATCTGCATCGGGAATTCTAAAGATACTTGAATTTATTGTTAGATTTATGTAAATTTATCCAAGGTATAGCTAACAATTTAAGTGCATAATACTGTTGTGAAAGATATGAAGCCATCAGATATTCTTCCTTTGCTGAAAGCGGGTGACCGTAAGGCATTTGAAGCAATTTACCGGCTTTATTCCAATAATTTATACATTATTGCATATTCGTATATTTCAGACAAATATCTGGCTGAAGACCTGGTACAGGAGGTATTTGTCCGTTTGTGGGAAAACAGAGAAAGACTCAATATAAGTTCGAATATCAATGGGTATCTGTTCATGATGATCAGGAACAAATGCCTGGATCACCTCCGAAAACCCCGGTCGACAGTTTTTATCGAAGCAGACGATGAAGACATTGAACGCATGCTCAATTACTACGCTTTACAAGATGAAGGAGCCTCTCGTTTGATAGAAACTGAACTGGAAAAAAGCATCAATGAGGCCATCGAATTATTGCCCGAGGCCTGCAAGGCAGTTTTCCTCAAAACGAGAATTGAAGGGCTGAAGTACCGTGAGGCCGCGAATGAGCTCAATATTTCGGTCAAAACGGTGGAAAGCCATATGACCAGGGCTTTGAAACACATGCGTGTGTATTTGAAAGAGTTTTTGTCGGTGTTGCTGTAGATTTACAGCATGCTTGAATATGGCGGTTCTGTTTCCACAAAAAGGGAATGCTGCGCCCAAAATGCAGGTCAAAATTCCCCCATATCTGCCATCGTCACTTTCATCAAAAACACATTGTAGGGTAACCACATTGACATCGTAAAATAAAGCTCGTCGCCATCCGCAGAAGCGGGATGGAAATACGATCCATACAACTGACTATACTCGGTGCCCGCAGCCAGTTCGTATGGTTTACTCCAGGGCCCGGTAATATGTTCCGCCGTCCGCAATGTTATATTGTACCGATCCGCACTGAAATAGGCGATAAACCATTTTTCGTGTTTTCTATTGTAAATAAAAGACAACTCTCCCACTCTATCATCAATAATGACCGTGGCAAGGTCCTCATCTCCCTTCAACCAAGCCCCCTGATCCCCGTTCCAAAATTCATACCTATCTTTGTTTTCGATATCTTCCTCCACAAACCGGGCCAGGAAAGCAGGATGGTCTCTGCCCGTTTGTGTCCCTATCATATAAATGTAACCATCCTTTTTAAAATATCCCCCCTGACCAAAATTACTATTCGATCCAAATTCAATATTTTCGCTCCGGGACCAGGTCTGCCCATTGTCTTCGGATTTGTACAGGCCCGAATAATTGGTAATCCATCCATTCCAGTTTTTCATGTTAAAATAGTGCACATAATCCGCCCCGCCGGCCCGGATGGCAGCCGTGGGAATAGAGGTCCAGTCTCCATGGCCTGAATCGTCCTTGGCGCTGAAAATAATCTCCCGCGCATGTCCGCTTTCATCCT
>CAYRRD010000092.1:1637-12697 GCA_964426625.1 uncultured Saprospiraceae bacterium | reverse complement strand
GAGTCCAATTAATGCGGTATTGAACCAATTTTTTTCATTGGTACTGAGCGTTTGGAAGTCTGGAATAGTCCCTCCGGTAATATTGGTACTTCCACCTATGGAGTAAAGTCTCCATTGTAATATATCAAGAGGTAATGACGGTCCTGACTCCATTTGGTAAGAATTTACCTGTGCTTGAATCTTGGGATCTTCGGCGCCAATAATTAAATTCAGAATACCTAGCAAAGTTCTCCATCTATTAAATCCATTGGTGTTCATTACTACTTCCGCGGTATTAAATTCGGCCCGGTTAAAGATATTGTAGGCGGGGACCGAAATGATCACATCCTGGCTTAGTGTCAAGCCCGGTATAGTCACCAGGAGAAAAATGCCAAGCCACGCACCATATATTTTCTTCCCTGCCATATCTTAAAACGTTTTAACTTTAATACTGGTATCCTTCTTCTGATACTCAAACACCAGAGTTTCCCGATCCTTATGGTCGTCCAGCACCACGGTCTGTACCGGATTGAGAAAATTGTACTGCTCGCTGTCAATATAGATCTCGTATTCACCATGCTTCAGGAAAAATTCAAAGTAATTCTCATAATTCACTACCGTCCGATGGACCTCGCCGTCTCCCGATCGCGCATATACCACGGTGCCACGCACATCGGTATCTCTCCGGTCATACTTTTGACGCACCTCCGATAATCGCCCCGTCACCCGTATGGTCTCTACTAGTCCCACCTCCATCTGCGTATTGCGATCCACCACAATGGGCTCCCTATGCCCGGTACTGCCTCCTTTACCTTGCACTTGTATGGTGTACGTACCTTTGGGCACATTCTGAAAAGTCACCCTGCCCCGTTCATCGGTGATCGCCACGTGATCATCGAGCAGCACCACTTCATGGGGGAGAACAGTTTCCCCCTCATCAAAACGGCCATTGAAATTGCTGTCGGTAAATACCACCAAACTGACTTTGTGGTTACCCGGGGCGGTGGACACAGCAAAATATTTTTTCACCCCCACTCGAAACTGATAATGATAGCCTTTGTAGCCTTCAAAATCCAGGGGACGCAAATCGGAAACATTGAAATAGCCTGTGGTTGACCAGGAAGGAGATAATTTATACTCCAGATGAACTCGGCCATTGTTGTTGATATTGCGGTAGAGCTCGGAATAATTCAAACCTACGGCCGCTGATCCGCTGAGCCTGTTTCGCCAAAGTTTGAAATCATAAGCGGTATAAAGTTGAGTATTCCAGAAATTTTGATCTTCATACTGGTAGGCATGTAATTCGATGATATTGTATGGATTCCACTGCAACGTACCGTGGAGGGAGAATTGGTCGAATCTGTATATCAGGTTGGCACGTAGTCCGTGAAACCATGCCGGTTCCTGATCCTTATTTCCATAAGTATATTCTGCCGTCACATTAATACCATGTCTGCCAATAGAAGTTCCGAGTTGAGTGTATAAGCGATAACCCAGGAAATCGTGATCTGTATCACCAAAAGTGGTTCGTTGCTGAATCACCTGGGGGGAGAACACGAAATTCCATTTGCCTTGCAATCGTTGATAACCTGTTTTGAAGGTGGCATTGCTGTAAAGATATTCCGGTCGGATATAATCCGGCTGCCCCTGAAAACTCAAATACCTTGGGTGAATTCGGGAATTCTGATATCCTATAAAGAGCCTTTGATTATTTCCCAATTCCCTGTTGAGCCGTTGGTTGATGTCCCATGTGCCCCGACTGAGACCAGCATACCCCCTTGAGGACAGGGTATTACTGGATTGAAAATTCCATATCGAAGTCCGATACTCATAATGGAGCCCCAGCGATCCCCCCGTCTGCCCATCATCTTCCACCAATCCTTTTTCCTGGCTCAAACCCGCATGGAAGCTCATCGTGTGTCGGTCATTGCCAGTGAAAGTTGAGGAAAAATGAGCGACCTGGGAATTGATCGAAAGCCGATCGTCATGGTCAAAAATGTAGGATGCTTTCCCACTCCACACACCCGGACGATCAATACCATACTTCAATCCAATCAGTTTGGCGGTATTCCCATAGGGAAAATACGTGCCAAACAAATTGTAATTGTTCTCCACGGCCATGATTTCCATTTCATGGTTGGGTTTGAATTGTGAGGATAACTTCCCGCCCCGCCCCGAAAGTGAATAATCGTATTCAGAGCCATAGACATTGCCTATACGCAATCTGGCTTTATCTTTTTCCAATTCCAGCCAGGTGTCATACACATTGTAAAGGCCTTGCTCCAGATAGGTATCTGTCTGCAAGTTCAATCGGGTGTACAGATTCCCCGGAATTACAAACTCTGTATTGCCCCTGAGCTGGAGATAATTGAACCCACTACTGATCTGATTATAGTTCATCTCCAGGAAGTTGGAATAACCTCCTATCAGAGCGTTAGGGGTCACTTGTCTTTCGTGGGAGAGTGCAGTGACGAAGATGCGTGCTAACCCCACCTCCTCTTCATTCCTCAAATCGGTGGCTTTCAATTCCACCTGAAATTCCGGATATTGCAAATTTTGGTTTCGAAGTAAAATTCTCACCTCCACCATTTGTTTCTCCAACCCTTCCAGGGATATGCGGGGTTCTTTTGGGGCAATTTGGAGGCCGTCGGGTATAGACCTCATCTCGAGTTTGATGTGACGTGGTCTGTAACTTTTATTTTCTACGAAAAAGGTAATCGTGGTTTCTTCTGAACCATATGGAAGATAATTTTCTCTGGCAAAAGGAGTGATCGCCAGCATAGGGTTTTCCGGTTTGGCTACCGTAAAATCAAGCTCTATGACTTGATCTTCCGAAGACGACGTTTGAACAAGTGAAAAATGAAAATTCTGGTCCGCAGTCTTCATAAAGTCCAGGTTGGCGATAAATTTAACGGGAAGTTGTCGCATTTCTCCTCCTTGCACCACCATCTCCCTGGTGGGGTAAAACAAAAGCCCAGGATAGGTTTCAAGAGGATGTACGGAATGAATGGTGACGGGTTCTGATCCCCGGTTATTGACCACCAATAGATTGGTGAACGTGGATCCAAGCTCCACATCCACAGTATCCAGGTCGAAATAAATCTCAATTTGACCAGATGTATTCTGGGCAAAATTGAACGAGCACACGCTGAGTGTGCATGCCAGTAGAAAGCTGATTCGAAAACGATGGATCGATATGTTTTTCAGGACGATCATCCGAATTTAAAAACTAAAGTTTTTCTCACCTACACGGATATCATTCGTTCCTGCCATTCTAATGATGGCTACACCGAGAAAGTTTCCCTTAACTCCTTGTGGTAGTTGAAAATGCACTATCTGTCGGGCATCCGGGAACATCGACACGTATACGGGTTTCAATTTGTAATCATCACCGGTTTCGGTATTCGTCAGTTCAAACTCGACGTTGGCATCAGCTATGGTATTGCCATCGTTGTGAATGTGTATAGCTACCAATCGCTGCTCGTCGATCATTTCAGGTACCACTTCCACAATATTTGTGATATCAAGACTGATATTTGAATTCGACGGAGGGGTATAATACACATGGAGGCCAAATTCGAATAGAGTCACAATGCCAATCCCCGTTTCGGAATTTGGGTTGAGATTGGATGGTTGAGGAAGTTGGGTCAGAAACAGCATGGAATTGGTTACCATGGAGCTGGCTTCCTGAGGTATTTGCATCGTTACCTGTACTTCCGTAAAACCACCAGCCGGAACCCGGACTGTACTTTGATCGGTGGATAGCCAGGATGCATTGGAATGATTCAGACTTCCGGCTTCAAAGTAAACTTTATTTCCCGATTCATCTCTTATCCAGTCCTTATAACTGACCGTGAGACTTTGATCCACATCGGAAGTATTTCCAAGTCGTATGGTTTGAGTAAGGGTTTCACCTGGTTGTCCTGAAAAGAACAATCTGGTAGGTGACATAGACAATCCCTGGGCCTGAGCCTTGGAAACTACTAAGCTAGTCAGACAAATCAGAAGAATTAAATTGCGCATCGTACAGCTTTAAAATTAAACAAAAGGTTCCCATAATCAACGCATACACGCTACTATGGGAACCTTTAGGGTCTAGCTTAGGGGTTGCTTATTGTGCAGTAGCCGTATACGTCACCATTTGGGTGTAAGTACCGGCAGGCTTGCCAAGGATATCAGAGGAAGATGATTTAGCAGCAGGGATATGATAATCTAGCTCCAGCACAACCTGACTTCCTAAATCAGCATCTGAAATCAATGTTTGATCTGTAGTAGACAATACTACATCAGAAAAAATTCCCTCCATGGTCGTAGTACTACCGGTGACAGGTTTGATTGTCAATACATCGACAGGGATGTTGTCACTTCCAGAAACAAAATTAGCACCGTTGGCTTTTACCGTGATGTTGAAATTGTTAGTAGAAGTGACTACCAGGCTGGTAGGAACATTTTGAGTCTGGTCGCTATTGTAATCCTCAGCGGTATTGTAAGCGAAATCGACAGTTCCACCAGCAGCGGCACTTTGAGTCTGATCGATCGCGATCACGTCAGCCAGTGTAATATTCACCGTTGTTACAGCTGTGTTGGTTTGGGCTGACAAGCTGAAGAATCCAACGGTTAACAGGGCAAGTGTAAAAATTCCAGAAAAAATTTGTTTTCTCATGATTTAGTAATCTGATTAATTAAAAAATTATCGCACCTCTTGTTTGACAATGTAAAATTATACAGAGTCGATGCTGTAATTTGTAGTGAATCCTGTATGTATTTGTAGTAAAATCGCTACAAGGATGGAGGACCCGGGTAAATAGTTGTTTTGGAGTCAGCTCCCTGGCGAGGACGAGAGATCCGCTTTTGGTGGGATCGCACGTTGGATTCGGGTAGTTCGGGAGATTGAACAGTCCACTTTTGGTTTTCTATGAGGCAGGAGTATTAATGGCGGAGGTTGGAAGTCCCGGCTCCGTCAGATGTGCTATGTCCACGTACACTTTAGGAAATCAGTACGTCTGTTTTTTCAGTGTTAACTTGCACAAAAAAATCAGGGCAAACCAACCTATTGATTTGCCCTGATTTTATCTTGAATATTTTTCCTGGTGGTCTGTTTCATAAGTAATTTATATTAACGACGTGATTGTTTTGTGTCGTACCGAAGAGACGAAACCGAGCATAGGACAGGCCTATGTGAGGCTTTCCGTGATGAAGGTACAGCGAAAAGGAAGCCGTCATAAGAGTGAAGAACTTATGAAATGGAGCACTGGTAGTGTCACGAATGTTAGTGTTCGGTACACTGTGTGCGGAAATCTAAATGGCTATCCATGTTTTTCAATATATTTTTTTGACAGATCAAGGCGCAGTGATGGTGACATAGTGGGGTTATGTGACATCGGTGCAACGAAGAGCTGGCAAAAAAGAGGAAGAAAAACGGGATATGTATTTAGGTTTTCGCACACTGTGTGCGGAAATCTAAATGGCTATCCATGTTTTTCAATATATTTTTTTGACAGATCAAGGCGCAGTGATGGTGACATAGTGGGGTTATGTGACATCGGTGCAACGAAGAGCTGGCAAAAAAGAGGAAGAAAAACGGGATATGTATTTAGGTTTTCGCACACTAATACCCCGAGTTTTTGTTACCACTATACTTCGGACCATCGATAGCAGATCCAGGCGTACCTTCGCCAGCTTCAGGCCCTTCTGGTCTTGGCATGGGCTCATCCCCAGGTCGTGCCACAAAGAACTCTACCCTTCGATTCAGGTATTGCTGCATTTCCTCCCGCATTTCCAATGAATAATTATCAGGCAAATTGGGGACCAATTCTTTTTCTTCCCCACCATATTGTATGATAAATCTTTCTTCGGCTATACCATAACGTTCTACAAGATAATCAATCACTGCTTTGGCTCTGTTGTATGACAATACCCGGTTATAATCCGGATTACCCCGATTATCAGTATGACCACGAACCACGACTTTAAGGTCAGGTTGGTTTTGCATCACTGTGGCAATTTGCATCAGAGCTCCATAATACGCAGGTTTTACATAATATTTATTGAGATCAAAATGGACCATGGGCAACCACCAATCCATCCGGAGGTTGGATATTTTATTGTTCACCAAAGCATTAACTTCATCTTCGGTCAAATAGCCCTGATCGGGCATGATGGCCACTCCATCTGCGTCGACATCAAATCCAGGTCGGGAAAATGGTTCTTTATCCATATAGTCCGGAATGCCATCCTGATCACTGTCGAGTGCCACACCTCGCACATCGACAGGGGCACCTTCAGGTGTATCGGGCTCCTGATCGAGCATATCGATGACACCGTCCCCGTCGGTATCCGTAAGATCGAGTACGGGTCGGGATTTGACTTCAGCCAGATCAATGAGAACGGGGGCCATGGGATTGACCCAATATAAAGGTTGCGTACGCTTGTCAAATGAACCCAGGTTGAAATTGAGACTCAAACTGGTAAAGTGGACTATATCCACACTGGTTGATTTGTCGATAGCGTTGCGGTATTCAAATCCATCGATGAGATCATTGTCGGAAAATATCACTTTGTGTTCCAGACCGATATTGAGGCGGTTGTTTAATTTTCGCGTGACACCAAGCCCTCCCGAAAAGAAGGGATAAATTGTTTTTTCATCACCCAGAGCACGGATATTGTTGTTGACACCGGCTTCCGTTTCCCAGGAGTCATCCAACATATCGCGCAATCGGCTTCTGGCTTCCTTTCTACCATCTGTAGTGGTCAAATCCACTCCTTCAGTCACACTCGCCCAGTTGTAATTGCTGTTGCCATTGAAAAAGTTGACCGATGTAGAAGGAGAATTTAATCCAACACCTGCTGCGACATTGAGACTCCATTTGGGAGCAGGGCTATGGAATAGAATATTGCCGAGGTTGAAAACGGCTTCCACGCTTCCCCCCCAGATATTAGTCTTATAATTTTTATGTAATTGGGAGATATTGCCAAACCGCCCACCTAAATTATTTTGTCGGAAAATTTTCTCTCTTCTTATCGCGCTCATATCCTGAGGTCGGGCATCGAGCCCCTGAGCCGTGAGGTACGAAACACCTAAACGAAGCGATAAAACATAATTAATGGATTTTCGAAGGTGCAGTCCAGCACCAAAACCTGACAGCAAATTGGTTTCGACGTCCCCAGACACAAAGGAATGTCCGAGATCCACACCAAGTTCCCACATATCTTTGGGTCTGGGGGGGTATGGGAAATCCCCATTATTCCATTGGGTGGTGATGGTTGATGAAGAATTCGGATCATCAGCTGCTGCGGTGGAGTTGTTCATGGTCTGTGCTGTAATTGTAGCACCAAAAGCTGCGATGAAAAATCCAATGAAAAAAGGGTATAAGATTCGGGTCATAAGGAGATGTTTTATATTTGTGCTTGTTTTACAAAGGTAATAAAATTCAAATTTTCAAAATGTCTCCCAGGATTCATAACATTATTTTAATTTGTAGAATTATAACGGTAAATTCATATAATTGACCTTGATTTGGTGTCCTATTCGACCTGGGTTAATCTGTCTTAAAAATGATCACACATTATTTCTCTCTTCCAGCTGCGTTCCAGCCTTCGATAGACTCACTCTTCGATGCCCAATTCCCTTTATCAGAAAGCCATTCCAGGATCCACTTTTCGCAAGACAGTCTATTTGATAGAACGTCTGAATTTCAAAATCCGTCGGCACAATCTTCAAAAATCACTTTAACCTCCTCGGGTCCAGGTGTCCTGAGAATGATCAGTAATGCTCTGAGCCTTCAACAAGGCCGCTATTCTGTTTCCTATGTGGGGGAATCGGTTGGTTCTGACTCTCAAATTACATATTTTTTAGACAATAGCAAAATAAATACACTTATTTTAAATGTACTTGCAGAACAAGCTCATTTAATAGGCAGAAAATACCAGGAACCTTTTGAATTCCGGCTGGGAGCACTCCGACAAAATATAAACCAGGTTCGTCCATTTGTGGTGGACAGCACCTTCCTGTTTTTCAATATCAACGCTCTTAAATGGTCAGACGCACCAGCCCAGGCGGGGAACAACCCCAGTGGACTGACCAGTGAAGAAGCCAACCAACTTACCTTTTTGGCCGGGCAAAGCCACAAAAACAAATACCTGGTCCTGTACGGATTGGATAATTTCGATAGAGACCCTCATCATGTCACGCTCAATGCCATAGTTCAGATGCTTTGGTACTACCAGTTCGGAGCTCATAACAAACCCCAGCCCTGGCCTATACCTCCCGAACATCAGCAGGACTTTACGATTGAATCTTCCATGATTTCACATAATCTTATTTTCAGAAAGGACCGTTTGACTGGAAATTGGTTTCACAAAATACCCCTGGATCTGCCTGCAGATCTCGAACAACACCAATGGATCAGCGCCAATTACGACGAATATCTTGCTGCGGCAAACGACGATTTCCCGCATCGGTTGCTGGCCTGGTACGATAAATTGGAGGTAGTCTTGTAGCACAGAATTCTGGTTCTCTTATATATCCTCCTTCTTTAGATTATCCCGTGAAGTGAAAATACTCTTCACCGGCATCATCTAAATCTTTGTTAAATTTCAAATATGACCCTTAGTCAATAATATAAACAAAAGTCAGAAAAGGTAACCGCATTCATTATTGTCGCAAATACCCCTCAACAGCCTTAAAATGTATGATTTATATACATTATTCAAAAATATAAATTCTCAAATATTCATTGACCCTCGTTCAATTTATAATTTATAATTACCCCTGACAACAGTAAATTTCCGGTGTCGTCAACGCAACTCGTGAAAGAAAATTTTAATACCTATGCTAATATTTGTAACTTCATACCCGCAAAGGGGTATTTCTGCATCGATGAAAGCACGGTGACCCCCCTTAATTGACCCCAAAATAATGCTGTGCGGGAGTATGATGAATTGGAAATTAAAACCTTATATACTATGAAGCAATCATTACTCTTCTTAATCTGCTTAATTGCAATCTCAACGAGCAGTTTTGGTAATCCTGCTATTGCTCCGCCGAGGGATGCGCCACTGCCAATTGGAATCGCAATCACTTTAGTGGATGATGTTAGTTGTCATGGGGAAAGCGATGGTTCTGCGACGATACTCGTTACAGACCTCGCATTATTGACCTCATATTCGTACGAAATCAAAAATTCCGCAGACGAAGTTATCCAATCTGGGGATCAGGCTCTACTGGCAAATCTAATATCCAATTTGCTCGATCTGAACCTGGGATTAACAATCCGAGCTGAAAATTTACCGGCTGATACGTATACCTTTTCTTGGACTACATATCCATTGTTACCATTAGGCTCACCTGTAATTCAATCCACGAATTTCACCGTAGATGAACCCGATGCACTTGAAATTATCGATCTCAACGTCGATGACATCCTGAGTTGTATCGATCCTACCGGTTCCATTGAGATTATTACCTCGGGGGGATCAGGAGGATTGCTAGGAATCCTCAATCTGGGTGAAATTCTCAATCTGGGCCAAAACGGGAATACCATCACCGATCTGACCGAAGGAATTTATTCTATTATCGTGGAGGATGTGAATGGATGTAGAGATACGGCCAGTGCGGAGGTAAAAAGCCTGATTCAATTACCCAATTTGAATATAACCGGCGGGTTGGAAATTGGCTGCCACGAATTTATCAATCTGGGCGTATCCTCTGAATCGGGAGTAGAACTAAAAGTGGATGTGCCGGGGCTCAATAATGAGGTTGAAATCCTGGGACAATCTTTTCAGGTGACCACACCCGGAATATATAAATTCACCGCCCTGGACCCCCTCACGGGTTGTGTTTCGGAAGAGGAGGTTGAAGTTACTGCCAATATACAAATCCCCCTGGTCGATGCAGGTACAGACCGGATTCTTGGCTGCCTGGACAACCTGGGCCTGGAAGCGGTCACCGATGCCACCAACATCGTTTGGGAAAACCTGAGTGGCAATGTTCTTTCCTCCAACCATGTACTCCAGGTCGATGCCCCAGGCACCTATGTTGCCGTTGCTACCGATGCCATTACAGGATGTGTGGGTAGAGATACCGTTGTGGTCAGTCCCGGGAACAAGCCGCTTTTGAGTTTTGAAGCAGGGGTTACCTATGATTTGGGGTGTCTCAATGTGGCTGACCTGGCTATCATCAACAACGAGGGGATTACCTTGAATTTCTCACGATTGGGTGGAGTAGGTCAAATCATTGCCGGAAACGACAATAAATTAACCATTGGCGCACCTGGAACCTATATCGCCAGCGGTGTGGATCTGGTTACCCAATGTCTCGTGGCAGATACCATTACCGTCACCGCCAATGTGACGATTGGAGCTATCGAAATTGAAGAAGATACGGCCTATCTGGATTGTGATGGAACGGCTGTTATAACAGCCGATGATACCGATCTTGGACTGGGAGCCAATGTTCAGATATTATGGGAAGTGATCGAAGGCGATGTACTTATCGATGAGGACGGCACCACGGTTACCGTTCAGGGAGTGGGTACCGTAGCAGTAATTGCAACAGATCTGATCAAAGAATGTACCTCATCAGATACGATAGTTATCGTCAACCCCGGAGATGTTGACGCGACAGCTCAAATCACCAACGAATTGTGCGCGGGTGCCAACAATGGAGCAATTGACCTGACTGTTCAGGCAGGACTGGCTCCTTATACGTATAGCTGGTCCAACGGAGCGACCACCCAGGACATTGCCAATCTGGCCCCAGGAGAATATACGGTAGTCATTACAGATAGTCGTGGTTGCGAAGGTGAATTCACATTTACGGTCGAAGAAGCCGAAGCGCCCAATCTGAGTGTCAACATCACCACTGAAGGGGACAGCTCTTATACCGTTCAAGCTGTAGTAGAAGGAGGTAATCCTCCTTTCACCTATTCCTGGAGCAATGGTAGTACCGACCCATCTATTGTCGTCGGGGCGGGAGACTATTCCCTTACCGTTACGGATGCCAACGAATGTCCTTATACATTGGATTTTCAGGTACCCACCGATCCGGATGATGAAGATCCCGATGATGAAGATCCCGATGA
>CAYRRD010000092.1:0-1537 GCA_964426625.1 uncultured Saprospiraceae bacterium | reverse complement strand
GAAGATCCGGACGATGAAGATCCCGATGATGAAGATCCCACTGATTCCTGTGAATTGGTTCTCAATTTTGATGTGACGCTAGTGGTGGATTCAGCTGATGGTGCTGTAGAAGTAGTTGTGACAGGTGGTGTAGAACCCTATACCTATGTATGGAGTACCGGAGATTCTACAGCAATGATTACTGGTCTTACCGTGGGCACTTACGAGGTTACGATAACTGATTCTGTGGGTTGTTCCACGACGGCAGAAGTAGATGTGGATCAGGATCCAGATGGCGATGGACCTGATGGTTGCCCGCGGGACATCGTAGTGGATCAATGTCAATCCATTGTTTATTATGAAACCCCCAACATCATTTCGGATCTGGAATACACGATAACCCAAATTGAAGGTCTGTGCAGTGGTAGCGTGTTCCCAATAGGAACCACCAGAATCACGTATCTGATTATTTATGAAAATGGGGAATACGAATTGTGTTCTTTTAATATCGTCGTACTACCCGTGGACATCGATCTGGATATTACACATCCTACCTGCTTTGATGGCACAGACGGCCAGGTGGTGATCAATGTTCCTGAACCAGAAAAAAATTATTACCTTTTCTGGAATCAAACACCCATTCAGAAGGGGGACACCCTGACGGATCTGGCTGCAGGAACCTATCACCTGATCGGAATGGACGACAGTGGATGTATCATAAATAAGGATGTGGTACTCGAACAACCAGATTCGCTCTTCCTGGTGGAAGGTCTAATTGTTAACAGTAACGATAGTTTGGCCGATGGGCAAGTTCAAATTACTGTCCATGGTGGGACCTATCCTTACACATACGAGTGGCAGGGACCTGATGGATTTTCATCTTCACAGGAGGATATTTACAACGTGGAAAACGGAGAATACACACTGACCGTAATCGATGCAAACGGTTGTAGTCTGATCGCAGGTCCGTTCATCCTCGAAGGAGAAGATTCCGAGGTAGTTGCAAGTGAATTCCCGAAAATTGAAAGGGCTTTCATCGCCGATAGGGTTAAGATGTTCCCCAATCCTTCCGAAGGAATGGTATCGTTCGAAGTAACGCTCGACAATCAGTCAGATATCCAAGTATCCATCTATGATAACATAGGAAAAATGGTCAAATTGATCACCTTTGAAAATATCCTGGATTCAACAATCGACCTCAATCTGGCCGACTTGAAAAAAGGAACGTACTTTATCAATATTCAAACCAGACAAGGAATTCTGACCAAAACAATCACTTTGTTCTAGTATATTTTAAAATTCATATAAAAAGGACGATGAGCATGACTATGTGCTCATCGTCCTTTTTCTTTCCGACAATGGATAACGAGGTTTGTGTACAACATGTGCCTCACCAATCATTCGGAGAATGGGGGCAAAACCTGCCTGATTTTCCCGATCCACCGTCTATCATCACAGTCCTTACCCTCCGATTTTGAGCGGCGATCATGCCAGGACAACGAAATCAAAATTCAAGCAGCTACAGGGTGTCAAAAAACTAGTGTGCGGAAATCTAAAT
>CAYRRD010000091.1:0-13084 GCA_964426625.1 uncultured Saprospiraceae bacterium | reverse complement strand
AGGCCCGTCCTATGCTCGGTTTCTTTTCTTCGGTACGACAAAAATTATCGCATCATTAGTATAAACTTCCTATGAAACAGAGCACTTGAGATTTTTTTTCCTGAAACAGGTATCTTTTTCCCACAAGAGGAACTGTGGAACTTCAGTTCGGGCAACTAAAGGTTCTGCTTCAATGAAAGCTGTGTATAAACTGATGTATTGTGGGTAGTACCCGGGGTTTCATCCATCGTTTTCTCCTCTTTTCCGCCTGGTCGAATGCCAGGCTGGTCGTAGTAAGTCCCGATTGCTGATCAGAATTTGGCAAACTGCCGGGAAGTCCTGTGTTTACCCTGGATCAGTGTCAGTACATAAAGGCCCGGGGCCAGGTCGGAAACACTAAGCTGTACCGGATTGTCCACGACCGGATTGACGGTTACTTCCTGTATCTTTCTTCCTATCATATCGTAGATAATCAGATGTACGTCATTTTGAAGTTCCGCTACGTGGTATAGGACATTCAAGACATCGTGACTGCCATTGGGGAACAGGTTAATCAAAGCTAATGCTTTGTCTTCACCGGGGATTCGATAGGTATTGTAAACACATTGGAGAGCTCCCTGCGCATTCAAATATCCCCCGGTAGCATTCTCATCGCTGAGATCGGGGGCAGGGGTGGTGCTTTGAAGGATGCAGGACCGGATTTGATCGGCAACCATCTTTGGATCCATGGCCACTGTCCGATGGAGGCTGTCCAGATCCAGGGTGTATGCCAAACTTATCACACCGGAAACCTGCGGTGCGGCAAAAGAAGTCCCTGAATCCTCAATGTACTCCCCCGGTACTCCGACCACCAATATCTTTTGTGCAGGAGCTGCGAGATCGACATTCACAATGCCCCTGCCTGAGTAACTGTTTTCCAATTCCCGGTCGATAGAATTGACAATGATCAATTGTTCAGAAGAACAGGAACTGGGTATGTCACCATGGATATCCACATTTACATCCTGATTGGATGTAGCTCCTACACTCAGGATCCCGACTGAACCCATTTTATTGAACATGGCGCAAAAAAGGGGGGCGTCTTCCTCGAACAAGCCATCAATGCCAAATGAACTATTGGTGGCGACAATGAATGCACCCTGAGCTCCCTGGGTATCATTGTATTTTTTTCGCATTTGGTAAAAATACTCGTAGGCTTGTATCGTGGCCGCCTCCGTATTGCGTGCCTCCAGGGTGAGTGGCAGTATTTTTCCAGCCCAGTTGATGCCAGCCGTTCCGAGCATGTTATTGGTCTGTGCAGCCATGATACCCACCACAGCGTCGCCATGATAGGTATGATCGATATAATGCTGGTCATTCTCGCTGTCAAAATTCCATCCGTGGACATCGTCCACGTATCCATTTCCATCATCATCAATGCCATTGCCCGGAATTTCCCCAGGGTTAGTGAACAGGATGCCCTGAAAGTCTTCCCGGGAGAAATCGTACCCTGCTTCCAGTACCCCAATAACCGGAGTCGGACGGGACGATGCAACCGCACCCGTGGTAATATCCCATGCCTCGGGCATCCGGATCAGATCAAGATACCATTGCTCGGGAAATTTGGGGTCATTTGGCGTTTTTCTTCGTAATTCCAATGTTCGGTTACGTTGAAATGCAGCTATGCCGGGACACTGAAGCAACAAGCTTCTCCAATCGGCAGCTCTTCTCGCTGGGTGACTTAGCAGCTTCAGTTCCCAGGCACGGATACTCGGTGCTATTTCCCGTAAATGGATTTGTATTTGTTTTTCTGCAAAAAATTCCCGCACCAAATCAATTTTCTGGTCGTCTTCTATCTGGATAATGTAGGAAGCCTCGCCCTGGCCAGAAACAAACTGAGAAAACAGAATGAAAAGTCCGATAAAACAGGATAGAAATCGAAGAATATTCACAGAATTGAATGGTTAATGATTGATAAATACCAATTGATTATCACCTATAACGCACATTCTCCCTATATTATTCAGAGGATAATTTTCCAGATGGAAAATATTTTTCCAGGGAGAAGCCAGTCCGTTTTCGATGGTGGATTGGTAAATTCGGTTGTCCTTGGCCATCCAGAGATACCGATCCCTGTCAAGTACAAAATCCTCTGTAACGGGAAGGGTTTTGCAAACAATCCGGATTTGTTCCGTTAGTATATCATATGATTTGATATACCAGGTTTCCTCATTGTATTTGTGGACGAAATACAATACCCCATTTTGGCCATAGGCAAGCGTGCGACCTACATTTTCTGTAATCTTCTTTTTCTCATTTGTAATCAGATTGATATCGTAGAGGTTGAGCTGGTTGTTGTCGATAAGAACCACAGCCAGCCGTTCCGGAGATATAGGGCAGAAATAGGCCACATTGGTTTCAGGTAAAATCTTTTGCAGGGTCTGGCCGGTCATTGCCCACAATTCCTGGAAGTTATTTTCCGGATTTTGTCGGACGAAATAGAGCTGGGATTGCATTACGGTCGGAGAATATTCCGAATCTTTCGTGTCCGTGATTTGTCGAAGTCGATGTTCATTTAGGTCGAGGGCAATGATATTGGTTTGGCTGTTCCTCCTGGACTTCCATGAAGAGGACAGATACAATTCGCGACCATCATAATAGGGTTGGTTATTATATCCCCGGGAATTGAAACCGGTCAGCAGTTCCAGTCGGGTAATCTCAGGGGTAGAGGAAGCGGACGAGGTCCATTCGAGAAGGTATGCATTGGAAGCGTCCTGCGTCATGGCAAACACAGGAACTGAGAACAGGATAACCAAACGTACCAGAACTCCCCTCATATTTTTTATTTTTTATTGGCTGAATTAAAGATGCGATCCCACCGGATTCCATCAGCCAATCTGCTGTTTTTCAATGACATCCAGATGAATAGCGGTTTCCCCACCACATGGGTTTCCGGTACAAAGCCCCAGAATCTGGAGTCCTCGGAATTGTGGCGGTTATCCCCCATCATCCAGTAATAATCATACTTGAAAGTGTATTGGGAAGCCGGACTTCCATCAATGAGTATCTGGTCACCGTTTTTCTTCAGGGAATGTCCTTCGTAGGCTTCAATAACCCGTCGATACATGGCTACGTTTTCTGGAGTGAGGTCGATGGTCTCACCCCGGCTGGGAATATGTATAGGCCCGTAATCATCGGTTGTCCATCCAGGAAACAAATCTTCATTGTGGGGATATAGCGCCCCGGGTATATGGGATGGCTTCACATAGGATACCTGAATGTCGCTCCCAAGATTTTGAATAGCCTCCACCTGGTCAAAACTCAGGTTGTAGTAGTGATCACCTGCTCGTGGATGATCATTGATATGAACACCCAGTTTGTCCAGGGTCTGGACGTTGATATCTCCCATGGAGGAAGTAACCCGGTAGGTAAATTGAACCTTTTCCGGATGTTGGATCGCCTCGTTATTGATATAGACCGTTCCGGCTCTTATTTCCAAATCTTCACCGGGCAGCCCTACGGTGCGTTTGATGTAGTGATCCATTTTGTCCATGGGTCGGGTAATGATGGACTGTTCGGTGACCCTGTCGAGCATTCCTCTACGCCTCAGGTCATACACGCTAAACGTTCGGCCGGGTGTAAGGACCACACTGTCGCCTTCAGGGTAATTAAAGACCACATTATCGTGTCGCTCTATACTTTCCAATGCGGGCAAGCGGAAATAGGGCAGGCTGGGTTTTTCCAGGTAGGACTCTCTGTTGAGTGCCGAAATCCTGTTGTGCAGTAAAGGAACCATGGCGATGGTCATGGGTGTTCGGATTCCATAATTAATTTTGGATACAAACAGGAAGTCCCCCACTTTCAATGATCCCTCCATGGAGGATGTGGGGATAATAAATGCCTCTATGAGAAACATCCGGATAAATGCAGCAGCGAATACCGCGAAAATCAGCGATTCCACCCACTCGCGCATAGGCCCTTTTCGATAGGGATTTTTATCTGCCAACCTTTGCGCCTTCAATTTATCTCCGGCATCCTCGGCTTCTTTGATTTGTTCACGGTACTGTCTTTCGAGTTGAACCACTTTTCCCTGGTAGGTTTTGTTTTGCCGGTCAATCAGGAAAAATGCCAGAGGGGCATATATGACTGCCAGGGCTGAATCCCAAAAAGACAATTTGCCATATGCCCGTACCATATCTATGGCCATGATTGCATAAATAAAGAAATTCACGATCGGGAACAGCAGCCACCAGGCGTAGGTGCGTTTTCTTCCGGTAATAAAGGCCCATTCCCCAAAATTTACTCCGGGTATCCAAGCCTTTTTGGGATCTGATCCAGCGCGTCGGAACAAGGGTGCCAGCGTGAAACAAAGAAGGATATAGGTCAGTAATAGAAACAATAGTATTCCCACGAGTTGCATTATTTTGCTTCAAATGTAAGCAAAATTGTTATTTTGGACTGCTCTTGTTCGACAAGGATTCAACAGTCATCGTCAAATGGGTCATTTCTTCGCGTATGCAGTGTGGTGTATCTATTCCAGGATTGTGAAATCCGGTATGTTTTGGATTTTCCCACCTACAGTTGCGTAAGGGAAAAAAGCATCCAGTTTTTCCTGGTACATGGGAACCATTTCAGACCGGTTCTTACTTTATCTTTTCCCTGTGACATTGGGCATTTCATCGATGTCCATCCCGATAACCAACATCGGCCCCCCTTGTGTCGCGCTCGCTTCACATTGGTGAGTAGATTTCCAGGAAGAGGGGAGAAATACAGGGAAGGCTATATCGACGTACGCTCACGGTGTGATCGAGATCGAATGGTCGACAAGGAATGCATTTATCTCAGTTTAAAGGTCGTGTGTCCTACCGGGAAACCCTTGTTGTAGATCTCCACGGCGTAAAGTCCTTCCTCGAAGGGTACTTCCGGTGCCCACACCAGACAGATTTCCTCGTTGTTGTGTTTGTACGCTATTGTTTGTTTGGTTGAATAAGGTACCTGGGTATTGGTTTTTAACAAGGTCAGTACGCCAGATCCGGCTGATTCCACGGTTATCGTTTCACCGCGGGGATTGAGCACCCGTACAAAAAATTCCTCTTCCCCTTCCGCCGCCAGTTGATTCACTTCGGGAACAAAACAAATATTGAGTTTTTCCACATTATCCGCCCGTCGTCGTCGTACTTCCCGGCCACTTTCTTTGGTGCTATATCCCTGGATGGATATTTTGTTGACTTCTATTCGTGCCGATTCCATCACCTTGATATTGAGTTCCTCGTTTTCTCTGGAAAGTTTTTCGGTCTCTTCGGTCAACAGTTCCTGCTGTGCCTGCAAAAATTGATTTTCTTCCTGGCTACTGGCAAACGCCACAGTGAGGCTGTCGGTTTGCGTTTTCAGGGTGCGATTTTCCTGAGTGAGGAAGACATTCTCTTCTTTGAGCAGGTTTATTTCCTCAATGTACTGTTCTACCGTGGCTTTGAGTTCATCGATCTCCTCTCTGGCTTCCTGGAAATTACGATTTCTCTGGACCAGGATGGCTATTTGATTCTTTTGCTCCTCGAGTTTGGCGATCTGCTCGTCGATGAGCTTATTCAGTTCCACGTTGTCTCCTTTCAGTGCTTCCAATTGTTTCTGCGCAGCCTGAAACTCCTCGTCAAGTTCAATATTTACTTGCTGCAGGTCAGTATATTCCTGATTCATTCGGACGATTTCCTTTCTAAGATCGGCATTCTGATAAAATAAATAACCTGCCAAAGCCAATAAGATAAGTGCGGTGATGCTGAAAATGGCTATGATTCTGGAGTTTGGCGTTGATTCTTCGGTATGTTGAGCCATATGACTAAGATTTTATATTTGTAAAGTTAACGTACGAACCACATCAAAATTTTATTTCTTATCATGGAATGTAGGATGCATCTTTTCATCGATTGAAGGTGAGAACGAATAAGCGGGGTTCCGTATAACCATGCCGGGATTGGTCTAAAATAAGTATAAAACCCGAGAATAACTATCTTTGAGGCCAACTATACCGAATGACCCGGGGAAGTCAAGAAAATTTTCGAGTAACAGCTCAATTTATCCTGGTTTCTGGTAGTTATTAACTGGTGCAAAAAGAATGATATGATTAAAAATCCCATCGTGGCCCCTTCGTTGCTGGCAGCTGATTTTACCCAATTACACCAGGCCGTTGATCTGATCGATCGAAGTGAGGCCGACTGGTTGCATATGGATATTATGGATGGTCGGTTTGTGCCCAACATTTCTTTTGGGATGATGGTCGTGGAACAGGTAGGGAGGATTCTGGAAAAACCCATGGACGTTCATCTGATGATTGAAAATCCAGGGAATTTTGTAGCCGAGTTTGCCAAAGCCGGCGCACAGATCATCACCGTTCATTATGAAGCCTGTCCGCATCTGCATCGCAACATTCAGCAGATCAGGGATCTGGGGGTAAAGGCGGGTGTAGCCATCAATCCCCATACGCCGGTATCTGTGCTGGAGCACGTGGTGGAGGATCTTGACCTGGTTCTGGTGATGTCTGTCAATCCAGGTTTTGGTGGTCAAAAATTTATATTTGAGACTTTGTACAAAATCCGGCAATTGCGACAGTTACTCATGGATCGAAACTCCAAAGCACTTATTGAAATTGATGGCGGTGTAGGGTTGCAAAATGCCGGAAAAATTATGGAAGCCGGTGCGGATGTACTTGTAGCAGGTAGTTCTGTATTCGGTACACCGGATCCCGAATCAGTCATACGTCAATTGAAAGCATTAGGCAATCTGCCCACCTATGAAATTTAAGTTTACCCTTTTTCTTGTCCTGATGGTATGGGGGAGTCTCCTTGGTCAGGGGATTGTAACCATTCACGGTACGGTCACCGATCCATCCAACGATCAATCCCTGTCCGATGTGTTGGTTTACCTGGAAGGTAGCACCACAGCCTATACGACCAACGACCAGGGTGATTTTGCCCTCCAGTTTACTTCATGGCAGGACACCGTGCTGGTGATTTCCCGTGTGGGTTTCAAACGTGCCACCCACGCCATTTCGCATACTACGGTGGATGAGAGTATGGAATTGAAAATCGAACTGGTTCCGGCAGTCTCCGATCTGGAGGTCGTGGTTCAGAGTACTATTTCGCACCAACCCGGGATGATCGTGGAGGATATTTCGGCCATAAAATTGCTGCCCTCCGTGACGGGCAACCTGGAGAATATTTTGCCGCATATTGCGATGGGGGTCAGCGGCGGAACCGGAGGTGAGCTGAGCAGTCAATATAATGTTCGGGGTGGTAATTATGATGAAAACCTGGTGTATGTCAATGATTTTCAGATATATCGGCCCCAGTTAATACGAAGTGGCCAACAGGAGGGATTGTCGTTTTCCAATCCTGATCTTATCCGGGATATATCATTTTCGTCCGGGGGATTTTCTGCCCGATATGGCGATAAAATGTCGTCCGTGCTCGATGTCAAATACAAGCGACCAGATACTGCGGCCTATTCTGCAGAAATCAGTCTGTTGGGTGCCAGTGCGCATATGGAAGGGAGTCAATCCCTGGGGAATTCCCGCTACCGGAAGTTCCGATACCTGGTGGGTGGTCGGTATCGTTCGACGGCGTATTTGCTCAACACCCTGGATGTGAAAGGCGAATATCTTCCCAAATTCGCGGATGTGCAATCCTACCTGACTTTTGATCTCAATGAAGCATGGCAGGCTGGTATTCTGTTGAATTATAACCGGTCTGTGTTCGATTTTGAACCCCAGACCCGATCCACTGCTTTTGGTCTCATCGATTTCACACTCAATTTAACATCCGATTTCACAGGAGCGGAAAGGGATCAGTTTGAGACGGCGATGGCAGGTGTATCTATGACTTATCTACCGCCTCGGAATAGAGATCCATTTTTTTTGAAATTTCTGGCATCGACCTACCAGGCTTCGGAAGCTGAGAATTTTGATATTCTGAGTTCATACAACCTCAGCCAGATTGAAACTTCTTTGGGTGCTGAAAATCAGGGGGAAGCTATTGCCCTGGTCGGAGAGGGTATCCAGCATCAGTATGTTCGCAATCTGTTGATCTCCAATGTAACTAATTTCGAAATTAAAGGAGGACTCGAAAAAAATAGGTTCTCAGGGTCGGGGCGTGACCAGAGCCATTTTCTACAATGGGGGATAAAGATGCAACATGAAGAAATTCAGGACAGACTCAACGAATGGGAGCGCCTGGACTCTGCGGGATATTCGTTGCCCTATACCGGCGAAACGGTTCAATTGGCATATCTGTACAAATCACAGAATCGGTTGTCTTCCCAGCGATACGAGGCCTATTTTATGGAAGCGTACAATATTCGTAATGCCGGGAAATCGCTTTGGACTTTCGAGGGGGGGCTTCGTGCCGCTTACTGGACCTGGAATGAGGAATTGAATATATCACCGCGTGCGCAGATTATTTATAAGCCGTTGGGTGGTCAGGATAATCAGGTATTCAAATTGGCGGCGGGCTTGTATTATCAACCCCCGTTTTACCGGGAGTTCCGACAATTTGATGGTACGCTCAATCAGGCTATCCGGGCGCAAAAATCGATGCACGTGGTGCTTGGGTACAGTACTGATTTTTACTGGGAAAAATTACGATCCAAAATGCGGTTCACCACGGAAGCTTATTACAAAAGCCTCTCAAGTCTGATCCCGTATGATGTCAACAACGTGCGGATCAGATATTACGGTGACAATCTGGCGATGGGGCACGTGATGGGGATTGATTTCAGGCTCAATGGTGAATTGGTGCCCGGAGCAGAGAGTTGGATCAATCTGTCGTTTCTCAAGGCCATCGAGAAATGGGATGGGATAGAACACGAAAAACTTTTGGAGGGGATTGCGAATTTTGCATCAACGGAGTATGTGCCGCGACCGACCGATCAGCGGGTGGCTGCTTCCATATTTTTCCAGGATTATCTTCCCCAGAATGAAAATTTCAAAATCCACCTGAGCTTCAATTTTGGTTCGGGATTGCCATTTGGTACGCCCAATGAAAATGTGGTGTTGCGCAATCCCTTCAGATATAAGATTTATTACCGTACGGATGCCGGGTTCTCTGCTCAGTTGTGGGATCAAAGCTGGAGGCAAAAACGGCCCAACAATCCGTTCCGATTTTCCCAAAATGCCTGGATAAGTCTGGAGGTATTTAATCTTCTTCAGGTGGCTAATACGGCATCTGTTACCTGGATAAAAGCCATCGACAATGTCCAGTATTCTGTGAAGAACAACCTCACATCACGCAGGATAAATTTAAAATTGAGGTTTGAATTTTAATAGGAAGAAGGTGGGATTAAATAAAAATGTGGTATATTTGCGCCCGTTAAAGCCTGTTATCCGCAGCGCCGGAATAGATGGGTGATTATGTCATTTTAATTATAATTTGAATGTCTGTTAAGTTACGTTTACAGAGGAAAGGTCGTAAAAAGAAGCCATTTTATCACATCGTGGCAGCTGATGTGCGATCTCCCCGGGATGGGAAATTTATTGAAAAAATCGGCACTTATAATCCGATGACTTCACCGGCTACCATTGATTTGGATGCGGACAAAGCTTTGAAGTGGGTGGAGAATGGTGCACAGCCTTCAGATACCGTGCGGGCTATCCTCAAATTTAAAGGGGTATTGTACCGTCGTCATTTACTTCGTGGTGTACGGAAGGGAGCTTTTTCCCAGGAGGTTGCCGAGGAGAAGTACAAAGAATTTATCGACGCTAAACAGGAAAAAGTAGCAGCCAGATTTGAAAAGACGGAGCAGGAAATCCGGGATCGCCATATCGCCATCTTTGGAAAAGCTCCACAGCAGGAAGCTCCTGCACCGGAGGTATCTTCCGAAGAGGAATAGTGCTTTCCGGGAAATATAGAACTAATTTAAAGTTGAGATACTGACTTGGGAAAAACCTGGTAGGATTCTACCGGGTTTTTGCTATATTTAATCTAAAGAATGCAACACGTATGAAACCACTTAATCCGAAATATCAGGAAGAGATTGAGGAGATCAAGGATGCCATTCAGGAATCAGAACTACTTGCAACTTATCTGGAAACAGAAGAGGAATCTGATTATAAAGCCCTTGTGGATACTTTCGAGCCTGAAATTCAGGAATTGTACAACAAAGTGGCCAACAACGATCCGCTGCAATTGCTTTCCCTGGAAAAGGCTATAATGGATGATGGCCTGGAAGGTTTGTTTCTACCCCGGATTCTGGGGTATTCTGTACTTCGGGGTGCATTGGATGAAGATTACAAATACATCAGACCGCAGAATTCCTTCCGCGATATCCTGACCTATATTTGCGATTCAGTATATTTTGACTTTATAAAAACACGTATTGGGCAGACTGTGCAGATTGGATTTGCACTCAATAGCGATATCTGGACCACTTCCTTTATCAATGGAATTCAAAACAAACGGGTGGTAGCCTATTTACGGAGCCTCCAGTCCGATGATTTGTGGCAAAAGAAAAACAGAGAGCGGGAGTACAGGAAATACCAAAAGCAGTTTGAAGGGTATAATTTTTATACTATCGAATTTCCGGATAATGCGATCGAACTCAAGGCCAGTTATCGGCAGTTTCTGGACTTTCTGAAGTTCAGGATCAAATACGAACTGGACAATTCGTCCTTTGAAAAGGAATTGATCGAATTTTTGGAAAACGAGAAATTGCAGATGCCCCAGGAATACATCAATATCCTGGGTCTCAGTGCCCATTTTATTGAATTCGAAGAAGAGTATCGAAAGCGAATTGGCCTTATTTACAACAAGCTGCGTAAGAATCCGGATTTTCATGAGAAGCATTTTTATTTTCTGGAGCGTCTTATGAAAAGCGAGATCAAGGTCGGGGTGGATTCGTTTGTACGATTGTTTGAATTGTTGCCGGATAATCCGAAAGACGACTTTTACAAGTTTTACTATCTCCAATACGTTATCAAAGAAAATGGTCTTGGTTCCGAGGTAACCATCGAAGAGATTCGAAATGAATACAACAAGCACGCGGGACTATCGGATTTCAATGAGGCGCTGCGACTTGTGATTTACAAGTATTTTGCGGAAGAACTGAAGAATATATCTGCGGAAGACTATCCAGCCTATTTTGAATTGAGTAAGCTGATGACTATATACATCAATATGTTTGATAATCAGCAGTTCAATCAGGAAATCAAACACGCGAGCATCAAGCTGATTAAAAAGTTTCTGAAGGTATATACGTATAAGCGTGGCAAAGATTACCAGGACATCAAGAAATTTGTGGTCAGTCAGTTCCAGGATCTTGGGTTCATGACCGAAAAAGAGGTTCTGGAAATTTTCAAGACGCGGAAGCGTCGACGGAGTAGTGCAGCTTCCTGATTTAAATATGGAAAATTCATGTCCGGCACGGGACTTGAAATGACAGGGGTGAAGCTCCACCTGAAAAGGACTGGGCTTTAAAGATGTTTTAATCATGGTCATCGTGTAATCCTATGATCCTGTGCAAACACCTGGTCCAACCAGACAATCATGCCCTATTTCGATGGATGTATCGCTTTGGATCCCATTTTTCATTGGCTGGCCACCTCATAAGCGTGTAGTACTTTACATTTAATTTTCAATAAGCTGACCAGACCAATTCCCGAAACCAGTAAAACAGGTCAGCCCGTATATTCCGACATTTCTTATCCGATGGGATAAATGCGGCCCCAACTTAGTTGGCAGAACAAACTATTTTCGTGAATGAAAGCAGGATACAATTAAAATTTCCTAAACACATCCAGGGTATAATCCAGGTCCTCCCGGGTATGTGCATCGGAAACAAATCCCACTTCATAGCCCGAAGGCCCAAAATAAACCCCATTCTCCAGCAAATGCAGGTGAAGTTTCCTAAAGATTTCCATCCCCGAAGGCTGTATATCACTGGCCCTCTGGATTCGCGATTTGTCGAAGGAAATCCAAAATATGGAACTAAGCGATTGAACCCGGGCATCGATCCCGGATTCATCAAAAACGTCCTGGATGCCCCGAACCAGATATTGTGTTTTATCTGTCAGGTTCTCATAAAATCCGGGTTCGAGACAAAGCTGCAGGGTAGTCAGGCCTGCCGCCATACTGATCGG
Organism: uncultured Saprospiraceae bacterium; assembly: GCA_964426625.1. Lineage (GTDB taxonomy): Bacteria > Bacteroidota > Bacteroidia > Chitinophagales > Saprospiraceae > Membranihabitans. The sequence goes on along the minus strand of CAYRRD010000091.1, from coordinate 1,005 downwards.
ATTGGCTGACAGCGTACCTGCCTGATATACGTTGCCCACCGGCGCCACGTGGGACATGATCTCACGGGATGCAGCATAAGCACCCACCGGCATGCCTCCCCCTACAATTTTACCGTAAGTAATTATGTCCGGTTGGATACGATAATACCCTGCCGCTCCTTCAAATCCTACCCGAAATCCGGAAATGACTTCGTCCCAGATAAGCAATATGTCATTTTCGGTACACAATTCCCGCATCCCTTTAAGATAACCCGGATCCTGGAGAAGGAGGCCATTGTTCGCGGGCACCGGTTCGATAATGATGGCCGCGAGATCATCCTTATATTTTTCTACCGCTTCTACCAGCAAAGGTTCATCGGCCAAAGGCAACACGATGGTTTCGCCCACAAAGGCTGGAGGAATTCCTGCCGAAGTGGAGGTGCCCAGTGTGGCCAGTCCCGAGCCCGCTTTGACCAATAGAGAATCTGCATGGCCATGATAGCAACCTTCGAACTTTATAATTTTATTTTTCCCAGTGACACCTCGTGCTAATCTTATTGCCGACATCACCGCTTCAGTACCCGAGCTGACAAATCGGATCATTTCAATGTACCGATGGTGATCGATAATGGTTTTGCCCAGTTGATACGACAGTTCGTGCGGCGTTCCGAAAGTCAGTCCTTTTTGAAATGCTTTTAGAACCCCTTCCATGACAAGGGGGTGCTGATGTCCCAGAATCAATGGCCCCCAGCTGTTGCAAAAATCGATATAGGTATTTCCATCCACATCGGTGAGTCGGGAACCCTTACCCTGGTCCATAAACACCGGCGTACCACCTACCGATTTGAAAGCACGGACGGGGCTGTGAACACCACCGGGAAATATCTTTTTGGCTTCCTCGAAAAGTTCCTGGGATCGTTTACGGGAATAGGTCATGATATAGAAATTTTTACAAAGATAATAGAATTGAGGATGAGGTAAAGTTTGAGGTAAAGATTGAGGAGTCAGGCGATTCGTGAGCCGACC
>CAYRRD010000090.1:0-13163 GCA_964426625.1 uncultured Saprospiraceae bacterium | reverse complement strand
AACCCCTCACGTCGGTTTAGAAAAAATATTTTTCTCTGCTGCTCAGTAAGCTGACCTTCCAGGTATTTGTATATTACCTCGCGATCCCATTCAAGATGAGCTTCGGATTGTTGGACATGTGTTCCCTTGATGTCATTCCAGTATTGTTCCTGAAGAACCCGGGATGAAGCAGCGCTTTTCCAATAATTGATGATATGGTTTTTGGCAGCCGTAAAGAGATAACTTTTGAGGTTATGAATATCCCGGGATTTCTGGTACTTCCTGGTAATATTGAGGAGCACATCATGTGTCATATCCTCCGCAACTTCATGATTTTTGACGATGCCGAGAAAGAAATGAAAGAGTTCTTGCCGATACTCTTTTACAAAACGATCCAATTGGTCTTGTTTCATGCGCTATGCCCCAGTATTACAAGTGTGAAATGAGACACTTATTTATTCGGTAAAGATATGTCCCAGATAGAAATTTGGTGTACATTTTGAAAAATAAAACATAAAACTACAGAAAATCGTACATGTAGGCAGCTCTACTTCAAATCAACCCATATAAAGTTTTTTTAAAAAAAGTGATGATTCGACTAGACCTACCCCCCGCACCTTTTTGTCTTATTTCGTAATTATTCGAATCAAATTTAGGTAGGTGAACATAAACAACAGGATTCATAGCTTATATCAAAAGCTGAAAAATGAGACCATCACTCGAGCAGAATATGAAGAATTCCTTTCATACACCCAGGATGAACGATATAGCGGTGTACTGGATGAGATGTTGGATAGCGAAATGAAGATCAAGTTTTCCAAAAAGACTCTTGAACGGGTTACTGATTCACGTATTAGTTCCTTGAAATCTTATTCCTTGTGGATGGGTATAGCTGCCTCCCTGGTGATTTTGATCATGGCTGGAGTATGGCTTTGGAAACCTTCCGAACAGCCCGATATCCATTATGCTACCAGCAATGCCGAAACCCTGGAAGTCGTATTACCTGACAGCAGCGTAGTCATGCTCAATGCCAATTCCAGTCTGGTCTGGATGAATTCTAAAGAGAAATCATTCAGAGAAGTCAGACTTTCCGGTGAAGCTTTTTTCACCGTACGCTCCATGAAGGAAAAACCCTTTAGGGTGTACTCAAATGAAATGATCATCGAAGTACTGGGCACTTCCTTTAATCTGAACAATCGGGAAAATAAAGACGAGGTATTTCTGGAAGAAGGTGCTATTCGGATCAATAATCAAAAGGATATGGATGACACCATCCATTTGGTTGCGGGAGAGGCCGCTTTTTACAACCAGGATTCGCATAAAGTGGTGAAGACTTCGGATAGCAGGTTTGAAGATCAGTCCAAATGGAAGGATGGGATTTTGAAATTCAGAAACGTATCTGTTTACGAGATTTTAAAGGAAATACAATTTATATATGGAGTACGACTTGAAGTGAATGACGAAGAACTGTTGGAAAAGCCTTTGGATTTTGCTCTGCCCTATTCCAACTGGGAGGTCGTCAGCAAAGCTCTGGCACTAGCTCTGGGAACAGAATTGATAGAATATGAGGATCATTATGAATTCATCAGAAATTAAAAATTTATCGTAGAAAATTAAACTAAACAATATGGATATTACATTTACTCTTCTGAAACGCAGTTTCAGGAGGCTGGGGATGTTGTGCCTTGTGGTACTCATCATCAGCCCGATTTCGCTGACCGCATCGCGTAATCTCAATCAGGAGATCTCGTTACTCGAGGCAATTGAATTGCTGAGTCAGAAATACAATGTGTACTTCACTTATGACCGTACCATTGTGTCCGATGTGATGGTTCATTACAAGAAAGAAAAACGAAGCAATGTCAAGGATGAACTCCATGATTTGCTCAAAGAAACCGACCTCAATTTCCAGATTTTCGAATCCCAATTTGTGATCATTTACAAAAAAGATGAGCAGGGATTGCGGTCTCTCCGTCAGATGAAGATCATGATGGAAGGAATTCTGGAGGAGGAAGATGGAAAGAAAGAGGTACACCAGCTGGTTCAGGAAAAAAGAAAACCGGCACCCGTATTATTGCCGAGGGTGGAAAATTCATTGGCACAACGTCGAGTCGTGTTGAACGTCAGCGGAACAGTCATCGATGTCCAGGGAGTTCCTTTAATCGGAGTCAATGTTCAGGTGAAAGGTACCGGTAAGGGTACCGCTACCGATTTCGATGGTAAATTCACCATCGAAGATGTTGGAGAGCAGGCCGTTTTGGTCTTATCTTATATCGGCTATCAAAGCCAGGAAGTCCCCGTAAACGGACGAACCGAACTGACCATCATCATGCAAGAAGACATCCAAACCCTGGATGAGGTTGTGGTTATCGGTTATGGTACTCAAAAGAAAAGTGACCTGACGGGGGCCGTGGAAAAAGTGGATGTGGAGCAATTCAAAAACCAGGCCATCAATCAACTTACAGATGTGCTCGCTGGCACCGTGGCCGGATTCAGTGCTACGCAAAGTAGTTCTGCCGCTGGAGGTAGTTCAATGGAAATCCGGGGTCCCAACTCACTCAATGCGAGTACCGAACCTATGATCGTTTTGGATGGTGCTATATACAATGGTAGTATCCGGGATATCAACCCCACAGATGTGGAAAGTATCGATATCCTAAAGGATGCCAGTTCCGCAGCAATTTTTGGCGCTCGGGCAGCCTCGGGTGTCATTTTGATTACCACTACAAAAGGGAAAAAGGGTAAGCCGACGATCAATTTATCAGTCAATCTGGGTGTTTCAGAACCTACTGATGACAGCTATGCCGTGCGATCTCCTCAAGGATATCTGGACTATCGACGCGATTTATTCCGTGGGGACCCCAATTTTGTAGCACCGGATTACCGATGGCACAATCCCCAAGATTTGCCACAGGGTGTAACTATTGAGCAATGGAGAGCGGCTGCGAACAACCCCAATCCAGATGATACACTCGAGTGGTTGAGCAGGTTAAACTTTTTCCCCGGTGAAGTGGAAAACTACCTGGCGGGCAAAACGACCGATTGGAGCAAAGAAGTACTACAAAGAAAATCCCGTCATGAAACCACACTGAGTGTATCAGGTGGTACAGACAATTCCAGCTATTACTGGTCCATAGGTTACCTGGATAACCAGGGGATTGTCAAAGGAGATATGTTTTCGACCATTCGTTCCAGACTCAATGTGGAATTCGATATTGTGGATTGGCTCAAAGTCGGTGCCAATATTCAATACGCCAACCGGGATGAAAGTACGGTCACAGCCAGTCTTGTCTCGATGAACAATGTAACACCTTATGGCAATGTTTACGATGAAAATGGAAATATCGAATGGTATCCGGGTGGTTCACAAAATGCCACCAATCCATTGATCAACACGCTGGGTCAAGACCGTCAATACAAACACAGTAATTTATTTTCTACCTTGTTTGCTGATATTACTCTGCCTTTGGGAATCACTTACCGATTTTCGTATCAACCTTCGATCACATCTTACCGGGACTATAATTACTGGTCCCCGGAGACCATCACGGGAGGAAGAACCTATGCCGATGGTAGAAGTTCACGGGATGATCATTCCGGATTTGACTGGTTGATCGACAATATCCTCAAATGGAACAAAAGATTTGGAGAGCAAAATTTTGACGTTACCCTGCTTTACAGTTCCGAGAAAAGCCAGGGCTGGTTGACGACCGTGACCAATCAGACTTTCAAACCCAGTCCTTTACTTGGCTATTCAGGCTTGCAGTTTGGTTCCAACCCATCCGTCAACACCAATGATAATTATGTAACCGGTGACGCTCTGATGGCTCGTCTTAATTACTCGTTCCGTGATCGTTACCTATTGACTGCATCGGTACGTAGAGACGGGTATTCGGCATTCGGGCAGATGAACCCACGAGCGACTTTCCCTTCGCTCGCACTGGCATGGATCATAAGCCACGAGGATTTCTTTAATGTGGATATGATCAGTTTCCTGAAGCTCAGAGCTTCCTGGGGAAGAAACGGTAATAGAAGTATCGGGGCTTACTCTGCGCTGGCAAGGATGTCTTCCAATCAATATTATGACGGCAACAATGTTCAGCAGGGAATCTTTACTTCTTCGTTGTCCAATTCAGGTCTGAGATGGGAGGAAACCGAATCCATCAACCTGGGATTGAATGTGGGATTCCTTGAAAATCGAATCAACCTATCACTGGACTACTATGATATGATTACCGAAAATCTATTGGTCAACCGAACCCTACCCATATTGACAGGATTCAGGAATATCACCACCAATATCGGGGAATTGGCCAACAAAGGATTTGAAGTTACACTGAGCTCCGTGAACGTTTCTGCACGAAATCTATACTGGAAGTCCAATTTCAATTTTTCATTGAACCGAAATAAATTGAACAAATTGTTTGGCGACATGGGAACCTATATTCTGGAAGGAAAAACCTTTGAAGGGGAACTCCCGGATTTTACCAACAACTGGTTCCCAGGATATGCTATCGATGTGATCTGGGATTATGATATCGAAGGTATGTGGCAGGTAGAGGAAAAAGATGAAGCTGCGAAGTACAGTCTATATCCCGGTGACATAAAAGCCGTGGATCGTGACAACAACAACGTATATGAAGCGATCTTTGACAAGACATTTATAGGATATACAGAGCCACGGTTCCGATTGGGATTACGAAATGATTTTACCTTGTGGAATAATTTCGAGCTTTCCTTCTTTTTGAGATCTGACCTTGGTCATCAGCGGTCATTTCCTGCAGCAACAGCAGAAGGTTCCACTATGGATCGTCGAAGCACTGCCAATTATCCTTACTGGTCCCCGGACAACAGATCCAATGAGTGGCCAAGGCTATATACCCGTACAGCTTCCTTTGGAGGTGGAGTTACGGTGTACAAGCCGGCTAGCTTCCTTAGATTACAGGATATTTCAGTTTCCTATAATCTGACAAGGTCGGTGTCCAGATTCGTATCGATCAGCAATGCCCGTGTTTTTGGAGCAGTCAGAAATCTGGTATCTGTAGATAACTGGCCAGGCTGGGATCCGGAAACCGGACATTCCCCACTTCCCCGGGTATATAGTGTAGGGCTGAACATATCTTTTTAAAGTATCCATTTTAAATCCATCAATATGAAAAATATAATAAAAATTATAACCCTCGTTTTGACCGGAGTGATTTTTATCGCTTCATGTTCGGACGACTATCTGAAACCACGCCCCTTATCCTTTTTCTCTCCGGAAATTGCATTTTCCGAACCTTCCGGATATGAGGCTGCACTGGTTACTTTGCGGAAGGATTTGACCCGGGAGCATACTACCCAGAAAAACTTCATTGCCCATCAAACCATGGGTTCTGAAATCGGAGTTCCCTGGTTGACGGGGAGCAACGACTGGAGATTGCTGACCCCTACCACGGAGGCGAATCAGCGATTTGTCAGCCAGATCAATGATATGCTGGTAATTATCAAAAATGCCAACACCATCATAAGCCGAATCGACAATATCCAATGGCAGGATGAATCCGAACGCAATAAATACCTTTCTGAAGCTTTATGGCACCGCTCTTACTGGTATTACCGGCTGATCGGTTGTTATGGCGATCTTCCATTTGTCAAGGAAGAGGTGACCAGTGCCAAACTGGATTATAAAACACATAGTCGCTGGGCCATATTGGAGCAAATCCAAAAGGATATGGAATGGGCCGTAAACTGGATGGTGGAAACCGGACTGCCAGGTCAGCCAACCCGTGGTGCCGGAAATCATCTTCTGACGAAGATCTATCTGGCCAATCTGGAATGGGATAAGGCCATTTCCGCTTCTTCTGCCGTGATCAACAATGGTCGTTATGCCTTGATGACTGAAAGATTTGGCATCCAGAAAAATGATCCAAATCTCAATTTAATGTGGGATTTGCATCGTCCTGAGAACAAAAACATATCCGAAAACACGGAGACGATTTTGGCATTTGTAGATCGGTATGACGCTCCACCTGAGGCCAAAACAATCGGTCTCTACACGATGAGAGTGTATAATCCTTCTTTTTGGCATTCCGTGAATAATAATGACCGCGAAGGTAACGTCGGATTCCTGAGAGATGGAACCGGGATGGGTGATACCCTCGGAGCAGGTAACCCCGATTGTGTTCTCAGTGATTGGTACTCCTATGAAATCTGGAATGAAGGTGGCTATGAATGGACCAATACTCCGGATCTTCGAAGAGCCGATGTGAACTGGTACGACAGAGAAGAATATTTTTATAATAATCCGGCATCCGTCCAGTATGGAGAGCCCTTTGATCCCAACAATATGTCGATCGATCCCAGGGCTCATTTGGTTCGGATCTATCCCACACCATTACATAAAATTTTCGTTCCCAATCCTCCGGAACAAACGGGACCATCTTACGGAAGTAATGGGGACTGGTATATCTATCGGTTAGCCGAAACCTACTTATTGAGGGCCGAGGCGTATTTCTGGAAAGGGGATCTTTCTTCAGCGGCTGCTGATATCAATACCGTTCGCCTTCGATCCAATGCCACGCCAATCAGCGCATCAGATGTAACGATCGACTATATTTTCGATGAACGGGCAAGAGAATTGGCATTGGAAGACCCACGGCAGAATGAACTTAACCGGGTTTCATACATCATGGCCAAATTGAATCTGAATGGTTATAGCCTGGAGACGATCCATCAAAGCAACTGGTTATACGATAGAATCATTACGCTAAATGAAATCTATACCCGGGAAAATTACTACAGGCCTTTTCACATTGAACCTTTCCACTTTCAATGGCCGATTGCAGATGCATTGATCGATGCAAACACCCTGGGCAGGATCAATCAGAACAAAGGATACACGGGAGCTGAACGAAACGAGGAGCCTTTGACTGTGATAGAATAAAAAAGGGATGAAACGACATGGAGTCATATACCCTGTGAGGCTCAGCTTCATTATAGCTTTGGCCATATGCCTTAACGGATCATATGGTCAAAGCTTACAAATATCCGGAGATTGTACCTGGCAGGCAGGGGTGTCGAAGTCTAAGATCACCCCGGAAGGAGAATTATGGATGGCCGGGTATGCTTTTCGAAACCGACCTACGCGGGATGTGAGGCATGATCTGTGGGCGAAAGCTCTGGCTCTTCGGGACTGTGAGGGGAATCTGGGAGTTATGGTATCCCTGGATGTGGTTGGGCTGCCAAAGTACATCCTGGATAAGGTTTATGACAAAGTTCTCAGGAGATACGATATTTCCAGGGGGCAATTGATGATCAACAGTTCGCACACCCACAGTGGCCCCTTCCTATACGATCCATTCCGTCCACAGTACAACGAAGCCCTGGTGGGCGACTTGCTGGAGGATGCAATCGAGTATGCAGAAATTCTTGCGGATATTATCAGCGAGACCATCGGTACGGCCATAGGTAGTCTGCAACCGGCACGACTTTATTCCGGCCAGGGGATGGTTAATTTTCAGGTAAACAGAAGAAATAATACGGAATCTAAAATCAGAACCCTTACCGAACTTAGGGGACCCAATGATTATTCAGTACCTGTACTTAAGGTTGAAAACAAGGAGGGAGAGATCAAAGCACTTCTGTTTAGCTATGCGTGCCATGCTACCGTATTGTCTGATTACCAATGGTCCGGAGACTATCCCGGAGTTGCCCAGATGGAACTGGAAAAATCATTTCCCGGGGCAGTAGCTCTTTTCTTTCAAGGGTGTGGGGCCGATCAGAATCCCATACCCAGAGGTTCCCCTGTTCTTGCAGAAAAATATGGAAGGATGTTGGCTGTGGCTGTGGAGTATACGCTTCCTGAGGATATGGAAGAACTGGAACCAGGGCTGTATTTTGATTATAATGAAGTGGACTTGAAACTTCAGACCCCCCCCGACAAAAAGCAGTTAGAGGCTGAGTTGGCCGAGGGACCCATGTTCAAAAAGTTCTGGGCCCGTCACCTATTGGATCAACTTGAATCCGAGGGGAAATTGATAGAAAGTTATCCCTATCCCATTCAACTATGGAAATTGGGTAATCAGACCATAGTGGGACTTGCCGGGGAGGTGGTTATTGATTATGCTATACAGATTAAGCGTATGCTGGGTCAGAACACTTTCGTATTTGGGTATTGTAGTGAAGGTAATTTGTCTTATATGCCCAGTGCAAGGATAATCCTGGAAGGCGGATATGAGGGCCTGACAGCGCAGTATTATAAAGGATTTCCCTCAGCCTGGTCCCCTGAGATCGAAATCACCATCCTCCAAAAGGTAATGGAGATGGACCAATACTCAGACGAAATAAAAGTTAGAAAATAATTCATTACCATCAACCAAAACTAGTATGAAACCTCTTCATTTGACTGCTCAAAAAATGCTCGAAATGGCTATAAGTATTGCCATTAGTATGCTGATATTTTATGTGATGCCTGAAACCGGTAACGATGACCATAAAGTGGCCGGCTGGAAAACTGGAATTACCACAGTGGATATTACTCCTTCCCAGTCCATGTGGATGGGAGGATATGCATCCCGGTCGAAGCCCTCTGAAGGGGTACGGCAACGGGTTTGGGCAAAAGCAATCGCTCTACAGGATCCAGAAGGGCAACTTGGTGTCATGGTAACTATGGATCTCGTGAATATCCCCAAAGCCATTTCAGATCGGATCAGGGATGAACTTGAATCCAGATATAAGATCAAGCGGTCACAGATTATGATAAATGTATCGCACACGCATACCGGTCCTGAGGTGCGGGACGAAGTTTGGGATATTAGTGAGAATGAAAAGTCAAAAATCAGAGGTTATGTAACATTTCTTGAAAAATCCATTGTTCAGTTGGTTGGGCAGGCCATCGATCAACTGGAATCTTCCAGATTGTACGCAAGCAATGGCCTCACTCGCTTCCAGGTAAACCGCAGGAACAACGTGGAGCGGGAACTTCGGAGTTATACAGAATTAAAAGGTCCCAATGACTATGCTGTACCGGTAATCAAGATTGTTGATCTGAACAACAGAATCAAAGGTATCCTTTTCGGATATGCCTGTCATGCTACCGTGCTTTCCGATTATATGTTTTCGGGAGATTACCCGGGATATGCACAATCCGCACTGGAATCCATGTATCCCGAAGCTACTGCGATGTTTTTTCAGGGAGCGGGTGGTGACCAGAACCCTTTGCCCCGCCGTGAACCCCAGTTGGCTGAACAGTACGGCCTTGAATTGGCTGCTGCCGTTTACCGCGTTCTGGAATCCGAAATGCGGGAATTGTCTCCCCGATTATCGATGTCTTATGAGGAGGTAAATATTGGCATGGTCGGGGCTCCACCTTGTGGTGAGGAACTTGAAGATATTATTGCAGGCAATACCGATCACCCGGTTTATTTGAGACAAAGAGCAAAGATTTTATTGGATAAAATCAATAATGGTGAGGAACTTTCGAAAGATTATCCATACCCTGTTCAGGTGTGGTCGATCGGAGAGCAATCTGTCTTCGCATTTGGTGGTGAACTTCTGGTTGGATATGCGATCGAATTGAAACGAATTTTTGGCGATGATATATTTGTATTCGGGTACAGCAACGATGTGATGGGGTATATCCCCACGGTAACTGTTTTGCGTGAAGGTGGCTATGAAGGCAACAGATCACCCTATTTCACCAATCCCTGGGAATCCAACATCGAATATCTCATCATAGACCAGGCTCAGAAACTGGCAAAAGAGGTGGGAATTGGAAATTAAATTTGACTAATATCGTAAAGCTTAACAAAATATGGACAGGAGAAATTTCGTAAAAAACACCCTGGTGCATACCTTGGGTGGGTATTCATTGGTGAAGATGGGATGGGATAAAATATCCCCGGATTTGCCTTCCACCGTAATCACCTCCCACGATCCGCTGCTTCGCGTGGTAGATATGGATCTCAATGAAACTGCGGAAATCCAATTGTCCGATAAGAAAACCATCAGAGTCAGGGTGGTGGAATGCACCGAGACCAGGGATCCCATTTTTCAAACTCTGACCGGTGCCATCGTGAAAATCGAATTGGACGGAAAGCGCTTTGAAATTCCCTGTGCCAATTATCATCTTCCTGTGACTGTCGGTGGGGTCCAGGTGGATTGTCCTGCGGTAAGTGGCTACATGAGGGATGCAGGTACAGATTGGTGGCAGTTAAAAAAAGCGGTGCGGCTTCGGTTCTGGCCTGGCGGATCAAAGTGGATCCAGCCCGGTACGTTTAAGTATCCCATCAAACAAAAATGGATGGCTTCCCGGACCTGGTTTTCCAACGAACCCATTTCTCCTGCAAGAATGGGCAGCGTGTATTACCATGCAGGTATGGACATCGGTGCTGTGGAAGGACTTACGGAAGTGATTGCAGCAACCAACGGGAGGATTGTAACGATCGGTGATGAAACGGGTGAAAAAATTCATCCGGCGGCACGGCCGCGGTATGATGTGGTTTATATCGAGGATGATCGCGGATGGTTGTATCGGTATTCCCATTTGAGCTCTATCGATGCCAAACTTAGAATTGGGGATCGAATCAAAATAGGGCAACGGATAGGATATGTCGGCAAGGAAGGTTCAAGTGGTGGATGGTCCCATCTTCACTTTCATATTGAAAGTCTCCAGCCATCGGGATTGTGGGGAATTCAGGATTCCTATGCTTTTTTGTGGCAAGCCTATCTCGAAGAATTCAAGCCGGAAATTGTCGCATTGAGCCGGCCACATGTAAAAACTTTAGTCGGATTACCCGCCACGCTGGATGCTTCAAAATCCTGGTCCAAATCAAAAATTACTTCCTATGAGTGGGCTTTTACGGATGGTACAAAAGGATCCGGTGCTGTAATAAATCGGGTATATGACAAGCCTGGCACCTACAGTGAAGTAGTCAAAATCACGGATTCGAAGGGCAAGATCGACTATGACTTCCTGATCGTTATGGTATATCCTCAGGCCCAATCCGAAACAACGGAGGTGGTGGCTCATTCCATCCCTAGTGTACATGTCGCGTATTACCCTACACACGATATTTATCCCGGCGACCCTGTAATTTTTATATCCCGGGGAAGGGGCTTGAAACAGCCGGGAGGGGTGGACATCTATGATTTCGGGGATGGCTCTCCCAAGAAGGAGCTTCCTACAAATCTGAGTGATGAACAACATGCTCCCAACGGTTATGGCACCATCGTTCACCATTTCTCGAGGCCGGGGCATTATCTTGTAAGGGTGGACCGGACAGACCCTAGCACCGGATATACTGGTAGTCAGCATTTGCACATTACGGTACACGAAAGGTAACCATATAAAATCACCTGCATTAAAGAATTAGCGTCAATATCCCGGGAGGACACGATATTATATAGTCGACGCCAACCTATCAAAGTAATCGTGGATGCGTTACAAGTATTACTTTAGATGGATATTCAGTAATTCTGATATCGCACAATATGTTTTCCGGAATTTAACCAAGGGAAGCACTTACTCTACATTCCACTCCCCAGCATGTGATGTCCGAGGGGAGTTTGATCGCCGAGTCGGATAACAATCATAAATTGCTTGAAAATGGAAGATATTACACCACTCATGTCAAGACGGTCATGGTATGTGTTGGATTGCATTCATGAGAATCCCCGTTTTAGCTAATGTAGTTTATACGTCGATCTGATCGATCGAGTAATAGGGTATTCAGGATCTCTCCATGTCATGATCGATATGATGAAAATAAAATTTAAGATAAAGGTTTGATCTGATCAGAAAGACAAGGTCCAGTTCATCGGATTTGTTTTTGTCTGTCAGGATAACAAATGTTATCTTTCAACGCCTATCCTGAAAACGGAAGATCCTGGGGGAGAGTGTAAGGAGAAATTACATGGATTTTTGGTGGTCAAGGTAGCGTAATCGTAATATTACGAGATTTTATGTACCCAAACACCCAGATATGAAATTTGGTTTTTTCTTTTGTCTTCTGACCATTTTAATGTCGAGTTGTCAAGATTTTGTACAAAATACCCAAAGTGGCCTCGTAGTGGAATTTCCGAAAATAGAAGGTCCCATCGCGATTACTTCCGGGGAAAAGGAACATTTGTTTGCCAGCTATTATGGGATCAATTCATGGAGTGCAGATCAAAGATACGCAACTGTACTGCAAACAGAGGTTCGGAATGCTATACCGACAGAAGATGAACCAGCTACACTGGGTTTGGTAGATATGGAAAGTCACGACTTTATCCCACTCACTCAAACCAGAGCATGGAATTTCCAACAGGGGTGTATGGCTCACTGGCTTGGATTTTCGCCGGATTCCTTAATTATATACAATGATTTGCGAGACGGGAAATCAGTATCCATCATTCTGAACGTTCATACCCGGGATGAAATACGGGTAATCCCTCATCCGGTCAGCGCCGTTTCTCCCGATGGGACCAAAGCGGTGAGCATTAATTTTTCACGAATTCGAATGACCCGTCCTGATTATGGATATGGGGGGGATGGTCAGGATGCACGTACTGATGTGCAATTCCCGGAGGATGACGGCTTGTTTTTAATCGACCTCGAAACGGGAGAGGCAGAACTACTGGTGTCGATTGCGGACGTGAAAGACCTCGTCCCAGCTTTGGGGGAAGATGGAAGAGAATATTTCAACCACACCTTGTTTAGTCGGGACGGGTCGAAAATATTCTGGTTGGCCCGGGCCATTCCTCAAAGGAATACAACAGCTTTGACCGTAAATACGGATGGGACCAATTTGCAAAGATGTTTCCCCGACGGATGGGATGGTTCTCATTTTGATTGGTTGAGTGGTGATGAACTGATGGTGACAGCTAAGTACGATGCCAAACAGTATGCCCATGTTTTATTTACGGTGGGTGAGGATAACTATCGAAGACTCGGAAATGGACTGCTGGATTATGATGGACACGGAGCGTTCTCACCGGACGGAAAATGGATGATTACAGATACCTACCCTTCGTCAGGAGCCCGTGAACAAAAGATCTATCTCATGGATATGGAAACGGAAGCTGTGTTGTCTTTGGGAAGGTACCATCATTCAGATGACTATCAGGGAGGAGCCCGGTGTGACATCCATTGTCGATGGAGTCCAAATGGGGATTTGATTGGCTTCAATTCTACACATGATGGGAGCCGGCAGGTGTATGTT
>CAYRRD010000089.1:0-13176 GCA_964426625.1 uncultured Saprospiraceae bacterium | reverse complement strand
GGTGCACGGATTTACCAGTCCGATGCGTTTCCTAAAGAACAGCATGGCCGGATTTTTATGGCCAATATCCACGATCACGCGGTATTATCGGATGTTATAACTCCCAGGGGGTCAGGCTATGTGGCAAGCCATGGTGCTCATTTTATGGAGGCGAACAATGCCCAGTTCGTTGGATTTAGTATGGAAGTCGGACCCGGTGGCAATCTCTATGTGCTGGATTGGCACGATGCAGATATATGCGGCAGTTCCGTTCTCAACAAAAATACGGGCCGGGTTTATCGGATTGCTCCTACCCAATCTCAGGCTAAAAACTGGCCGGGTAGGTTTGATGATCTTTCTCAGAAATCAGATCTGGAATTGGTGCAGCTTCAGGAAAGTGAAAGTGATTGGCATGCCCGCCAGGCAAGGGTTATTTTACAACACAGGGCTCATGTTGACCAGCTGGATCCTGAGGCCACACGGTATTTGGAAAATATGCTCGAAAACGATAAAAACCAGGCCAGACGGTTACGGGCTTTATGGTCCCTGCATATCACTTCCCGGTTGGAATCAGAGGATCTGATCGCCTTACTACAGGATCAGGATGCCTATATACGGGTCTGGTCAGTACGGTTTCTTTTGGAACAACCCCAGGAATCCGAGTCAATAGTTGGCCCCATTGTTCGGTTGGCTGCACGCGAAACCTCTCCTGTGGTACGGCTGGAATTAGCGGCAGCCCTGCAGCGAATCAAGGGACACCTCCGGTGGGAATTGGCCCGGGAGTTGGTGAGATATGGTGAGGATGCCAGCGATATGAATATTCCTTTGATGCTGTGGTTTGGGATTGAACCCATGGTGGCGGATGCGCATGGGGACGGCTTGCTGCTGGCGCAGAGTAGTAGTATCCCGTCAATCAGCAGGAAGATAGCCAGGAGGCTGGTTGATGGAGATAAACTTGAGGAGCTGGTAACCGTGATTGCCAATCAACCCGCCAATACCCGGTATTTGCTGGAGGGCATGCTCGAAGGGTTGGAGGGCCATAGTGAAGCCAAGGCACCACCCAACTGGGAAGATACCTATCACACCATCAAAGCAAACAAAACACTGGATGGCTTGCCGGAGAAAATTTCACAACGATTTGGAGATGGGGAGGTGACCGAGAATCTTTTGGCCGTATTGCGTAATTCTGCGTCTTCCGTGGAGGAAGTGATTTATGCCATTCGGGTGCTGGCAGATCAAAAGAATAATGATCTTCAGCTACTATTGCCAGGTTTTTTGGACCACAAAGAGCTTCGGATGGTCGCCATCAAGGCCATATCGTCTTATGAAAATCCGAAATTGGGTCGAAGTCTGATGCAGAAGTATCCCGACCTGAATCCAACGGAACAACAGGCGGCAATATTAACTTTGTCCTCTCGTCCTGTATATGGAAGAATCATCCTGGAGCAACTCAAACGAGGTAAAATTGAAAGGGCTGAGATTCCAACGTATGCCGTTCTTCAGCTGCGTTCCGTATTGGGTAATGGTTTTGTGGAAGTATGGGGGCCCATCGATGATCAATCTGAAACCCTCGGCCGAGATTACCGGAAGTACAGTACGCTGCTCACCGAAAATGCGATTGGTGCAGGAAGTGTTGAAAATGGTAAGCTGGTATTCAAACAAACCTGTGCGGCATGTCACAAAATGCACGGAGAGGGAGGTGAAATCGGGCCAGATCTCACCGGTTCCAACCGAACCAATACCGTTTATTTGCTCAACAACATCCTGGATCCCAGTGCCGATCTTCAGGATGCCTACAAATTGGTGGTTATTACCACGCAGGACGGCCGCACCTACAGCGGAAACATTGTGCATGAGACCGATCGGAATCTTACCTTACGGGTGGTGGGTCAGGAGCCGGTGGTCCTCAATCATTCTCAGATTCTAAGCAAAACCATTTCCGAAAAATCCATGATGCCGGAAGGTTTGCTGGAGAATTTAACCGATCAGGAAGTGATTGACCTGTTCGCATTCATGAAAAAACTGGAATTTTGATCTGGATAGGAACATATTGAGGTACAAGAGGGGTAACCCCAACGACGCATAGTACGCAAAGGTGGAGCGGATGATCTTCGAATTTTCAAAGCGCAAGCTCTGCGTTCTCTGCGCCTCTGCGGTGAAAGAAATTAACCCCCCCGTTATTGAAGGGACGGATAACCGCAAAGACGCAAAGTACGCGCTTACCTATCGAGCCAGTAATTCAGCAGGTTCGTCATATTGCTCTATCACTATAGAAGTGCTGCCTGAATTGAATATTCAGCACATTACTGGAATAGGAGATGGTGATACTTTGCATGTAGCCGACTGCTTACCCCCGGGTATCTCTGGAGATGAACTGGATCTTGGAGTACATGAGGGTAGGTCAAAGATTGGTACGCGGGTGTTTGCCAGGGATCTTCCAACGGATCCCTTAGCGGGTTTGTGGAATATCCGAAGTTATGAATACGAAGTCACCGATTATTGCGGTCGGACCAGAACTTTCCAAAACTACCTGGCTCTTTACGATCTTTCTCCTCCCATGTTTTTGGGGTTTCCTGTAGATGTTTGGATTTCTTCTACGTCTCAATTGCCACCGATATCAGAAGAGGTTAGAATTTTGGATCTGTGCAGGTATGTGGTGTGGGATACCCTCACCACTACAACGGTTCTTTCGCCTTCGACGGGAGACACTATGGCATTTGTACGGCGATGGGAAGCGGAAGATGTGGTTGGGAACCGGGGTTTTCGCGACCAGGTGATCTATGTGGGTCCGTATAATAAAAATGAACTGGGTGGGTTGAGTCTTCATGTAGCCAGGGAAAGCGATTTGTTGAATGCTCATTTTCCCGAAGTGGCCGTGGCCAATTCCATCCCAGTAGTACTGCATCGATTGGACAGTCTCGTCGACACCACTACAGTATTTGAAAGCCAGTTCACCAGTCACTTGCAGGGTCGTCATGGTCAGGTGTTTTTTACCTCGATTCCAGCGGGAATGTACCGTGTGGAGGTGGCCATACCAGAGGGGTATACCCTTGTGAGTGAAAATAGTCTCTTTTCGGGAGATGGTTGGTCCGATACTTTGTGGATAGGAAGAGGGAAACAAATGCATCTGGGTACGCTGCTGTTGGTAGAGGCTGAGATGGAGGATGATATCGCTAAAGTGGAAGAAAAGGAAGAAGGTATAGGGGAAGGAATAACTGAGAACACAGGGATCCGACAAGTAATAGGGTCATCTTTTGTCGTGTATCCCAACCCAACTAGTGGCCGGGTATCTCTGAATACACCGGATCTGGAAACCTGGGAATATGAACTGAACAATGCTCTGGGACTATTGGTGAAACGGGGCATGGGAAGTCATGGTACGGTGATCGATCTGGATATACATAAGAATGGCATGTATATGATCAGACTGAAATCTGAAAATCGAATTATTGGTATTCAGCGGATTATGGTGGTAAATGAGATGAATTAGAGTCTGAGGCAAAGGCTTAGGGGAGGTAGATTGTGATGGCAGGGAGAATGAGTGAGTGAGAATACCTTGATCCGACAATTAATGACATAATATTTTGAAGTGTATCTCAATCCAACTGGTGATCGAGCGGTGCTGAAGAAATACCCATAGGAATTTAAGACTTGATCTATAGGACATGAGTTGGACTTAGGTGAAACGAAAGATTATGTTAGCCACTTTTTGCAGAATATAGGGAGGAGAAATCATGCCAATCAGAAGAGCTTTTTCCTTATGATTGTTTACGTAGAATACACAACAGGAATTTTGAGGTGGTGTTATATGAAGTTTAAGGTGGGATAGATCAGAGGGAGCGTAAAAAAATTATGATATCTTCAATTCCGATATTGAGGAAACTTCAATCATACTCGGAAGGTTTAAGCTTTGCCGATAAGATGTACTGTGAAAATTGGTGACGATCCAGGCAAAATTCAAGGTATAATGAGAGATTGCGTCAAATATCTTAATTAAAAGATTCGTCTATTGTTGGCACGGAAATCAGCAAAACCTGCCCGTCGGTTCTTTTTCAAACGTATTTCCCTGAAGTAGTAAGGCAGGTTCAATCGATTCGAGTATCGTCTGATCCAGATTTTCGGGAGTGACCTCAGATGCGAAATTTGTTTTCATCCAAAAACTTCCAAAAACTCGATCAAAGTGTACGATCAGAACAGACGTCGGTTTATTTCTCAAATCCTGTGGGGGTCTTCAGGGCTGTTGATTCCACAATATCTTTTATCAGTGGACTTTCACCCTTACCAGCCCGACTTTCATCAAGATTCAGAACCGCTATTGGATTGGTCCCTATGGGAAAAGTACCGTTCTGAAGTAGTCCATCCCTGTCTCACTTTCAAACCGGAAAATATAAGTCTGGCAAAGCGAAACATGGAGAAATTTTCATGGGCCAGAAATTATGTAACCAACCTGGAACGTACGGCTCAGCATTACCTGGAGCTGACTGACAAATCAACATTAGAATCCCTGATCGAAGCCACCACACCCGGTGATCCACTTTGGACACCCTGTCCTGCCTGCAGGGACCAGGGAAAGCCTGTTCATCCGCATGGGCTGTGGACCTGGGATATACAAAGCCCTGACCAATTGGAATGTACCGAATGTGCCACCGTTTTTCCAAATCCATCGTATCCCGAATCTGTAATTCTCCAAACCACGTGGGGAAATCCTCAAAATATTTCTTACTATGGAGGAGAACCTTTCACCATTTTTGGTTTTACCCAGGGTAGACCCAGCTTCACAGCAAACATACGGTCCCGTAAAGTGCAATGGTGCGCTGGGTTTGCACGGCTATTGGCAGAGGTATATATTCTTACAGACAAAGCCTTATACGCCGAAGCCTGCAAACGAATATTATTGCGGCTTGCCGCCTGTTATCCCCACTGGTTGGTTCATGTCGGCTACGGTGAATACGCAGATATGGATCCCAAAACGGCCTCTTTGCACATCAGTAGATTACCGCAGCCCGAATTGACTCCTCCACCCAATAAACCCGACGGTGCCCTATGGACGGGTTTTTGGAGCGCAGGCAGAGCAAGCGGTGTTGGCTTGGAATCGGATTTTATTCGAAAGGTTGTGGAAGCTTACGATATGACGGCATCGGCCAGGGATCGCAATGGCATCAGGATATATTCTGAGGAGGAATGCATCCTGATAGAACGTGACTTGTTGTTGGAGAGCACTATTCTTCTGGTCTGTGATAAAAAAATGAACAACAAATCGGTCAGTAACCGTACTGCTGTGGCTTTGGTAGGGATGTGTGTCGGACATCCCGGATTGTTCCGATTCGGACTCGAGGGCTTCTATAAAACCATTAATGAATGGTTCCTACCCGACGGCACAACCAGCGAATCCATTTTTTATGGGTTGATGACCCTGGGAGGCATATGGGACTTTGCCGAGGCTTCCAAAGGGTACAGGGATCCTGTAGGCTACACCGATGATTCGGGTACGCGGATTGAGGATCTCAATGTATACACTCAGACAGGTTATGATAAAATCTTGGAAGCTTTTTTTAATGGATTACAAGGGGATCTCACCTATCCACCATATGCTGATTCTTTTCACGGTTTGATACTCGATCCTGCTTATGTGGACTTGATGGTGGCGAATTATCCTGCCAATGAGCAGTACCTGGCCCTGCTTAAGGAAGTATGTGGGAAGGACCTGCAAGTACCATCGGGTCCGGTTAATCCAATGTATTTTGAGGATGATATGGAATCCTTTTTCCTGATGACCCATGAATTGCCTTATGATCTCGCCAGACCGAACAGCCCCTCATCGTTCTCACTTTTTTTCAGGGATCCTGACCTGGTCAATTTGAAAACATCAAGATTGCAATTACAGGATTGGTGCCCGCCGAAATTGCGGATTGGTCACATGAGAACGGGTGCCGACGGCAGGGAAAGTTTACTGCTGCTTAGTGCCAGTGAATGGGGGATTCATCATGAAAGGGACAGCCTGCATTTGTATTATTGGAAAAATGGCGTGGAGTTGTTACCGGATCTGGGATACCTCTGGGACCATCCACTCAAGCAAAACAACATCCGAACTCTGGCTCATAATACTGTCCTGATCGACGAGGAAAACCAAAAAACGCAGGGGCGAGGAGGTACAGTGACATTTTTCCATTCTTCACCCCATGTCAAGGTGATAGAAGCTACCTCAACAGCCTATGATAAAGGACTCTTATACAGACGAACTTCAGCATTGGTGGATCACGGTGGTGGTAAAAACTATGCCGTGGACTTTTTCCGTGTGGAAGGAGGTCACATTCGGGACTATGTTCTTCATGCGCCAGGTCTGGAGTATGCAACCGAAGGAATTTCCTTTGAAATTGAGGAAGGATCTTTGTATGACTTGAGAAGTATACAAAAAGCTGAGGGAAAGCAGGTATGGAAGGCCCGATGGCCGGCAGGAAAGGGTATGGTATGTACGTTTTGGGGATTGGGTTCCCAGGATGAAAAAATATTCCTGGCCCGGGGTTGGGGCCAGCTGGATTGGAAAAATTCCGATGTGGGAGCAGAAAACATTTACCTGATTCGAAGGAATGTTGGTGGGGAATTGAAAACATTCATGTCGGTTATCGAAGGTTCCTATTCTGGGGAAAACTTTATCCGGTCTGTGAATGTGATTGACAGGGAGGGTATTATCGCTGTGGAAACTACGGAAGGAACGGATTATATTGGTTCCGCATTTGGAAATGGGGATTCGTTGATATCATACTCCATCGGCCCGGTACAACTCAGGGGTCGATTTTCCGTAGTATCACTTCTGGAAGAAGATATCAAGTGGACGATGGAGGTGGAAGCAGAACCTTAATGGCTCCATAATTAAGGGAATCACGCTGTGATAACCAGAACCGCATCCATTATATACAGATATTGTAGGCATATGTAGGCAAGTATTGATTGGCTATTCAGTATTTTTGGAATTCATTTAATCTGATGATAGCTCATGGTGGCACATATCAACATGCTCTTTCAGTGGGGGGTCTCCTTGAATAGATGGTGTGGAAACAGGATGAAATACACTATTCTAAGTGTAGGGATTCTGGTGGTCCAGTTGATGGTTCAGGGACAACTCGAAGCTCAACCATCCGTACATCATGTGACAAATATGGAGCCAGCAGGATCGGGACGGATTGTATTTGTAGGGAACTCACTCGTGGAAGAAGCGGGAAAATACGGCATACTGGAATGGATGTTGCAAAACGCATGGCCCGAAAAACCACTCACTTTTCGCAACCTTGGCTGGTCGGGGGATACGGTTGAAGGGAGAGCACGTAGTTATATTTCACAGCCTCCCAACCCTTATGAGCTGCTCCTCCAACAAATCGATACCTTAAAACCTGACCTCGTGATAGTGGGGTATGGGAACATTGAAGCTTATGAAGGTCGCGAAGGATTGGAAAAGTTTGATATCCAGCTTCAGAAATTAATAGCTGACATCGACAGTTTGGGTGCGCAAGTCATTTTAATCTCCACGCTGCCCCAATATCCTTCTTTGGATCTGGAAATAGACCTCACAGAAAGGAATCAATTGCTGGAGCTTTATGCCCATAAAATAAGAGAAGTTGCCGGGAGACTCCAGGTTCCTTTCATTGATATCTTCCCGGCTTTCAGAGCAAATGCGAGAACACTGTACGAGGCCAATGGTATCCATCTCAATGCTAAAGGTTACTATAAAATGGGGTTAACTCTATTGGAGGCTCTGGATGTCCCTGCTCCAAAATGGCATACTGAGATAGATGTCAGGGAGGGAAAAATAGTGGGAGCATCAGGTCTTTATATTGAAAATCAGGAAATGACCCGATCCCACGTTCGATTTCATATGACAAGTAAAATTTTCCCGGTTTTTGGAGAAGGAGAAAATTTGAACCCACAGCAATTGGTGGTAAGGGGCCTAAAAAAAGGAACGTACGCACTCTTAGTCAATGGACAGCATATTCTTGCAGCATCCGCTGCGGATTTTGCAAGCGGGGTCATAATTCGTCAGGGTCCTACCTTTGACATGGCCAGGATTGTTCAGAATATGTATAGTGAAATTCATGACCTCTATTTTTGGGAATATCGGCCATTGAATCGCACCTATCTGGTCGGATTCAGAAAATACGAGCAAGGACAGAATAGTTATGAATTGGGCCTGCAAAGTCTGTTTATTGAACGGATAGAGCACAAAATAAATCAAATATATTCGATGGAACCCCAGATCTTCGAAATTGTACGAATCAACAGGTGAGATGAGAAGAATAGATATTACCACAAGCATATGTCATTTGGATAAGGGTCACTTGAATAGATCCGGGAAATCGGTAGTATGGACAATAATGGTTTTGCTCTTTAGTGGGAGCATATTTGCTCAGGATCGTTTGCGGAGCATCCCCGATCCGGATCCGGAATATCAACTGAGTACCTTGTATCCTGCTGAGGGTTTTGAAGTCAACTTGTATGCATCGGAGCCTATGGTTGAGAAACCAATCCAGATGAATTGGGATGAAAAAGGGCGTTTATGGGTCGTGGGTAGTAGTGAATATCCACAACCCAAACCGGGGGCTGAACCGACCGGGAAGATATTTGTACTGGAGGATAGAGATGGAGACGGACGTGCTGATACTTCGATATTATTTGCGGATGGTCTTCGTGTCCCTACTGCAGTATTGCCGGGTGATGGTGGGGTGTATGTAGCCAATTCAACGGAAATTTTACATTTAAAAGATACAGATGGGGATGGGAAAGCTGATGAAAGCAGGGTGGTATTGTCCGGATTTGGAACAGGAGACACTCACCATTTGATCCACACCTTTCGCTGGGGTCCTGGTGGCAGTTTTTATTTCAACCAATCCATATACATCTATAGTCATGTCGAAACACCCCATGGTGTGAGAAGATTGGAAGGAGGTGGCGTATGGAGATATAGAACAGCTACACAGGAGTTGGATGTTTATGTAAGGGGACTGGTCAATCCATGGGGATTGCAATTCAACAAATATGGCCAGTCTTTTCTCACGGATGGGGCAGGTACTGAAGGAATAAATTACGGGTTTCAGGGAGCGACTTTTATGACAGCACCGGGAGCGCGACGGATACTCCAGGGCTTAAACCCGGGACAGCCCAAGCACAGTGGTCTTGATATTATTACGAGTCGTCACATGCCCCAGGATTGGAGAGGAACCCTTGTTACCAATGATTTTAGAGCCAATAGGATCAATCGATTTACGTTGGAAAAGTTGGGTAGTGGTTATACATCCCGACAGGAACCTGATTTGTTATACTCCAACAATGTGGCTTTCCGTCCAGTGGATATTCTTGAGGGACCTGATGGGGCTATCTATGTAGCGGACTGGTACAATCCGATAATCCAGCATGGGGAAGTCGATTTCCGGGATCCACGTCGAGACCAGAAGCACGGACGAATATGGCGCATCACCCGGAAAAATAGTCCGCTGGTAGAAGTACCCCATCTTCCCGGGGCATCCAATCGTGAACTTCTGGATTTCCTAAGTTTGCCGGAAGCATGGACTCGCGACCAGGCCAGGCGATTGCTTAAAGAACGTGGTCGCGTGGAAGTGAAAGAGGATTTGGATGCCTGGATTGCCGGTCTCTCACCAGAGAATTCCGATTATGATCGATTGATACTAGAAGGTTTTTGGGTTTATCAGTCTCTGGATATCGCGAATCAGGAGGTATTGGAGAAATTGTTGAATTCATCCGACCCTTTCATTCGGGCAGCAGCCATCCGTGGACTGTATTTTCAGTATAATCTGTATCCTGAAGCTAATGATTACCTGAGCAGGGGTTTAAGAGATGAAGATGCGGTAGTGAGGTTGGAATCTGTAATCGCATTGCGAAAATCCAAAGATCCTGGCTCCGCTTCCCTGGCTACTATAGTTCTTGAACAGGAAATGGATACATACCTGGATTTCGCTTTGTGGCAGACTATTCGAGAGTTGGAATCTAAATGGTACCCCCGTTTCCAGGAAAATCAAAATTATTTTCAGGGGAATAAAAGAAAAGCCTTTGCCCTGAAATCGATCACTTCACCTGCAGCCGTTACCGCTTTGGTGGACATGTATCGGGTGGGACAATTCCCTGAGGAATATGAGAGTGATTTATTTGATAATGTATCCCGATATGGTGCTCCCTCGGCCTTGTCAGATCTTTTCAGATTGATGATAGAAGATCAGGATAAGCGGGTGGGTTTGTTGAAAACCCTGATAAGAACCATGGAACAAAGGGGTGTGAAGCCGGATATCGACTTGTCCCCCATCGTCACGCTCTTCAATGATCCGGAAAAGGAAATTGCCCAGTTAGCTGTTACCGCAGCTGGCTTATGGGGCATGGAAAGCTACCGACACCAGTTTATCGAATGGGCAAGAAGTAAAGATAATGATATAAGTGAAACGGGTATAACGGCACTGGCCAATCTGGGGGATTCCGAAAGTCTCAATGCTTTGCTCGAATTTTCGGATCAACCATATTCTGACGAAAGGAGGGTAAAAACAATCATAAAATTGATTCCATTGGATGCTAAAATGGCGACCTCACAGGCAACAACCTTATTGGCTAGTCCAGGGGATGAGGAGAATATTTCACAACTCCTATCTGCTTTTTTTGCAAACCAAAATGGTCTCTGGGAATTGGTGCAGACGTTGGAGAATACAGATGTTTCAGACCAGTCCGCTAAAATAGGAATGAAATTGATCAATTCGATGTCGGCAAGGAGGAGGGAAAGTGAAGAAATAAAATCATTAATGGCTGTATTTGGAAAGGTGCCCATTGAAGAAGAGAAAGCGACGATGCCCCAACAGCTCAGTGCCTGGGATGCAGATCGCCTGGAGTTGGATGTAAAAGCGTATGGGGATCCATTCAAAGGGGAAATTATCTACCGGAAATTGGGATGCGCAGCTTGTCATGCGATTGGAGGAGCGGGTGGAAAGTTGGGCACAGATTTGAGTAGTCTGGGAGCCAACGCCCCGACCGATTATATAATCAGCAGTATTCTCGATCCGGGAAGAGAAATAAAGGATGGATATGAATTGAACCAGATTATCAAGAAGAATGGTAATGTGGTCATGGGTTATTTTGTACGCGAAACGGATTCTGAGGTTGTTTTACGAGATGTAGCAGGTAAAGAGGTCGCTGTTCCTAAGTTTCAGATTTCCTCCCATGACAATGTGCCCGGATCTTTGATGCCCCCGGGACTGACGAGTGGATTGACCCGGGAGGAATTTGTAGATCTCATTGGCTTTTTATCCAAAATCGGTGAACCGGGAGATTTCCGGGTTCCGGCTTATAGTTATGTCCGGTATTGGGAAGCTTTGCGTGCAGATGATTCGGTTGTTGAACGTATTGATAAGGACGGTGAGCAGATTGTGGTAGAAGAGCAGGAATCGTTTTCGTGGGTGCCTATATACAGCAAAGTATCCGGAGGACTTCCCCTTGAGGAGATTCCGGGAGAAATGAAAGCACTAAAATTTGCGGTGGAAGTGGCAGCTTCCGGACAAGTGATGTTTGCCTTTGATCCACAATGGGTGGAACATTTGTGGGTGGATGATGAGCGGTATATTCCTGGAGAAAATGGGCTGGATATAAATCTGGATGTCGGCATTCGGGAAATCATCGTATTCCTAAAATCCGATGCAGAAAAAGGTGATTTTAAGGTAGAAGTGCAGGAAGGGAATCAAAGAAACGGTCGGGCTCATCCTTTGCATACACCCGTTTATTGATGTAATATTGCGGGATAGAAATGGATAGGAAATCTCAAAAACAGAACATGCGGTTGTATATTTTCTTGTGCTTCTCCATAGCATGCTTGCATACGTTTACTCCCTCTTTGGTATGGGCTTCCCATGAAGTGGACATTCAACCTGATTTTATAAAAGGGAATGATCTAATCCATCCATATTTTGCTGAGAAGGTGGTAGATACGCAATTCATCGAAATGGGAGTGATTGTAGGACAGATGAAATTTGATAAAACGCAGTTCACCGTGAAAGCAGGTCAACCCGTCGCGATTGTTTTCAAAAATAACGATGTCATGCTGCACAACATTCTGATACTGAAGCCTGGAACACTGGGCGAAGTAGGTATGGCAGCGGATAAAATGATAACCGACCCAAAGGGTCAGGAAAAAGGATACATTCCGGAATCAGATGCCGTGTTGTATACAACACCACTTGTGAATCCTGGAAAAACATATACCCTCAAATTCACTGCGCCGGAAAAGAAAGGAGAATATCCATACGTATGTACTTTTCCGGGCCATTGGAGGCTGATGAAAGGGGTGATGAAGGTGGAGTAGTTGTTGGGCATTAAAATTTAGAGGTTATATTGTTAGAGTGGATGGAAGGGGGGGTTGAGGTTCTGAGTGATTTCAGACGGTAAAGGCGCAGGGCCATGCGTATGAAGGAGGAGAGTTTGAGTAGGAGGTTGATGAGTATTAGGATATGGGTGGATTCAGGTCGTAGAGGCGTACGATCGTGTGTGTGTCTTGGTAGTAAACTAGGGGTTAAATCTGAGGGACGGCTAAAGTTCAGAATGAGGAAAAAATCATAACGATCATCAGTATCATTTCAATATCCGGTGTGCTGGCCCGAAGGTTTTTTACTGCCTGGTAAAGATGATTGCGGACGGTATGGGGGGAGATATTGAGCATTTCAGCAATTTTCTCATGAGAAAGGCCTTCGCGTTTGCTGAGATTGAAAATCAGCCTTTGCTGGTCGGGTAAGAGTTTCAGGGAATCTTCCAGGACAGTTCGGTAGTGCTCCACATCCATTTTACGATGCATTTCAGGCACCTGAGCTTCCGATGCGGCATGTAGAATATAACTGCGGTATTTTTTATCGTGGGCTGCTTTTTTGAGGTGGTCAAATGCGAGATTGCGGCACGTAAGGTAGATGTACCGGTCGAGGTCACTTATTTCATCTAGCTCTGCCTTTTTTTCAAACAGTTTTAAGAAAATGTCCTGGGCCAAATCACGAGCCAGTTCTTCATCGTGCAAAAACTTGATGAAGAAACCCAGAACCTTGTCCCGGTAATCGTTAAATAATGATTTTGAGTTCACCTTCTCACTTTCCTTTTAGGCTATCCTTTTATCCAAAAGAACGATTAATTGGTTAAAAAACCAAATTTTGTAAAATTTTTACAACTCACTAGTGT
>CAYRRD010000088.1:0-13595 GCA_964426625.1 uncultured Saprospiraceae bacterium | reverse complement strand
TCCGCAATCTGCTAAGGGCTTCTCGCACCACGTTGCGGCTGACCTCCAGTTTTTCAGCGATCTCTACCTCCCCCGGGAGAGCATCACCCGGTTGAAAGGCATTGTCTTCAAAATATTTGCGGAGGATAGTTTCCACGCGATCGGTCATGGAAAGACTGTCAAGGGGTTGGAGTTTTACTTTTTTTGCCATGGATTTTTTTTAAGTAAGTCAGTTTGCGATTTCATATTGTTTTTCAATCAGATACACGGACGTGCTTCCAGATTGGCAAACGCGATTTCGCTGGTTTTAGCAATAAGTGTAAAGATAGACAATAAAAAATTTTAGAAATTATTTGAGCGGTCAAATTATAATGTTAATTTGCAGTACAAATAAACGAAGTGTTTTCAGTGCATAGTAATCGGGGCTTCTTTTGATCTCTGGAAGGCAGGGCAAGGAAATTTCCCGGTAAAAAGTGGCAGGAAGTCAAAATGGAATTAAAGAGATAAACCCCTTTGAAAAATAGGATAAGAAAACGGAATGAAAATATATATAATGGATATATGCCTATCGTAAGTTTGTCAATCAGCTGAAATGCCAATATATAATTCTTAAAACCCAGTGTTATGAAAAAAAAATTCTACCTCTCATTCCTAAAGTCCTGTTTTGCAGTGATCTTTATGGTAACGTTAACAGCTCTATACTCCCAATCGAATCAGAATTCGATATCGGGAACTGTTAAGGACGCCCGCGGTGAACCGCTCATCGGGGTGAACGTAGTGGTCCAGGGTACTGACCTTGGAACAGCCACTGATTTTGATGGTGGCTTCTCCCTGTCCAATGTCCCCAATGACGCCATCCTGATGGTGTCTTACATCGGCTTTCAGACACGGGAAATACCAGTAGATGGTCAGACTTCTATCGACATCGTATTGGAAGAGGATAGCCAAACCCTGGATCAGGTGGTGGTCGTGGGGTATGGTACCCAAAAGAAGGCCAACCTGACCGGTGCAGTAGGGGTAGCTACGTCTGAAAGATTGGAGAACAGAACGATCACCTCTCTGGGACAGGGCCTCCAGGGTGTGATTCCCGGACTCAACATTACCTATAGCTCTGGGGACCCCAACCAAGCCGCCAATTTTAATATTCGGGGATTTGAATCGATCAACGGAGGATCACCGCTCATCCTGGTCGATGGAATACCTATGGACGTAGAGAAAATAAATCCCAATGATATCAAATCCGTTTCCGTACTCAAGGATGCTTCATCTGCAGCGATCTATGGAGCCAGAGCGGCATTTGGAGTGATATTGGTGGAAACCAAAACCGGAGAGACAGGCAAACCCCGCATCACATTTTCGATGCAACAAACCAGACAAAAAGCCATTTTTCCCGGTTACGAACCGATTCGTGAGGGAGGAACTTCACGTCAGATCATGAATGATGCGTACCAGGTTACACTCGGTAGAAACCTGCTGCCCGATGACGTCATAGAAGCCGCTTTAGCCTATCAAAATAATCCCAATCCCAAACCAGAAGATGCATGGTACTATTCAGAAGGGTTGCTTTATCCTCTTGACAATACCTACATGAAGGATCTTGCAATGACAGATTATTCCCCTCAGCAACAGTACGATGTGAGCATCAGCGGAGCGAGCGATAGGGCTTCATACTATGTGTCATTGGGTGCAGTGGACAAATCGGGTTTTTATCGTTATGGTAACGAAAAGTACAATAGATACAATGCACTGACCAAAATCGATTTCAAAGTCACGGATTGGTTATCCCTTCAGGAAATGATTTCGTTCAATGCCGTGGCCAACAACGATCCCCATAACTATGGAGATCAATGGTATTATCAATCGATTGCCAAACATTTTTTCACACCTCACGCCTTCCCTGATTTGCCCTATTATATTGAACCAGGGGATCGGGACAAATATGCTCATTTGATAGGGATGCAGCTGGACAATCGAAATCCTATTCCCTTTTTGAAGAATGGGGGAAGAGATAAAAATACACTCAACGATATCTGGTTGTCCCAGGGGATTACGATTACTCCAGTAAAAGGGCTGAAGATCAAAGGCGATTTTTCTTACAGATTCAACTGGAACCAGTATGAACACGTCCAATCCAAAGTAGATGTGCTCAGAGGATTCAATGGATTTGAAATGGTGGACAATATCATTTATCAAGGTCAGAGTGCCAATGACTGGATCGAGCTAGGATCATCCAAAAACACCTATTACGTCCTCAATACCTTTGCAGAATACACCATCGATCAGATTCCCAATCACGCCATCACCGTTGTGGGTGGTTTCAACCAGGAATTTGGTAGAAATCATAGTTTGACCACACGGGCTACTGAACTCGTGCTACCCAACATTGCCTCGTTGTCAGCAACCACCGGAACGAAGACCAATTCAGACAGCAAAAGTGAATTGATGTTACGCGGCGTATTTTATCGTATCAACTATGCCTTCAAGGAGAAATACCTGTTCGAAGCCAATGGTAGATACGATGGTACATCCAGATATCCCCAGGAAAGCCGATTCGGTTTCTTCCCTTCTTTTTCCGCAGCCTGGAGAATTTCCGAAGAACCATTTATGAGTTCGACAATAGGGTGGCTGGACAACCTCAAGCTCCGCGCTTCATATGGGGAGTTGGGTAACCAGAACGTGGGTTCCTATTATCCTTATATTTCCTCTATGAACTCCACTACCACAAACTTTCTCCTGGGTGGCGGCGGAAATTTGACCAATATGATCCTTCCTGGTGGCCTGGTCAGTAATACGCTTACGTGGGAAACCGTCGTAAGTCAGAATATCGGACTTGACATTACCCTTCTGAATCAGCAGGTGGACTTTTCGTTTGACTATTTTATTCGGGACACCAGGGATATGCTGATGCGAAAAACTTATCCCGGGATTCTGGGAACTGCCTCGCCCAATGAAAATGCGGCCGATTTGCGCAATATTGGTTGGGAAATGTCCCTCACCTGGCGGAATAAGCGGGGTGGGGACTGGAATATCAGCACCAATGTCGTATTGTCTGACTATACCACGGAAATCACCAAATACGATAATCCGACCGGGGCGATCAATTCTTATTATGTAGGGAAGAAGGTAGGAGAAATATGGGGCTACAAAACCGTGGGATTGATCCAGACGGAAGCTGAACTGGAAAGCCTGCCCGACCAAAGCAGACTGGGAGCCAACTGGAGGCTGGGTGACGTACATTATGCGGATCTCAACAACGATGGAATAATTTCTACCGGATCCCAAACACTCGATGATACCGGAGACCTGATCCGAATAGGGAACAGCACACCGAGATATTCATTTGGTGTCAATCCACGACTGAGCTATAAAAACTTTTCTCTGGATGTCTTTGCTCAGGGAATTATGAAAAAAGACTGGTATCCATCTAGGGGCAATTTTATCCGCTTCTTCCCTTTTAAGACGCTGTCGATGGAACAATGGTGGATTGATGACAGCTGGACACCGGAGAACCCGGATGCTTATTTCCCTGGAGTTCAGTTCGCTTACTCGGACAACAAAAACACCTTCGAGCAAACCAGGTATCTGCAAAATGCTGCCTATATCCGGTTGAAGAACGTAACATTGAGCTACAATCTTCCTTTCAAATTTTTACAGCAGGCCAGCATTTACCTGAATGCAGCAAATTTGTGGGAAGCCTCGGGTATGTACAAAACCCTGGATCCTGAATATACCACCGATCTGGTTCCCAGATATATGTTTCACCGGTCTTTTACCCTGGGTTTGAAAGCTACCATTTGATTAACACGAATAACTTTAAATACCAATGAAAAATATAATTATATCATTCACAGCCATTCTACTTCTGCTGAGTTGTAATGATGACAGTCTGAACAGATATCCCCTAACCAGCATCTCCAGCGAAACCTTCTGGAATACCGAGAATGACCTTCGTGTCTATAACAACAATTTTTACCACTACGCCAAATCCAGCGCCATGCGGCTGCTCAATGGCAATCATGAGAGTGCCACCCGTGACGGACAATACTCCCTCGATGGGATGACCGATAACGATGTCCGGGCTTTGGGCAATAATGCAGCTCATGTCCGGATTCGGGCAGGTCAGATCAATACGGAATCCAACCCGATATCTTTCGCATGGAACAATACCTGCTTTGAGTTTGTCCGGTCCATCAATATCGGTTTGGCCAATTACGATCGGGCTCAACTGGATCCTCGGATCATCGATCAGTATAAAGCCGAGGCAAGATTGTTTCGGGGTTGGGTGGTAGCAGATAAGGTTTCCCTGTATGGCGACTATCCATGGATCGAAGAGGAACTGAACATAACCTCGGAGGAATTATACGCACCTCGTACCCCGAGAGAGCAAGTGATGGAAAAGGTTTTGGAAGATCTGAATTTTGCCACCACTCATTTGCCCGATGACTGGGGAACCGGGGAGTCACCAGGTCGTCTCAACCGATGGTGTGCACTACTCATCAAATCCCGGATTTGTCTGTTCGAGGGAACCTGGCGTAAATACCACGGTGGCAATAATCCCGAAAAATGGTTGAATGAAGCCGCAAATGCAGCGCGGGAGTTGATGGATGATGGCCCTTATTCCTTGTATTCCACGGGGGATCCAGCCCATGACTACAATGCTATTTTTCAGATGAATGATCTGACGGGTGTGAATGAGGTGATGTACTGGCGGAGATATGAACCGGGCGTAATAGAGAATTCATGGCAGATCTATTATTACATGTCCACCTCCACCAAGGATGCAGTGGAAGATTACCTGTGTGTCGATGGCCTACCCATCAGTCTTTCCCCGCTGTATCAGGGTGATGATGAGTTGGAAGACGTATTCCAAAATCGGGATCCCAGGTTGCGACAGACCGTGTTGCATCCTGATGATGTATCCTATTACAATTATGGAAATTTTGGTCAGTTGGGTCTGAGTATTCCCCGCCTTGTCGGTATGGTGTCCACAGGCAGCTGGGTTTCTCTGACTGGTTACCATCAGGTGAAACATGTGAATCAGGAGCAGAACGTCAATTTTCACAATGGTTATACCCCATGCGTGATCCTGAGATTTGGTGAAGCTCTATTGAATTATGCTGAGGCCCGGGCCGAACTGGGAACCATCACACAGGAGGATCTGGATATGTCCATCAACAAACTTCGTGATCGTGTAGGAATGATACACATGGATCTCGACAACCTGCCTCAAGATCCCAAATATGCCGATGTCGGTGTTTCTCCATTGATCGTTGAAATTCGTAGAGAGCGACGAATTGAGCTGTTTGGTGAGGGATTCCGATTCGATGATTTGCGCAGATGGCGCCAGGGTGATAAATTAAATCAAAAAGATTATGGCATCCGGTGGGAGGTTGAAAATCGTCAGAAAATTGACCCCTCCAACGCAGTCCAGCTGGGATTCGAAGAATTTGAAAATTCAGGAAAAATATACATCTGCCCCAATAAAGGCAGTGATTTTGAATTTCCCAAATTTGAAGAAAAACACTATTTGTGGCCTATACCTGTAAGTGCCCGATCACAAAATCCGAATCTGGGGCAGAATCCGGGTTGGGAATAATCTAATTCAATCCAATTGAACCTAATGAATATGATGAAGTTTTTAAAGCTACAATTTTTGACTGTGTGTGCGCTTGGGTTGGGGTTGTTCTCCACCCAGTATGTCCTCGCACAGGGGT
The DNA here is from genome assembly GCA_964426625.1 of uncultured Saprospiraceae bacterium. Classification (GTDB taxonomy): domain Bacteria; phylum Bacteroidota; class Bacteroidia; order Chitinophagales; family Saprospiraceae; genus Membranihabitans. Next base: position 7,902 of record CAYRRD010000088.1, on the reverse strand, counting down.
CCATATCTACGATTGAGGCATATCGGGAACTTCGAAGCAAAAAGCTCGAAGCTCCGCGCAGCCTGATCCACAACAGCGATGGCAATCCGGTCATTTATTTTCCCATAAATGAAAAGTTCACGATAGAAAATCTTTTAAATAAAAGAACAGCAGGACTTTTGGGGAGCGATGTGACTACCATTTCTTATTGTACCATTGCATCGGGTTTCGGAAATTTTACGCATAATACGAAAGTAGGGGAAATACTCACCGAACATGGGTTTGACTATGGTATCCTCAACAATTCCAGGAATGTAATGTCGGACTTGCTGGCTATGGGTACCGATCCACTTCATGAAACCGTCAAATTTGCGCGGGAGCATAATTTTGAAATCTTCTGGTCCAACAGAATCAACGATACCCATGATGCGGCTCACCGGCCTGATAAACCGTATTATCTGTGGACTGAATTTAAGGAAAAGAATCCACAGTATTTGTTTGGAAGCATCGGCGAACGACTTCCAAACGGACGATGGAGTTCCCTGGATTTTGACCATCAGGAAGTGCGGGATCTTTGTGTTGAATTTTACCGCGAGGTGTGTGAGAATTATGATGTGGACGGCGTCGAACTTGATTTTTTCCGTCATTTTGAGTTATTTAAAACGGTAGGTCAGGGGGGATATGCCAGTCAGACTCAATTGGATAAACTAACCGATATGCTTCGTCAAATCCGGACCATCACGGAAGAGGTGGGTATGAAACGGGGAAATCCCATTTTACTTCTTATTCGGGTACCGACGTCAAAGGAGTATTTGGAAAAAGCCGGAATTGATATTGAGCGGTGGATAGATGAAGGATTGGTTGATATCATTGTTGGATCGGGATATTTTCGATTGGAATATTGGGAAGATTTCGTCAAACTCAAAGGTGATTCAAACGTAAAAATGTATGCCGGTCTGAGTGAATCCCGGGTGCGGGATGAGCATCCGCTTTTGGTGCGACAGCAAAATGCAGTATTCAGAGCCCGTGCTGCAGCCGCATGGGCGGCCGGAGTGGATGGAATTTATTCTTTCAATGAGTACAATACCCGGGTGATGTATCTTTCCCAAATCGGTGATCCGGCCAAATTGAACAGGACCAACAATCTGTACTTCGTTACCTATCGGGATTATACTGCGAGCAGATATCTGGCTAATGGGGATGATTATTTCAAAATGCCTCGGTTGTCACCATCACCGGGTAACCACAAATCGCTCAAATCGGGTTCATTAACATTTACTGTTGAACTCGGGCATGAAACGAACCGTTCAGAGGTCTTTGTGCCGGTATGGGTGAAGGGGGCCAGTGAACAGGATATTAAAGTGTCCTTGAATGGAAAACAAGCTAATTTTCTCAATGCCACTGACGACGGTCTGCTGATTTACAGAATCAATCAATCTGCCGTGCGTACGGGGTTGAACGAAATTACGCTGGACTATACCGGCAACCAGCAGGAAGATCCCATGTTGCTTGATGCGGCTATTTTTTTCTGCCGGGATGCTTCCGATGTAGAATTGCGGGAACTGATCGCACTGTGTAAACCAGCCCGATAATCAGGATGATGAAGATTGCCGAAGTCTTGCCGGTGAACCCTGATTTGATCTGGCGGTTGGCCGCTCAATGTGGAGTGCAATATTCTGTGGGGCGATTACCACTGGACAGGGAAGGAAATCCCTCAGTAGAATTTACAGATCTTCTGCACCATCAGAAAAAACACCTGGATTTTGGATTCAGGTTGCTTGTACTGGAGCCCGATATAAACTGGCAAATGCATAAATTCAAATTGGGGCTTGAAGGGGGTGATCAGGAGTTGGAGGGATGTAAGCAATTAATCCGCAATATGGGTCGACTCGGAATTCCATTACTGTGTTACAATTTTATGGCCCATTTCAACTGGATCCGTACTTCAGTTAATGAGCCAGGTCGTGGAGGAGCACTGGTGACGGCCTTCGACATCCGGGATCTCGAAAATGCTCCAATGACACCGTATGGTGAAGTGTCCGAATCCGATCTTTGGAGAAGGTTGCAGATTTTTCTAGAGGAAGTGATTCCTGTGGCGGAGGAAGCCGGGGTCAGGCTGGCTCTTCATCCTGACGACCCCCCGGTGTCTCCAATCCAGGGAATATCAAGAATTATTACTTCCGCAGCTGCACTGAAAAAAGTGATCGATATGGTTCCCAGCTCCTGCAATGGAATAACCCTTTGCCAGGGGACACTGGCCGCTGCCGGGGAACATATTCCGGATATTATCGATGAATTTGGTAGTAAGGGGAAAGTGTTCTATGTACATTTCCGTGATATCCGGGGCTCAAAGTACCGGTTTGTTGAAACATTTCATGACGAAGGCCAAACCGATATGCACGAGGCTATTTTGCATTATCGTAAAACGGGTTTCGAGGGTCCCGTCCGGATTGATCACGCCCCTACCATGGCCGGTGAAGATAATAGGAACCCGGGGTATGGTACCACAGGCCGGGTTTTTGCCATAGGATATCTGAAAGGATTATTGGACTCCGCGTATACCGTAGCAAATCAATCATAAATATGGATATTTTGAAAGCGCGAAAATGGAAAATACAATGGGCGATGAGTATCGCTTGTCTGACCAGTGCCCTCACCTTGTGTGGTATGGAAAAATTACCATGGGATCGTCTATCCGGTATTATCAATTCGGCAGATAATATAATTTATGTGGATGGGCATGACCTCATGGTTTCGGGCAAATTTCACAATGAAAGAAATTATGCACGGTTGCCGCAGAAATATGCATCCACTGTCAGACCACCGGTTTGGAGTCTGAGCCAAAATTCTACCGGTATTACCATTCGATTCAGAACCGATTCACCTCAAATCTGGGCCCGTTGGGAACTGGCAGATTTTAGAAATAGGGCAAATATGACGGATATCGGAGCTTCCGGGCTGGATCTGTACTGCAGGGTAGGATCTCAATGGCAATATGTAAATTCCGGGATTCCACGCGGGGAAAAAACAGAGGCCACATTGATCACGCATCTCGAGCCTTCCATGAAAGAATTTATCCTTCACCTTCCTTTGTATGAATCTGTGGTCAAATTAGAAATCGGGGTGGTGGATGGAAGTTCGATCGAAGCAGGAAGTCCTTTTCATGAAGACGAGGGCCCCATTCTTTTTTACGGTACAAGTATTACCCAGGGGGCAAGTGCTTCCCGACCGGGGATGGCCTATCCATCCATTCTGTCCAGAAAACTGGATCGGGAAACCATCAACCTGGGATTCAGTGGGAATGGCAGATTCGAGCAAGCTGTGGGTGAGGCGATCTGTGAAGCAGACCTCGGGTTGATTGTGATTGATTGTACACCCAATTCTGCGCCGGAGGTGATCCGGGAGAATGCCTTACCTCTGATCCATCAATTAAGAAAATGTCACCCCCATATACCGATCCTTCTTGTCGAAAGTATACGACGGGAATATGCCCATTTTAAGTTGGCTGCGGATACCATTTTTGGTACCTATGCTTATATCGATAGACAAAACCACACCTTGAGAAAAGTGTATGAGGAGGCTTTGGACGCGGGGATAACGGATCTTCATTATCTGGAAGGAGACTATCTGATCGGTGATGACCATGAAGGGACCGTGGATGGAACCCATCTGACGGACCTGGGCATGGTCCGCATGGCGGAGCATCTTGAACAGAAGCTTCTAAAAATTATGGCAAAATGAATTATGAAATGATAAGGGTTCTGAGATCTGATCTGTCCTATTATGTGGGTCTATTGTATATGGCTTTTCTATGGTTGTGTGGATGCCAGTCTCAAGGTTCATCTCCAGCCTCGACACAGGATACTCCGCTGAGTTATGAGATAATATTGGATACACTCCTGCAGGGATATACAGACAGTACATCCTGGTTTTACCCCAGTGTAGGAGTTGTCCATCCTGAAGGTTGGCTGGTCATGACTATACAAAAATGGCTGACCGGAAAATCCGACGTCTTTACACCGGTGGTCTCAGGATTTAGTTTTGATAACGGGAAGAGTTGGTCTGCTTTGGAAGATCCCAGCGATGCATTTGCCTTCATTCCGGGGGAGGATGGTTTTGAGACCGGCATGTGTAATTTTACCATCAAATGGCACCAGAAAACGGAAACCTTGCTGGGAACGTGTCATTCGGTTCCCTATCAGAATAAAAAATTGATCCGGGGAGACCGTTTACCTGTTTGGGCTACTTTTGATGCTCAAACCAAAACATGGAACAGATGGCAGCCATTGTTTCTACCGGAAGAACCGCAATTTTATGAGACCAATGCCTGCGCAGACCAAAGGGTAGATTTGCCCGATGGCGATATTTTACTCCCTATTTATTATCGTGGAAAGGATGAGGAACCATTTACGACGAGTGTGGCCAGATGTAATTTTGATGGCAAATCCCTGCAATTTAAAGAGCTGGGGAATGAACTATCCATTCCTGTCGACAGGGGTTTATTCGAGCCTTCCCTGACCCGCTATGGTGATACATTTTATCTGACCATGAGGAACGATCAAAAGGGGTATTGGGCTGTGAGCACCGACGGACTTAAGTTCAGTGAACCTCAGGTTTGGCATTTCGATAATGGAGAAGAAGTAGGGACATACAATACCATGCAGCACTGGCTCACCCATTCTTCAGGGTTGTTTCTGGTCTATACAAGAAAAGGGGCTGACAATGATCATGTCATCAGACATCGGGCGCCACTTTTTATCGCTGAAGTGGATACCTCCACCATGCAGCTGATCAAAGCATCGGAAAGGATAGCAGTACCCAATCGGGGGGCTCGACTTGGGAACTTCAGTGTGTCGCATATCAACGAGGACGAAAGTTGGATTACTGTGGCAGAACTGATGGTGGGGCAAGGCGAAGAACAATATGGGGCCAACGGTAATGTTTTCGCCTCACGATTGAGGTGGAATATCCCCAATGCACTATGGAAAGAATGAGGTAAACCAAATTTTTTATTGACGGAATAACCATGTTGTAGGCATGAAGAAATTGGAAAGAAGAACCTTTATGAAGGAAGGCACGCGCCTTGGTTTATCTGCCATGTTGGGCGGGAAATTGGTTTGGGAACGCCCGAAGGACGCTGTCCGAAATGGGGTGGTACATTCCGGTCCTCTCTGTACCGTAAAAAAGGAAGTAAGAATCGCATGCCCCGAACTGGGTTTGGCGCCTGTTACCCATATGCAATATATAGGGAAAGGGTTGATAAGGGAGGAACAATTATCGTTTATGCAGTCAAGTGATTGGACGTTGATGGAACTTAAAAGGACCTCTCAGGATAATGGTGAATCATGGACTCCCTGGAAACCAGTTCAAAGGGAAACACAGAGCTCGGGCAAATATACCATGAGTGGAGGTGTAAGTCAAAGCGGTACGGGGCCTTTAGATCCAGCATCTGGAATGCTTATCAAACCGGTGTTTCAACGAATTTTTGAAGGTGATCCCACGGTAGCCTTGAGCAAGTTGTGGCGAGGGGAAAGATTATTTTGGGACCACGGTTTTGTCCAGCTCTCGCAGGATAATGGCAGGACCTGGGGTGAGGCCATCCAATTGAAATATGAAGACGGACCCGATTTTGACCCTTCGGATTGGGAGAAATCAGGCTGGCTCAAAAGGAATGAGATGTATATCGGTAATGCGATTGTTACCAGCCAGGGTAATGTCGTGGTCAGTGCCACCGTGCCTGTGCCATACAGCGACCCTGAAGATGAAGAATATCCCTCTGTTTTCCCCAACAATTACCGGGAAGGCTGCGTGGCCGGAGCGATGTGCTTTGTGGGACAATGGGACAGCAATTCAGGTAGATATCAATGGAAAAAATCTAATGGGGTTTTTTTGCCTCGTAGGATGTCATCCCGGGGATTGGTCGAACTCAATATATGCGAACTGCGAAATGGAAATCTGTTGATGATTATGCGGGGTTCGGATACACCGGTGTCACCTGGCCGGAAATGGTATTCCCTATCCCGAGATGGGGGAGTGACCTGGTCCCCCGTGACAGATATGCGGTATGATACCGGCGACCAATGTTATTCATCAGCCTCTATTCATCAGGCCTTCCGGAGTTCAAAAAACGGAAAACTGTATTGGGTGGGGAATATATCCCAGGAGCCCCCTAAAGGTAATTATCCCAGATACCCTTTAGTTATTGTGGAAATCGATGAAGAAGGTCCATCCTTTATCAAAGACTCCCTCACTGTTATCGACACCAGAGACCCACAAGTTGATACCGATAAGGTGCAGATGTCCAATTTTGCCCTTCTTGAAAACCGCGAATCCCATGAGGTGGAAATTTATCTTACCCGGTTGGGTGAAAACGAAAACACCTGGAGTGCCAATGCCTATAAATATACCTTGACTTTTTAGGTCTGTGGTGAAGGTGAACGGAGCTTATGTGGGTTTCCGCCTTTGTCACAAGTATTTGTGAATAACAATTTTTAATTATATGTCCTATCTCAGCAGCATTGAAACAGGTATTTTATTCCGAAATAAGGTTCCACATCTGAAGTCCCGACATGCCTATTTTCCTTCTGTAGTGGAATTACCCAATGGGAATATGGTAGCCTCGTTTGTGATTGGGGAGGCTTTTGAAGCCTTGGATCTGTCCACTTATATTTCGATTTCCGAAGATGGGGGAAAATCATGGAGCGAAGCCCGACCTCTTGAGATTGAAGACGATCGTCTCATTTCTTCTGTAGGCAGGCTCACTGTATTGGATGACGGATCCCTGGTATGCATGTTGGCTTATTATATCAGAGATGATCATCCGGCCGAAGGGCTTGCCAATCCTGAAACGCTGGGGTTTGTACCCACAGAATTATATTTACTTCGTTCTGTGGATGGGGGACTGTCCTGGTCTTCATCGCCCCGTATTGAATCACCCTTTCCGGATGTTTCCTATGAAGCTTGTAGTTCCATAGTGGTTTTGGGTGATGGAAGTTGGATATGGCCTACATCTACATGGAGGGATTGGGAAGCTAAGTCGTCCATTGGGATGAAAATGATAGCATTAGTTTCCTGGGATAAGGGAGCTACCTGGTCCGATTATATGGATGTGATGGATCGTGCTGAGGAACAGATTATTTTCTGGGAGGGTAAAATCCTGGAGCTGACGGACGGAGCTCTGTTATCTGTGGCCTGGGCTCATGATGAAAAGAATGGAAAAGATCTTCCCAATCAGTATGCGTTGTTCGATCGGGAAAAAGGGGTGTGGTCATCACCACGGTCTACCGGAATTTGGGGGCAGACCATGTCAGTCACCCAATTGGAGAACAACAAGCTATTGGTAGTGTACCGTCGTATGGATCAGCCTGGTTTATGGGCAAATATTTGTCACACAAACACGGGGCAGTGGTTCAATGAGGCCGAAATTTGCCTATGGGGAAATCAAAATTCATCACTGAATCAAAGCTCGGGTAAAATGGTTCAGGATTTTAATGAATTGAAATTCGGTGCTCCCTGCATTACTCCCCTACGGGATGGAAATGTATTTGTCTCATTCTGGGCATACGAAAATCTGGTTTCCAACATACGTTGGATCAAATTCACTTTGGGTGTGCTGCTCCTATTTTGTACTTTGACACTTACCGGGCAATCCTGGTCAGACAACAGTTTTGATGACTTTGCTAAAGGAACTTTGAGTAATTCCGGGCAAAATATATATGTCAATCATCGTGGTGAGATAAAGACCATTCGACGATACGATGTCAATCAGGATGGTTGGATTGATCTGATGTTTAATAACACGCACGACCTTGAAAATTATGTGGATGCGACGATCGCTACTATGGAGGTCAGTGATGAGGTGGATATTCAATTCCTTCCGGTGCAGGGCAGTATTTCTTCTCAGGCTGCCGATCTGAACAATGA
>CAYRRD010000087.1:0-13658 GCA_964426625.1 uncultured Saprospiraceae bacterium | reverse complement strand
AAAAAAAGCGGATAGAACTACGTGTTTTTTGGTTCTCATGCAACTATTTCAGTAGATGTGGGGCATTTAAAAGGACTGTAAGACAACTACATATTGTGTAGCGAATATGGTATAGAGCAGCAGAGAAATGCCGGATACAATGACAAGTACAGTCAGGAATCTAACATCCAGAGAACGAGAATTGAATCATTCGTAAATATGTATAATAATTTTAATGCCAATGTAGAAAGAACAATCCCGGTATCACCATATCTATGGACGTATGTATTGCCGGAGTCGGGAACGATACCGGTATTTTTAAATAACATGGATATTTCAGGGGGAGAACACCCAGATTCCATACCCACTTCCGATTTCGGAAGAGATTTGAATCCTGCATTGGTCAGGGACAATGCATATTTTATAGCAGTTTACCATTCAATTACCTAAAACTGAAGACACCATTATGAAAAATTTTCAACGAAATGATTTTACCCGTGATAGGTTGGGTTGGTTCGTCACTGAACCTCAAAACCTATGGAAAAAAGCATGTTTTGTGGTCATGGCTCTTTGCTATACAGGACTTCAGTTGGCCCTGGCAAATAATGCATATGGTCAGAGTCTTCAGGACAAAAAAGTAGTTCTGAACCTCACTGATGCGAGCCTGGTGAAGATTTTTAGCGAAATCGAGCATCAAACATCTTTGCATTTTGCCTATGATCCTACTATGGTGACACCATATCGTGCCTCCATTTCAGGGAATCCTGTCAGTGTAGAGTTGGCAATGCGTACAATCCTGGCTAGTACCCCACTGACCTATAAATTGATCAAAGACAAAATTCTTGTGACAAGGGCCAGTTCAAATGAGGTCAATATTCCTGAACCTGTTGATCCCATAAAGCCTATGTTATCAATTAACGAGATAGAGTATGCAGCGACCATTTCGGGAACGGTAACGGATCAGTCAGGAGAACCACTTATTGGTGTAAACATTCAGGTTAAGGGTACCACCACGGGGACAGTAACCGATTTTGACGGGCAGTACACGCTGGACAATGTCTCCGATGATGCTATACTGGTATTTTCATATATCGGATATCAGACTCAGGAAGTGGCTGTTGCGGGTAAAACCACCATCGATGTGGTTCTGACTGCTGATGCCCAGTTGCTGGACGAGGTTATCGTGGTGGGGTATGGTACTGTAAAGAAAAGTGATCTGACTGGTTCAGTGACAAGGATTAGTGCAGAGAAATTTGAAAATCAGCCAGTTACCCAAATTTCAGAGATGCTGACAGGTACCATAGCCGGATTTAATTCCAACCAAAGCACATCTGCAGCGGGAGGCGCTTCCATGGAAATTCGGGGTCGAAACTCGCTCAACGCCAGTACGACACCCATGATCGTACTGGATGGAGTGATTTACAATGGAAGTATCAATGATATCAATCCAAATGATGTTGCAACAATCGATATTCTCAAAGATGCCAGTTCAGCCGCAGTATTTGGTGCCAGGGCTGCATCTGGTGTGGTGATCATTACTACGAAAAGAGGTTCAACCGGAAAACCTAGAATTAATTTCTCCACAAAATGGGGAGCCACAGCAGTGACAACGGACCATTATGGCGCCCGTTCCCCACAGGAATACATTGACTTTCGGGTGGATTATTTCCGAACTGTAGATACCGATTTTCCGGAATACCATTATATCTCCCCCAAAAATCTTCCGGAAGGAGTCACTATAGATCAATGGAGAAGTACGGTTCCCAACCCCAATGCCAACGATGAAGTGGAGTGGCTCAATCGACTCAATTTTTACGCTGGTGAAATTGATGCATATCTCACCGGTAATACGACTGATTGGCATAAAGAAGTCATGCGAACTGGAATTCGCCAGGAATCCGATTTGAGTGTTTCTGGCGGCACTGAAAATGCCCGATACTTTTGGTCGATCGGATATACCGATAATGAGGGTATTATCCGGGGAGATGAGTTTTCAGTAGTTCGTACCCGTTTGAATGTAGATTTTGATGTGGCCAACTGGCTCAAAGTGGGAGCCAACGTCCAATTTGCAGGGAGGGATGAGAGCGCTATACCTGCGAATCTGGGACAAATGCAGATCGTTACCCCTTTCGGAAAATTGAGGGATGATTCCGGAGATCTGGTCTGGTATCCCGGAGATTCTGAGAATGCCCAGAACCCTTTGATTGATACCTATGGACAAGAAAAAGAGCGGAAAATCAACAGCCTGTTTTCGTCGGTATTCGCAGAAGTAAAACTGCCTTTTGGCATAAATTACCGGTTGTCCTACCAACCGCGAATCCAAAATATAAGAGATTACAACTATTGGTCGCCAAAAACAATAACAGGATCCAGAAGCTACGATAATGGACGTGCTACCCGGGTGGATTATCACCAATATGAATGGATGATTGACAACCTGTTGAAATGGAACAAGGATATTGGAAATCACAATCTCGATGTGACTTTCCTGTATAATGCTGAGAAAAACAGCGTTTGGCAAACTTCCACCACCAACAACACCTTTTATCCAAGTCCATCTTTGGGTTTTTCGGGAATCCAATTCGGTATCAATCCAGCTCTGTCCGCTAATGATACGGAAATCACTGGTGATGGTCTGATGGGACGTATCAATTATTCTTACCTGAGCAAATACCTCTTGACCTTGTCGATCCGAAGAGATGGGTTTTCAGCTTTTGGCCAGGAAAATCCACGGGCCGTTTTCCCGGCTGCTGCTTTTGCCTGGGTACTTTCTGAAGAAAATTTCTTTAATTTAACCGATGTCAATCAACTGAAACTCAGAACTTCATGGGGGCTGAATGGAAACAGGGATATTGGAGGATATGCGGCCCTCGCCCAGTTGAGTTCCAATCAATATTCAGATGGAACCAACCTGTTAATCGGGGTTTCCAACAGCACTTTGGCTAATCGTTCTTTGATCTGGGAAGAAACAGAGTCTATCAATGTGGGTATCGATGCATCATTCTTCAATTACCGAATGAATGTCACTTTGGATTACTACGATATGAATACACGGAACCTTTTGGTCCGAAGGATTTTACCCTCTACGACCGGTTTCAGTAATGTGACCACCAATATTGGAAAATTGGGGAATAAGGGTGTTGAACTGACTGTAGGAACAGTGAATATCAGTGGTTCATCTTTTGAATGGAGAACGGATTTAAACTTTGCGCTCAACCGGAACAAACTCAGGAATTTATTCGGGGAATATGGGGATTATATCCTCGAAGGTCAGGAATTGAATGGCGAAGTACCCGATTACGAGAATGAGTGGTTTATCGGACGTGCTATCGATGCAGTATGGAATTACGATATTCTTGGAATGTGGCAGGTAGAGGAAGCTGAAGAAGCAAAGGTTTACAACCTCAAACCGGGAGACATTAAGGCCGTTGATCGCAATCAGGATGGGAAATATGAGGCTTTGTACGATAAAACCTTTATAGGTTACACAGAACCGAGATATCGACTGGGCTTGCGCAATGAGTTCACTTTTCTGAAAAATTTCTCAGCTAGCATTTTCCTGCGCGCAGATCTTGGACACATCGGACAGTTTTCTCAAGCCCTGGCCGGATGGTCTACATTCGACCGACGAGGTGTACCTAAAGGCCTGGGTTATTGGACTCCGGAAAATCGTTCTGATGAATGGCCGAGATTGTCCAAAAATGTGACGCCATTTGGAGGTGGGATTCAGGTATTCAAACCCAGATCTTTCGTAAGGGTTCAGGATATTTCATTGGCGTACAACCTGCCTCAAAGCACGTTGAGCCAGGTGAATATCGATAATCTAAGGTTATTTGCTGCGGTGAGAAACCTGCTGACCTTCACCGACTGGCCAGGATATGATCCTGAATCCATGCATTCACCAATGCCTCGGACATTTACCGTGGGTCTGAATGTAAGCCTGTAATCAAAATAATCCAGTTTGAAATTAAAAAAATGATATCATGAAAAATACAATCAGATATATCTTCCTGGCGGTGGTTCTGTTTTCATCTTCCTGTTCCGAAGAGTTTCTGGAACCCAATCCCAAATCTTTCTTTGCACCGGAAAATGTGTTTGTTGACAAAACCGGATTCGATGCATTGCTGGTTACTATGCGCAAAAATCTGGTCAGCGAAGTCAGTGGCTATAAGCATTTCATTTCTCACCAGGTAGCTGCCAGTGAGTTGGGTGCACCTCTTCTACAATTTGACTTTTACAATCTGACCCCATCCACGGATCGATACCAACAGTTTGTCAATCAAATTAATACCATTTATCGTTTTGTGAAGGATGCCAATGTGGCCATTTCCAGAATCGATGATATTGAATGGCCGAGCCAGGAGGAAAGAGACCAGGTTCTTTCAGAGGCATTATGGCACCGCGCATACTGGTATTACAGACTCGTGCACAATTACGGTGATGTTCCGTTTGTCAGTGAGGAGGTGACCGGACCCCGACTGGACTTTTCCACCCATAGTCGGTGGGCCGTTTTGGATAAAATCACCGAGGATCTGGAATTCGCAGTACCCAATTTGCCGGTCAATACGGTGCCTGGGGCGATCTCTCAGGGTGCAGGATATCATTTACTTTCCAAAGTTCATCTGGCTAATATGGATTTTGACGGGGCTATTCAGGCAGCAAATCAGGTGATCAATAGCGGTAAATATGCATTGATGAAAGATCGATTTGGTGAAGATGCCAGCGACCAAAAGCGGAATGTGATCTGGGATCTTCACCGACCCAACAACAAAAATTTGCCTCAAAATACCGAGACTATTCTGGCTATCGTGGATCGTTTTGAGGATCCGGATGGAGCCAAAACGGCAGGTTCGTATTCCATGCGACACTATGCTGCATCCTGGTGGCACTCAGTCAATAGAGATTCACGTGGTGAAATCGGTTTCGTGAAATCAGGAGTCCAGTTTGATACCCTCGGTAACGGGAATCCCGATGTAGCCGCGTCTAATTACCATGCCTATGACATCTGGAATGAATTTGGATCTGACTGGCGAACAACCCCGGATTTGAGACGTGCAGATATCAACTGGGTGGACAAACATGAGTTGATTTATAATAACCCCAATTCTGTGAATTTTGGTGAACCCTGGAGAGGCGAATGGATGGGAAACCCTTCTGATAGTGTTTATACGGCTTTTGCATGGCCTCATTATAAAGTTTACAATCCTCAGCAAAACCCGGATGCGTTGCCCAACGGTGGAAATGGAGATCAATACATCTTCAGGTTGGCCGAAACTTATCTCATCAGAGCGGAGGCGCATTTTTGGAAAAACGAACTCCAGCAGGCAGCCAATGATATCAATGTGATCCGGGAACGGGCAGGAGCCGTATTGATAGAACCTTCCGATGTGACGATAGATTATATCTTCGACGAAAGAGCCAGAGAGTTGTACGCTGAAGAACCCCGTCAAAATGAACTGAACAGGGTTTCTTACATCATGGCAGCCATGAATCTCCGAGGATACAGTCTTAACAACATTCACGAGAACAATTTCTTCTACGATCGAGTCATCAATCTCAATAACTTGTACTCCATCAATCCTCCACCAGTTGTGTTGGGCGAGAGTCCCAGGATTGCTCCATTTCATTTCCAATGGCCGGTTGATGATCGTATGATCAACTCCAACGTCCTTGGAAAGATCAATCAAAGCCCTGGTTATACAGGATGGCAGAGAAATGTACCACCCTTAGAGGTTGTTGAATAGTGCCCTTTTTTGACTATGTTATATACAAAGTTTTTATTGTGCTTTGCCTGCAAGTTGGTCTTGCTTTTCCCGAGTCACCGACTGGCAGGGCAATTTGATATCCCAATTACCAGGTTCCAATTGTCACATCCCGAAGAGCATGTGACCGTTGCGGATCCTGGTGATTGGGAATTTTACCGGTGGCGCATTGCACAAGGCATGGAAGCCGTCATGGGGCGTTTACCCGATAGAAAATCCCTGCCGATACCAACGCTGAAATATTTGGACAGCGAAGACTTTCCCAGATATATCAAATATACCATTAAGTACGAAGCGTATGAGAATGAATGGGTACCTGCCCTCTTATATATACCCAAAAGAAAACCCATCCATGGAAAATTGCCTGCCATGCTGGCTTTGCATCCTACCGGACCACTGGGGAAGACATATGTGGACGGAGCCGGCCCGGAAACCTATCGTGCCTACGGTAAGGAACTAGCAGAAAGAGGCTATATCGTTCTCGCACCAGATTATCCTAGTTTTGGAGATTTGTCTGATTATGATTTTGATAAGGACAGATATGAATCTGGAACTATGGCGGCTATATTCTACAATATGAGGGCTGTTGATTTTTTACGTGAAATGGAAGAGATCGATAGGGAGAGAATTGGAGTTATCGGGCATTCTCTGGGAGGACACAATGCCATGTTTACTGCAGCTTTTGATGAACGGCTTAAGGTGATTGTTTCCAGTTGTGGCTGGACCATGTTGGATTATTACGATATCGGTGAAAAGGCGAGAGAGATATATGGTGGAAGACTGGGGCCATTTGCCCAAAAAAGGTACATGCCCTTATGGGAGAATTTTGGTCTGGAAGGTGGAAAAAGGCCCTTTGACTATCATGAATTGATTGCTATGCTCGCACCGAGACATTTTATGTCCGTTTCTCCGGTCAATGATGCCAATTTTGATGTGAGAGGTGTTATATTGGGCATAGAAAGGGCAGGGCACGTGTATCAGTTTCTTAACGCGCCTGACCGATTGCATGTACTTTACCCTGAGGCGGAGCACGATTTTCCGCTGGAATCCCGAATTGAGGCATACCAATTTATTGATCAGGCCATGGAACATACCCCATGGCAGCACAAGGTGGAATGAGCGAATAGCCTTTTATACCCGTGCAGATTATTTTTGAAATCACACAACTCATTCTATTTTAACCATGATGACTATGAATATCCGACAAGTCGTCTTTATCGCAGTGATTTTTATTTCCATGTGTCACATACCACTCGTGGCACAGGAAATCAATAAACTTCTTTACTATAAAGACATACAGGGTCAGGATGTTCCGGTTCGGAGTTTATATGACTGGGAGTTGAAAAAGGCGCAGATTTTGGACAGTGCACAGGCTTTATTCGGGCCCTTGCCTGAAATTCCCACGCTACCTCCTTATCGGGATTATGACTTTACGTTTCCCCCATTTGATGTACAGGTCATGGATAGTTTGGTACGCGACCATCATACACGGTACAATATTCAGTTTACGGTAGCAGAAAATGAAACGGTACTGGCCTATTTGTATATCCCACATGAAAAACCAGAGCGTGGGAAATTTCCTGCCATGCTGGCTCTTCCCCCAACCACAGGACGGGTTTTGGTGGACGGTAGGGTTCCGTACGGCAGAGAGCTGGCTGATCGTGGATACGTTGTCATCGCTACTGAATATCCGGGTATCGGTGAGTTGAAGGATTACGATTTTGAAAGTGATCGTTACGAATCAGGAATAATGAAAGGTATTTTCAATCACATCCGATGTGTGGATTTTCTTCGGACTATGAAGGGGGTAGATGCTGAAAGAATCGGTGCGATAGGGCATTCCCTGGGTGGACATAGCGCAATTTTTCTGGGCATTTTTGATACGAGAATTAAAGTTGTCGTAACCAGTGTGGGTTGGACGCAGATTGAATATTACAATATTGGAGAAAGAGACTCCCCGTTACAAAAGGGTCGTTTGTGGCCATGGGCGCAGGATCGATACGCACCGCTTTACAGGACAAAATACAATTCACAGCCCGGTAATTTTCCTTTCAATTTTGATGAATTAATCGCTGCACTGGCACCGAGATATTTTTATTCAAACTCCCCCATTCACGACTCCAATTTTAACGTGGAAGGTGTGAGAAAGGGCATCGCAAGTGCCTCAGAGGCATATAGGATGTACAACGCTGAAGATCATATTCAAGTGCGGTACCCAGTGGCAGGTCATGATTTTCCCGATTCTGTTCGCGAGGATGCCTACAAGTTTATCGACAAGGCTTTGAAGTACTAGCAATATCATGGGTCATTGCCAGTACTCCGAAAGTCGGGAAGTTGAGGGGATTCGTCCATGCTTAAAACCACAATAATGACCATATTAACCCGACAAGTCTTCTTTACCATAGCCATTTTTTTCTATGCGTGGAGGTTGCAACTGATGGCGCAGGAAATGAACCAACTTTTTTATTATAGAGATATGCAGGGGCAGGATATTCGGATTCAGAGTTTGTACGACTGGGAGTTGAAGAAGGCTCAGATATTAGACAGTGCACAGGCTTTATTTGGACCCTTACCAGAGATTCCCACGCTTCCTCCTTATCTGGAGTATGACTTTATGTTTCCCCCATTTGATGTCCAGGTCCTGGATAGTTTGGTGCGCGACCATCATACACGGTACAATATTCAGTTTACGGTAGCAGAAAACGAAAAGGTACTGGCCTATTTGTATATCCCTCATGAAAAACCAGAGCGTGGCAAATTTCCTGCCATGCTGGCTCTTCCCCCAACTACAGGTCGGGTTCTGGTCGATGGTAGGGTTCCGTACGGCAGAGAGCTGGCTGATCGTGGATACGTTGTCATCGCTACTGAATATCCGGGTATCGGTGAGTTGAAGGATTACGATTTTGAAAGTGATCGTTACGAATCAGGAATAATGAAAGGTATTTTCAATCACATCCGATGTGTGGATTTTCTTCGGACTATGAAAGAAGTTGATACGGAAAGAATTGGTGCGATAGGACATTCCCTGGGTGGTCACAGTGCAATTTTCCTGGGCATTTTTGATGCGAGGATTAAAGTTGTTGTTAGCAGTGTGGGTTGGACTCTGTTTGAATATTACAACAATAGTCCTGCAGCATCTGCCCGACATGGCGGACGGTTGGGTCCGTGGGCGCAAGCGTTGTATGCACCTAAGCTTCGAACAAAGTATCAGTTGGACCAAAATAAAATTCCCTTCAATTTTGATGAATTAATCGCTGCATTGGCTCCGAGATATTTCTATACAAACTCACCCATCCATGACTCCAATTTTGATGTGGAAGGTGTGAGAAAGGGCATTGCAAATGCCTCAGAGATCTATAGAATGTACAATGCTGAGCATCACATTCAGGCAAGGTACCCAGTAGCGGGCCATGATTTTCCCGACTCAATTCGCCAGGATGCCTATGATTTCATCGATAATGCTTTGAAATACGAATGAAAATTTGGGGATTCGGGAAGATGACAGGTTGGGGTCGAGTCTGTTCCTAAAACTCCGTCACCATTTTAGTACAAAATCATGAAAGAATTGATCAAGCACCGTGATTACACAGAAGTATCTTTCCTTAAGAAGGACAAGCGGTTTCGTTGCCATGAGTGGTTTGTGTCTTGTGATTGGAAAACATGGGGGTTGATCTGTACATTCCTTCTTTTGGGCACCGTTTTGATTGCTCAGGGACAGTCTGAAAAGATAAAGTTTGAATTAGCCAATTCACGGCAGGTTGAGTTTTCTTCACTCGATGATTGGAGCAGATACAAGGAAAGCACGCTCATAGGAATGGAGGAGGTGATGGGAGCGTTGCCCGAAAGAACGAGTCTTCCGGATCTGGATATGGTGATCATAGATTCCTTGCGTACACAAACCTATATCAAATACCACATTAATTTTGCGGCAACCTACGAGGAACGAGTCACGGCCAATCTATATATTCCATTGTATACGGGAAGTGGCGGCAAATTGCCAGGTATAGTAGCCTTACATCCTACCGGGATTAAAGGAAAAGATATTGTAGATGGTCAAGGTCCCTATCCCAACAGGGCGTATGGGAAGGAATTGGCAGAAAGAGGTTACGTAGTGATTGCTCCGGATTATCCCAGCTTTGGAGAACTGGCTGATCATGATTTTACCACCGACAGGTACGAATCAGGAACCATGGCTGGCATATTTTATCATATGCGGAGTGTCGATTTACTGGAGCAACTAGAATTTGTAGATGCTGAGAGAATAGGGGTAATAGGTCATTCCCTTGGAGGTCATAATGCCATATTTTTAGGAGCGTTTGATGAGAGGCTCAAAGCAGTTGTTTCCAGTTGTGGCTGGACATTGCTTCCCTTATACGATATTGAAGTAAAGATTGGGAAGCATTTTGGAGGCCGCTATGGTTGTTGGGCGCAAGATCGGTATATGCCTTTGTTGAGGGATAAATACAAGTTGAATCTGGAGGATTTTCCTTTTGACTTTGACCAGGCAATTTTTGCTATTGCCCCCAGGCCTTTTTTTTCCAGTTCACCGATTCATGACGATGATTTCTATGTCAAGGGTGTCGAGGAGGGTATGAAAAATATCCAGCGATTGTATCAATGGATGGGTGTTCCTGACCATGTAGAGGTTCATTATCCTGATTCCGGGCATGATTTTCCGACTCCATACCGTCGAAGAGCGTACGAATTTTTGGATTACCATTTGGCACACACGCCCAGATCTCATTATATAGAATAGAAGTAAAAGGGGAACATACTTCCTTTAAATTGTAAAACACGAAATAAAAATGAAAGAACATCCCTTCGCAAAAATACTTTCTGCCCTCCTGATTGTAGGTTTGGTATTATTCATAATGGGTTGTCAATCCAAGGGTGAAATGAAGGAAAGACTGCTCGGTTACTGGCCATTAACAGAAAACTTCGAGGACATTTCCGGAAATGGTCATCACGCTGTACCCAGAGGAGATGTAATTTTGGACACCGACTATGCCATATTTAATGGAAAAAACGCATGGCTCGAAGTGCCTATGGAGGGCCTGGACCATTTGCAGGAGTTCAGCATTAGTGCAATGATCAATGCTGACGATGCAAGTGATGACATACCCGGGGATATTGCAAGTTGGTACGACCCCGTAGAAAGAAAGGGATTTCACCTTAGTCTTAAAACCAATTATGTGACTACGAGTCAGGCTAATTACAGACAATTAACTTTTGGAGTTGATAATAACATACAGAGTGCATGGATGGATTGTGGTAAGCCAGGAAAAGCCCTGATTGCCTTTTCCCTGATTGATTTTGAAGGGGAACTTTATGCGGGTGTTTGTGAACCCGGTCCCGATGAGGTAGGGCACGTATATCGGTACGAAGGTGGGCAGAAATGGACCGACTGTGGTAGTCCCGATCAATCGAACAGTGTCATGGCTTTGGTAGAATATGAGGGTTCTCTATATGCCGGTACTGGACATTATCGATTGGCGGGGTCTTCATTACCGGAATCGGAGAATCAGAAGCCGGGAGGATCCATATTTCGGTATACCTCAGATGGACGATGGGAGCATTGTGGTCAGCTGCCTGATGTGACGACTATAGGTGGGTTACTGGTATATCGGGGTGACTTGTATGCATCTTCGCTGTATAGCCCCGGATTTTACCGATATGAGGGTGGGACGAATTGGAAAAATTGTGGAACACCTTTTGGAAAGCGGGTTGTTGCAATGAGTGTTTTTGATGGTTTCATCTACGCGACCAGCTACGATAATGGTAATGTCTATAGGTACGATGGTCAAAAATGGGAAGATTGCGGTCCTGTAGGGGATAACACGCAGACCTATTCTTTTATATCATATCAGGGGAAATTGTATGTTGCGACCTGGCCCAGCGGAAGGGTTTTCCGTTTTGATGGTGTGGAACAATGGAAGGATGTAGGAAGACTGGGAGAAGAACTGGAGGTCATGGGTATGGTGGTTCACAATGGTCGATTCATGGGAGGAACCCTGCCCCTGGCGGAAGTATATTCTTACGAAGGGGATACCACCTGGGTAAGAATGGAACAACTGGATAAGACTCCTGATGTGCGATACAGGCGTGCGTGGACGATGGCAGAACACGATGGAAAGGTATATTGCAGTACGCTACCTTCAGGTCATATTCTAGCTTATGAATCGGGGAAATCTACCTCGTGGGGACGAACATTTCCTACCGGTTGGCATCACGTCACGGCTGTAAAATCGATGCGCGATATCAAGCTCTACGTGGATGGTAAACAGGTGTCTGAAAAAGAGATATCTTTTGAAACGTCAATGCAGGTTCCTGGGGAAATCGTACTTAAAATTGGCTTTGGCAGCAATGATTTTTTCAAAGGTCAAATGAGAGATTTTAGGATATTTAACACCGCATTATCTCCTGAAGAAATACAAAATCTTACACGATGAATCATAAAAAACCTCACCAGACATTCAGCGAAAAAGCCACTACCAGGAGATCCTTCATCAGACTTATGGGTCTGGCAGGCGTAGGGGTTGCAACCACGTCATGGATACCAGCGCATGGCTCTGGGCATAACTACTTTTTCAAAGAAGATGCTGAAAGTGCACCATCTGAATATCTATGGCATGTGGGAATCGGTCGGCGGGTGATTACCCCGACCACCCCGGTGTGGCTGGCGGGATATGGAACACAGCGCGTACCATATGGTAAAGTGCACGATCTCTACGTGAAAGTCATGGCTTTGAAAAGTGCAGAGGGAAAAGTGATTGTCATGGCCACCACCGACCACCAGGGAATGTCGGGGACGGTATATGAAAATTTGTATCGCAAGATATACCTATTGTTCAAGATAAAGAGGGAGGATTTTATGCTGACCTTTTCTCACAATCATTCAGGTCCCAGACTCACGGATGATTTGCACGATTATTACCCGGTGGATGAGGCGCAGGAAAAGCTGGTAGCTGAGTATTCTGAGTGGATGTCGGATCAGATCGTGGAGGCAGTGGGTGACGCTTTGTCCAATTGGCAACGAGGCCGAGTATACATTGGTAAAGGGCATTGTACCTTTGCGGTCAACCGGAGGGAAAATAAGGAGGATGAGGTTTCCGAAATTCTGGCTAATGGAGGTCAGTTGAAGGGACCGGTCGATCATGATGTGCCGGTGTTGGCGATTAAGGGAGAAAGTGGGAATCTGATCAGCGTACTGTTTGGCTATGCCTGTCATCCAACGACGATATCCTTTAACGCGTATAGTGGAGATTACCCTGGATTTGCCCAAATCAACCTGGAAGATGCGTATCCCGGCACGGCCGCACTTTTTTTCAATGCTTGCGGGGGAGATCAAAATCCATTGCCCCGGCGGACTATGGACTTGTGTAAAAAGTATGGAAAAATGCTGTCGGATTCGGTCACAGAAGTACTTGAGGGTGAAATGGAGCCCGTGGTTTCGACGCTTCGGTCTGCATTTGAATTTGTGGACCTGGAGTATGAGGAACTCGTCACACGAGAAAAACTGGAACCCATTGCGGAGGGCGGCAATCCCTTGCGTGCCCGGTGGGCCAGGAGGATGTTGGCTAAGATGGATGCAGGTGAACAATTCAATACTTCATATCCATATCCGGTACAGGCGTGGAAACTGGGCGGGGAATTGTTGTTTGTCGGGATTGGTGGAGAAGCAGTGGTAGATTACTCCCTGAATTACAAAAAGAAATATACGGATCAAATGACCTGGGTCTGTGGATACGCCAATGAGATGGTTTCTTATATTCCTTCACGCCGGGTATGGGAGGAAGGTGGCTATGAAGGAGGGCCCCATCTGGACGAGTACGGGCATCCTGCCTGGAGATGGGCAGGAGATGTGGAGGATAGGATCAATGCAACGGTGGAAAGGGTGATTGAAGCGGTTAACTAGTG
>CAYRRD010000086.1:12516-13728 GCA_964426625.1 uncultured Saprospiraceae bacterium | reverse complement strand
GTCGAAAAAATATATTGAAAAACATTGATAGCTATTTAGATTTCCGCACACTAGGACGTAGCGAAGTGATGTCTCTGACCGGTCCACACTTTACAATCCTGGAGGTTTTTATTCTACTCGTTAAAAAAACCTAAATTTTTATACCAAAATTCACCATATTTGGGGTTACACCAAAACCCGCGGTAAAGATGAAACCAATATACCTTGTGGTTTTTATGACGATGCTTACCTGGCATTCCCATGCACAGGAACCCATGTATATTCAGATTCTGGACGATGATGCACGGCGGTTTTTCGATGAAGACACTCCTATTCAGGTAATTGGATCAGATTTTATATGGACGGAAGGTCCATTGTATATCGATGACGGAGATTACCTTTTACTTTCCGATATACCCCAAAATACAATTTTTAAAATAAATCAGTCAGGAGAGGTATCACACTACCTGAATCCATCCGGGTTCTTAGGTCAGAATTTTCAAGGCGATGAACCGGGTTCCAACGGACTCCTGTTGGATAAAAAAGGCAGGCTGATCCTGATGCAGCACGGGGAACGGAGGGTGGCCTATATGGATGCTCCTCTGGACGCACCCCAACCGAGATTTGGCGTATTGGTTGACAAATATCAGGGCCATCGTCTGAACAGCCCCAACGATGGGGTATTTGATCAGAAAGGGAACCTTTATTTTACCGACCCTATTTATGGTTTACCGCAGCGTGCACAGGACCCTGCAAGACAACTTGATTTTTGCGGTGTTTACAAACTTTCCCCGAATGGTAAGATCGAATTGATCGATACTTTATCCCGACCCAATGGAATCGGATTATCTCCGATGGGGGACAAAATGTACGTTGCAGTGTCCGATCCAAATCATGCAGTATGGTATGAATATACAATCAACCGACGTGGAAAGGTCCGTAATAAATCGCTTTTTTATGACGCCACACATCTCATAGGGCAGCCCGGACAGCAGGGTTTGCCGGACGGCTTGACCATACACAGCTCCGGTTATGTTTTTGCATCAGGCCCGGGGGGATTGTGGGTATTCAATACCCTTGCCACACCCGTTGCGCGTATCTACACTGGAAAGGCCACCTCCAATTGCACGTTCTCCTCCGACGAAAAAAGACTCTTCATTACAGCAGACGATTTGGTTTTGAAGATAGATTTAAAATAAGACCCATGTAATAGGCTCTATAAACCGTGCAAGT
>CAYRRD010000086.1:0-12416 GCA_964426625.1 uncultured Saprospiraceae bacterium | reverse complement strand
ACCCATGTAATAGGCTCTATAAACCGTGCAAGTGGTCAAACCCGGCCCCATGCATGGAATCGAGATGAGTATCTTTGATGTGCGGTATTCCCAAGTCATAATGACTATTTGGGATGATCCTGAATGATTTTTATACAAAATTTCAGGAGCGTTAAATCTCACCCTGGAAACACTAAGATTAGAGGTTGTCTCGTATTACACATTCAAATTAGAAAACATATGGACATACCGTTATTGTATGCCAATAAGGACCGGAAGGAGATTTTGAATTTCCTTCGTTCCCATGCTTTTGGGCTTCTTATCAGTCAGGGTGGAGACGGTCCGGAAGCCAGTCATTTGCCTTACACGATTGAATCCACGGATAGTGCCTTGTTTGTGTATTCTCATATGGGAAAGGTCAATCGACATCGTCGTTTCCTGGATGTACAAAATAATCATCTGTTCATTGTCCAGGGGGTGGATCATTATATCTCCTCCACCTGGTATGATCATGAGAACGTCCCCACCTGGAACTACATTTCGGTCCATTTGAGCGGTCAAATAGAAATTCAACAGGGTGAGGATGCATTTGACAACATCCGGCGATTGATGGATCAGATGGAACAACCCGGTCATAGTCCTCGTTCTTTGGATCGATTGAATTCAGATATGGTCCATCGAGAAATCCAGGGATTGGTCGCTTTCCGGATGAAGGTCAATAAAATTGAAGCTGCGAAGAAATTGTCTCAAAACCGGGATGAAAAAAATTATAACAGCATAATCCGGGAACTTGAGGCATTGGAGTATGACCAGGCATTAAAAATGGCTGAGGAAATGCGTAAAAATCACCCATTTTAACAAACACTTTACCAAATGCTTTAATATATAAGGCATTTTCGGCAAGATCTTTGTTTCAACTCCTATGGCTAATTGACGTGCAATTATACTCTGCAATCTATGCGGAATTCTTAATACGCTTTTCCCCCAAAGGACAAACGGTTAAACAAAATGTATGATGGGGAAAACTTTATTCTCATTATTGCTGGTTACGTATGTGTGTCTGATTCCCGGATATGCCCAGATTATCCAAATTCGTGGAATTGTGGAAGATAGGGAGTCCGGCGAAAAAATGATGGCCGTGCATATACAGGATATGCGCACCGGCAGCGGGACCACAACCAACGAAAATGGATATTACAGTTTGTCCTTACCTGCCGGAACAGGAAAGCTGGTCGTGAGTTTTGTGGGTTACAAAACTGATACTATAGCCTGGTCCACACAGAAGGATACCATTATCCATCATAAGATGTCAGGCACGATAGAACTGACCACGGTAACCGTCATTTCAGATGGAAGTCAAAAAATCGAAGAATCCGAACAGACCAGTGTGATTGATCTAAGAAGGGAGGAAATTGAACGATTACCTTCCATTTTTGGCGAAACAGATATATTGAAAACATTACAGCTCATGCCGGGTGTTCAGAGCGGACCCGATGGGACCACTGGAATTTTTGTCCGGGGTGGCAGCATCGATCAAAATCTGATATTGGTCGATGGCATTCCCATTTACAATCCACATCATGTGCTTGGTATATTCAGTACGTTCAACTCTGATATAATAGATAACGTGCGTTTGACCAAAGGTGGTTTTCCGGCCCGTTTCGGGGGTCGCCTATCCTCCGTTATAGAAGTAGATCTCAAAGAAGGTCATCTTCAGGAATTTCATGGGTCCGGTCAGGTAGGTCTCATTGCATCCAAGTTTATGGTGGAAGGACCGATCGTTCCCGATAAAACTTCCTTTTTGCTTGCGGCCCGGAAATCCTACACCGATCTCATTGCAAGGCCCATCATTCAGAATATAGAATTATCGGACGATGCCTCGATGTTGCCTACGTCTTCCTTCCACGATTTTAATCTTAAAATAAGGCACCGGTTCAACGACAAAAACAATCTGGTATTCAGCGGGTATCTTGGAGCAGATCATTATGGGGTCACTCAGGAAAACACCATAGAAACTACCGATGCCTTTATCAACTGGGGTAATTACCTGGCCTCTATGAAATGGAACCACCATATGTCCTCCAACTTGTTTACGCATTTGTCAATGACCTATTCCCGGTATCATTTGGAAAATGACATCGAATACACCTTCTCTAAGAACGAGATCAGGGATTATTTTAATTCATTGTACCAATCCGGAATTGAAGATCTGGGTCTGAAATATACGATGCATTTTGTAGCTGGAAGCCATCACGATGTGAGGCTGGGTATGGAATGGACCCATCACAGATATACACCCGGAGCTTTGACCTATGGTTACGAACTGGAAGAGGAAAAAACGGAAGTTCGCTTTCACCAGGAAGGGCTGAAATCGGAGGAAAGAACTTTTTACCTGGAAGATATTATGGAGTATGGTCCACTCAGGCTCAATGCCGGTGTCCATTTTTCTCAATTCTATACCGATGGAAAACTCTTTCACTCCATGCAGCCCCGGATAAGTCTCCGGCTGCTGATCTTGCGTAAATGGGCACTCAGGCTATCGTACGCCCAAATGGAACAATACATCCATATGTTGGCGAGTGAAGCGCTGAGTTTGCCTACTGACCTGTGGGTTCCAAGTACGCGAAAAATCAGGCCGCAGGCCAGTTGGCAGGCTGTGGCTGGCATTGCACGAACCATATGGGAAAATTTGGAGGTTTCTGCAGAGGGCTATTACAAAGAAATGGACCACGTACTTTCGTATCAACCCGGCGTAAGTTTTATCCTTGATGTAGCCTCCACCAGCGATTGGCAGGACAAAATTTCTCAAGGGACAGGCTGGGCTTATGGAGGAGAATTTCATCTTCGTAAGAAATCAGGTAAAACAACGGGTTGGGCATCCTATACCCTATCATGGAATAATCGTCAGTTTGCCGATATCAACCGGGGAGAAATCTTTCCATTTAAGTATGACAGAAGACACGATGTAAGCATAGCGCTTACCCAAGAACTATCACCCAAATGGACAGTTTCCGGGATCTGGATATATGGCACCGGCCATGCTTTTTCCCTTCCCGACACATACCTTCCAGTTCCCAAATCTTACTTTGGATTTCCGGCCGGATATGCTGTATATGAGAAAAAAAACAATTACCGCATGTCCGACACACACCGGTTGGATCTTTCCCTCAAACGCGAAAGCGAAAAAAAATGGGGTTCGACCAGCTGGGTAGTAGGGGTATACAATGCCTATTTTCATAAAAATCCCTTTTATGTCACGCAGGATCAGACCGGAGAAGTCAGGGAAGTCTCCGTATTACCTATCATCCCTTATGTCAGTTGGGGTTTTAAATTTTAACAGCATGAAAACCATTCTCATAACAGCATTTGTAGGATTCATCACTCTGTTGATGTGGTCGTGTAAAGAAATATTTTCAAGTCCTGTAGACATCGAACCCTCCCATCTGTCCAACAAAGGAGTGATCTTTGGTCTGTTAGCTAATTCTGATCCACGGGACTCCTTGTTTCGTGAGCAGATATTTACCCGTGAAAAAAGCATTCCTGGAATGGGTCGTCGAATATTCTCCTCCCATTCAACACACTCAAATAAAGGTCAGCAAAAATTTCACAAAGCGAAAATATCTGTCCGTTCAGAGGAAAAGGATTTACCCTTGAAATATTTTGACGCATCAATGCTGCCTGGTTCTCTCGACCCGTTTTATGGAATCATGGAGGAGTTTACACCGGGCAGGGAATACCGACTTAGCGCCTCCTGCGATACAACCGATTCCAGTAATGGCAAAAAATATTGGGCACCGGTTAGTGCATTAGATACAGTGCCCAGGTCCGTCTCAGTCATCATCGAGGAAGCAGGAATCAAATATCCTGACTTAAAAAAGTACATTGCAGAAGGATTTATGAATATTAGGATAGAGGACGAACCATATATACGCAATACTTACCAGTTGGAAATTGCGGTAGTTCAAAGCCATGTGGATGCTCTGGGACGAAAGTATGATGTGGTTATTCCGGTCAATGTGGATGGTGGAGATGACCGGGTAAGTTCTGAAGTTTTTGGAGACTACCATCACAACCTTATTCATGAGGCAGAATTCAATCGGGATGGTCAAAAGAAAGTAAATTTTACATTCCATACCAACCATGGTCTTTTCAATAAAGAAAAACCAGTTACGCTGGTTATCCGATTCAGCAATTTATCCAGACATTATGCCGAATTTCTAAATAGTTCACGCCGGTATTTCGCTATGGGAGAAAATCCCTTTGCCGAGCCTGCCGAGATATACTCCAATATTCAGAATGGGTACGGAATATTCGCCTTTGCTGCACGAAGCTATGATAGCTATGAAGTAAGGTAAAGGTTTGAAATAGAATTTAGAGGATACATGTGTGGGCTGGGGGTTTGGGATTGGGTTGGGATTTGACAAAATTAACCACGTAGAGGTGCCCTGAAGTGCGTCTTTGAAGGTTGGTGGACGTAGAGGGTCGTGCGATTGGAGGCCATTTCCGGAAATAAAAAATGGGCCACATCCCATAACCTTATCTAAGGGTCGCCGCCTCCCGATCCAGACACACAAAAATGAATTTGGAGGATCATCTGTTTCTTAGACTCCAGATTCAATGTAGTAATATTTGCATAAACATCCTATATAATATTCACAATCACAAAGTTACATATTATGGATTATTAAATTTTATTTAATAACTTGAAATACCTATCTTTTCATTCTATCTATCACAACCCGTTATGATCTATGAAGGTAAAATTTTACCTAATTATCCTCAGCTTCTGCTGCACCGTGCTACACGCCCAGACATCCGGTGACAATGAGATCCGGTATGTGGTCGATACGATTGCAGCTCCCAACTGTTACCAAAGTGGTGATGGAGCTATTTTATTGGATGAAGTTTGGATCCCGGGTACCATCGATCGATATGAATGGAGTGATGGATCTACGATGGAGGATTTGATCTATGTCAATGGTGGGACCTACCAGCTAACGATTTATAATACCGACGGGGTTGCCTTCACTACCGAGGAGTTTTTTATTCCCGAACCGGACAGCTTGTATATAAGTGCGTTTGTTTCCGCGCCTACCGCGAATGACAAGGACGACGGGTTCCTCGATTTAACATTTCAAGGCGGAACGGCTCCCTATGAATTGACCATGATTTTTAATCAGGACACTTCAATCATCACCTCGGATTCTGTTTACACCGTAGAGCAGGTCGATACTGGGATGTATGTCTTCTATGTGATGGATGCGCGGGGCTGTACCGATACAGCCATGTACACGCTTTCAGCACGTAGCTGTGCTTTGTTGGTGACGGCGATTATAGAACCAGCAGAATGTAGTGGTGTCCCCTCAGGCCGAATCGAATTGCTGGTTGAAAATGCAGTAGAACCTTATAAAATTGAATGGGAAAACAGACAGGGTAATCAACCCGTACAAGCTAACCTGGATGCAGGTAAATACAAATTTAAAGTCTCCGACAGACGAAGATGTATGGTGGAGGATTCCATTGAAATTATATACGAGGACCGGATTCCACCACGCGCGGTATTACGCAATAACCTACTGTTGTATCTGGATGAGGAAGGGAAGGCGGAGATTACACCCAACCACATCCTCATAGGTGCCCGGGATGATTGCCACAACAATCTGACCTTCCAATTTGATAAAAACACTTTCACCTGCCATGATGTCGGAACCTCTGAAGTGAACTTTTATGTGATTGATGGGGTAGGAAATGCAGCGTTGTATCCTGTGCAGGTTGAGATTCGAGATACCGCTTCGGTCGAACTCATTTACCAGGATACGGTTTATACCGCACTTTGCAATGGTATTGCACAATACGAACAACCGAAGGTAAGAGGGAGTTGCTCATTCCTGAGTTCAGGCGGTGTCATAAAAGCCACCACCCGTGAAATCACCGCTCCGGGGGTATATGAAGATCGGTACTATTATGTTGAAAATTCCGGAGATACCCTATGGGCCAAAGTGACCATTTTTGTGTCTGATGCACGCGTCCGTTCATTTCTTATAGTAACTGAACCGCAATGCAACAAAGGCGATGATGGTTCTATAGCAGTAGCCCTGCGCAATGCTTCAGAACCAGTTTCCTATCGATGGGATAACGGTTCGACGGATGATTATGTATTCGGAATATTCAGTCAAAAAGAATACTCGGTTGAAGTCACCGAAGGGCATGGTTGTGTATTTCAGTTGTCCGCTTTTATTGAGGGTCCCGATAGTATCTCCGTCACATTGCAGCAAATTATTGAAAATGAGGAAGAGGGTACCATCGATATCATTCCCAACATCACAGGAGGGTCCTTACCTCTGTCATATGCCTGGATTTTGGACGGGCAAGTGATTAGCGAATCCAGAAACCTGCACAATGTGGCCGATGGGAAACGCTATGTTCTTAGGGTAACGGATGCCCAGGGATGCATAGGTTCCCCCCTGGTGGTGGATCGGTTGATGACATCGTCCTCCGAAGAGCCTGATGCTCAGGAAGTAAAGGTCTTTCCCAACCCACTCACCGGGGACATTCTTCACCTCAGCCTGGGTTCCGGTTTTTTCAATTACAATAAAGCACAACTCATTAATTCGAAATCCCAAATCGTGAGGAATGAAAAGATTGCGAATGAAATGATCCAAATTCAAATGCAACAGTTACCGGCAGGAATGTACATTCTTCGGATTTATCACACAGACGGCCGGATTATAAATAGGAAGATAATTAAACTATGAAACGAAGGAAATTTGTTCAACAAAGTAGTCTGGCTCTAGCCAGTATGGGGTTGTATTCCAGAGTCCCCTGGTCAGACATTTTGAAACGAAAAAAGAAAATTTCTCCCAACAACCGGATTAATGTGGGATTAATCGGTTGTAAAGGCATGGGATTTGCCGACCTGGCATCCCTGCTCAAGATACCAGAAGTCCATTGTGTGGCATTATGTGACATTGACACCTCTGTACTAAACGAACGCGCAGGAAATCTTCAGGAAAGGGGCCTTCCACAACCTACCTTATATGGGGATTACAGAAAGCTGCTGGAAAATCAGGATATCGATGTTGTTGTGATCGGCACACCGGACCATTGGCATTGTCTGCAATTGGTGGATGCCCTGGATGCCGGCAAGGATATCTATTGTGAAAAACCTATTGCCAATTCTATTGAGGAATGCGATATAATGCTCAAGAAGGTTCATAATTCGGATCGCATAGTTCAGATAGGTCAATGGCAACGGAGCCAGAAACATTTCAACGATGCTGTTCAGTATGTGCGATCCGGACAGTTGGGAAAAATCAGAGAAGTCAAAGTATGGTCATTTCAGGGATGGATGAAACCCGTGCCCGTCAAACCAGATAGTCCAGTACCCGCGGGTGTGGATTATGATATGTGGTTGGGGCCTGCTCCCAAAAGACCTTTCAATGAAAACAGATTTCATTTCAATTTTCGCTGGTTTTGGGATTATGCCGGGGGACTTATGACCGATTGGGGTGTACATCTTATGGATTACGGAATCTATGGTATGGATGTCGTCTATCCCAAAAGCGTAATGGCAATTGGAGGAAAATATGGTTATCCTGATTCGGCTGAAGAAACCCCTGATACAATGCAAGCCGTTTATGATTATGGCGATTTCTCCCTTCTGTGGGAACATGGTACTGGTATCGATGCAGGTAATTTTGGTATGAATCATGGAATTGGTTTTGTAGGTAATAATGGGACGCTGGCTCTCAACCGGGGTGGATGGAAAGTACTACCAGAAAAGGAAAACGGAAAGGATAAGATCGAAGCCATAGAATGGAATCCATCGGTGGATAATGGTCTGGATTTGAATACCCAAAATTTTATCGATGCAGTAAAATCCAGAGATGCTTCTTCCCTCAATACACCCATTCAAGTAGGATATGATGCAGCCGTAGTATGTATAATGGGCAATATGGCTCTCAAAGCCAATGAAAAAATACACTGGGATCCTGCCAGGCACAAATTTGAGGAAAAGTCAGCGAACAAACTTATGAAAGCCAGCTATAACAACGGTTGGAAAATCCCCAAATAGATCGAGGTACCGAGCACCCTGACGGGTCAATGTGTAGTATCGTATTATTTCTGTCCCGGGTGGTAGAATGGTCGGCTAATCCGGGTATTGACATTCCTGTACCCAGTCACACGCCCCACGCCATATTATTTTTTCCTAAAACCTGACATTATTGCCCACACCGGAATCTGGGGGGTTCCCAGGTAATCCAGGCCAAATGTCACAATTTGGGGTTAACCTCAGAAAAACAGTGTTAATAAGTCAATACAGGCAGTGCCAGATTCAAAACAGGACACACTGTCACCGCTTATTTCCTCTATTGTTTATATCTTTAGGAAAAAAATGATTGGATTTCTGACTTTGCTGATTTCACTGGTGCATTTCTCTGGTATAGAGATGGATCAGCCAATACGGCTGGGTATAGCGGGGTTGAGCCATGACCATGTCAACTGGGTATTCAATGAAGCCCATCAAAAAGACATTACCATTGTCGGCATTGCTGAGGAAGATACGGTCCTGATCAGAAAATATCTGGATCGCTACGGGTTTGCAGAGGATCTGGTCTATCATGACCTGGACGAAATGCTCGACGCGGTAAATCCTCAGGCTGTAGCAGCCTTTGGTTCCATTCATAGCCATTTGGATGTAGTCAGGTCCTGTGCTCCCAGGGGAATACACGTGATGGTTGAAAAACCCCTGGCGGTAGGTCTGGATCATGCTCGTGAAATAGAGCAACTGGCACAGACACATGGTATTCATGTGCTTACGAACTATGAAACTACCTGGTATCCAAGCAATCATCATGTATACCAGGTTGTCAAAGAACAGAGGGAACTTGGACATATGCGCAAAATTGTCATCCACGATGGTCATCAGGGACCGGTGGAAATTGGATGTAGCGAAGAATTTCTAAGCTGGCTTACAGATCCGGAACTCAATGGTGGTGGTGCGGTCGTGGACTTTGGATGCTACGGTGCCAATCTGGCAACCTGGCTGATGAACAATGAAAAGCCCACAGCAGTGTGGGGTATTCTGCAACAGCAAAAACCTGATATATATCCCCTGGTTGATGATGAGGCAACCATCATTTTGGAATATCCCGGTAGCCAGGTGATCATCCAGGCTTCCTGGAACTGGCCATTTAGTCGGAAAGATTTAAAAGTATATGGGGAAAAGGGAAGCATTATGGCCGTAAATGCAAACCACGTGGAGAAAAGAATTGCCGGACAACGATCCCCGAGAAATATCAAGTTGCCTCCCCACCCTTCTATACATCAAAACCCATTCAGCTATCTGGCTGCTGTAGTGCGAGGAAATATCGAAGTCAAACCAACAGACTTGTCTTCATTGGAAAACAATATGATCGTAGTGGAAATTCTAGATGCAGCCCGCTATAGTGCCCAAACCGGTAGAAAAGTAGTTATAAAGTAAGAACGGATTACAACAGCAACCATTCATCCCATTGTCCCGTGACCTGTCCCTTCATGGTCAAATAAGCCAAACGGGGACCTGCAAATCCATGGGTTAGAGAAGTGATTGGCACCGTATCCCACGGCCTGTCATGCAGGCGATCCGTAACAGAATGTTTCCATTGCTGTTCCATAAGCTGCACCCATTGGTTACTCAATTGCTCGAATCCCATCCTGGGAATCTCAGATCCTAAACGATGGAAAATATACGCAATAAGGGATATTCCTGAAATGATCGAAAGATTTATCAATTCTCCGTGGGGTAGTTCCCTACAGCTTTCCAAAGTATGAAGCCCTTCCTTTATATAATTCGGATTTTGTAAAACCAGTCCTATCTTTATTAATGTATAACCCTTGGACAAATGATCAAAAAATTCACCTAAACTTACCAGGCGATTAGAGTTCCCAATTTGCCGGGATTGATCGACCTCAAAATCAATGAGGAATGGTACCATTTTTTGCAAAATCTTTCGAGCCTCTGTCGAGGGTTTATATTTATACATCCTGGCCAATATCAAAGCATTTTCAGTGATTCCATCAAATATCCCATTCGAGGGATAGGAATCATCATATTGATCCCGGGGAGCATAGCCCTCCAAGTCCTGATCCATCATGTCATCCGACGCTTCCACATACTCCTGGTACAAACCCGGTCTTAAAGCATCCATTGACAAAAGGTACATAAGCAGTCCATGCGCCCCAGTCAGAAGACCGAAATTGCCTTGTTCGAGCATATTCATGCATTCATCCTCGATCAAAGGAAGTAAAGAATCTTTCAGAATGATCTTATCATAAATATCCCTATCGGGAATTATACATTTCATGGTCCAAAGGAATCCGACCAGGCCATATCCCAAATTATAGGAGAAATCGGAGGAATCATTGAACAGTCGGGTCATTTTATTCATTTTCTTCCTGAGCAGATCATAGATTAAATCCGAAGACCCGTTTTTGAATTTATAATTCTCCAAAAGCCATAGTCCATAAGGTCCGTTCACTAAGCCGGAAGGTAGTGTTGTAGTCTGGATCCTGGTGTCCAACAAAAAGTCATCCCAAGCTATCATAGTCATCGATTTTATTTTCACAGTTGCTGATCCACCGACAATTTCTCTGCACTCCTGAATAGCGATTCTCAACTCCGAGGTGGTAGGGGTTCTGCTCAATTTACCAAAGTTCACTGCCATAAAATGTCAGTGAGTCCAATTTTTTGAAGATTTATAACCATATTTTTTTTAAAAATGAATGTTTCCCACCGACGTCAGGTTGGTGATGGTTCTTCTGAAACTTACCAGGAGAAGACGGAGAATGGAAATCAAGGTTCAAAAGGCATTCAAACTACAGGTAATTATCCGATATATTTTCCCCAACTTACTTTTTTTGAACTTATATTTGGGGCATCCTCCCTGGAAGTCAATGGAATCGATTTCTATGGATTTACTTAAACGTTTTAAATCAAAACAATGGACAACACACGAAGGAAGTTTATAAAATCTAGTGCGGTGGGTGCAGGAGCTATTCTGATTGCACCAAAGTTATGGGGTCAATCCCGTCCCATCAGCGCAGCAGACACCATTCATGTTGGGGTGATCGGGATCAACAGTCGGGGTAAATATCTGGCAGATACATTCGCCAAACTTCCCGGATTCCAGGTGAATTATTTATGTGACGTGGATTCCAGAGCGCTTCAAAAAAGCAAGGAATCTGTAATGAAAATCCAGCCTCACCAGCCCCAAACTATTGAGGATTTCAGAGAACTTTTGGAGAAAAAAGATATCGATGCCGTCGTCATTGCTACACCCGACCATATGCATGCCCCAATAGGAATCATGGCTTGTGCTGCCGGAAAACATGTGTATGTTGAAAAACCAGCTAGCCACACTCCCTGGGAAGGGGAACAGTTCATCAAGGCTGCCCAGAAATATGATCGGGTGGTCCAGATGGGGAACCAGCAACGGTCCTCAATAAAAAATATTGAAGGTATTCAAATGATCCGTGAAGGACAAATTGGAGAGGTGTTTCACGCCTATACCTGGTACGCGAACAACCGGAAATCCATAGGTAATGGAAAGACCACCGCTGTACCAGCCTGGCTCAACTGGGATTTGTGGCAAGGTTGCGCTGTAAGGGAACCGTATTTTGACAATTATGTGCATTACAATTGGCATTGGTTTTGGAAATATGGAACCGGGGAGACGGGGAATAACGCAACCCATGAAATCGATGTGGCCCGGTGGGCACTTGATTTGAACCATCCCGTGGAGGTGATTTCTACAGGTACCAAAGGTAGGTTTAAGGACTCTGATTGGGAAATGTACGATACGATTCATGTGACCTGGAAATATGAGAATGGAACAACGATCATATGGGATGGAGATTCCAGAAGTGGGATAGAAAAAATGGGTTCAGGTAGAGGTGTTATGGTATACGGAGACAAAGGTTCGATGATGCTGACCCGGTCCGGCTATGTATTATTTGATCCTGATGGCAAACAAATAGAGGAGGGACGGGAAGAGGAAGTTCATGCATCTACCCAGACTCAGAACCTGGTCGGAGGCGACAGTCTTACCGAAAAACATATCATGAACTTCGGTGATGCTGTTCGAGACCGATCAATCAAACTCAATTCACCCATTACAGAAGGTTCCATAAGTACCAATATGACCCATTATGCCAATATGGCGTACCGTGAAGGTGAACCACTGAAGATCAACTCCAAAGATGGAACCCTGACTTCGAAAGTCGGCAAGAAATATTGGAAAGGGGAATACGAGAAAGGTTGGGAACCGAAGGTGTAGGTTGAGGTAGAGGTAGAGAGGCTATTTGTGCCTGACTATGTGGTGTTCAGCGATTCGTGAGCCCCCCTTGTGCGATTCGTGAGCGCGGAAGTCGAAATAAAAACTGCCGAATGGCAGATT
>CAYRRD010000085.1:0-13755 GCA_964426625.1 uncultured Saprospiraceae bacterium | reverse complement strand
ATCCATGTGACCATGCGCATCCATCTCACCACGCACATCCAAACGGTAATATATGTTATAGGAAATTAATATATTAAAGAATTTCTTTTCTTCTTAAAATTAATCCTGGAATAAATCAGTAGATCTCCCATACATTTCCTATCTTTTACATCTGAATCAGTAAACCTCCTTCTGCCCTATGGATTATTTGTCTTTTGATAAGGAATCACTCGTCAATCTGGAATATTCCCTCAACCGGGAGATCCTCAGCACCAATCGTGCAGGCGGATACCTCAGTACTACCCTGCCGCTCTGCAATACCAGAAAGTACCACGGACTCATGGTACTCCCGCTGGAGAAGTTTAGCTATGAGAACTACGTACTGCTCTCGGCATTGGATGAAACCATTATCACCGAAGAGCGCAGCTTCAACCTGGGAATCCATAAATATCCCAAGATTTACAGCCCCCGTGGTCACAAATACCTCATCGATTTCAAATACGGCCCCACGCCCACGCTGTGGTACCGGGTAGGGAATATCATCCTCAAAAAGGAGCTCCTCTTCGCTCATATGAAGGAACATCTTATGATCCGGTATACCATAGAAAGAGCCTCAGGCCCCTTGCGTATCCGGATGAAACCCTTCCTGGCATTCAGACGAACACACGACCTTACCTACGCCAATATGGCCGTCAATACCCGCTACAAAGAGTCGGAAAAAGGGGTGTCCTTTTGCCTGTATGAGGGCTTTCCACGCCTGTTCCTCCAGTTGAATAAGAAAAATAAATGGGTCGCCTCACCCGACTGGTACCACGATATTGAATACAAAGAGGAAATCGCCCGCGGATATCCCGGCCACGAAGATCTACTGGTACCCGGCTATTTTGAACTCACCATGAAGGAAGGCGAACAGGTGATTTTTTCGGCCTCTACATCCGAAGTCAAAACCCGGTCGATGACCACCAATTTCAAAAACGAAATTGAACGGCGGCCTCCCAAGGACAACTTCGAAAATTGCCTTCGCAATGCCGCATCACAGTTTATCGTACACCGCGACAATATGACCCAGGTGATCGCTGGATTTCCCTGGTTCGGTCGATGGGGCCGCGATACTTTTATCTCCCTGCCCGGTCTCACGCTGAGTCTGGACGATACAGATACCTGTCTGAAGGTTCTCGATTCGATGGTCAAAGAAATGCGCAATGGCTTTTTCCCCAATACCAGTATGAAGGAAAAAGTTCTCTTCAACTCGGTGGATGCGCCCCTCTGGTTTTTCTGGGTGCTTCAACGCTATCTCCAGACCGATGACCAACCCGAAATGATCTGGAAAAAATATGGCCGGACCATGAAAGCCATTCTCAATACCTACCGAAACGGTGGTATTTATTCGGTACATATGGATGACAATGGCCTGATATGGCAAGGCGAATCCTCCGTGGCCCTGACCTGGATGGATGCCGTGGTCAACGGCGTTCCGGTCACACCACGTACCGGATATGCCGTGGAAATCTGCGCCCTGTGGTATAACGCGGTCCGGTTCACGCTGGATCTGGCGGAAAAATTTGCCGATCATACCTTTGTTCGGAAATGGCGGGAAATTCCTACCCTGATCGAAGATCACTTTATGGAATTCTTCTGGTACGAGAAAGGTCGTTATCTCGCGGATTACGTGGATGAGAAAGGTCAGAATGTCGATATGCGACCCAACCAGATTTTTGCCATTTCGCTGCCCTATACCCTGGTCCCTGCAGAATATCAACGTCAGATTATCGACCGGATACGCTCAGAGCTCTACACCCCCAAAGGATTGCGTACATTATCGCCCAAGCATCCGGCCTATGTCGGAGAATACAAAGGCGACCAGGAAACCCGGGATAAAAGCTACCATCAGGGGACGGTATGGCCCTGGCTTTTGGGCCATTTTTTCACCTCCCATATCAAAGTCCGTGGACGGGAGGAAACCCTCCAGCTGGGTGAGGAATTGTTGCAAAATTTCAATGAAGATATGACATCGTATGGCATCGCCTCCATTCCCGAAATCTATGATGGTGATCCCCCGCACCGCCCCAAAGGGTCCATTTCGCAGGCCTGGAGCGTGGCGGAAGTCATCCGGGTACTCAAATTTGTTCAAAAAGAGAAAATGTAGAATATGCGCGTATTAATGTTTGGTTGGGAATTTCCACCCCACATCAGCGGAGGGCTGGGGACAGCCTGCTACGGTCTCACCCGGGGTATGGTCATGCAACACCTCGACGTCATATTTGTCGTTCCCAAAATGTACGGGGACGAGGTCCAGGAAGACCTCTCCCTGATATCGGCCGAGGATGTTCCGGTGACAATTCTGGAGAAGGATGTCCAATACTATCACGACCATTTCAAATATATCGAAGTGTCGTCCGCTATGGTACCCTACATGGATCCCGAAGAATACCGACGTGTGCACGAATCCACATCTACTTCATCCACCTCAGAAGATGCCATCCGCTGGAACCAGAAAATGTCCTTCCAGGGTGGATACAAAGGCGATCTGCTCGGTGAAGTGGCCCGGTACGCGCTGATCGGGACCAGTCTGGGACACCGCGAAACATTTGACTTGATCCATGCCCACGACTGGCTCACCTATCCGGCAGGTATAGCCGCAAAAAACGCATCGGGAAAACCCCTCGTCATCCATGTACACGCCACCGAATATGATCGAAGCGGAGAAAATGTAAATACGGAGGTGTATCAAATCGAGAAAATGGGGATGAAGGCTGCCGATCTGGTAATCACCGTGAGCAATCTGACCCGCAATATCGTGGTGGACCGCTACGGTATTGATCCGGATAAAGTATTCACCGTACACAATGCAGTGGACTTTTCTGAAGGGGATAGCCTCGGTGAAATCAAAAGATATACCCCCGAAAAGATCGTCACCTTCCTGGGACGGATTACCTATCAGAAAGGACCGGAATATTTTATCGAAGCAGCCAAAAAGGTTCTCGAACGGGAACCCAATGTCCGGTTCGTCATGGCGGGCAGTGGAGATATGATGAATAAAATGATCCGACGGGTGGCTGAATTGGGGATTTCCATGAATTTTCACTTTACCGGATTTCTCACGGGCGATGATGTGCCTACGATGTTTCGCATGAGCGATGTGTATGTAATGCCATCCGTGTCCGAACCTTTTGGTATCAGCCCGCTGGAAGCGATGCGGTCCAACGTACCGGTGATTATTTCCAAACAATCGGGCGTGGCCGAAATCCTTGATCACGCGATCAAAGTCGACTTCTGGGATGTGGATGCCATCGCCGATGCCATTTATGCGATTCTGAAATACCCCGCACTGACCAAGACTTTTAAAAAGCATGGTCAGGATGAGGTTCATACTCTCAAATGGGAGAACGCAGCCCACGAGGTCAAAAAATTATACGAAAAACTTCTGTACACCTGAAATCCTGATTACCAATGAAAGCAATCTGTTTTTATTTCCAAGTTCATCAACCGTACCGCCTGCGTCAGTATCGTTTTTTTGATATTGGGAAGAATCACAATTACTTCGACGATTTTGCCAATGAAACCATCCTGCGGAAGATCGCCCACCGGTGTTATCTTCCGGCCAACCAGATGATGCTTGAACTGATCGAAAAACACGGAACGCAATTCAGGATCGCTTTTTCACTGAGCGGCACCGTGATGAGTCAACTCCAGGAATATGCCCCTGAGGTGATCACATCGTTCCAAAAGCTGGCTGAAACCGGTTGCGTGGAGTTTCTGGCCGAAACCTATGCCCATTCCCTGAGCTCGTTGAAGAGCAAGGAGGAATTCCATCGGCAGATCGCTGCGCATGGGGCCATGGTGGAAGAATTGTTTGGACAGACGCCACGGGTTTTTCGCAATACCGAGCTCATTTATTCGGACGGGATCAGCGATATGGTGGCAGAAATAGGGTATAAAGCCCAGTTGACTGAAGGTGCACGGCATATACTGGGATGGAGGAGTCCCAACTTCCTGTACAGTAGCGCAAGCAGTCCGGAGTTGAAACTCCTGTTGAAAAATTTCACCCTGAGTGATGATATCGCCTTCCGGTTTTCCAACCGCGGC
The DNA here is from genome assembly GCA_964426625.1 of uncultured Saprospiraceae bacterium. Lineage (GTDB taxonomy): Bacteria > Bacteroidota > Bacteroidia > Chitinophagales > Saprospiraceae > Membranihabitans. The sequence goes on along the minus strand of CAYRRD010000085.1, from coordinate 9,690 downwards.
TGGAAGGAATGGCCGCTGACCACGGAAAAATATGTGCACTGGCTTCAGTCCCTTGAACCCAATGAAGAAATCGTAAACCTCTTTCTGGATTACGAGACATTTGGGGAACATCAATGGGCCGAAACAGGGATTTTTGAATTTATGCGAAAACTCCCCGAGCAAGTGCTCGGAAAAACCGATATGGTATTTCTCACTCCTTCAGAAGTAGCGGACAGATTTCAGCCCGTTTCCCCCCTGCACGTCAGGTACCCGATTTCCTGGGCGGATGAAGAACGCGACCTCACCGCCTGGCTCGGCAACGAAATGCAGGACGAAGCTTTCGAGCGCCTTTATCAATTGGAAGAAAAGATGAAACAGGTGAAGGATGCCAAGTTGGAGCGCGACTGGAATCTGCTACAGACGAGCGATCATTTTTACTACCAGTGCACCAAATGGTTTAGCGACGGGGATGTCCACAAGTATTTCAATCCCTATGATTCACCGTATGAAGCATTTATCAACTATATGAATATCCTGGCAGATTTTAAACTGGAAATCGAAAAATACCTGGCGACCAATGGATCCGATGATCCCAGGTCTGCTGAAATCGCTGCCCTGGAGGCACGACTTTCCTATCTCAAAGGCCAGGTGTCCTGATGCCGATTGATCTTCAAAATATTTACCTATGGCAAATCAACTGAAGAAGCCCGATTATTTATTTGAAATAAGCTGGGAGGTCTGCAACAAGGTGGGTGGAATCCATACCGTGATTACCACCAAAGCCAAAAAATGCGTGGAATTGCTCGGTGACAATTATATCTGTGTAGGCCCGGATGTATGGCGGAGTACCCATGCCAATCCGGAGTTTGAGGAGGATCCCCGGTTGTTTGCAGACTGGCGAATTGCCGCACAGGCTTCTGGTTTGCACGTTCGGATAGGACGTTGGCAAGTGGTGGGAAAACCCGTGGTTATCCTGGTGGACTTTACCCCTTTTATCGAGCAAAAAGATGAAATTCTATCTATTTTTTGGGAAAAATACCAGCTGGATTCCCTCACAGGGCACTGGGATTATATCGAACCGGCTGTATTTGGATACGGGGTGGGCCAGGTCATCGAAAGTTTTACAAATTTCTACATTCCCCCACAGAAGGATGTGGTCGCTCATTTTCAGGAATGGATGACGGGAACGGGATTGCTTTATCTCAAGGACAATATGCCCCGCATAGCGCATGTGTTTACCTGTCATGCCACGGTGCTGGGACGGACCATTGCCGCATCCGGGGAGGATCTTTACAGCCAGCTACCCTACATCGATCCCGATCTGAAATCTCAGGAACTGTTTGTGCGGGCGAAGCATTCACTGGAAATGGTATCAGCCCGGGAAGCGGATGTGTTTACCACGGTATCCGAAATTACAGCCCGGGAATGCGAATTGTTCCTGGGAAAGAAGGTGGATCTCGTCACCCCCAATGGTTTTGAATTGGATTTCAGGCCCGTGGATGGTGATTTTGAGGCCAAAAGGGCTGCTGCAAGAGCCCGGCTCCTGAAGGTAGCTGAAGCCGTGATGGGGGTTACACCGGATGAAGATGCTCTGTTGGTGGGAATCAGTGGACGCAATGAATTCAGAAACAAAGGTCTGGATCTCTTTATCGATGCAATGGGCAGACTGCAGGAATATCAGGAATTGCAGCGATCCATCCTGGCATTTATCCTGATTCCCGCAGCGCAGCATGGTCCGCGCAACCGGGTCCTGCTCAATCTTGAGAACCCCGGGCAATTGGTTCAGTCGTCGGGCAGACGCAATAAATATTTATCCCATTACCTGGTGAATAGCGATCATGAGCCTATTTTGCACAGGCTCGGTCAGGTGGGCCTGGACAATGATATGGAGGACAGGGTGAAGGTGGTGTTTATTCCGAGCTATCTCGATGGCCGGGATGGTATTGTCAACCTTTCGTATTACGAAACCCTCATTGGACTGGACTATACGGTATTTCCCTCGTATTATGAACCCTGGGGCTACACGCCACTGGAAAGCCTGGCCTTCAGTATTCCCACGATTACCACGGATCTGGCCGGATTTGGCAGATGGGTTCAGGATCATTATCAGGCGGACCGGCCGGGTATCAAAATATTGAGTCGGTTGGGGAGGGAGGATGATGAAGTGGTCCACCATATTGCCCAGTCCGTCCTGCATTTTGGGAATCTGAGTGAAAAGGCCAGAAATCCATATCGGGAAAGTGCTTTGCAGGTTTCTAAAATAGCGCTGTGGGAAGAGCAGATCAATTATTACAGATCGGCCTACAATCTCGCCATCGATCAACTGTCGCAAAGGCACAAAGCCATCGTGGAGCAATTGGTGGAATCGGGGCCGGAGGTAAATATTTCTTTTGATGTCAAAGTGAATGCCCCGGCATGGAGTCAGGTCATTATTACGAGCAATCTACCCGAGGGATTGGAATCCCTCCAGGAGCTGTCCAAAAACATATGGTGGAGCTGGGATCCGGAAGCCACCGATCTATTTCGATCTATCGATCCTGATCTGTGGCAGGCTACCCAGAAAAATCCAATCGAACTGTTGCAACGGGTGAGTTTTGGCCGCCTGCAATCCCTGCAGGAAACCGAATCTTTTACCCGTCAGCTGGGTGAGGTGATGCACCGCTTTCGGGCTTACAAGGAGCGAAAAAAAGAACAGGATCGATCGCGACTGGTAGCTTATTTCTGTATGGAGTACGGACTTCATGCCTCTCTCAAGCTTTACTCGGGCGGATTGGGTGTTCTGGCTGGGGATTACCTGAAGCAGGCCAGCGATGACAATGTACCTATGGTGGCTATCGGATTGTTTTACCGGTATGGATATTTTTCACAGACCATTTCAGCCTCCGGTCATCAGATTGCTTCCTATGACCAGCAAAATTTTACAACCTCTGCTGCTGAAGCGGTTCGGACAAAGGACGGGAAATGGCAATCTGTATCGATTTCTCTGCCGGGGCGGACTGTCAAAGCCCGGATATGGAAGGTAGATGTGGGGAACACGCCCCTATATCTTTTGGATACAGATATAGAGGAAAATGAGGAGCAGGATCGGTCTCTGACCCACCACCTCTATGGTGGAGACAGCGAACACCGGATCAAGCAGGAGATTTTATTGGGAATCGGCGGGATCAGGTTGCTCGAGCGATTGGGAATCCAACCAGCCATTTATCATTTGAACGAGGGGCATGCGGCGTTCGCGGGACTGGAACGACTGACCCATTACATCGACAGACACAATTTGTCCTTCGATCAGGCTACTGAAGTGGTTCGATCCACCACGCTATTTACCACCCATACACCAGTTCCCGCAGGACACGATATCTTTGAGGAATCCCTCGTTCGCATATATCTGGGTTATATGCCCGACCGACTGAAGATTAGTTGGGAACATTTTATCCACCTGGGTCAGATCGACGGATCTTCGGACCAGGGACGGTTCTCTATGAGCGTGCTGGCATGTAGGCTGGCCCAGGAAATCAATGGAGTAAGTCGTCTGCACGGAGCCGTGAGTCAGAAAATGTTTGCAGGGTTGTACCCTGGCTATTTTCCGGAAGAAAACCATATAACCTACGTCACCAATGGCGTCCATTATAGCACCTGGACTACGGATGAATGGCGGGAAGTGCTCGAAGCCCCGAAACTTTCGGGTGAGCCGGATTGGAACATCGTACAACAGATGACCGATTCAGATATATGGGCGATACGGAAATCGCTTCGTGAGAAATTTCACCAGTTTATCCAGGAAAGAACTCGCGATAAAGCGATCACGGAACTGGAGAATCCCTCATACATCCGGGATGTTTCCCGTAAAATCAACCCCGATAGCATGCTGATCGGTTTTGCCCGACGGTTTGCCACCTATAAACGGGCCACTCTGCTCTTCCAGAATCTGGACCGATTGGAAAAAATCGTAAACCATCCGGACAAACCGGTGACATTTATTTTTGCCGGAAAAGCCCATCCACGCGATACCGCCGGTCAGGATCTGATCCGTCGTGTGGTGGAAATTTCCAAAATGCCGGCTTTTGTTGGGAAGGTGATCTTTTTACAAAATTACGATATGGACCTGGCCCGGATGATGGTTAGTGGGGTGGACATCTGGCTCAATACACCGACGCGGCCACTGGAAGCTTCGGGAACAAGCGGACAGAAGGTGGTCATGAATGGCGGACTTCATTTTAGCGTGCTCGATGGGTGGTGGGTCGAAGGATTTGAGGTCAATGCGGGCTGGGCCCTGCCGCTGGAAAGAACTTATCCCGATCAGGCGTTGCAAAACGAACTCGATGCCGATTATATATATACTTTGCTGGAAAATGAAATTACCGATGCGTTCTTTCACCGGAACGAAGCCGGAATTCCGGAGACCTGGGTAGGGTATATCCGAAATAGTATGACCAGGGTGGCACCCAAATTTACAACCCACAGGATGCTGACGGATTATGTAAGCCAGTTATACGATCCTTTGATCTCTCGGAGCAAGGAGGTTTTGAAGGACCGTTTTTCGGGCATTCGGAGACTCATTGCCTGGCGCAAGGACATGTTGAAATACTGGGATCACATCCAGGTGCTGGACCATGAGCGAATCAGGATATCGGATGAGCGGATTTTTGCAGGCGAAAATTACCGGCGTCAACTGCGACTCAATCCCGGTATGATCCAGGAGGGCCATATCGGGGTAGAACTGGTTATCGGTGAGCGACGAAGCGGGCAATTTCAAATCGTCGATCGAGTACCTTACCATCTGAAATCCTCGGAGGATGGTGTCCTGACCTATGAACTGGATTATGAACCCGTAATTCCCGGGATATTTGAACTCAGTACGAGGATCTATGCCCGGCACGATATGATTCCGCATCGATCTGTTCTTCCATTTGTTCGTTGGATTTGATGCTTGAAGTCAAGATCTTTTTATATTTGCGCGCGGAAAAACCTCCGATCTCTGTATTTTGGAACTTTGCGTATTCACAAAGTGAGAAAATGGTGAGTCCGGTGTTTTCCCAGGGACAGCGTTCCAGGTTGGTGGGTGTGTTTGGGTAGAGAAGATATACCTGGAGTAGGGTGGAGTAGGGACTTTTGTAATCAAGTGTATACAAAAAGGCTCATTATAATTCCAGGGGTTAATTTTCTACACTCACAAAGTGGCTGGTGTTGAATTTGTCAATCGTAACTATTTGAATAATATGGAAGATGCTTTTTTTCCGAAACGATATCTGGTGACAGCGGCATTGCCTTACGCCAACGGACCTTTGCATCTGGGGCATCTGGCAGGTGCTTATCTTTCGTCTGATGCCTATGTTCGTTTCCAGCGATTGATGAGCAAAGACATTTTATTTGTCTGTGGATCAGATGAATATGGAGCAGCGATTTCGATGAAAGCCCGGCAGAGTAATGTGAAGCCCCAGGAGATCGTCGATAAGTACCACGAATTAATCAAGACGACATTTGACCGGATCGGAATGAGTTTTGACATTTACCACAGAACATCGGCAGAAATCCATGCGGAAACCTCTCAGGATTTTTTCCGCAATTTGTACCGGAAAGGGGTTTTCGAGGAACAAACCACGGAGCAGTATTTTGATGATGAGGCGGGGATGTTTTTGGCGGACAGATACATCAAAGGCGAATGCCCCAACTGTGGATATAAAGATGCCTACGGAGATCAGTGTGAATCGTGCGGAAGCACACTCAGTCCCAATGATCTGATCAACCCTGTGTCCATGCTGACCGGTAGTAAACCGGTTTTAAAGTCCACCACCCATTGGTATTTGCCCCTGGACCGGAATGAGGAATGGTTGAAGACGTGGATATCGGAAGGCACGCTCGAGGGAAAATTCCATCATGACCCCTCCTTGTGGAAAAACCATGTGATCGGCCAGTGTATGTCCTGGATTGATCAGGGATTGCAACCGCGGTCTATGACGCGTGATCTGGACTGGGGCGTGGATGTGCCGTCCGAAATTCCGGGATCGGAAGGAAAGAAGCTGTATGTTTGGATGGATGCCCCCATCGGGTATATTTCTGCGACCCGTCAATGGGCCCAGGATCATGGTGAAAACTGGGAAACATATTGGAAGGATGAGGAGACAGAACTCATCCATTTTATTGGAAAAGACAATATCGTGTTTCATTGCCTGATCTTCCCTGCTATTCTGCGAACGCATGGCGATTTCATTTTACCCCGGAATGTTCCGGCCAATCAGTTTTTGAATCTCGAGGGCAACAAACTCTCGACTTCTAGGGGCTGGGCCGTGTGGGTGCATGAGTACCTGGATGAATTTCCGGGTAAGGAAGACGTACTGCGGTATGTACTTTACAAAAATATGCCGGAGCAGAAGGATTCTGAGTTTACCTGGAAAGGCTGGCAGGAAGCCAACAACAATGAGTTGGTAAACAACCTCGGTAATTTTATCAACCGGGTGGCTGTGCTGGTCAACAAATATTATGACGGGCTTGTCCCCGATTTTGATCCCGATCTGGAATTCCAGGGTAGTGGTCAGGAAGATATGCCCATCTGGCACGATTCCGAAATGCTCGATTTGTTTGATCGTCTCGATCTGTTTGGTGCGTATATACGAAAATTTGAATTTCGATCGGCACTGCGGGTACTTATGGAGATTTCCTCCGCAGGAAACACTGTGTTACAACAGAATGAGCCCTGGAAACTGATTAAAGAGGATGAAGAAACCGTGAAAGTGGTGATGAACTGTTGTTTGCAATATGCGACGGCGTTAAGTGTCATCCTTTATCCGTTCCTGCCATTCACTTCAGCAAAATTGCGGGAAATTCTAGGACTTCCGGCTTTGACGGGGGATGGGGAATTGCTCGAACTGATGGGTACGCTGGCGGAAGGGGAAGCCCTCATCCCAGTGGGTCATCGGATTGGTAAACCGATCCATTTGTTTGACCGTATCGATGATGAGGTTGTAGAGGAGCAAATAAAAAAACTGGAGCTTCGGTCAGTGGAACAGATGTCTGGCACCCCCGGAGGGGAAAAGACAGCGAAGGAACCTTCGGTCACCGGGTTCACGCCCGATTTCAAACCCGAGATCTTATTCGATGATTTTCAAAAACTCGATCTTCGTGTGGCCGTGATTACGGAGGCTTCCAAAGTGAAAAAAGCGGATAAATTGCTTCAGATCACGCTGGATGTGGGTGCAGAACAGCGTACCGTCGTATCGGGTATCGCCGAGCATTACCAGCCGGAAGCGATTATCGGTCAGCGGGTAGTGTATGTCAGCAATCTTGCCCCCAGAAAATTGCGTGGGGTGATTTCGCAGGGGATGATCCTGATGGCCGAGGATGGGGATGGCCATCTGGCATTCGTGACTCCGGCGAAGGATGTAGAGCCGGGAAGCGTGGTAAGGTAAAGGGAAGAAGATAGAAAGAGGCGAGAATTTCGGGGTGGGAGAGTTTTGGATGTGGGAATGCGATCCTCATACCCCACGGCCAACCGTCTGTTATTTATGAAGATTGAGGGGATGCGACCGTAGAGCTTCACGACCGTGCGTCTTTTGTATAAGAGGTGATTGTTGACGGGGATGGGCCCTGCCTGGCGGGATGTTGAAACAGGGGAAGTCGGCTTTATATTTTCAAAATAATTTTCTGAAGCAGACGCAGCATATGAAATGGAAAGATTCGGATATTAAAAAATACGCGATCGGTTCGCTGACCGTGGGGTTGATCATGGCTGTGGCGTCTGGGATACGAATACTTCAAAAGCCGTTGTGGAACCACGAAACCCTGATTCTTCTGGTCGGAGCCTGGCTGGTGCTATCTGGATTGCTGGCCTTACGTGTGGGATTTCGGCAACATATCCATGTGTTTCTGTTCTCAGCTCTAGGGGGTGTGTTGGCGTGTCTGGGATTCCCTCCTTTGCCCTTTCTGCCTTTGATATTTTTTGCCTTCATTCCATTGCTGTGGCTGGAAAACGAGCACTATCATGGCCGCCTGAGTAAAAGATGGTTGCTGTACGGTTCCTTCAATTTTTTCATAATATGGAATATCGGAACCACCTTCTGGATCACCAATACCGCATTTTTACCGGGTATAGTGGGTATGCTGATCAATACCGGATTGATGGTTCTGGTGGTGGGTTGGATCAGTTGGATCCACAAAAGAGCCAAAATTGACTGGTATTTCGGGAGTTTATTTATCGCAGGCTGGTTGACCTTTGAGTTTTTTCACCTGCGATGGGAATTGTCCTGGCCCTGGCTCCATTTGGGGAATGCGTTGGCATCCTGGCCGGCTGCGGCCCAGTGGTACGAATATACGGGAACGCTGGGTGGAACTTTATGGATCCTAATGCTCAACTACCTGTTCTTCCAGCTGCTCAGAAAGCATGGCTTGACAAGATCTCTGGTCCGTTTTTCGATCATTGGCAAATGGTTGTTTTGGCTGATCGTTCCGATGGTTTGGTCCCTCATCGTTTATTTTACCACATCTCCTGCGGGTTCCGACCTGCATGCTGTGGTGATTAATCCCAACATTGAGCCCCATTTTGAAAAATTTACCCAGGATGAGGAATCCCGATGGGCTGTCTATAGTGCATTGGTGGAAAAAGCGTTGGAAACAAATCCCGATCTGATCGTCCTGCCTGAAACGATCTTCGACGGTATCAATCTCGATAATATAGATCTAAATCCCTCATTGACCCGGCTCAACCAGTTGCTGGAACAGCATGGAGGGGAGTCGCGACTGCTTATGGGTATCGCTGCTTACCGGGTATTCCGCGGTAAGCCTATTGACCGGTCTTCGGTACGCACCAGTACGGACCCCACCGGACAGACATTTCAATGGGAAGCTTACAATTCTGCGATTATGCTTGGGCTGGATACGATTCCGGTTTATCATAAACAGAAACTGGTTCCCGGCGCCGAGATATTTCCATACAGACGATTGCTTTTTTTTCTCAATCCCATCATTGATCAGCTGGGAGGATCGGTCCATGGTTACGGACGTATAGGTTCTCAGGACGTTTTCGATTTTGGACATGGTAAAATAGCGCCGGTAATATGTTATGAATCTGTGTACGGTGAATATACCCGGAAGTACATTGCTCAGGGGGCCAATGTGATCGGAATTGTGACCAATGATGGTTGGTGGGGAAATACGGCAGGACATCGTCAGCACTATGAGTTTGCGGCCTTAAGGGCGATAGAGTATCGTCGCAGTGTGTTGAGGTCGGCGAATATGGGAATGAGTGGTGCGTTTGATCAATTAGGACGTCCGGTAGTTTCACCCAATGACTACGATGAGGCTGCTGTCATTCCGGTGACTGTTCAGCTCAATGATCGCCTGACCTTTTATGCCATCTGGGGTGATTTCCTGGGCAGGTTTAGCATTTTTATGATGTTGTTTTTTAGTCTGAAAGCATTCGTAGCCAGCGTGGTGCGGAAATAAGCAAGAGGGAAAATAATACTGACCACCAAGGGGTTGTAACTCCCGAGGTGGGATTGAATATTGGGTCTTCGATTCTGATATATTCATACTTAATACAAATATCAGTGCTGCTATCTTAACAATTTATTAATCCCGGATTAAAGGGAGCCCATAGTCAGGATGGAGTTCCAAAGTCCTTCCACTGTCTCGTTCCACCTATTTGCGATTTTGGGGAGCCATACAAAATCGTTCAATAGGGTCATTTCGGATCACAGATCTGGCCCGTAATCGTCCAAA
>CAYRRD010000084.1:0-13921 GCA_964426625.1 uncultured Saprospiraceae bacterium | reverse complement strand
CCGAAAAACCAAAAATTATTTTTAAAATCGTGTTTTTTGCGCAAGCTGGGTTAAAATTGCCCACAAATTTCCGGAATGTCTTGTTTGGACCTCGAAATATTTGCTACTAGCGAGAACAAGGAATAAATATTGTTGCTTTGAAACATAAGAATTCGTTTGAATATTCGAATACCGTAACAGGCTGCCTAATTCTAATATTTTTTATCACCAGAGTCGCCATATCGTACACGGGTCCATGGCTTCTGCTATTCGCAGTCATTGGACTGGTCAATATCATGTTGAAATTTTGGATGATAATTCGATCATATCCTTCAGAACAAAGCTGGAAAGTCTTCCGAAAATGCTGGACTTATTTACTTTCAGATATTGTTCTGACCACTTTGTTTTCACATTATGGCGGTTTGATCTGAGATCAAGCTACCATGTATACCTTACATTCTCGTAAATCGGGCCAATTACACTTCTTTAAGGGAACTTTTATGCGAGGGAAAAGGACAAAAAAATGGGATCGCATGGTGGAGTGCAATCCCACAAAATGAATCAATCGGGGTTTATCGGCTGTTTCTTTTGGAGCCCCAGCACATGATCCATTAACTTTAAGTCATTTAACGAATCCCTGTTTCTTTACTGATGTTTGAATACGCACAGGAGCTTCATATCCCCACATCAAATATAAAAACAAGCTCATAGCGAACCAACACATTATAACAATCGGTCATAATTTGGAATGAACGGGTGATTCCTCAGGCTACTTTGGTGATTATAACTGAACAAATTTGAACCAGAGTCAGATTTTAAAATATAGAAACGCATGGCCGTGCCTCTGTTCAAAGATCACCTTCAGAATGTGGAAATCAGAGGTTAATTGTAGAAACGCCCGGCATCTGTTCGACCACCCCCTTCCCTTAAAAAACAGGTTCATTTTGGGTGGTAATCTTTTTATCAGGTTCATATTTAAGATATTTTGATCTTTTTTTCTTATTTTATGACATAAGTCATACAGCGACTACACCACGATGCATACCTTGCACTAAAATTTAAAACATTTCTACCATGAAAACACTATTGAAATGCGCCGCGCTGGCATTGATCCTGGCGTGCGGAAATGACAAATCCACCACCGAAACATCTTCAAACCAACCAACCACCACCCAGGAAGCACCAAAGCCACAAGTCAAAGCCTCGGAACGAATCGACCTGGAGAACAAAGGTGTGGGACCTATCACCTCGATCACGCTGGATCCGGAAATCGACCGCAAATTGGCAGTAAAAGGGAAGGAAATTTTCGACATGATGTGCGTCGCCTGCCACAAGCCAGATTCCAAATTTATCGGACCTGCTCCCATAAATATTCTCCAAAGAAGATCGCCGGAATGGGTGATGAACATGATCCTCAACCCCGATGTGATGGTCAAAGAAGACCCCCTTGCCAAAGACCTACTCATGGAATTTAACGGATCCCCCATGGCCAATCAAAACCTCAACGAAGACGAAGCCCGGGCCATCCTGGAATACTTCAGAACTCTCTAATCTTTTCCAAAAATATAAGTCATGAAAACATTGTCTTTTCCTTTTGTCACAATTGCAATCTGCAGCCTCGCAATCCTGGCAGCATGTAACGCTCCCGGCTCACAATCACAGGGTGCCTTATCTTCCAATGCCGCAACACGGACCTACATTCCTCCAGGTGAATACGACGAATTCTACGGTTTTTTGTCCGGAGGATTTAGTGGCCAACTCTCAGTCTATGGCATCCCATCCGGACGTTTGCTCAAGGTTATTCCGGTTTTCTCTCAGGATCCTGAAAAAGCGTACGGCTACAACGAAGAAACCAAACCGATGCTCCAGACTACCTTTGGAATGATACCCTGGGACGATACTCACCATCCTGATATTTCACAAACCAATGGACAACTCGATGGACGTTGGGTGTTCATGAATGCCAACAATACCCCACGGGTAGCCCGCGTAGATCTCACCACCTTTGAAACGGCGGAAATAATCGAAATCCCCAACAGTGCAGGGAACCACAGTTCAGCCTTCGTAACCGAAAACACGGAATATGTGATTGCCGGCACCCGGTTTGGCGTTCCCATCCCCCAGCAGGATATACCCATTTCCGAACGCAAAGGTAAATTCGCTGCCAGCTTTTCATTTCTCAGCGTTGATCCCAACAGTGGTCATATGGATCTTTCTTTTCAGATCAGAGTTCCAGGCTTCGATTACGATCTCGCTCACCCCGGACGGGGCAAGTCTCACGGCTGGTACTTCGTTAGCTCATACAATACCGAAGAAGCCCACACCCTCATGGAGGTCAATGCCTCTCAAAATGACAAAGACTTTATCGCCGCCATCAATTGGAAAAAGGCGGAGGAATACATCCAAAGTGGTGATTTCACCACAGAAAACACCGAATATTACCACAATATTTACGACGAATCCACCCACACTGCTACCGCTACACTCAAAAAGGAAGTCCGTGTCCTGGATGCTTCCGAACTTCCAGGCCTGGTGTACTTCCTCCCAACTCCGAAATCGCCTCACGGCTGTGACGTGGATCCTTCAGGAGAATATATCGTGGGTAATGGTAAATTGTCAGCAGACCTGACCGTCCATTCATTTTCCAAAATGCTCGAAGCCATCGAGCAAGAGAAATTTGCCGGCGAAGCCTACGGAATTCCCATTCTCAATTTTGAAGATGTTTTGGGAGGTACGGTGGTCCAACCCGGATTGGGGCCTCTGCACACTGAGTTTGATGATAAAGGCAATGCCTATACGACTTTCTTCATTTCCTCTGAGGTAGTCAAATGGAAACTGGGCACCTGGGAGATTCTGGATCGCCAACCTACCTATTATTCCGTAGGTCACCTGGCCATTCCGGGGGGTAATTCTGCCAAACCATTTGGTAAATACATGATCGCCATGAACAAGATCACCAAGGATCGATACCTCCCTACCGGTCCTGAAATGAACCACTCAGCCCAGCTTTATGACATTACGGGGGACAAAATGGAATTACTACTGGATTTTCCAACGATAGGAGAACCTCACTACGCATCCCTCATCCCAGCAGAAATAATCCAGTCCAAATCCAAAAAAATATTTCTGCTTTCCGAAAACAAACACGAACATGCGACCACACGGGATTCAGATGTTCGGATAGAACGTAAAGGAAATGAAGTCCACGTCTACATGACCATGATACGAAGTCACCTCAACCCGGACAACATTGAAGGAATTAAGGTAGGTGATAAGGTATATTTTCATGTCACCAATCTGGAACAGGATTTTGATGTTCCGCACGGATTTGCAATGATGGGCGCCACCAATACGGAATTGCTGGTGATGCCAGGGCAAACTGAAACCATGGTGTGGGAGCCGACCAAGGTGGGGATCTGGCCATTCTACTGTACCGATTTTTGCAGTGCACTGCATCAGGAAATGCAGGGCTTTGTTCGGGTATCCCCCGCAGACTCCAATATTCCTTTGGCCTGGTCCCTTGGAGATTAAGGAAGTAGTGTTTTCAATTTTTGCATGGGTCAGGTAGCACACTGAAGCCTGACCCATATTTTCCCATTCAAGGCCACCATATTATGAAAAAAGCAAGCATATTGATGATCATCGGAAGTTGCCTGGTAGCCGGACTATTTTTCCTCCCCTTGTGGACCATTATGCTGGGCGCTCCACAATATCCGGACCCCCTTGGTATGAAAATTCATATTTCCAGGCTCGAAGGCGATGAACCTTTTGATCTGCAAAATATCGACGGGCTCAACCACTATATAGGTATGCAGCCTTTACCCGGGCCTGGAGAAATGTGGGAGTTTGAAGTTTTTCCCTGGGTAGTGGGAATCATGGTTTTTCTGGGACTGGTCATCGGCATCCTGGGAGCCAAACGGACATTATCACCCTATTGGTTCCTGGGTTGGTTCGTTGTCATGGCAGTACTTGGTCTAATTGGTATCTACGATTTCAATCTTTGGCTGACCGATTATGGCACCAATCTGGATCCCAATGCCATCATGAAGCTTACCCAACCAGATGGAACACCGATGACCTACAAACCACCCCTTCTCGGATATCAGAAAATGCTCAATTTTGATGTGTACTCTTATCCAGCCTCCGGGGCCTACGCCATGGGCATCGGCATGTTGTTCGTACTAGGAGCCTATTTTACAGGCAGAAGATCCTCGAAATATTCTTAAAATAAAAAAAAACAATCATGTATAAATTAATTGCCGTACTGGTTATCGTCATACTGGGGCTTTCAAGCTGTCAAATTCGGCCCGACCCTATTCGATACGGATCGGACCTGTGCTCCTATTGCCATATGACCATCGTGGACAAACAATTTGCGGCCCAGCTGGTCACCAATAAAGGCCGAACGAAAAAATTTGATGCCATCGAATGTATGGTCAGTTTCCTGAAAACGGAGGATAAAAATGATTACGCGATGTTTCTCATCACTGATTTTGAAAATCCTGGTGACCTGATCGACGCTACCTTATCCACCTATCTCATCAGTCCTTCCTTACCCAGCCCGATGGGTGCATTCCTATCGGGATTCGCGCATCGAAATTCAGCAGAACGGATCCGAGAGGAGAATGGTGGCGAAATATTGAACTGGATACAACTAAAATCACATCTAAACAATAGCCATGACATGATATCGCATTAGTGTTCCAATTTATACGGTCCTGACTTATGGAATGGAACCCACAGACACTACAACATACAGCAAAAATGAAAACACACTATCTTCTTTGGTCGATCCTTGCGATTATTATATCAACGGGTACACCGATCACGGTGTTGGCCAGGACAATCGAAGTTCATCCTCAGGGCCCCGGAATAGGAAAAACAGTGAAGGAGGCACGGCCCCATGATACGATCCTTGTCAGATCGGGTACATACAGGGAATTCAATATCCTTATTGACAAACCCCTGGTCATCCAGGGTATCGATCATCCCATCATCGACGGGGCATACCAGGGAGAGATCATCCGAATAACCTCAGACAGCGTTACACTGGACGGGTTAATCATCCGGGGAGTACAGACCAGTTACACCCAGGATCACGCTGCAATCAGGGTGGTCCAAAGTCGCGACTTCGTACTACAAAACTTAATCCTGGAGGATTTCTTTTTTGGAATCTACCTCCAAAAGTCTCACCATGGCAGGATCAGCCACAATATTATCCGCGGCAATGCCAGTGATGAATTTGGATCCGGAAATGGAATCCACCTCTGGTACGCTCAGCAAGTAATGATTGAAAACAATACCATATCAGGTGCACGGGACGGTATATATTTTGAATTTGCCGACAGTTGTTTGATCCGCAACAATCACAGCCACCACAATATAAGGTACGGACTGCATTTTATGTTTTCCAATCATGACCGGTATGAAAACAACACTTTTGAAAACAACGGAGCCGGGGTGGCGGTGATGTTTTCCCGCAACATCGATATGATCGACAACATTTTCACTCAAAACTGGGGACCCTCTTCCTATGGGCTCTTACTGAAGGAAATTTATGACGCAGAAATTAGTGGAAATAGTTTTATCAAAAACACCACCGGCATCCAGGTGGAAGGATCCAATCGCATCATTTATACTCGAAATAGTTTTATAGAAAATGGCTGGGGCCTCAAAATCAGGGGTGCGATATATACAAACCATTTCACCTATAATAATTTCCTGCACAATTCCTTTGACCTGGCTTACAACAGTCAGATCCATGACAATGAATTTAAATATAATTACTGGAGCCGATATTCAGGTTATGATCTGGACAAGGACGGCATCGGTGATGTTCCATACAGACCCGTGAATCTTTTTTCTTATATCGTCAATCGGATTCCGGAAAGCATTATCCTGTTAAGGAGTTTATTTATGGACATCATTGACTTCTCAGAAAAGGTGTCGCCCTCCTTCACCCCCGACAATCTGATTGACCCTTCACCTCTTATGAAAAAGATAATATGATTCGCGTTCAACAACTGGAAAAAAGCTTTGGCAAGAACGAGGTCCTTAAAAAACTCAATCTCCATATCCCTGAAGGAGGAATCTATGCTGTATTGGGACCCAATGGATCTGGAAAAACCACATTGATCAAATGCATCCTTGGGATGGTTATTCCAGACGATGGTCAGATAGAGGTAGACGGCATATCCGTGGACCAAAGCTGGAAATACCGAAAATCCATCACCTACATGCCACAGATCTCGCAATTCCCGGGGAATCTTCGACTTCGCGAATTATTAAGCATGATCAAAGATCTTAGGGGAGCGTCTTCCAGTGAGCAGGAATTGATTGACATACTCGGACTGAAACCCTTTCTCAATAAGAAGATGGCCAATTTGTCGGGAGGTACTCGCCAGAAGGTCAATATTGTACTGGCTCTGATGTTTGACTGTCCCATTCTTATCCTTGATGAACCCACCACTGGTCTTGATCCCGGCTCCATGATCAAACTAAAAAATCTGTTGAAACAGGAACGGGACAAAGGAAAAACCATTCTCGTGACTTCCCACATCATGAGTTTTGTGGAGGAAGTAGCCGATGAAATCATTTATCTGCTAGAGGGGGTCATATACTTTAAGGGGACTATCGAAGACCTGAAAATCCGGACGGATCAATCCAACGTAGAACATGCTATAGCATCTATTACCCAATCTCAATCCACCATCCATGTATAAGATTTTAAAATACAGTATTTCGGACCTGCTTCGTAGCAGATGGAGTTATGTGTACTTCTTATTTTATCTTGTGCTGGGATTTGTCATGTTGTTTCTCAACCATGATTTATCCAAAGGGGTGATTACCATGATGAATGTGATCGTGGTACTCGTCCCCTTGATCGGCACCATTTTTGGCGTCATGTATTATTACAATTCGCGAGAATTCACCGAACTCCTCCTGGCCCAACCTATCCGACGCTCCACGATTTTCCTGGGTCAGTTCCTGGGAGTCGCCTTATCTCTGACCATGTGCCTGGTGCTCGGACTGGGCATCCCATACCTCGCTTATGGTCTGTCCCGCAGCGATGCGATCTGGGATTTCGCGATGTTAATTCTCATCGGTGCATTGCTCACCTTCATTTTTACGGCATTGGCCTTTAACATGGCCATCGCCAACGAAAACCGTATCAAAGGGTTTGGTTATGCCATATTAACCTGGCTGTTTATGGCAGTGATTTACGACGGGTTATTCCTGATGGCTTTGATTGCTTTTGAACAATATCCACTGGACAACTTTTCGCTTGTGGCTACGGTATTCAACCCGATCGATCTATCGCGGTTAATCATATTGCTCAAGTTGGATATTTCAGCACTCCTCGGATATACCGGCGCCGTATTCAAACAATTTTTCGGAACACAGCTCGGTCTTATCACTTCCGTGATCACCCTGATCCTGTGGTCCATATTGCCCGTGGTGAGCTTTGTCCGGATGGGAGGAAGAAAGGATTTTTGAAAAAATCCGGTTTATTCCATTCCCCTACGGCCTTCAAGCGAATATTTTAAAAGTATTATCTTGTGGCCGTTGGAACTCGCGTCAGGAGCCCCGTTTTCGCGGCTTGGTTCATCCGGGACTGCAAATGTGCCTCTGATGTATCCAACACACTCATATGGTCACGATAAAAGACGAATACGGTTCATGAAAATAATTATCCTGGGACCTGCTCACCCGTACCGGGGTGGAATAGCCGACACCAATGAATCGTTGTGCGAAGCATTCAATACCAACGGGCACGATGCATCGATCATCACCTTTAAAGTGCAATATCCAGACCTGCTTTTCCCTGGCAAAAGTCAATTTAAACCGGAATCCAAACCACCGGACCTCAAGATTGACAGGATGATCCATTCCCTTAATCCGGCAAACTGGTTCCGGGTAGCTGGAAAAATAAACAAGATGCAACCCGATCTGGTGATCGTGCGGTATTGGATGCCTTTCTTCGCTCCGTCCATGGGTTCGGTCGTACGTTTGCTGGACCGAAAAATTACAACCATTGCCATGTGCGACAATGTGATTCCACACGAAAGTCGGCCTGGTGATGGGCTGCTGACCCGGTATTTTATCTCAGCTTTCGATGGCTTCATCACCCTTTCTCAGACGACCCTCAAAGAGTTGGATCAATTCACCACCAAGCCCAAAACTTCATACCCCCACCCCATCAACACAAACCTGGGAGAGAAAATGGAGAAATCCGCTGCCAGAGAGTATCTGGATCTGGATCCTGAAGGGAAATATCTGTTGTTTTTTGGTCTGATCCGCGATTATAAAGGACTGGATTTGACCTTACAGGCCTTGGCCCGGCCAGAGGTACAATCCCAGAATATCCAACTGATCGTAGCTGGGGAGTTTTATGAACCCAAAGCAAAGTACGAAACCTTGATAGACCATCTTCACATTAGGGACCGGGTTACACTCATCGACCAATTCATTCCCACCGGAGAATTAACCTATTACTTTTCGGCGGCAGATCTGGTCATCCAAACCTATAAGACTGCCAGTCAAAGCGGTGTTTCACAGATGGCTTATCATTTTGAATGCCCCATTCTGGTCACTGACGTGGGAGGATTGGCTGAAGTGGTACACCACCAACATACCGGGTATGTCACCCAAAAAGACCCGGCAGATATTGCAAAATATATTGCAGAATATTTTCAGGAAGACCGAATGGAAAACTTTCAGAAAAGCATGAGAGCGGAAAAGTACAAATACAGCTGGCCATCGTTCACTGAAGAGTTACTCAATTTGTACAATACCATACGTAAGAATGGTTCTTGAGAATAACTGAAATTTCTGAACATGATCGGGATCGTTATACACTATTTTTTCGTGCAAAATTAACCGGATGACTCATTCTAGTACCCGCAAAAAAGTGCTTATCATCACCTATTACTGGCCCCCTATGGGTGGAGGAGGCGTTCAACGCTGGTTGAAAATGACAAAATACCTGCGTGATTTTGGATGGGAACCGGTTATTCTCACTGTACAGGGCGGTGAAGGTGCAGTAGAAGATGACAGTCTTTCCTCACAGATCCCACCTGACATTGAAACGCATCGGGTCAAAATCTGGGAACCATTCTCGATGTACAAAAAATTCACGGGTAAAGCCCAGGGAGAAAAGCTCAGTCCCGGCGTGGTTTCCTCTAAAAAAGCGACCTGGAGTCAAAAATTATCGGTGTGGATCAGAGGCAATTTATTTATTCCTGACGCCCGTTGTTTCTGGATACGTCCTGCATCGAAATTTCTGGACCGATACCTTCAGGAGCATCCTGTTGATGCGATAGTTTCCACAGGTCCACCCCATTCGACCCATATGGTGGCGCTGAACATCAAAAACAAACACCGCATCCCATGGTTGGCGGATTTCAGGGATCCCTGGACCAACATTGACTTTTACGACAAATTGATGTTGACCAAATGGGCGGACAGGAAGCACCACATACTGGAATCTAAAGTATTGGGGAGCGCCAGCAAGGTCGTGACGGTCAGTCAAAGCTGGGCAGAAGATTTCCAAAATCTCGCTGGGGTCAAGCCTACTGTAATTACCAATGGATACGACCCTCAGGATTTTGAACATGCAGGACTGGTCCCTTTGGACGACAAGTTCACGCTTACACATGCCGGTTCTTTGAATCACGACCGCAACCCAACGACATTGTGGAAGGTGCTGGGTGAATTGGGCAGGGAACATGCCGGTTTCGAGGATGATTTGGAAATAAAATTGATCGGCCAGGTCGATCTCTCCGCTCATCAAGTTTTGGAAGAGCAGGATCTCAATTCCAATCTACGCAGCATCAACAATCTCCCACACCATCAGGTCGTCGATGAGCTTATGCGGTCCCGGGTTCTGCTGTTGCTGCTCAACAACACTTCCAACATCGACGGCATCATCCCCGGAAAACTTTATGAGTATTTGGGAGCGCGAAGGCCAGTTCTCTGCATTGGCAAGGAGACGGGGGATGCAGCAAGGATTATTCATGAGACGAATTCGGGTTTTGTGGTTGATTTCGAAGATCATGCAAAACTTAAAAACATCATTTTAGAATTTTATCATGCTTTCAAAGCGGGAACATTGATGGTAAACAGCAAACACATCGAAAAATACAGTCGGAAGATTTTGGCAGGACAAATTGCAGAAGAACTTCATAAGATTTCGAATTAAGAACCTTTTCTTTTTTTTCCATATGTCTGAGCTTATAATACCTGTATGCTTTAAACCAGCTCATTTTCCAGATCTGAAAAGTGGATTTCGAATACCAATTGTTAGAAAAATCTCCTGCAAGGGAAAATTCGGAAAGGTCCCGCTTTTTTAGAACAGGGAATCCTCTATAATCATTTACAAGGTTTCTATCGCTGATAATTTCGGCGCAGTACGGTCCTCCAGCAATCTGCTGGACTTCACCTTTGACGTCCCAAAACCTATCGTCTTTGGAGTAGCAACCTCTAATTCCTGCATCTGATACTTTTTCTATCAGACTTACAAAATGATTCGAAAATTGAAATTCCACATGTAATCTATTTTCATCTAATGGATTTAGCATATAAACTTCTGTAAAATTTATGGCAATATAACTTTGGTAATTAAACTTAGATTGCACAATCTCCACAAACCGCCTGTGAATGAGGTCATCATTATCAAGTCTTGTTGTGATTATGTATTGGCAGTCTTTGGGCTTGAGTTCAAGTAGGTCAGACGTGTGTTTTTGCAAAATTGATCAAAAGAGCTCGACTCATTAATTACAATAAATGAAAAATCTCTTGTTAATTGTTGGAATTCGTTTTTGTATTTTTTTTAGTTCCGGAATCTATATATATCATCCATATAAAATTCTTGCCACTTTGATTGAGCACAGAAGGCAGACAATACGTTTTAAACAATTTCATTCTGGCATCCATCCAACCATCAGTTAAAACGGGATTCCCATTTCGATCTTTTCTTTCATCCTCGATAAAATTCTTAAGGTTGAATCGGGTAAGAATGAATTGTTTTCCTATGGTATAAAAATCCTTTTGAGACATTCTGGCTATTTAAGATAATAAACACGACTTCAATTTACTAAATTATCAATAAGACCACAATATATAACCATATAAATCTAATGCAATAGTAATTTTAAACACATAAACCCACAAAACATAGGAGATTGCTCCTTCAAGGAATGAATTACCCATCGAAAAATCACCCCTACGTGTGCTTATTTTCATACATTTGACAGAGGAAAATCATGCGATAATGAAGAGCTTTGCACTCATAGGTGCCGCCGGCTACATTGCACCCCGTCATATGAAAGCCATACAGGATACCGGGAATCAATTGGTAGCTGCCTTTGATCCTTTCGATTCTGTAGGTATCATTGATAGTTATTTTCCCAAGGCAGATTTTTTCACAGAATACGAACGTTTTGACCGTCATCTGGAAAAACTAAAACGCCAGGGAAATCCCATCGATTTTGTATCCATATGCTCTCCCAATTATTTACACGATGCCCACATTCGATTTGGCCTTCGGCACGGTGCAGAGGTAATTTGTGAAAAACCGCTGGTTCTTAACCCATGGAATCTGGAAGCGTTGCAGGATATTGAAAAAGAAAGCAACAAAAAGGTCAATTGCATCCTCCAGTTGCGGCTGCATCCCAGCGTCATTGAACTCAGGAGAAAAGTGGAATCTGCACCATCCGGTACCATATGGGATATCGAGCTCACCTACATTACATCGCGGGGCCACTGGTATTTCACCAGTTGGAAAGGGGATATTGAAAGATCAGGAGGTATAGCCACCAACATCGGAGTCCATTTTTTTGACATGCTGATGTGGATTTTTGGTCAGGTCAGGGACTGTAAAGTTCATATTCATAGTCACGATCGTGCTGCTGGATATTTGCATCTCGAGCGAGCCAGAGTTCGGTGGTTTCTCTGCATTAATGGAGATGTTATCCCGGAGGAAATTCGATCAAAAGGCATACGCACCTATCGTTCCTTAAAAATTGAAAATCAATCATTTGAATTTAGCAATGTCTTTAATAAACTGCATACCCGCTCATATGAACAGATATTTCGTGGAGAAGGCTTTGGTATCGCTGATACTTATCCGGCCATAGATTTGATCCATCAAATTCGCAATCTACCACCCATTGGATTGGATGGAAGCGAACATCCTATGGCGCGACTACCTCTGGCCCCTCATCCCTTCCGATCTTCATCACGTTCCAGCAATTCCCGCCACAATGGGAAATGAGCAGAAGCGGCAACATTTTCCCTTTTGGTTGATTTAAAATGAAATAAATACTTATTTTCGTCAACCTATTCCGCATGTATGAAGCATGCACCCCCGGATACCAGACGTTCCCGAAAAATGGTGATCCTGAAAAATAAAATCAGGAAGCAAAGAACCTAGGCAATGAAAGAGACCATGTATAAGATCATATATCACCCCGAGGTGAATAAAGTCCTCAGGGCATCACTCAAGCCATTTACCCCAGTATTGTCTCCGCGATGGATGTTGCCTCCGAGTGGCATCCTGACTATAATAAGCCGGAAAGATAAATCCCTGAGAATCAAAGCCAATCAAACCAGTCATCTTGCAAAATTGCTTTATTGGGAAGGATATGAGAATTTTGAATATACGGCTATTTTTCAAAAACTTGCCAAAAAAGTAAAAGTATTCTATGATATAGGCGCCAATATCGGCTATTATTCCCTTCTGGCAGCTTTTGAAAACCCGGATATATCCGTGGTAGGATTTGAACCTGCATCTGGTCCTTTGCACTATTTCCGGGAGAACGTGCTACTCAATGGATTTAGCAACATACAGGTCGAGGATCTTGCATTGTCTGAAAAATCGGGCGAGATTACTTTTTATGAAATCAGAAACAAAAAATACCATTATCTCGAACATAACCTGGCGGGCGAAAGCAACGCGGGTAGCAAGACTACAAAACTAAATTTTGTGACTACCCCGGTTAAAACCATCACCTTTAATGAATATGTGGCTACCCGTGGTGTAAAATCCATTGATCTGGTTAAAATGGATACCGAAGGTACGGAGTACAAGATCCTTGAACATGCCGATCTCATATTGAGCCAAATGAGACCGATCGTCATATGCGAAACCCTTTACAACACCATTGAGCCAGAACTGGAAGCCATTTTTAAAAAATTCGGTTATATTTTTTACAACCACACCACCTCCGGCCTGGAAAAAGTAGACACTATAGTCAGGGAAGCCGACAATGGTGTTCGAAATTGCTTTTTTGTTCCACCAGAACGATTTTCACTTGTAGAGGAATTTGTAGCAAACCAGACCCCATAATCTCTCGACCAGTGTGACTGACTGTGATAAGGGAATCTTAAGTTGCGGAATGGAGGAATTCTCTCCCCTCATCTCCAGATAAAGCCACTAAACCTAAAAAATCGAAGGATTTTATTGGTATTTCTGACTAAAACGTTTTTAATTTTTATTATATAATTTCTGTCCCATGGCGTTGAAAAGGAAATATCTGGCACGCCCGATCGAACGGGATAAGGTCTTTCCCGTCTCTCTTTTTCAATAATCAATATGCTATCATAGTAATGCAAGGACTTTACGGATCGGGTAAAATCGCTGACTCGGAGAGCGGGTTGTTCGGAATGAAAAGCTTGAAGTAAATCAATAAGCTTTTTACTGAACTCCACGAAAGTACCACGTCTGCGATACCCCCCACCAAATCGCAACCAGTATGAAGTATGAATGTCCTCACAAAGATAAATGCCATGGTCATGAATATGATCAAACAACTCCTCGAAAGTGATAATCTGTTGCCGCATGAGATGACCTCCGTCATCGATAAGAATATCAATTTTGGGGATCTTTTTCTTCAGATCCCGAAGAAATTTTCGGTCGGACTGGGAGCCAATGAAAATTTTA
>CAYRRD010000083.1:0-14522 GCA_964426625.1 uncultured Saprospiraceae bacterium | reverse complement strand
CCATTGATCCGGGTCATTCCCCAAAACAAGCCCGTTTGGTGCTTGTGATGATCTGGACTAAATTGGGTCAGGTTCACTTCGCTTCCCGGTGCTTTAATGGGATGCAAATAGGGACGAAAATTATCACCGACTTCCTGCACCAGTATGGTCGATGAGTCACCATCAGAAAGAACTATGATTTTGTCTTCAGCCTGGAGAATAAGGAAGGTAGTATTTCCTTCTTTATCACTGATATGCTCTGATTGGTTTTGACAACCCGCACAAATCATAAGGAAAGTGGTCAAAATCAGAGGAGAAAGCAAAGATTTAACAAAGAAATTCATGTTTTAAAGTTAACTAAAAATCATAACTATGCCACACCTTTTACGCATCTGTTTCTCATCAGAGTCGGAATTGCATCGGATCCGGGAAGGAAGCTCTTCATCTCAACTTTACCATACATAAAACAGAACGCAGCTTACCAGATTCTGGCCAGTTCATGGAATTCCATGGAGATCAAATTAATATCTCCATCGGTAAAAAAGGAGATGTCCCCATGGTTATCCGGTGAAAAAGCAACATGCTCGGCATATGAAAATAAACCATCACGGGCAAACACCTCCAATTGGCCCCAATCCACCAGAATGGTCATTTTGATCCGGTTTGTCTTATCGGGCTTTAATGATTCATCGAGCAACACCTGACTTTTGACATGGTACACGATGGTCTTGTTGGCTACCCGAAATCCAAATTTGGATGCAGTGGTATGGGTTAGGTCAAACTCAGCTGTTAATTGAAATTTTTTGGATTTCCTATCGCGCAATGGATTATCTCCAGGCTTCATAATTTGCTGGTCCCATTCTGTTTTATCTTCATACAACAGTGCAATTTCCTCGATAGGGTAACGGGTAACACGCATTTGATTTTCGTAGGTTACCAGACCCAGAGTTACAGGGAAAGTAGCATTTCTTTCCCAGGTTGTTTCTCCCATCCCTCCATTCCAGTGATCCATCCATGCAATCTGGATAATCCGGTTGTCCCCATCTGGAAGATTTCCGTAAGGGAAAGTTTGCCCGGCATAAAAATCATGACCCAAGGTCATTACGTAAACATCCTGACCGGGTACAGGGATAAATCTTTGACCGTCAAAATGACCGACCAGATACGAACCATTGGCATCGTACAAAACCCATTTCATATTGTCCTCATCCCCATCCAGAGGTAGTTCCACAAGATCGGGACATTCATACCCAAAATCAATATTACTTAAATAATTCCAGTGTATAAGATCTTCAGAACCATAGAAAGTAGTGCCATTTTCGTATAATGCCATCACCCATTTTGAGGTGGGTCGATGAAAAATCACCAGGGGATCCCGTGGATAATCCCCTGTAGTAGGATTCGCCACAGGATTATCTTTAAAATCGTGCCAGGTACGTCCCGTATCAACACTCCAGGCTAAGCAAGTGCCTACACCAGTACCAGTGTATATGGCTACAATCGCCTCATCCCGGCTTCCCGTGATCCTTTCCGACATTACACCCGACACCACCACAGCACTGCCGGAATATACCTGATTACCTGATACATTTCTTTGAGCATCCCCGGGAAGAAATGATCGTTGGGGGATCAATGCAACCCCCTCATCTTTCCAGTGAACAAGATCCGTACTGGTAGCATAACCGCCGTGTCTTATAGCCTTTCCCCATTGGTAGATCATATGGTATTTTCCTCCCTGAAAAACCAGACCATTAATATCGTTCATCCACCCTGTCTTTGGACTAAAGTGATACTGGCCCCGGAAATTTTCTTTGTAAGCATCGGGGTGTGGGTTATACTGCGCTTGTACAGAAGACAAGCTACTCAACATGAGCCACACTATGACCACTAAGAGTAGATGTTTCATTTTCCTATTTTTTAAACCCACCTGAAATAAATGGAGTAATTATGTTGGCCTCTGTAAGTTACACAATCTTTTCCGATGTAATGCAACACTTCCTTTTACACCTATTTAATATCTATAAAAAAGTAAACGTGGCAAGGAGTGACGCCTGGCTTATTCCACCTCCACCAGCGTCATAATCGACTTACCGGGTATATCCACCGCCAAAAATCCCCCTTCGCTTCTCAAGGTAGGACCTTTCTTGAAATCCAACTCAGCGGAAGTCGTAAAGGGGTGACAAACTATGGATTGTTTATGATCCATCCTGATTCTTACTTGTTGTGTCTCCTCATCATCGTTGATCAATACTGCAACCAAATGACCGGTACCTGGATCTTTGTAGGCGGTCATACGCAAGGATGGCGTGTGTGTGTCAGCTGAGACACGAACAAAACCCGGACGAATAAACCTCCAATAATGCATAGCAGCATAGGTTTTTTTCGTAGGCATCCGCTTAACCATTACTCCGTGGGTGTTTGGCTCTACATCGGTAATTTGCCAGCAAACGAAGGCACTCACCTGGCCATCGGCCAATGCGTGATGGATAAATGAACCTATGCCTTGTTCGATCGGTGTGGGCCATTCATGACCACCGGTCCCTCCTTCCGTAATCCAATACGGCCGGTTGAAATGTCGGATGCTTTCCCAGTATCTTTTGGGATCGAGACTTCCTCCTTCACGAACACCATCCGTATATCCATGGGTAGCAAACACATCAAAATAAGGAGCTACCTTTTCATCCATCAGCGCATCCACATAAGGTGTATGGCGACCCTGGGGATTGTCAGGATCATAACAGGCCAGGGTCATATCCTCCGGACCATAAATGATAGGACGTTGCCTCCCCTCCATTTCAAACTGCTCTCCGATCATTCGGACCAGGCGGGCAAATTCCTCAGGGGTATACATACACGATTCATATGGCTCCGTGAACATCAATTCATTTTGAGGACCCAGTGCATAAAGTGGAATACCCTCATGATGCATATACTCCACCCATTCATAAATCCATTTGGCATAATGCCCATACCTATCATCCCGCAGTCGGTTATCATGATCAAAATCCCGGCGAGGATCCAGGAGAAATCCTGGTCGGGTGCCATCAATTTTCCCACTTTCCTTCATCCACGCAGGCGGGCTCCAGATGCTACCGATAATTTTTATTTCGGGATTGATCTCGAGAATCCTGCGGGCAAAATCCATATTGATCCGTCCCCGATTCCCTCTTCCTTTCCACTCAAAATCCTCATGCCGTATGTCCTCAATCAGATCGATAGGTCTTGTACTCACGTCGGGCCATATTTGCATCCGGAAAATCGATAATCCCAGATCATGTACCACAAAATCAATAAAATCCAAGTCCTGATAGAGAGAGGCCATATCACTGCGCCATCCAATTATAGATGCACCAAATCCTTCTAAAGTCTGGAGCTCCTGGTCAAATTTAATAGCCGCTTCCACGGTAGCCTGACCTTTTACATTCACAAATGGGCAAATCCCTAGTGTGAATATCAATATCCAAAACACTATGGCACGTGCCTCACCAATGCCATGTTTATTTACCCACATTCTCCAGATCTTTGTAACTCATCAATGTAATTTTCTTCATCCCTAACGCCGTCTTGACACGTTCATCCAGGAACAAATCGGTCACTTTCTGACGATCAGTGGCTACATCCAGATAGCTGGCCATATAAACCGACCTCATTTCGGGTCCATCCAACGCAGGATGCTCCACGAACAGATATTTTCCGGGGCCAACCTTTTCCAGAGCATTCAGAAAAGCTGGCACATAGGAATCGGCATTGCGGTCTTTTTTAAAATCCAACCTGTCCAACTCGGTTTTATAAATTAATTGATACTCCTTCGCCAGGGAAATAAGCAATTCGTCCACCCTGGGAGAGAGACTCTGAAATCCCATATGACAAGATATGTGAGAGACATCGGGGATATGCGTGAGGCCCATTTCTATTTGGGCTCTAAGTTCTTGCTCTACATCCTCAATCGTCCAATCCTGTAATCTCAAAGCCTGGTCTTCCGAAAACAAGGTTCCTTCCCATATCACCGGGAGCAAATACCCGTTTGAATCTACCAAACTCGGACTTGTACTGATGGGACGCCATTTTAAACGGGACCATTCACTGGTAAGCGTGAGGTGCAAACCTACATCCAGATCGGGATGCTCACGCAATAACTCCACCGCATCCAGAAACCAGGGGCCAGGCACCAGAACTTCCACCGAGGTTACGATGCCATTCCGATAACTTTCTATCACGGCCTGATTGGTGGATTGGGAAATTCCCATATCATCGGCCCTCACGATCAGGAAAATTTCCTCATTATGCGGATCTCCAGGCGAGGGATCCATGGTAAAAGCTGAAAGACAAAGGATGATGGCGCAGGCCATCCACGTTCCGTATTTCAATCTCCATAAAAAAGGAGGTAAAATATTTTTATTCATATCAGTCGATTAAGGTATCAAAATCAATCTTTTCATCCTCCCAATACCAGTACTCACCTCGCTTTTCCAAGATTCGATGACGACTTCCTGGTGCCAGAGGTTGACTGACTGTAGGAATCCATTTTTTCATAGCTTGACGGATCGAATCGTACGTTGTCAATCCCACAAGATTTTTCCATTCATGGGGATCTCTGTGCATATCATATAATTCCTCGCTGCCATCGGCATAGGAGATGTACCGCCATCTTTTATTTCGTACTGCGTGATTGCCGGGATTGTGGGTGGTGATGGCGGGGTGGGTCCTTTCATATCGGGGCAGGTCGAAAAAAGGAAGGAGCGAATGCCCTTCCAGATCCGGATATTCCGGTAAACCGGCAAGATCCACCAAAGTAGGATAAAGATCCAGCAATTCGACGGCTTCATAACTGGAGATATTACGGGGTATCCCCGGTCCGGAAAAAATCAGTGGCACCCGGGTCGCCCGTTCCCACAACGAATTTTTACCCGTAATGCCCTTTTCGCCCAGGTGGTATCCATGATCGGACCACAAAACTACGATTGTAGATTGAGCCAACCCTGCACTTTCCAATGCATCCAGCACGCGGCCCACCTGAGCATCGATAAAACTAATACAGGCTAGATAAGCCCGCACCTTGGCCTCCCATTGCTGATGCTCAATTAACCAGCTCAATCGGGGTTCGGGTAAATACCAATGCAAGTACCAGGCAAAATCTGGCACATCATTCCGATCACTTTCGGGTGCGGGTGGTAAAATGACATTATCGTGAGGATATAGTTCATACCAGCTTTGGCTTACGTAAAGAGGCACATGAGGTTTGTGGAAACCTAAAGCAAAGAAAAAGGGCCGGATTGCTGAAGATCCGAGTTCTATCAAACGATGCGAAGCCCAGTCCGCTAATTTATAATCCAATATGCTGGAATCACTGTCGGGGAAAGGCCCCCAGTCCACCAAAGGATGATCCACCATATCCAGCTTTTCCTTTACTATTTTCGATTCCGGGAACGGGCCAAATCCTCCATCGGGGCCCCATTCTATAAATTCCGATTTTCGCTCTTCCGGAGTAATGCCACCATGTAAAACCTTTCCAGCTGAAATGGTGTGATAGCCATGCTGTGCCAGGTACTGGGGCAGGCTGACAATTTCCCGGGTAGATTCTAAGGTGCGATAACGAGGAGCCAATCCATAAATACCCGTCGTTCCAGGTCTCAATCCGGTCAGAACACTGGTCCTCGAGGGATTGCACAGAGGAGATTGAGTATGCGCATTAGCAAACAAATACCCTCTTCGTGCCAGACGATCAAGATTGGGTGTTTTGACCTGGGGATGCCCATTTAATACACCGATCCAATCATTCAGGTCGTCGATGACAATAAACAAAAAATTGGGTTTGCTTCCATCCTGAGTAAAGCCTTGATATGTGTTTACACACAGGAGCCCTGCAAGAACGATTTGTGTTAAGTATTTCATTTTGATTGTAAAATACGCCAACCACGAATTATCTGGAAATCAGCACTTTCCCGGTCTGATTATAATCACTGGACGTTAGTCGTACAAAATACACACCAACCGGCAGGTCCGTGATATCTACCGTTACTTTCGGATCCACCTGGACCCTATATACATGCCGATCGATCATCACCTTCCCCATACTATTTACGATAGTCAATTTGGCCTCACTGCTCGCTTTAGAATCCCAGCTCACCCGGATGTGATCCCTGGCGGGGTTGGGATGTATACTTAAATTACCTGATAAAATTTCAGGTTTCAGACTGGTCATCACCCCATGGGATACGAGTGTCACAACCCCAAATCCGGGTACGCTTACGGTACCTTCACCTCCCTGATATGGCACCTCAGATGGATTCCAATAACTCCCTTCCATACTGGTAAAAGACTCGAATTCACCGGAAACATCCATTTCCGAAAGTGTAAAATTAACCGCTTTCTCCTCAGAGGTAGTATTGATCAGTACGAGGACCAGAGATCCTTCCTCCTGATGATAATAGGCACTAACCAGGATGTCCTGATCATTATCGGACACAGCCCCCACTCGGTAAAATCCGGGACGGATATGTTTTGAAAAATGTTTAAAAGCATTGTACTTAGGTGCAGAATTTCCCAGGGCTTGCGTGGTCAGTGCATAGGTACTGGTGGCTCCACTGCTTTCAGCTTCGGTGAAAGTCCAGTACAACCAGGCACTTTGTCTTCCTGCGGTGAGAGCCTGGTGAATTTTGACGGCAATGCTCCATCCACCGTTGTTGGGATAGCCTTCCTTTGGATAAATCCAATCGTGATGCTCACCTGAGGTTTCGGTCATCCAGGATTTCTTTCCAAAATCCGTAAAACCTTTGATTTGTCCTGGTATGCCGGGTGCAGGGCTCTCCTCCCACCCGTTGGCCCACCAGGTCCATTGAATAGGATCACTGCCCTGAGCGCTTACACCATCCGGTGCATAGCCATGGATACAAAAGAAATCGAGTGCATCAAGGGCTGAGGAATCCATGGACATATGGTGCAGATATTGAAGGTTCTTATGGATGGCATCCTCACCTCCCCGGTACTGCCATAGACCATACGCATCTCCACCCAACAGATCTTCTGGTCCCATCAGACGAATGTTCTTAAGATCATCGTAGCGGTCAAACTCTGCTCTAACAGCTTTAATGGCTTCTATGTACTGACTGGACAATGGATAGGTGGCGCTGTTGTAATACTGTTCAAAATTTAATTCATTTTGAATGCTTATGGCATAGAATTGAACTCCATAATGCTTTTGAAATCCACTGATATGTGCTGCAACACTTCTCGCAAACTGGGTCAGGGCACTTGTAGGACCACTTCCTCCCAGTGCGGTATCATCAAATACCTCCAGCGGCAAATCCGAAACATCGAGCGTTCCACCTGCAAAATTCCCACCCCAAATAAATGGCCAGGGTGTGCCTTGCACAGGCCCTGGCCACCAATTCTGATTGTAGGTATTTCCGGATGAAATTTTGAGCCATGGTAAAGGGGACCATAAAGATCCGATTAGTTTGAAATCGTCGTATTCTTCAGCTCTGGACATTCCCTCGGGAATGGCTTCATGTGCGGGATATGAAAAATATTTGATGTTTTCTTCAATTTCAGGACCCATCACAGCTATGGGTGCATTCTTTCCACCAAACGTTCGTGAATAATCAACGGCACTGGTATACGTCCTGACCCGGTTTTCCTCAGGTCCATCGGGGTTGTCGGGATCTTCGAGATTGAATTCACTGTCCACGCCACCACCCATAAACCAGGGTGAATAGACATTGAAATCGGAATAGGGACTGACCAATCTGGGAGTGAGATCCACCCTATAAATAGAAGCTCCTGCATCGTCATAGTATAATTCATGCCACCAGGCGTCATTACGCACTTCATCCCCCTGATGCGCCCCAAACCCATCGATGATTTGCATCTTCTCGCCGGGATAGACAACAACATCGACAGGTTGGGACGATAATAGGTTCAGGGATCCGATAAAAATCAGACCTAACATCCATTTATTCACCAACAAAAATAATTTACATGTCATCAATACCCCGGATTGTTATCAATTATCGCGCTGTTGCGATCGATTTCATCCTGGGGTAATGGAAAACGAAGGTGTTTATTGACATCAAACTGCACCGGAGAAGCCAGGAACGAACTGAAATGCTGATCGCCACCTGTCCATCCGGTGAGGTTTATATCACCCGATTCATGCCATCTTTTAAGGTCCCACCAACGTTGACCTTCGCCGGCTAATTCCACAAAACGTTCGTCCATAATCCATTGCATTATAGTTTGGACATTGCTTTCCGAGGTCGGATAATTTTCGGGTGTTACGCCGTCACCATAGCCGGACTCCGCACCCCATGTGCGGGCTCGTGTCCGAATCTGGTTCAGATATTCGATGGCCTTAGCCGGATTACCTGATTTGAGCTCCGCCTCTGCCGCAATTAATACGAGGTCAGCATAGCGCAGAACCCGTTCGTTGTTGAGCGATCCACCGTGAAACCCCGACAATTCGTTGACACCATCAGGTTTGTTGTATTTTTGGAAAATTTTCCCACCAAATCCATCTTCAGAATTGATGAATACATTGATCCGTGGATCATTGCCGAAATTGTTGCTCAGTTTGTCCGTGATGAAAAACTTAGTGGAAGAAGCGTCGTTGAAATCACCCCTTCCACCGAATTCCATCATATATCCACGGTACACACTACAGTTTTCTACGCCCCTCCATGCACCATCATTGTGCAGTTGGAGGTTGTTGTTTCCACTACTGGGTACCGTAGCCTGAATTTCAAACAAAGACTCCTCATTATTTTCCGTATAGGAGTTAAAATTATCGATAAAGTCAGCTGTCAGAGAAGAAGTCATTGAATTGTAGACAGAAAGTGCCTGACCATAGCTGTCATTATCACCAGTATAGTTGGCGCGAAAAACCAGAGCTTTCGCCAATAATCCTCGTGCGCTATTCTTGGTTACCCGACCAGCTTGTTCTGCAGGCCACTCTTCAGGTAAGGATTGAATGGCAGCCTCACAATCCTGGATCACCTGATTGAGAACATCGATATCGGGACTTTTGGGTGTGTTGGTCGTTTCTTCAGTTCTGATCCTTTCGTTTACAATCGGTACAGAACCAAAGAAATTAAATAGTTTATAAAAGGAATATGCCCTCAGGAACAAAGCCTCCCCTTCCATTTTTGCAATCTCATCCGCTCCGGCGAAATCAGAAAAATCCACGGTTCTCACTTTATCAATGGTTACATTGGCCCTGGCGATGGTTTTGTAACAGGTTTGAAAAGTATATCGGATCCTTCCATTATTGGGATTGAGTGAGCCATCAAAGAGCTCCACATCGGTTCTGGCGGCATTGTTCTCGGTGAGATCATCCCCTGGAAGCAGGAAATTGCTGGTAATCCAGCCGTTGTACCCTACAGCGGCAAAATGATAATCATCGTACAGCGAGGCATATACACCGGCCAATTGTGATCGAAATTCGTTGACGTCAGAAAAATAAGTGTTTTCAGTAGCACCCAGAGGTGGCTCATCCACCAGACTTGGATCGCAAGCAAAAAAGGTCAGGCTCAAGGTAAAGATTAGTGCTATATGTATTGTTTTCATGATCTGCGTTTTAGAATTTAACATTTAAACCAGCATTATACACGCGTGGCAAAGGAATAGCATCGTTGACCGGATCAAGCGCACCCCATTTGTGGATGTATAAATTGTTTTGTCCACCCACAAAGAGTCTCAGGGAACGTACAGTGTTACCCAAAGCGTTCATGACAGACGGTGGCAAAGTGTACCCGACCTGCCAATTATTGAGTCGGAAAAATGCGGCACTTTCCACCCATCGGCTGGAAAAACGATTGTTCCCGGCAGGATCTCCGATGACAGCTCTTGGCATGTCGGTATCGGTATTGGAAGGTGTCCACCGGTTGAGGGTAGAACTAAAATAATTTGTTCCGGCACCAGACATGGATTCAAATCTTCTCCGGGCTTCATTATACTTTTCCACATCACCTTCACCGTAAAAATTAAAGGAAAGATCGAGGCCTTTCCAACCCAAATTAAAACTCAATCCATATGTATATCCCGGGATTGTATTGCCAATCTCGGTCTGATCATTGCTATTGATTTTTCCATCCGGTGTCAGGCTATAGAAGGGTTCGGCTTCGGTAGGATCACCCTGAACATCCAGGAAATACATATCGCCTGGCTGTACATAAGACAAATTGCTGATGTTGTTGTCTTCCATTTCAGAGAAATAGGCATCGATCTCAGTCTGACTCTGGAAAATACCTCCGAGTTTATATCCCCAGATCACTCCTACTGATCGACCTTCCTCCACGCGCACAGCATCTGCTCTTTCAAATCCACTTACCGAGAGAGGTTGGCCTTGATAAAGTTTGGTCACCTTATTGCGGACAAAGCTTATATTTCCTGACACGCCATAATAGAAATCGCCTTTCTGATCCTGATATCCTACGATGAGATCGATCCCCTTGTTTTCCATTTCACCAATATTGAACAGGGGGTTGTTGGTTCCTACTGATATTGGCAGATTCACGCTTTGTAGAATTCCGCTTGTAACCCTGCTGTACCATTCTGCTGAGATGTTAAGATGGTAATTGAACAGCAAGGCGTCAAAGCCTATATTGGTGGTAGTGGAGACCTCCCATGACAATTCTGGATTGGGAAAATCTGCCACGAGCGCGCCAAACACCTGATTTCCTATGGGATTTCCATTACCAGAACCCCATCTGGTGGAGCTCAATCCACCTGCCGCCCGAGAAAGGAAAGCATATCTTCCTACTGCGGCCTGGTCATTTCCTGCCTGACCCCATCCACCACGGATCTTGAGGTCACTCACGCTTTCGATATTAAAGAAAGGCTCATCACTCAAACGCCATGCACCGGAGATAGCATAAAAATTCCCCCAACGATATTCGTCGTCAAAACCATTGCTCGCATCTCTTCGGTATGAAGCATCTATGTAGTACCGACTGTCATAATTGTAACTGACACGTCCCACCATACCAAACCAAAAGCGCTGCGTCCATCCATAGAAGGAGTTGTTATTGGACAAGTCGCCACTAAAACCATTGAGGAAAGGATTTTTATTGATATTGAGCAAATTGGCTCCATTGAAATCTGAATTTTCGACCTGGTGTCTTTGATCCTGAACAGCTGCTGTAATATTGAGATTGTGTTTGTTGGCAAAAACCTTATCGTAGATCGCTGTGAAATCGGTTTGATAATTGAAAATGTTATTGATCCGATGACTCATTCTTCCGTTGCTATTAGGGGCATTGGGTGCAACGGTTCTGGGATCCTGAGGTGCTGGACTGAAATAAGACGTTTGGGGATACAGATCCAGGGAGAATCGATCCTGAATTGTGTAGTCCAAATTCAAACTACCACGGAACGTTAGGCTTTTGAATGGAGATACTTCCGCATAAAATTGCCCGAGATTCCTTTTGATCGTAAATGCATTGGTATTGATATCTGCGATGGCCAGATAATTGGGGTTGGATCCCTGTCCATAGATTTTATTGCCTTGCCAGGTATCCCCAAATAGAAATGGATCGATAACCGGTGCATATCCTGATGGATGATTCGGATCTCTCAGGGGTTGCCATGGGGAAACATCTGCAATTTCCTGAAGTTGCGAGCCATTGAGGAAAGATCGCTGGTGTGTGAATTTGTAATTGACACCCAGGGTGATCCAGTCTGTCACGTCGATATTGAAGTTAACTGCCCCAGTGTATCTGCGAAGTTCATCACCATAAATAACACCTACACGGTCGCTGAGACCTCCGGATATGTAATAATCCAGCCGATCAGTAGCTCCTGACACTTTCACATCGTAATCCTGAGAAAAGGCATTTTTATTCACCAATTCATCCTGCCAGTCGTAGGTGTTACGATTGGAAATGTAAAAAGGACTTTGCGGATCGAATTGGGGGCTGAAACTGGTGAGACGATTGGCGTCGGAAGGTTCATACCTGCCATATAAATCCTCAATAATATCTACATCGGGGTTGTTGCTGTTAGTATACATTTCTTCCGCCAATGAAATGAACTGAGGTGTGGTCAGTAGATCGAAAGTGGGGATATTTTGCACACCAAACGTGGAATTCATTTCCACAACAGGCACATCGGATCGTCCTCTTTTGGTGGTGATCAGAACAACGCCATTTGCTGCCCGGCTTCCATATATAGCAGCAGCGGAGGCATCCTTAAGAACCGAAATTGATTCAATATCGTTGGGATTGATCAGGTTAAATAAATTGGGGGGCGTGCTGAGGCCAAAACCACTGATCACATCTTCATTTCCCGCCCTGGGAGGTTCGATGATTTGACCATCAACCACATACAGGGGTTGAGAATCCCCATTCCAGGTGCCTATTCCACGCACAAAAATCTGAGGTGCTTCATTGGGATCCCCACTGGCATTGATCACACGGACCCCAGTGGTATTTCCCTGAAGAGCAAATTGAGGGGAGATCGAACCTATTTTTTCAATAACTTCTGCCCCTACCGTGCTGATGGAACCCGTCAAATCCTTTTTCTTTCGTTCTCCAAACCCGATGACCACAACTTCCTCGAGGGTTTCGGAATCTTCCTGAAGTATAATATCCATTACCCCACTGGACGAAACAGGAACCTCTCGTGTCTGATACCCTATATAAGACACGATCAATACGGCATTGGCAGGAACATTATCCAGTTCAAATTCACCCACGAAATCGGTAGCTGTTCCTTTCGTAGTACCTTCCACCT
This sequence comes from uncultured Saprospiraceae bacterium, assembly GCA_964426625.1. GTDB lineage: Bacteria > Bacteroidota > Bacteroidia > Chitinophagales > Saprospiraceae > Membranihabitans. The sequence goes on along the minus strand of CAYRRD010000083.1, from coordinate 1,817 downwards.
GAATATTCACACCAATCAGCGCTTCGCCTCTTTCATCGGTGACCCTGCCACGAATTGTATCGGCGATGAGGGGTATGGATCTTTGATATCCAAAGTTGTTTCGTAAAAGTGGGATTGCATTCAGTTTGTTCACCTGCCTTTTCGGAATCAGGAACACCTGACGATCCATGATTTTGTACGCAGTATTAGAGTTTTTGAACAATTGGTCCAGGATCTTGTCGATAGTCACGTTGGCCACCTCAATAGATACTTTTCGTTTTAAATCGACATCCCTGATTTTGTAAACAAATTTAAACTCCGTGTCGTTTTCGATCGTTTCCAGCAAACGTTCCACGGTCACATTAGCCATCACCAGAGAAATGTGAGTTTCCTGAGAATAGCTGTTGTTGGCTTGAATAGACAGCAAGGTTGCAAAGAACAACAAAACACTAAGCTTCATCTTTAAACCTATTTTCTTGAGAAGATGCTGGCTTTTTCTTCGGCATAGAAGATTTTTCATATCTTTATAATGTTGATGTGGTTAAAAAAAATTAATCGCATTGTTAGGAATCGGGAGATGCGTCACCATCTACCCGATTTTTTTGTTTTGATGAGGTTTTTATGTCATAGGCAATCGTTTTTATTCAATAATTACGGTTTGGTCATCAATGGTATATTGAATCCCATAGATCGCTTGAAGGTATTTTAAAACCGTTTCAAGGGGTACATCTCCAAAACTGGCATTGAATCGTTCCCGGGCCAGTACTGCATTGGAGTTCCGGATGACCACGTTGTATTTTCGTTCCAACTTCAAAAGAATGTCGTTGAACTTCATATCCCGAAACACCAACTCGCCACGAATCCAGGAAGTGTAAATCGATGTGGGTACCGCCATTGATGAAATGGATTTATCGGATTTATTGAAACTCGCTTTATAGCCGGGTTCTAAGATGTGAGAATTTTCAGCATGAGCATCCTTCGTAACGAGACTGACTGAACCTTCTACCAGAACTACATCAATTCGCTCATCCTCCGGGTAGGTTGAAACATTGAATTTGGTACCCAAAACTCGTACATCCATATCACCGGTACGCACCACAAAAGGTTGGTCGGGTTTGTGCGCCACCTCAAAATAGGCTTCTCCCGACACTTCCACTTCACGAAAGTCGAAGCCTTCCGGAAAACGAACTGGATATTTCATCGAAGTTCCTGCGTTGAGATGGACCACTGTACCATCCGACAGCATAATTTCAAATCGCTTGCTATAAGGGATTCGAAGGGTGTTGTATTCCACCCGGCCGTTTGAGACTTCACCCGTATAAACTAATCGATTTTTTTCTTGCTGACCCACGATGATTCCATCTTCATCCCGCACAGAACGGCTACCATCAGGATTGATAATTTCTATTTGTCCATTCCCCAGCTCGAGGGTAATAGCCTCGGATAATCCCTGATCTTTAGATGCGAGGCGATTGTCATGCATGGAGGATTCATTGCCAGGGAAGAAAAAGTCCTTTTGGTAGAAAAAACCTGCCACCATCAATAATAATATGGTGGCAGCTGCCACGTATTTATACCAGGAAATACGTCTCTGTGAAACTGACGCATGAGCTGGTTTTTTGTCAATAATGTGCCGATAGATTCTGTCTGAGGTGTGGGAGTCCAGGGATTTTTTATCATCCAGGATATGGAGAATTTCCTCTACCGTGGGCATATCCCTATAGGAAGGATGCTCCTGAAAGTATCGGAGCAAATCCTGACGTTCTTCATCCGTGCAGGTCTGCCGCACAAATTTCACAAGCAGATCCCGAATATATTTGTCTTTGTATTTACCCACT
>CAYRRD010000082.1:0-14531 GCA_964426625.1 uncultured Saprospiraceae bacterium | reverse complement strand
TCTCTCTAACCATCATACCCCCATTTTTTTCAGCTGCTGCTAAAATCACCCTGATGATTCAGACCATATTTGTTGCAGGATATTCTTCGTCGGTTATCCCTCTGGTATATATCCAATTTGGCCTCCCGTATTCTCATACAATCCCATTATATTTATCTCAAAATTTACCGAGTGATCCATCCACATTCCTACCTTCTTTGCTGTGATTGGGGTACTTCTTCGTTTCGACTCCGACTGGTTCAAAGATCTTCACAGAAAGTTGTCCATGAAATCACCTCCTCCGAAGGGGTCGCTTCCATTTTTCAGCAATGGCAACAAACTCCCGGCAATCCTTTATCCGGTCGTGAATCATATTTCCTGGATTTTCTGATGAATCGAATCAATCAGCTTGCACAGAAAATTGGGGTAAGCCTGGATGAGGTAAATATGGTATTGACGGGAATGGCTTCTTCCTCGGTGGGTCTTCGGGAATTGCCCTACGCCCATACCCCCATTTCTTTGGATGGCTCACAATTGGTTACAGAACAGTTGTCACATGACCGGAGAGTCATCCTGATGGTATCCGGTCTGAGGACTTCTTCTGAAGTGATGCGGGGAGAGGAAATTCAGATGATCGGACTGGAGGAGATCGCGGAACAATTTCAAGTACAGGGGGAACAACTTGTTGTTGTTCTTCCAGGTACACATTCCAAGCACGTAAAAATTAAGGACGGAATGATTTTTGATTTTAGCACTGCTATGACTGGAGAATTGTTTGCTTTATTAATCTCCGGGGGATTGCTTAGTTATTCTATAACCAAACCGCGCCCGCATAATTGTACCATTAATTGGAAATACTTTAGAGAAGGTGTGAGACTCTCCCTTCAACATTCATTGATGCATTCGCTGTTCAGAATTCGGACCAACGATTTGTTGAAAGGAATTCGTGGCACTGATAATTATTATTACCTGAGCGGACTTCTGATCGGTTCAGAACTTGCTCAGCTCAAGTCCGACCCCCGAACCCGCATTATCCTCAATTGCGGTTCTCATTTGAAGGAATATTATCAATGTGCCCTCGATGAACTGGGGATGAAAGATCGCACCTATTCCGTGCCAACCGATCAATTCGATCACCTGCTGATCAGGGGTCAGATTAAAATGGCGAACCGGGCCGGGTTATAACCCGGTTATCATTTAAGCTTTCCTTGTGGCATCCTCAAATCAATTACAGGAAATATTTCATAAGAATCAATTTGTCATCGTCTTTAAATTCAGTCCTTCCATCCTCATATAATCATGACAAAAACAACCTCTTTTTACTAATAACTGATTATATTGGGAAGGTTGTTTTTTGGTCACCAAAAGTCTTACATTTTCAACCACTTAAATTCATGAATCCCTTTTTACTCCTTTCCTGCCTTCTGGTTTTTATAAACCTGGGGTCTGTCCAGTTTCAAGGTTTTACCGTCCATTGGCAATCACCCTCCTCATTGAACGCTTTCTCTGAGACCGGCATTATTAAGGCTCCATTGCAGAAGAGTATCCACCATCCTGATAAGGATAAGATTCTCGAAAAAGGCGTTGTAAAATATAGTGATTTCGGAGCTTTAGGAGATGGTAAAAGCAATGATTTCGAATCCATCGTGGCAGCCCATGCATTTGCAAATGAAAATGATTTACGGGTGGAGGGGGATTCCGGTGCGGTATACTATATCGGAGGGGATGACCTGACCGCCATAATCAAAACCAATACCGATTTTGGAGATGCCACCTTTATTATCGATGATCGGTCTGTCGAAAACCGACATGCCTCGATCTTCCAGGTTAGCTCTGATTTTGAACCCATAGCAATGCAGCCACTCCGGAGTCTGACAAGAAATCAGGAGAAAATCAACGCTCGTTTTACGGGTACATGCCTTATTACGGTAACCAATGATAACGTCATGCATTATATCCGTTATGGTCTTAATCAAAACAATGGGTCCCCACAACAGGATATATTCGTCGTGGATGCCGAAGGAAATGTGGATATGAACGCTCCTATTATATGGGATTTTGAGGAGATTACCGAAATGGTGGTGTTGCCTATTGATCAGGACACCCTCACCCTCACCGGCGGGAAATTTATCACAATTGCCAATCAAGAAGAATCCCGGTATAATTATTACGCTCGCAATATCGCAATCCGCAGATCCAATGTGGTGGTAGATGGACTTGAGCATTACATTGAAGGGGAAGGCGAACAGGGAGCCCCTTATGGTGGTTTTTTGAATATTAGTAAGTGTGCTTACGTCACTGTAAAAAATACAATTCTTACCGGTCACAAAACATACCGTACCATTGGATCGGCCGGGAAACCTGTCTCTATGGGTAGCTACGATCTTTCGGTCAATAATGCTTTGAATGTTTCATTTATCGATTGTCATCAATCCAATGATATTGATGATCGAACATATTGGGGAATACTTGGGTCCAATTATAGCAAAAATCTTCTGTACGATCGATGCGTCTTTTCCCGCTTTGATGCACACAAAGGCGTGGCCAATGCCACGATTAGGAATTCTACATTGGGTCATATGGGGATCAACGCCATTGGGAGTGGCGTCTTTCTGGTGGAGAACAGTACTATCCGTGGGGGAAGTATTATCAATTTGCGATCGGATTATGGAAGTACATGGCAGGGAGATATCATAATTCGTAATTGTACTTTTGTTCCTTTAGCGGGCAGAGAAACCACCCCCTATCTGATCCGGGGATCATATTCCGGTCAACACGATTTTGGATATACCTGCTATATGCCTGAAAAAATTATTATTGAAAATCTTGTCATCGACGATTCCAATCATCCGGAAGGTTACGAAGGTCCTGTGATTTTCTCCAATTTCAATCCCGACCGGGTGGATGAAACCTATGTAGAGCAGTATCCATATGTGATCACACGGCAGGTCGTGCTCCATAAAATAACCACTGCGAGCGGAAAAAAACTGATTACCAGCACCAACCCCGTTATGTTTAATCAGGTGGAAGTTTTGAGTGTGGATTAAACCGTCCGGGAGGTGTGTTCTCATTCACACGTGGGGGTACTGGCATTTCAATAACACAATGAACCTGATGCGGTAACTAATGAATCGGAGTAGAGTTTGTTTATGCTCCTGTGGAATCCTCTATTGTCTGACCCAGGCATTTAAATATTTCTATTAACTTTGTTTTGAAAGGATAAAAATGGTAGTGCGTCAATAGCTTAGTAATATAGAGTAAAGGACGGCCAGAGGCCTCATTCATCCGGTTACTCAATCCCTCCGGTACAGTTGGAAAAAGATCGAGTAAGATGGATCTGATAAGAATGAAAGAACAGGGAAATGAAAGGAATAATAATTGATTTGGCCACGCCGTGCATATCTGGATGAAATAAAGGACATGAAATCAAGTTCCAATATTTCATTCCGATGACAGAATAAGAACCTAAAAACAAAAGATGACAGACTTTTTTGAACACCTGATGCACGAATTTGAGCTGCCATTACAAAACCCTGTTTTGGTATTTTCTCTGGTTCTCTTTATCATTCTTCTATCACCTATCTTGCTGCGAAGATTGAACATTCCAGGAATTATTGGATTGATTATTTCCGGTGTTATCATCGGACCCCATGGGTTTAATATCCTGGAAAATAATGCAGCGGTAGATTTGTTTTCGACGATAGGGCTGCTCTATATCATGTTTATAGCCGGACTGGAGCTTGATCTCAATGAATTCAAATCCAACAGAAACAAAAGCCTTCTGTTTGGATTTTTCACTTTTATTATCCCATTGGCATTGGGCTATCCAGTAGTTAGATATCTGCTTGGATACGATTTTAATGCCGCTTTTCTTACCGCGAGCATGTTTGCAACCCACACCCTGGTTTCTTATCCGATTGTCAGCAAGCTAGGGGTGTCCAAAGATCAGGCGGTGGCCATAACCGTGGGTGGTACGATATTGACTGATACTGCTGTACTTATCATTTTAGCTGTTATCATGGGCAGTGCCGAAGGAAATCTGACACAGGAATTTTGGATCCGACTCGTTGTTTCCCTGGCTATATTTTCTGCAATCATGTTTCTGATTATTCCGCGCATTGCCAAATGGTTTTTCAGGAAACTCGAGAGTGAAAAGCATTCCCATTATATCTTTGTACTATCGATTGTTTTTCTTGCAGCCTTTCTGGCCGAAGTAGCCGGAGTGGAGCCCATCATCGGTGCGTTTGTTGCCGGTCTGGCGTTGAACAAACTCATTCCACATTCGTCCGCACTGATGAATCGCATTGAATTTATCGGGAATTCATTGTTCATTCCTTTCTTCCTCATTAGTGTGGGAATGTTGGTGGATGTAAGCGTCATTATGAGTGGGCCATGGGCTATAATTATTGCTATCACCCTGACCATTGTTGCGGTAGCATCGAAATGGATCGCAGCTTTTTTAACCCAGATGGCTTTCAAGTATTCCAAAGCCCAGCGAGATCTTATTTTTGGTTTGAGTGGTGCCCATGCAGCAGCCACCTTGGCAGTTATTTTGGTCGGGTTTCGAGCAGACATCCTCGACGAGAACATCCTCAACGGCACCATCATTCTAATCCTGATCACCTGTATAATTGCCTCTTTTGTTACTGAAAAAGCGGCCAAGGCCATCATTATTGAAACAGAAGAAGATTCGAGTTCCTTATTGCCGACAAATGGCGCTGCTAATGAACACATCCTTCTACCTATACCCAATATTGCCAATATCGAAAAATTGCTCGAACTGGCGATTTTTATTAAAGACAAGAAATCGAGCAATCCAATCTCGATTTTATCTGTGGTATCCAATAATGATGAAGCTGAGATCAATATACTGAAAGCCCGGAACAAACTGGAAGAATTCGTCCGGCAAGCTTCCGCCTCAGAAACTCATGTCAATATCATTACCACCATAGATCATAATATTGCCAGTGGTATCGCGCGGATTTCCCGGGAAACGATGTCCAATATTATTGTATTGGGCTGGCCTCAGCGGGTTGGGTTTTTTGACAAATTGATCGGGGAGAAAATTGTGAGTATCCTGAGCAATACCGATAAGACGACCTTCATATGTCATTTTGAAAAACCCCTGGTATTGCACAAAAGAATCGTGATTGCAGCTCCGCCATTGGCCGAACATGAGAATGGATTCAGTCTGTGGTTCACCAAAATGGCGCGTCTTGCACAAGAACTCAGCATTGGCATTGTGCTCTACTGCAATGAGGCTACTGAAAAATCAGTGGAACGGTTGTATAAACAGGCCAAGTTAACCGCAAGTATTTCGGTCGAGAATTTCAAAGACTGGGATGATTTCTTAGTCCTGGCCAGAAACTTCCAGGAAGATGATCTTATCGTACTGGTTTCAGCCAGGCGGGGATCAGCGTCGTATATGAATGTGCTGGAAAACCTGCCGTATAAACTCGAACGGCATTTTGCATCCAACAGTCGTCTGGTAATTTATCCCCAGCAGTATGATGATAATCTCAGCAGTGAACAATTTATGCAAATTTCGGCAGATTCACTTGAAGGGAGCGTGGAGGATGTCCAGGTACTGGGCCCTGGCACTGAAAGCGTGGCAAAGATCAGTGTGCTGAACAATTCATATGAAGAAAGTCAGATTCAAAGAAGATTTCTTCCCTGGTTTTTGATCGTTACCCTATGGTTTATTTCACTTTGGCAGATCTCCAACAACGATTTTTCAAACGCCAATTTCATTTTTGATATTTTGATACTATTGGTTTTACCGGCTTTGATGACCCTCTTATTATTGTCATTGAAACTGTCTTTAAAGATCAATGAAGAATATCTGATGATCCGTATGCTTCCTTTTCAATGGAAATATACGAAAATAAAACTGAGTGAAATTCGGGGTGCTGAAATAATGGAATACAATACAGGACGCCTGTTCCAGGCCTGGGGAATCGGAATGCTTCGCAATGGCAAATACAAATCCTACACTGTCAAAGGGTATTTTGGGGTGGAAATTACCATTAAAGATGGAAGACGAGTTTTTATTGGGACGGATCAGCCGGATGAATTAATTCGACACCTGGGTATAGAATAAAAACGAAGTACGGGTGCTTTTCTGGTTTGCCAGACTTTGATGTTGCCATCATCTATGGCGGAGAGGTGTTGGCACCAAAGTTGTGTTCCCCTAAAGCCTGTCAGACCTGGAATTTCAGAATATACGAAATAAGATGAATCGGGAGTCACGAGGCATGAAGAGCCAATGGGAGTCATTTCCGACCATGGTGAAAACAGGTTGATGGGAAAAGGCATTTACTTAGGGTTTCATCATAATCTCGTATAGTTCTGATATTAAGCGTATTAGCCTTCTAATTTGTTTGTTTTAGGGAAAGGTTATTGATGTATGTGTGCCATAACTTTGCATGTGGCACATCAGACTACTCCACATCCACTTAAAATTAAAGAATGGGCCAACAACATGCTCAAACTCGCAGAACTTCAAGGATATATTTTCTGAATTTCTGATCAGACCCTATGCCGGAATAGTTCAACTCCTTCAGAGTGGAGATCGCCTGGGATATCAATCCCCCCGTGTCAACGGGGGGATTGATATTCAACCCTTGGCCACAGGCCCCGTATGGGCGGGCTGACCAGTGCGGATATGTTGAAATGGTCACTTTTTGTATTTATGCGTAGATCTTTATTAATTGGAACCCAGACTCACGATCAATTCCGAGGGCAAAGATGGGTGAAGCTTGATTATTCCACACTTCAGATTTGAATCCCCGGCATAAATTGCAAGTTTTCATTACCATACTGTTAATCGTCCACATACTTTCCATTCCAACAGGAGGTTAAATCAACCTATACTGTCGGGATATGATCAGTATCAGCGGTATGGAAGATGGGAGCAATTCAGGCAATGAGCCTCTCTTATACCAAAATAGCGGGAGATCAACATCCTAAAGCCCGGGTTTGATGGTTACATTGATTTACACAGGATTGGCAGAGGGTTCTTTATCGCGCTGAAGTTTACTTCTAATCACTTTATCCTCATTGGGTAAGCTTCGGTTCATCTTATCCCTACTCAGGTAAAACGTCATAATGAGATTGGTGAAAAGGATTACATAAAAAAGTACTGCGGGCTTCAGATCAGATGCAATATATTTATTGGGTATCTGGAGGAAAAGAATAATGGTTACCAACCCCCGTGGGGCTAGATACAATTCTGGTAGAAGATGAGGTCGGGCAAAATAGTGTAATACCAGAGCGCGAATGATGAAAATACCCGCAATAATGACCATACTGGTAAGGATGACCTCCAGGTTCAAAAGATTACCCAGATCAATCGTCATTCCGAAGACAACAAAAAAGAAAATTTTGACCAGATAGGTAGCCTCCAATGTGATGAGATGAAATTCCTTTTCACTACTTTCTTTACTTTCAGTACCGATTTCAAATCGCTTGAAAAGCTTTCTGAACTTATCCTGATTTGCCAATGCCAATCCAAATACCGTACTAAAGACCATCACAATGATCAGCAGGGATAAATTAAACAAATTGGCAAGGCTGTACAATAAAACCAGGTTGGATACAAGCAGAAGTAATTTCGTCTGACTGTTCAGTTTTTTAAACAAATTGATCAGGATGGCACTGGCCAAAAATGCACCCAGTATGGTCAGCGTCAAACTGCTGAAGAACCGCAGGGTAGTGAACATGCCCCCAGATTCAAGAAAAGTGATCACAAAGTAAAATGAAATAATTCCCACGATGTCCGTAATGGAGGATTCGTAGATCATAAAATCCTTTTTGATATTCCCGAGTCTTGTGATGCTGGGTATAATGCTGGAACTCGATAAAATGGAAATCGGAATAGCAAACAACAATGCGACCCCGAATGTGATATTCAATTGGATATACAACAGGCTGGCAATGGCCAGAGATACTGCGATAATACTCAGAAATGCAGACAAGGCTGCCCGGCCAATGACCCCATAATTTTCCTTGTTTAAATGAAGGCCCATGGATGCTTCCAGGATGATTATGACCAGTGCTATAACACAGACCACATCCATAAATGGCATTTTTGCCGTCAAATCGATGGATGACTGTTCAAAACCCAGCCGGATGAGGATGCCGGTAAAAATCAGTATAATTACAAAAGGAAGGTATGCTCTTTTGGGCGTTCTTTTGAAAAAGTATGTTAGAATCAAGGTCAGACAAGTTCCTGTGAGCAAAACATAGGGGTTGGAAATGGGAATACCATTGGAGAGAACAAATGAGGCAGCGTTCATGCGCAGTATTATTTTGACATTACTTACTCTAAGATACCAAAAAAGATAAAAAGTGGCGAGTGCCAAAGTTCTAATCGAATTATTCGTCCGAATGGTTGAGTGTTCCTATCTTCGATCCTTCAAGCTGAAAGGAACTATGAAAATATTTTACGCGGAGTATATGAAGGATTATTCTACCTATACCTTTTCGTACGTCCCCTATGTGGTTTTCAGATCCACAGGTGAAATGACTGAAATATATGACGGTGGATTTTTGCCTTACACAGGGAATATACATCTGGATCATCATATATACTATAAGTCCAGAAGTTTGAGAATCAACCTGAATTCCTTCGAACCCGGATCTGAGAATCGTCGTGTGGATCGAAAATTTGAAAACCTGGAAATATCGGTGAAATGGATTCCAATACATGAATTTCCGATTTCAGATACCGATTTTCTTGGATTTTGCAATGAATACAGCAATCAAAGGTTCAAGGGGGGTGAAATGGGGCTGGATCGTCTTCAATTCATTCTCAAATCCCCATTCCTTACAGATATCATCGAATTCCAGTTAGGAGGTAAGCTGGCTGGTTATGTATTTGTCGGCCAAAATAACGAGATGGTTCATTACTGGTACAGTTTTTATGAATTGGAAGCATTTCAGGAACTCCCTCTGGGCAAGTTTATGATGCTGGAAATCATCAGGCAAAGCCAACAAACAGATCGCAAATACTGTTATCTCGGAACCTGCTACGGTGCCCATTCGCTATATAAGGTTAGGGATTTCAAAGGGGTGGAATTCAACGATGGTACGAGGTGGAGTACGGATGTAAAACTCCTTAAGGAATGGTGTAAAACGGACGATTCACCGCTGGAGATGGACCGGTTCAAGCAACTTGCTCCTGAAGAGGCCAATCGTGTTATTCAACACATACTCAATTCCTAAACGTCTTGAAAGGTCGAATACATAAAGTACACTACCCTCTGGTTTATCCATTTAAGCTTTCCTACGGTACATTTTATGAACGGGAAGGACTGATCGTTGAATTGTCTCAGGACACAAGACGAGGATGGGGAGAAATGAGCTTTGTTCCCTATTATGGAAAACAAGAGGATGTCGTTATGGATCAGTTGCATACTCTTCTTCTTGAAATTGAATCCCTGGGTCCCAATTGGGTGCCCTGGGAAGTGTATCGCCACCTCCATGATCGTTTCGCACCCGACCATTTTATTCTTTCTGCAGTGGATTGTGCGTTGTATGATTTGTATGGGAAAATGACAGGAGAATCCGTTTGGAAAATAGCGGGAGGCAGTCAATCAGTTGCAGCCTTATCAAGTCTGACAATTACCCAGGAGGATTGGGAGGAGAAGTTGGACTGGGGCTGGCCTTTGTTGAAATTGAAAATGGGCTTTGAAGGTGATATAGACCTGCTGCGTGATATCCGGTTAAGATATTCCGGTGATTTACGGATCGATGCCAATAGTGGATGGACCATCGAAGGGTTTGAGGATCGGGTGGATTCTTTAGTGGAACATAAGGTATCCCTGCTCGAACAACCCGTACCCCGAAATCTGGACGAGGACCTTATGGGAAGGGATTATCCATTCCCCTTAGCGGCTGATGAGAGTGTGCAGGGATTGAACGATCTGGAGCGTGTGGCTCGTGTGTATCAGGTGGCTAATATTAAATTGCAGAAATGCGGAGGAATAACACCTGCTCGTGATATGATCAATACAGCCAAAGCCCTGGGGTTGCAATTGATGGCGGGGTGTATGACTGAATCTTCGGTGGGAATTGGTGCTATGGCTCATTTGGCTTCTCATTTTGACTATCTCGATCTCGATGGTGAGTATCTTATTACCCCTGAATTGGGACAGATGAAATATATAAACCATGGTGTGGTGGAACTTCCTGACGGTCCAGGTCTGGGGCAGGATTTCGATGTGAAATAAGATCCCAGATCAGTATATAATCCGGATTGCCAGGATAGAAGATGTGATAAGGTTAAGGTATCTATGACACTTAGCTCAAAATGCATTCGTCACGCTTCGGGATATGGTAGAGGATTATACCCAAGCCGGTTTAATTTGACCGGTTTCTGGACGGAAAAATCACCGTTTACTTCATCGATAATACTCGTCGTCCGTACGGACGATGCTATACAAGTTGGAATTTCGTTCAGTCATGGTTCAATACCGCCCATACAGGTCGATCCTGTCAAAAAAATTGAAGGGATTATATTCGTCATCACCTAAAGACTCGCTTAGGCTCGTTTTGTTTCTTCGGTACGACAAAAAAATAAACACGTCATTCAGACTTCTAAAACCTAATGTTGGTAAAAACAAAAAACGCAACCATCTGACTTATAGAAAGTTGCGTTTTGTCTTAGTAGCGGGGGCAGGACTTGAACCTGCGACCTTCGGGTTATGAGCCCGACGAGCTACCAACTGCTCCACCCCGCGATTTTATCGTGGCAGCAAAGGTAATACATTTTTTTAATAATACAAATATATCCTGAAAATAATTCTTCTGTTGTCTCATTCTATATATTTGTATCATGCGAACAATCGAATCGGATATCCTGATCATAGGTGGGGGAGCGGCAGGTTTTTTTGCTGCTATCAATTGTGCCGAAAACAATCCTAGTTATCGAATCATTATCCTGGAAGGCAGCAACAAAGTGCTTTCAAAAGTGCGAATTTCAGGAGGCGGTAGGTGCAATGTCACCCACGCAGAATATGTACCACAGGATTTGGTGCTCAACTATCCCCGGGGTGAAAAAGAACTCCTGGGGCCTTTTCACAAATTTATGACAGGAGACGTGATTGAATGGTTTGAATCCAGGGGTGTGCCCTTAAAATCAGAGAAGGACGGTCGGGTATTCCCTGTTACGGACGACTCGCAAACCATCATAGATTGTTTTACCAATTTGGTGCATCGATTGGGGATTGAGGTGATTACTTCTCAACGGGTAACGAATATCACAAATCAAGGGGATCGATGGGAGGTTGAAACCAAAGAGCGACATTTCATGGCTTTCAAGGTCATGGTAGCTACCGGGAGTGATGTTCGGATGTGGAACTTACTTGAAAATCTTGGCCACCATATCATCCCTCCTGTTCCTTCGTTATTCACCTTCAACATTGATGATGATCGCATTCGGGATTTACCTGGCATAGCTGTTGATGCGAAGGTCCGGGTGGTCACAAAACCTCCCATACCCAGACTGGAGAGTTCGGGCCCATTGCTGATTACCCATTGGGGTATGAGTGGTCCTGCTGTACTCAAGTTGTCCGCATGGGGTGCCAGGATCCTTTCTGAATGTCAATATCGGTTTGAAATCGAAGTAAACTGGCTTGGTCATAGACCCATGGAAAAGGTGCTCCACGATCTCAAATCCGCCAGGATGTACCACGGTAAGCATGTTGTATTTGCACATCCTATGTTTGGAATTCCCCGTCGATTGTGGCAGAATCTTGTCGTCGGGCCGGGTATTGATGAACACCATCGTTGGGGCGAAATCACCGGGAAGAATGTCGATGGCTTGGCCACGCAGTTGACCAGGTCCATTTTTTCTGTAAACGGCAAAAGTACCTTTAAAGAGGAATTTGTTACGGCTGGAGGAGTAGATCTAAAAGAAATAAATTTCCGAAATTTTGAAAGTAAGTTGCGTCCGGGCCTTTTCCTGGCCGGTGAAGTGCTCAATATCGATGCAGTCACTGGGGGATTCAATTTTCAAAATGCATGGACCGGGGCATATCTGGCAGCTCGGGCCATGGCTGAGTAATTCGATTTCCTTAAGGGGTTTTTACATCTCAGACTTTAGCAATTGTATCTGCACTTCGCTAATGCCTCGCACCTGCTCTTCTCTGCCAAATTGAATGGTTTGATAGCTGATAAGATCCCCTGCTTTCCATGTATCCTGGATTGAAATGGTGTCACTCAATACGAAGTTGTTTCCATTTTGGTTGCCCAGCCATCCACCTCTGGTAGGATCGAACAACTGAATAGAAAAGGTGTCAGCGAAAATTTCAGCATCGTTGTTCGTCCATTGTGTCCTCAAATAGAGGTTTTGATAACCAAAGTCAGATGAAAAATGAATTTTGAAAACGATATAAGGTTTGTAGATGTCGGTAACACATTCCCAGGTATCCTGAAGAATGTGGTCGTGGGCCCATCTCCCCCCTGGAATTTCAAAAGTACGTTGGTAGGGTATATCCGGATCCGAACAGCCTACACTGATCATAAATAGTGCTGATGCAATCCAGATCCAATTAATTTTGACCACTAAAGTAATCCTTCATTTTTTCAAAAAATCCCTTCTCACTTTTCCCGGGAGTAGGATTAAAATTGTCCATACCCCTCAGCTTTTCGAGCAGTTCCCTTTCTTCCTTGGTCAGGGATTTGGGAGTCCATACATTGACATGGATCAATTGATCTCCGGTTTGGTATCCCTGAACGCTGGGCAAACCCTTGCCTTTGAGCCTGAATATTTTCCCTGATTGGGTTCCTTCGGGAATCTTGATTTTTACCGGTTTGCCTAGCGTAGGCACTTCAATACTGGTACCCAGAGCTGTATCGGCAAAATTGAGGTAAAGTTCATAAATGATTTGATTCCCATCCCGGGTCAAAACGTCATGTGGTTTTTCCTGAATCAGGACCAGCAGATCTCCGGCAGGACCACCCTGGCTTCCCGCATTACCTTTCCCGCGTAAGGATAGCTGCATCCCTTCTTCCACACCAGCAGGTATGTTGATTTCCACCGTTTCATGGTCAAATTCGGTTCCACTACCCTTACAGGAAGGACATTTATCCACGATTATTTCCCCAGTGCCCTGACATGTGGGGCAAGTGGTGGTGGTTTGCATCTGACCAAGAAAAGTACTTCGAACCTGCCGAACGACACCATTTCCACCGCACGTGCCACAGGTGGTTATAGATCCTGAATTTTTAGCTCCGGATCCATGGCAGGTGGAGCATTTGACCTGTTTTTTAACTTTGATGGTTTTGGTCACACCAGACGCAATCTCTTCCAGCGTCAGCGCTACTTTGATGCGTAGATTGGAACCCCGAGTTCCCCTGGTGCGTCTGGATTCCTGTCCACCAAAGAAGGACCCGAAAGGACTTCCACTTCCAAAAATATCTCCAAATTGTTCGAAAATATCTTCCATAGTACGACCACCTCCACCAAATCCGCCGTGTCCATTGACTCCGGCATGACCAAATCGGTCATAGCGTGCCCTTTTGTCTTCGTCACTCAATACTTCATATGCTTCAGCTGCCTCCTTAAATTTCTCTTCCGCTTCCTCGTTTCCCGGATTTCGGTCGGGATGGTACTTCATGGCAATTTTTCGGTAGGCTTTCTTGATGGTGGTGGCGTCAGCATTGGAATCAACCCCCAATACCTCGTAATAATCTCTTTTGGCCATTGAATTATTTTTTTCCTACGATTACTTTGGCGTGACGAATAATTTTATCGTTCAAAAAATACCCTTTTTCGATAACATCCACAATTTTCCCTTTCAGTTCCGGATCCTGGACTTCGATATCCGTGATTGCATCATGGAGTTCCGGATCGAAAGTGCCTTCTTCGATTTCCATTGCTTTAAGACCGTGCTGTTGGAGGGTAGAGTACAATTTATGGTAAACAAGATCCACCCCTTCGCTGAAAGAATCTTTATTCTCCGGACTCAAAGCTATTTTTCTGGCCCGGTCAAAATCATCCAAAATGGGAAGGAGAGACTGAATGATTTCCTGCCCAGCCATTTTGGACATTTCGATCTTCTCTTTGAGGGATCGTTTCTTGAAGTTATCAAACTCAGCAAGCAATCGAATGTATTTGTCACGCAACTCCTGAATTTCTTCTTCAAGTACGGTTATAGTGTTTTCTTCGCTCTTATTTTCATCCACAATCTCAGTTGTCTCGTCCGTATTCATTTCCTTTTCTACTGCTTCGTCTTCTTTGTTGAGTTGATTGTCCTGAGTACTCATATTATTTGTTTAATTTACTATTCAAAAAATTTACGGAAAGGCAACGTTTGTTGAAACAAACCTTTCCTGCTTCAAGATGGTAAAAATATGTTGCGCAAATTACTTGCCATCCATGTTGTCGTGTCAAATTGGCAGTTGGGTGATTCTGCCAACCATCGCCTTTCTATTCACTCTCCGGATTATAAGTGTTTTTTACTCGTTTTGTTTTATACCCCGGATTGTGCACCCCTCTTCAATACATCCTTTCGTTGTCTTAAATAAGATTCACCAGGGAATTTTAA
>CAYRRD010000081.1:0-15394 GCA_964426625.1 uncultured Saprospiraceae bacterium | reverse complement strand
ACCCACACCCAAACCCACACCTGTACGGGGGATTAGCTCAGTTGGCTAGAGCGCTACGCTGGCAGCGTAGAGGTCATCGGTTCGAATCCGATATCCTCCACTACTTATTCCTTATTGGCAGGTCGTCCTCATTCTCCACTCCGAACCGCCATCCCAAGCCCGATATCAAGATCTCTTCCCCTGAAAAGGGCTTTGACTTTTTCATTAAAATGCGATATACCTGAAATATTTGGGTACCAAACGACCAGGTACTCATCCTTTTTTTGTTAATTTGTCTTATTTAGTATTTGTCTAAATAAGACTTACGTGAAATTCAAGACCCTCAGTAAGGCCCCCAAGCGTAGAGCAGTAACTGTGAAGGACATCAAGGAATCCCCACAATCTATACGCCTGACTGAATTGGGGATACTTCCCGGAGTTTCTATTATGGTGATGCAGAAATCCCCCCTGGGAAATACCATGTATGTAAAATTGAAATCCAGTCGCATCGCGCTCAGAAAAGACGAAGCAGAACAGGTACTTATTTGTGAACCAGACTAACCCTCCTTAGGTCATGATTACAACAACCATCGAGTCAACACAAACACAGTCGATTGCTATCGTCGGAAATCCCAATAGTGGTAAAAGCTCCCTATTCAATCGACTGACCGGAATGCGGCAAAAAACAGGTAATTACCCTGGAGTGACTGTCGATAAAAAAACTGGAAGGTTCAATATCTCAGACAAACGATTCAAAGTCACAGACCTTCCAGGTTCCTATTCGATATTCCCCAATACGATGGACGAAAAGATCACGACTCGTATCATTCTGGAAACCCTTGAAGATGATGATGAATCACCATGCTATATTTATGTGGCAGACGTAACCAGGCTGGAAAAACAAATTTTGCTGTTCACCCAGTTGCTCAGTCTTCAACTACCTGTTATACTCTGTTTGAATATGGCAGATAGAATGGATGGGATGCATGCCCGAAAAATCGAAAATATTTTCCGAAAAAAATTTTCTGTACCTGTGGTCGCGCTTTCTGCCAAAACAGGGGAGGGCATCGATCGCTTGAAACAGATCTTGTCAGAATACAACCTTGAAGATTTTCGGCCTGAACCGGATCCATTTTTTGATCCCGGAGACCAATTCTTGTTCACCGACACTCGAGCGGATGAACGAACAAATTTTGGAGGGCCGGTCAAATATGCGGATTTCGTAAAACGAATTCTCTCTGAAGATGGATACCCATTCCGAGACAGGATGCTGTCCAGTAATGAAGCCATTGCCAAATCACAGCGTATCCAAGAGCAAATCAGAGATACTATGCACAGATACGCCATACTCGACCCTTTTATACAGCATATCACAAGTGAGACGCAGCCCACTGCATCCAAGACAGACAGCCTGGACCACATCCTTACCCATAAAATTTGGGGACCAACCATTTTTATCGGCCTGATGCTCCTGATCTTCCAGGCTATTTTTGCTTGGTCCCAATATCCTATGGAATGGATAGAAACAGGATTTGGGCAGCTTAGTCACTTTATCGATCGGCATTTACCTTCAGGATGGATAACGGATTTGTTGACCGAAGGGATTCTTGCAGGTATCGGCGGTGTCGTAATTTTTATTCCCCAGATTGCAATCTTATTTTTCCTGATTGGTATTCTTGAACAAACCGGTTATATGACCAGAGTCGTATTTATGATGGATAGTAGTTTGCGCAGATTTGGTATGAATGGTCGAAGTGTCGTAGCCCTGGTATCGGGTGGTGCCTGTGCAATTCCAGCGATCATGAGTACGAGAAATATCGCGGGATGGAAAGAGCGATTGATCACTATTATGGTTACACCGCTGATCAGTTGTTCAGCGAGGATTCCTGTTTATGCTATATTAATTGCGATGGTAGTTCCTTATAAAACCATCGGTGGAATATTCAATCTGCAGGGGCTGGCATTTGGGTTGATGTATTTTCTGGGTGGATTTATGGCCCTGGTTGTGGGTTGGGTCATGAAGAAAATTATTAAAACAGGGACTGATAGCTTTCTCATGCTTGAGATGCCAGACTACACATGGCCTGATTGGAAAACCATACTTATCACTGTTTATCATAAAGTAAAGACTTTTGTCACTGAGGCAGGAAAGATCATTTTTATCATAAGTATCATATTGTGGTTTATGGCTTCCTATGGCCCACCGGAACGAATGGCAAAGGCAAATCTTGAAGCTGAAACCCAGGCAATGGAACGCGGATTAAATGGCGAGGAAACGGCAGTTCTGGCTTCCACCTACCGGATCGAAAATTCATATGCCGGCATTATGGGACAGGCCATAGAACCCATCATCCGGCCCATCGGTTTTGACTGGAAAATTGGCATTGCATTGATCACCTCATTTGCTGCACGGGAAGTTTTTGTGGGAACGATGGCAACCATCTACAGCATTGACTCAGAGGATAACACTTCGGGATTACGGGAAAGAATGTCCCAGGCCACCTACGCGGATACCGGTAAAAAGGTATATACCCCGGCAACTATTTGGTCTTTGCTGGTTTTCTATGCCTTTGCGATGCAATGTATGAGCACTCTGGCCGTGGTACGCAAGGAAACCAACAGTTGGAAGTGGCCCTTTATACAGTTTGTATATCTTACACTTTTGGCTTACTTTTCGAGTTTTATCATTTATCATATTCTCAGTTAGTGATAAACACCACAGACCGTTTCCGAGCTATCATCAAATTGTTTTTCTTTTTTCTGCTTCTTGTGGGGTCAATTATTGCCCTATATATCCGTTTACTCTTTACTTCAAAACAACGGCACCAGTTGACCAAATTCCACGCACGGAAAAAATTCTGTCAAAGGACCAATACAATTTTTGGCATTCAGATAATTACCATTGGAGATCCACCACCCTCGGGCACTTATTTGTATGTCAGCAACCACCGATCTTTTTACGATCCCATCGCATTTCTTTCTCAGTGGGTAGCTAATCCGGTTTCCAAAGCCGAAGTATCCCGTTATCCACTTATAGGTTGGGGAGCCCGGCTTACCGAGGTACTTATGCTCCACCGAAACAATCGAAAAGAACGGGGACTCATGAAATTAAAAATAACAGAAAACTTATACCATGGCACCAGCATTCTGCTGTACCCGGAGGGGACAACCACCGACCACCCCCTTACAGCACAATTCCAGAGAGGAGGATTCACCGCTGCAGTAGAGGCCGGACGCAAAATTGTTCCTGTGGCAATGGAATATGCCCATGCGGGGTTGTACTGGATTGACCAACCCCTTTTTACTCAATTTGTATATCAGGTAACCGGTCCTGTCGGTCGTCGGACCATTTATATGTCGATTGGCAACCCTCTCTGGGACGATGATCCCAACAAATTACTCATAGCTGTTCAAGATTCCATCAACGGTCAATTTGATATTTTAAGACGTTCACGCCATACCCAATCCATGATCGGAATGCAAGAAAAGAAAAGAGGGTAGCTGGAGAATTACCGTTTGCTTAGCCTGACGGTCTTGACAACCTTCTCTGATTGATCAACGAGACGGACAAGGTACAATCCACGCATCAACTCAGAAATATCGTACTTGGCTTTCAGAGATGCATTGAACCGCTTCACTTCCTGCCCCACCAGATTGTACACGATAACCTCTTTCAATCGATCGAGGCCATCCACGGAGAAATATTCGGTTGCCGGATTGGGATAAACCCGAATTTCCTCAGTTGACGCGAAACCAAAGGCCGAAGTCGCCACTTCGTTCATCGTGAAGGTCACGTCTGCTTTATTTTCAAGGTTTCCTACCTCTTGTACCATGACCCGATATACAGCTGGTCCACTTGCGCCATTGGGATAATAATGAAAATCAAAATTGGATGAATCCCCTTTTGCAATAGTAAACTCACTCTGGTTTACAAAGGGTTCATAACACAGGACGTTATCACAAATCGCTGCTTCGGCTGCCATGGGTTTGGATTGGACTTCCTTGACCCATCGAAGGGTGATTTCAGCATCACTATGGTTGACTACATAGCCTTTGCTCACGTATTCCGCCTCATTGGGATTCGTAATATCCAGCGATGCAGACGCAGGATACACGGTAAACCCAGTCTGGGAGAATACCATTGTGATCATAAAAGTGAAATATGTAATCAGTAAAGTTTTCTTCATGAAATTCCCTTAATTGGTTTAAAAGTACTACTATTTGGCAGAAATCCGGTGTTTTTTGAGAATTTTAACGGTTGTGTTACAATAAACTTCACTTCCGGAACACTGAAACTGCATTACAAATATATTACAATTTATCGTAATATAATGTGGAAATTCAAAAATTGCTGAAAATAATGGTGAAAGCTAGTAGAGGCGGGCATCAGGCTAGAAAAGCCAGATTGGTCCGGTCCCCATGGAAAGATGAAAATCCCGAGCGCATCAAAATATTTTCTCAGTTCCATGTTCCGAAAAATTCTTTTCCCGGTGGATTTCCGGATTCCATAAATAGTCAAAAAGGATTTACAAATTTGTTATACCCTCTTAGTACGGTACCGGCTAAAGGGAACCTTTCAAATATTCGTTTTGATAATCTATCTGAAAACATCATTTACAATACCGCTTCAAATTGTCCAGGCATCTTTACCCCAGAGAATAGTATCCGTATAACGATGAGGAACTATCTCCTTAAGGACACATAGTGGAACGAAAAAACTATAGAGAAGCATAATAGGGTGTTCAATTGATGTCTCGATGAGTCCAGGGAAGCTTGGGGATGGGTTGCACCTGACAACCTCCTTATTCACACCCTCTAATGATCTGTATCAAAAGTAATTTATGCTAATGATCTGATCAATTTTTGTCGTACCGAAGAAACAAAACCAAGCATAGGACAGACCTACGAGAGGCTTTTGGTGATGGAGGTACAGCGAAAAAAAAAGCCATTATAAGTGGGAAGAACTTGTGAAATGGCGCACTAATTGTCTCCAGATATCCTATAGTTCTGAGACTCATCACCTCCCATGTCGGGGAATCCCGGATGTCAATGGATTTGATCTTTGATATATTGGATAAAATCGGGTTCGAGTTTGGGTCGGTCCAACTTGTTTTTGATGACCGATCGAAATTGTTTTTCCTTTTCTACAGCATGGTTGAGGTGAGGATTCACCTGGATCTGATGGAGAAATTCTTCCCTCTGGATCGGATCCAAAGCGTTGTCCAAATAGAGTGAAATTTTTTCATGAACACTACTTTTGTTCAATTTACCATTATCCATTATATATTATTTTATAACACCAGTTAAACCATAATACTATTCTTCCTCTCTATGACCCTGACTGGCCCCGGGTGGCAAATCCGCTTCCAATTTTTTCCCTCGTTTGTCTTCATACCCCATTTTACGTGCGTAGTTGGCCAACTTTTCTTTGAGCATATTACGCGCTCTATAGAGCCGTGAACGCACCGTACCGATAGGGATATCAATGATTTTAGCTATCTCTTCATAGGTAAAATCTTCCACATCGCAAAGTAAGATTACAGCTCTAAAATCAACCGGCAGGGAATTGACTGCCGAAGTAACCTCGTCCCCGATTAGATTATCGAAAAGTTCCTCTCTCAAATCCACAAAATCGATGGAGGCCTGATCCTCCTTATCCTGATATCCGATATAATCTTCGTAATCAACCTGTGTGGGACGTCGGACTTTTTTCCGATATTGATTGATGTAGGCGTTCTTCAAAATCTTGAACAACCAAGCCTTTGCATTAGTTCCAGGTTTGTAAGAATCTAAAGCCCGATATGCCTTTAAAAAAGTTTCCTGGACAAGATCCTTCGCATCATCCTCATGAAAAGTAAGGTGGTACGCAAATGTGTGGAGCGAGTCGATATTGGGTAAAAGTTCCCGCTCGAATATTTCATCTTTTTCTGGATTGGTCAATTCGGACATCAAATTCGATTGATTTTAGATCGTGAATATAAAAAAGATAACTGGGAATTGATGGACCTATGTGGTATCAATTCCTGTTTTCCCTTTAACCCCTGCGAAAGAAAGTTGTTGAGAAATCAAAGTACCCCCACTTCAACGGCATGGCGGCATCCTGGGATCCAGGTTAAGCTTTGCGTGCAAGTTGCATCGAAGAACAAAAAGTAAGAGCTAATGCGTCGGGAAGGTTTGCGGGCTCATAAATTTGACGAAAAGGGTCTTCCGCGACTTAGGTAGCAGCATTAAATAACTGGTCTGTTAAATAGAAAGAACCTTGGAAACCGTCAAATTTCAAAAAAACACATAGTTGTATAGCTAAAAAAAGGAGCCGGATATTTTAGTTAAATACCCGGCTGACCTATCTTTTTGTTAATTGGTAGTGTAAATATAGAAAAGCCTTTATATTTCTATGCAGCTTCCCCCAATTTTTTGATTTTTGATTTATCAAATTCCCGTTGCGCGTACGCCTTATCGATTACAAGCCGATCCACATCGTTTTGAGAAGGCAACTCATACATGGCATCCGTAATGATCGCTTCGCAAATGCTCCGCAATCCCCGTGCACCCAATTTATATTCCAGCGCTTTCTCGGCTATGAATTGCACAGCCCCATCGGTTACATGCAGTTCCACGCCTTCCAGGTCAAACAGCTTTTTATATTGTTTGATCAGTGCATTCTTTGGCTTCGTAAGAATTTCCACCAGGGCATCTTTATCCAAAGGATCAAGGTAGGTCAATACCGGGATTCTTCCCAGAAGTTCTGGTATCAATCCGTATTGTTTGAGGTCATGGTGATTCACATATTCCAGGATATTCTCCTCATCCTCTACCTTGTTATGTTCCTTCTGTTTGTATCCAATAACCGAAGTGTTGAGTCGTCGGGATATGATTTTTTCAATACCATCGAAAGCACCTCCACAAATGAACAAAATCTTTTCGGTGTTGATGGTGATCATCCGTTGTTCGGGATGCTTGCGTCCGCCATAGGGAGGCACATTGACTTCCGAACCTTCCAGGAGTTTGAGCAATCCCTGCTGGACCCCTTCACCGGATACATCCCGGGTGATGGAAGGGTTGTCGTTTTTCCGAGCTATTTTGTCGAGCTCATCAATGTACACAATCCCTTTTTCGGCAGCGTCCACATCGTAATCACATACCTGTAAGAGCCGGGATAAAATGCTTTCAACATCCTCTCCCACATAACCCGATTCCGTAAATACTGTGGCATCCACAATGGTAAAAGGCACGTTCAGCAACTTCGCTATCGTTTTGGCCATCAAGGTTTTACCCGTACCGGTACGCCCTACAAAAAGGATGTTGCTTTTTTCAATTTCGATATCATCCTTGCTGATCATCTGCTGTGAAATCCTTTTGTAATGATTGTACACAGCAACAGACAGATATTTCTTTGCGCTATCCTGCCCTATTACATAATCATCCAAAAATGCCTTGATGGACTTTGGTGTCATGCCTTTGGGCAACTGACCATAAGTCTTGGAATCCGAATCTGAATTTTTCCTATCCAGCTCAGAATGTATAATATCGTGAGCCTGCTCCACGCAAAGTTCACAAATATGTCCGTTGATACCCGCAATCAATACAAGGGCATCCTTTTTGGTACGTCCACAAAATGAACACTTTACATGATCTTCCATTCTTCCAAATTGTCATTTAACAAATCTACGGTTATACGTTACCCGTTTTTATGCGGGTTTTGACCGCTCCAGCACCTCATCCACCAAGCCGTATTCTTTGGCTTCATAGGCCGTCATCCAATTGTCCCTGTCGCTGTCCCTTTCGATTTCGTCAAATGTTTTTTCCGTGTGGTTGGCCAGAATAGTATACAGCTCTTCACGTAGTTGTTTGATCAACTTATAGGAAATCTCCATATCGGAAAACTGACCTTGCATCCCCCCGGAAGGTTGGTGAATCATCACGCGGCTGTGAGGCAAACAGGTACGTTTTCCTTTGTTCCCCGCTGCAAGCAACACAGCACTCATGGAAGCAGCCAGACCCGTACAAATCGTGGCGATATCGGGGCTTACGTATTGCATGGTGTCGTATATACCCATTCCATCAATTACAGACCCTCCGGGGCTGTTGATAAACATTTGGATATCACGCTTGGCATCGGTACTTTCCAGGAACAGCAGCTGGGCTTGTACCACATTGGACACATAATCGTTCACCGGTACTCCAAGAAAAATAATACGATCCATCATCAAGCGGGAAAATACATCCATCCCCACGATGTTCATTTTTCGTTCTTCGATAACCTGGGGGGTAAACCCGTGAATGTTGGGGACCATGACGCCAAGTGCCTTGTCCAGGTGGGCTGAATTGATCCCCTGGTCTTTGATAGCAAATTTCTTAAATTCTTCTCCGTAATTCATCGGTATGATTTTATTGGGTAAACATCGAATTGCTAAATTGTTTATTCCTTCAATCCGATTTCCTGTTTTTAAGGCCAACCTGCCATACATTCCACCTTCGACTTGACCCTGGAAAGCTATCCGTTTTGATTACTCTTCTTCGAGTATAGGATAATCCTCATAATCATCATCATCATCATAATCCGTGCCATAACGGTCTTTGCTCAATTCACGCAGAATATCATTGAAAGCATCCGGGGAAATGGCTTCCTTCTCCAACGGAATATCATTTTTTATATGCCGGATAATTTTGCGCGCCCTGATCTGACCCACAACAGAATTTACCTGATTACGATCCTGAGCCATATTTTCAATGATTCTATTCATCACACTCTGATCCAGCTGCTGGCCTGGAAGATAACTTTGAACTCTTCTATACAACTCGTCGATGATTTCCTGCTCTTCGATCTTTATTTCATATTTGCGGGCCAGCTTTTGCATAATTAATTCCCCTCTAAAACCGCTCCTCACTTCTTCGGTATAGGAATCTTCTGCATCCTCGTCTGTTATTTCAGAACCATCCTCTTTCTTCTCTGCATTGAATTTATAAAATCGTTTCAGGAAATCATCCGGAAGATCAATTTCTGTTTCCGCAAGAAGCTTCTCGTACACTTCATCAAACAATATAGTGTCTGCCTGCTCATCGAAACTACGTTTCATCTCATCACGGATCGCATTACGCGCTTCTTCTTCTGTAGTAACATCCTCCCCAAAAAACGTCGTCAAAAATTCCTCATCAATTTCTGCGGGCACCTGACGTGTAGCCTCTACAATCTCCAACCTGAATTCTGCATTCACCTCCCGGTCCATTTCCTCATCATCCAGCTCCATTAAATACTTCCTGACAGCCTTTTCTGACAATTCCTTTTCCACCTCATATATATTGTGGTCAAACTCATCTCCTAACACCCTTTCCAGAACTTTGGATCGGAATTCATCCTTCATTTGATCCACACTCATCTGGAATGTCACTTCCAGACCGTCTTGTTTTAATTCACCTTCCTCCAGCTCCCAGCCATTGAATGAAATAATATCTTTATCTTCAAAATCATATTCCACGGTTTCCTGATGACCTACCCGAAGGCGGTAGAACTCCATTTGCTCATCGATTTTCTCCTCTTCGATCTCAGTGTCGTAATAATGAAAAGGTTCTGAGAACTCGGGTAACTCAAAATCCGGAACTAAACCCAACTCAAATGCAAAGGTATACTCTTCGTCTTTCCCCGGTTCAAACTGCAACGGCTGCTCTCTTTCGATGGGCAAAGGGTCACCCAGCGTTTCAATTTTTTCCTTTTTCAAATATTCACTAAATGACTCCTGCACCTTATTGGTCACCAGATCTGCCAGGATGGCCTTTCCATACATTTTGAGAATCATAGATCGTGGTGTTTTCCCTTTTCGGAACCCCCTGAAATTGGCACTTTTTTGCTGTTTTTTTATTTCTTCCTCAAACGCTGCCTTGTAATCCTCAGGCCCCACAGTCAGTGTAATAACAGCTGTATTGTTACTTTTTTTGCTATAATCGATATTCATGAATGGATGATTTGTATAAGATGGTTAAAATTGCTTTCTGTCCGGAAAATTGACAGAGAAATGAATGGATAATCTGAATGACCTTTATCTAACTTCATAAATTCTTTCTTCCTACGCCCCACCTCCGGTACAACTTCCAATTTTAATTCGGCAATTTTTATTATACCCCGAATGAAGATTTCCGTATAATGGGATGTACCCCGCTTTTATTTCTTCCGGGGTTTATAAAACTGGGGCTGGGCAATATTCCCAATGCTCCATATTCCCTATCCCCAGGTCAATTATATGTGCACTTTGAGGGGTGCTTAGTCCGGGTACCCTCAGGCCCGGACAAATCCCATTAGGTTTTTTCTTTGTATGCTCTCTGAGGCTCTTCTTTCCAGTTCATGTGAAGATTCCAGGCCTGCCACTCCAGAGTGGATCCGGCCTCACACACTTCGTATTTATCTAAAACACTTTCACACGCTCTACCTCTTCCTCAGCTTCTACCTCAATCTCCACTTCTCTACCTCTTTTTCAGACCCAACCTTAGATTGAACCTTAATTCGTGCGGGTGGAGGGACTCCCTTCCAATTCGTCAGGGTAAACTTCTCGTCCCTCCTCCATCTCTTTTTACACTAAGATCCTTTTTGTGCGGGTGGAGGGACTCGAACCCCCAAGCCTCGCGGCACTAGATCCTAAGTCTAGCGTGTCTACCAATTTCACCACACCCGCTCATTTTTGAAACAGTGCGCAAATATACGCCGAACTTTAAAAACAAAAGAAAAATAATGCGTCCTTTTATAACATTATATACAACGACACAAACTCGGCAAGACCAGTGTCCTTTTAAACATCTAGGACGATTTTCCAGAAAGCGTATCTAAATCCGGGTTGATGACCTCTGTTACAGACCATCCACATGGTGCCATCTCTTTATCCCGCGAATGATCTACCATCCGGAATAATGGGCATAGCGTGGATGAACGAATATCACGCTATGCCCATTGCAAACCATGTACTAATGGATGACCATCCTTTTGGTTGCTGAAAAACCACCCGCTTCCAGTTGGTAAAACAACACACCCGACACCGGGATGTCTTCGCCACAGGGCCGGCATTTTTACAAACGCAAATCCTTGCGGTTCGAAAACATCCAGCGAATCTCCTCTAAAATAGAATAGATAACCATGTGTCAGAGACTAAGTGGCAGGAACATGGTGCAATTTTTGCCTTGGCAAGGTGGGATGGACAAACTTTAATCGCTTGCATTTTGGTACATAATGAAAGGGTGGTCAAATTTTAAAATTAAAAAACTAAGGTTTGCTGGTCGTTTGTCGGACCCATAGAAAAACGGGAGATGCAAGGTTTGACAAACTTGAACCAATCTTTATCTCTGAGAGTTGTATCTTGTGAATCTTTAGTGCTCAAATGACTGTGAATACAACATATCAGCAACAGGTTTTGCCAGAAGTCCAGGAGGCTTTTGATGGATTGCTTTCGTCATTGGAAGGGAAAATGACGGGGGAAGACCGTGTGCAGATTCAACGAGCGTTTGAAATGGCCAACGAATCCCATGCCCACCAAAAACGGAAATCGGGAGAGCTGTACATATTCCATCCTATTGAAGTAGCCCGGATTTGTGTGGACGAGATGGGTCTTGGTCCCACCGCAGTTATCGCTGCATTACTCCACGACATCGTGGAGGACACTAACACCACCCTGGAGGAAATCGAGGAAAAATTTGGCAAAAAGGTCAGTTTGCTGGTGGATGGCCTCACCAAATTGGCCAAATCCTACCAAACTGATGTACCCCAGGCTGAAAATTTTCGGAAGGTACTGACTACCCTGCTCTTTGACGTGCGTGTTGTCCTCATCAAAATGGCGGACCGCCTGCACAACATGCGTACCATAAAAAGCATGTCCAGGGAGAAACAGTTGAAAATAAGCGCGGAAACCAGTTATATATACGCTCCCCTGGCACATCGCCTTGGGTTTTATAATCTGCGTACTGAGTTTCAGGATATTTCTCTGAAGGTGATGGAGCCGGAAGTGTATAAGGATATTGCCCGCAAACTCAATCAAACCAAAACGGAGCGGGACAAATACATCCAGGGTTTTATCGAACCCCTCAAACCCAGCATCGACGCGCTCAATATTCCTTACCGGATCACGGGGAGACCCAAATCGATTTCTTCGATCTACAATAAGATCAGGAAGAAAAACGTCCCCTTCGAGGAAATATACGACTTGTTTGCGGTTCGGATTATCGTGGACGTGCCTCATGAATTGGAAAAGCAAACCTGCTGGCAGATTTATTCCATCGTCACCGATGTACATACCCCCATACCAGAAAGATTGAAAGATTTCATCTCTACTCCGAAATCCAACGGTTATGAATCCCTCCATACCACCGTAATCGGACCCAATGGAACCTACGTGGAGGTTCAGATCCGGTCAGAACGAATGGACGAGGTCGCTGAAAGGGGATTTGCTGCTCACTGGAAATACAAAGGCATCAGCAACCACAACCATTTTGATCCCTGGCTGGATAGCATCAGGGAGATCCTGGAAGACGAAGAAAAAGATGCCATTGAATTTATCAACGACTTCAAGAACAATCTCTTCAGCGAGGAGGTTTTTGTGTATACCCCCATGGGGGAGGTCAAGGTATTACCCAAAGGTGCGACAGCTCTTGATTTTGCATTCAGCATCCACACCGACATCGGATACCACTGCATCGCAGTAAAAGTCAACAAAAAGCTGGTTCCCATGGGTTATGTTCTTCAAAACGGGGATCAGATCCAGGTGACGACTTCCAAAAACCAAAAACCTACAGAGGATTGGCTAAAGCTGGTCATCACTTCCCGCGCAAGAAGTCAGATCAAATCAGCCATCAAGGAGGAGAAGAAGCGAATTGGAGAACTGGGCAAAGAAGCATTGGTACGGAAGTTTCGGAACCTCAAACTCGATTTTGAGCAAAATATCGATCAGGTGGTGGACGAAGCTGGATACGACAGCCGAATCGATCTCTATTATGATATCGCCAGAGATAAAGTCTCGATACAAAGTATTTTTAAAAAGATCGACGTAGAGGACGGGGAAATCCTACACCATGGACCGAAGGAAAAACCTACGTCTCAGCCCCAACAAATCTCTCCAAGAAAACTGAGGAAAAAAACGGAAAAATCCATCATCCTGCTCAACGAAGAGCCGGGAGAGAAATTTCAATATTCTTTCGCCAATTGCTGCAACCCAGTCAACGGTGACAACATCTTTGGGTTTATCACCACCAAAGAAGGCATCAAAATCCACAGATACAACTGTCCGAATGCCCCTCACCTTCTTTCAAACTACGGTTACCGTATTATGAAGGCGGATTGGGCGAACAATCTGGACAAAGAGTTTGTTGCAGATTTAAAGATCGTAGGCATCGATCAGGGAGTCGGTGTAATCCAAAACCTGACCAGGTTGATCTCCAATAAGTTCAACCTCAACATTCGATCCTTTCACATCGAAGGTGAGGAAGGTTATTATGAAGCCAAAATCAGCCTGCTGGTTCACAATACCAACCAACTCCAGCTTATTATTAAATCACTCAACGAATTGGATGGTATTTCCAGCGTGCGGCGTATCGAGTAAAAGAAATAACTATGGTATCCGAAGAAAAAAACAGAGAAATATACGAACAGGTCAAGCAGATCTTCACCGCCCACCTGGAGAAAAACAAACTACGGAAGACGCCGGAACGATACGCAATACTCAAAGAGATTTATAATCGGGACGATCACTTTGATGCAGAAGCGTTGTATATCCAGATGAAAAATCAAAACTACCGGGTCAGTCGGGCTACTGTGTACAACACCCTGGAACTCCTGGTTAGCTCCGACCTAATCAAGCGTCATCAATTTGGCAAAAATCTGGCCCAATACGAAAAGTCTTTCGGGTTCAAGCAACACGATCATATTATCTGTGTAGACTGCGGAAAGGTTCTGGAATTTTGTGATCCACGTATTCAGGAAATCAAAAACATGATGGGGAATCTGATGGATTTCAAGATCACTCATCACAATCTCAACCTTTACGGACGATGCAAGAGCGGTTGTGATGAAAATCCCGCATAATTTGTCCTTTTCATCGACATTCTGAATTTAATAGCGTAATTTTACGGTTTGGTTTTAAACTCAAACGAATACCATTCTTATGTCGGTAGATGTTATTTTGGGCCTCCAATGGGGGGATGAAGGTAAAGGCAAGATTGTGGATAGTCTGGCCACCGATTACGATTATATTTGTCGATTTCAGGGTGGACCCAATGCCGGTCATACCCTGATTTTTGATGACAAAAAGTACGTATTACACACCATACCCTCTGGAATTTTCCGGGAACATATTGTCAATGTGATAGGCGCTGGCGTAGTGATCGACCCCGTCACGCTAAGCAGGGAAATTTCCAATGTAGAACAAGAAGGTGTTCAGGTAGAGAAACAACTTCAGATTTCCAACAGAGCGCATTTTATTCTTCCCACCCATCGACTCCTGGACAAAGCTTCCGAGGCGGATAAAGGCAAAGCCAAAATCGGCTCCACACTCAAGGGGATCGGCCCCACCTACATGGACAAAACAGGTCGCAATGGCTTGCGCTACGGTGACCTTTTTACACCGGACTTCCGGAACAAATATGAAAAACTGAAAGAAAAGCATCTTCGGTTATACCAGTTGTACGACGAGGTGGAATTTGACCTGGAAAGCGAAGAAGATCAATGGTTTGCCAGCCTCGAATCCATCAGGAATATTCCGCACATCGATGCCGAGTATATCCTCAACCGGGCGCTGATCGACGGTAAGAACATCCTGGCTGAGGGCGCACAAGGTACCATGCTCGATATCGAATATGGAACCTATCCCTTCGTGACCTCTTCCAATACCACGAGTAGCGGGGTTTGCAGCGGGCTGGGCATCGCCCCTTCAAAGATCAAAGATGTGATCGGCATCACCAAGGCGTATTGCACTCGCGTAGGGAGCGGTCCGTTTCCGACAGAACTTTTCGATGCCAACGGTGAAAAGCTACAGAGACTGGGACATGAATTTGGTGCCACCACAGGTAGATCTCGTCGGTGTGGCTGGTTGGACCTGCCCCAGCTCAATTTCAGCATAATGATCAACGGGGTAACCAAACTCGTCATCACAAAACTCGACGTATTATCCGAATTTGATCCCGTCATCGTGGGTCATGCGTACAAAATCGATGGTAAAATCACGACCGACCTTCCTTACGATCTCGAAGCACAGCAGATCGAAGTTCAGTATCAAGAAATTCCCGGTTGGAATGAAGATATTACCCACGCACGCGATTTTGAGGAACTACCCAGCCTGGCTCAGGATTACGTCCGATTTATGGAAAACCAGACTGGCGTACCTGCCTTTATCGTATCCAATGGACCCGGGCGGGATCAAGTGATTCAGCAGCAGGTCACGCTGTAGTT
>CAYRRD010000080.1:0-15527 GCA_964426625.1 uncultured Saprospiraceae bacterium | reverse complement strand
ACCCGGCTACGGTCTGAGCGGTACCGCGGCCGGGTAATATTTTAACAGGTTGCCTTTCTTATGGCCTGCATGGAATTAATCATTTAGCCACTCCGCATCTACACTGAAGCCCAGGAATGCAGGAATTTCCAGATTCTGCCGGCGGTTTGTATCACTGACTTGGAAATCCAATATCATAGTCTGTGGTGTATGAAAATGTACATAATCCTATCCGGCCCGAAGCAGACAAGTTATCATTGTAAACCAGGTGCCGGAACTGCTCAGTGGTGAACGGATATATTTTTGCAGATTTTCAATGCCAGCAATCGGTTCGATTTCGGATGAAGGTTGATCGCTCAGAAAAAAGATTTTCATAAAAAACAATAATTGCACTGGTCCAATCCCATTTTATAACCGTTTCAGAGAATAGAAACGATAACAAGCGGAAATTACCTGCAATCAGGGATTGAAGTGAAGATGCGATAGAAAATATAGAGATAAAAAAAGGAAACCTGGGACATCCATTTCGTCTTTGAAAAAGTGAATACTGGATGTCTGAAAGATCATTTTAACACAGATCAGTGAAATTTTAATGTTGGGGCGCACCAATGTGCGGTAACCCGACCCTGGATTTTTTTATTCAAAAAAAGCAAGACAATCAATTCAAAAGAACCTAAAGATGAATAATAGACGAGTATGTAACCATTCAACCCGCACCAACCGATTTAATCTGTGGCAGAAATGCAATCTAGATGCATTCGCACTCTTTATCGGTTTGTGTTTCTGGGTTAGCACAATTTCCAATGCAATGGCGGCTGAACCGATTCCCGATCGGGATGAGATCCAGTTGTCGGAAGCCCTTTTTAAACTGAGCAGAAAATATGAAGTTTTTTTTAGCTACGACGAAAAATCGGTCAGGGGTGTCCAGGTCAACTACGAACCAGATAAATACCATAGTGTGGAGCATGCTCTGACTGAATTGCTCTCTCATACTTCTCTTCAATATAAAATATTTGACAACCGATACATTATCCTTTACGAGGAAAGTAAAGAGGCGATTTCTTCATTGAAAGGAATGGTAAAGCACCTGGAATCGGTCATTGACAGTCAGGAAGAAAGGGCCAGCAAAAGAAGGGGGGACCATGCTGTGAGTCGGTTAACCCCGTTGGTTCGGAAGCCCATCCAGCGACTGGCTTTAAACATTTCCGGAACGGTCACAGATGAACAGGGTGAACCTCTGATTGGAGTGAATATTCAGGTGAAGGGGGGGGACAAAGGTACCGCAACTGATGTCGATGGTCACTATTCGCTGGAAGGATTGGATGAAAATGCCATTCTGGTAGTTTCCTATATAGGATATCAAACACAGGAAATTCCAGTTTCGGGGAAATCCACGCTCAATATCGTGATGGTCTCCGATACCCAATTGCTGGATGAAGTTGTCGTGGTAGGATATGGTACTCAGAAAAAAGTAAATCTGACCGGAGCCATCAGTACACTCGACGGGGAAGATCTGGCTCGTCGCCAGGTGGGCCAATCTTCCTTGTTGCTGCAGGGTTCTGCACCGGGAGTGGTTGTGACACAAAGAAACGGACAACCCGGTCGTGATGGAGGAACCATAAGCATACGCGGTAAGACAACCCTGGGCAATTCCAATCCCTTGGTCCTGGTGGATGGGGTGGAAGCCAGTATCAATAGCATCGATCCTACCATGATCGAATCCATCTCTATCCTCAAAGATGCTGCGTCTTCTGCTATTTACGGATCCAGAGCGTCTGCGGGAGTTATTCTCGTGACCACGAAGCGGGCAGAAGCCAGCGATCGGATGTCGGTATCCTACAATGCCTATTTTGGAAAACAAAGTCCAACCGATCTTCCCAAAATGGTGGGGGCCATCGATCATATGCTGATGACCAATGAGGCGTATGTGAATACGGGACGATCTCAGCTTTATTCAGATAACTATATTCAGGAATATCGCAACAACATGGGTTCCAATCCCGATGAATATCCCAATACCAACTGGTACGATGAGGTGTTGATCGGGAATGGCTTGATGCAAAGCCACTTTCTGTCTTTCAGCGGGGGAACTGAGAAAGCTCGGATTGTTACTTCTTTTGGCTACCTGGATCAGGGTGGAATCATGGCCAATACCAACTACAAGCGGTACAACGTAAGGATCAATTCCGATCTCAAACTTGCACAGGGTTTGTCCGCTAAATTGGATGCACATCTGACCCGGGAAACCATCCTGGAACCCACCCGGGGAACCAGTTCGGCCATTCATTGGGCAGGACGCATTCCTTCCAATCAGGCCGGGCGATTGTCCGACGGAACCTGGGGTGTGGGATGGAATGGGGACAACCCCATTGCCTTTACCCAGGACGGGGGTGTACGTAACGTGGAGGAGCCTTCTGTTATACTCAATTTGGGTCTGATCTATCAACCTCTGGATTGGCTTACGATGGATGTCTATTACTCGCCGAGCTATTCACAAAGCAATGCTTCCGCCTTTAATAAGGCTATTCAAACCTACACGCCGGACGGGGCACCGAGTTATCTGACTCCGCAGCGAAGCACACAAAATACCAGTCACAGCCGAAGTCTGGTCAACAACCTCCGTGGGACCATCAATGCCAACGAAACTTTTGGTATCCACCATTTTTCCTTGTTACTGGGATATCAGCAGGAAGATTACCGAAACGACAATTTCTCCGGTTACCGGGAAAATTACGCATTCCCCGACTACCCGGTTTTGAGTTCAGGAGGGGAGGAAAACCAGCGGGCTTCGGGCGGTGCTTCTGAGTGGGCGCTGCAATCACTGTTCGGCAGGTTTACCTACAATTATGATGAGCGATATTTGGTAGAGTCCAATATCCGGTTGGATGGTTCATCCCGGTTTGTCGAAGGTAGGCGCTGGGGGGTATTCCCGTCGTTTTCTGTGGGTTGGCGTCTCTCTGAGGAATCGTTTTTTGATTCCGCCCGCGATATGGTGGAACATTTAAAATTGCGGGCGTCCTGGGGCCAGCTCGGTAATCAACGCATCGGAACTTATCCTTTTTCCAGTGATATCAATCTGGGACTCAGTTATGTATTTGATGATCAGATTTATGATGGGGCAGGTCTGACCCGACTCGCTAACGCGGAGATCTCATGGGAAACCACCACGGCATCCAATATAGGTGTGGATATGACCATTTTCAATAAACTGAATCTGGTTGCGGAATACTTTTATAAAGTGACTGATGATATTCTCCTGGCACTGGATATTCCGCTCATCGTGGGATTGAGTGCTCCTGATCAGAATGCAGGAAAAGTGGAAAACAGAGGATGGGAACTGGGCTTGAGCTATGGAGAATGGCAGAAGGAATTCAAATATCAGATCGGGATAAATATATCCGACGTAAAAAACAAAGTCCTTGATTTGAAAGGGGTGAATACCACTGGATTGACCGTACACCATGAAGGTTATGAAATGCATTCGATTTACGGATTGGTCGCTGACGGTTTGATCCAGGAATCAGATTTTGATGCGGAAGGCAATTATCTCGGGCCCAGCCAATATGGTGCCTTTTCTGCCGGAGACATCAAGTACGTGGATCAAAATGGCGATGGGGTCATCAATGCGAGCGATTATACCATTATCGGAGGTACCATTCCCCGGTTTACCTATGGTGTTAATTTTGATGCTAATTACAAAAATTTTGACTTTTCCCTTTTCATTCAGGGTGTGGGTAAGGCTAATGGTTTGCTTCGTCAACAGGGAATTATGCCGTTTCATCTGGGTGGGACTGTGCAGGAGCAACATAAAGACCGTTGGACGCCTGATAACCCCAATGCCACCTTTCCACGCTTTGCATTCAATGAGACCAACAATGAACAAACTTCGAGTTTCTGGATGAAGGATGCTTCGTATGCACGGATCAAAAATCTGCAATTGGGTTATACAATCCCCGCTTCGATTATGCACAATCTGAAGATCCAGCAATTGCGCTTGTATTTCAGCGGTCAGAATTTACTGACTCTGGATAAATTCTGGGATGGATATGATGTGGAAGCACCTGTGGGTAATGGTGGATTTTACCCTATCGTGAAAACGTTCAGCTTTGGTCTTGATTTTCGATTTTAAAAACAGCAGCAATGAAAATATTTAAGATATACGTTTTGATTTTTACTTTGGGAGTGGGGCTGATGTCTTGTGAGGACTATCTGGATCGTCAGCCTCTGAATAATCCTTCCGACGGAACCTTTTTATCTACAGAAACCGAACTAAGAATGGCGGTTACGGGCTGTTATTCGGGGTTGTGGACCAATTATCAGGGATTACCCTTTCAATTTGGCTTTGATCATGTTACTGATATCGGATTTGAAAGGAATGGCTCCGGAATGCAAGCCGTAGGTAGAAGCGATCATGATTCAAGAACGGATTATATTATTGAGACATGGCGTAATTTATATGCTGCAATTGCAAAATGCAACTATGTTCTCACCAATATAGATCGGGGTGTGGGAAATATTAGTCAGGAAATGATGGATCAGGCTCAGGCAGAAGTGCGTTTTTTGAGAAGTCTTTACTACCATTATCTGATTGAATTGTACGGAGATGTTCCCCTGGTGACCACTACCTTGTCATTGTCCAATTCAAACTTCCCAAGAGATCCGAAAGATGAAGTGGTTGATTTCATTCTTGCTGAATTGGAAGCCAGTGCTCCGCATCTTCCGGTAGAAAATAAACCTACCTCAGGCCGGGCAACCCGGGGTGCTGCCTGGGCTTTGATGTCCAGAGTCGCTTTGTTCAATGAACGTTGGGAAAAAGCGATCTATGCAGCGGAACAGGTTATGAATTTGGAGGGGATCGAATACATAATCGATCCAAACTATATGGATTTGTTCCAGTACGCCGGGGAAGATTCCAAAGAAATTATTTTTTCCGTACAATACCTGGAGAGCGCGCAGGTTCACCCCATGTTTCGCCTGTATGGAAGTAGAAATGCCCTGGGTCATACCAACAAAAAACCCACATATCAACTGACCGATGCATGGGAGTGTATCGATGGATTGCAGATCGATGAATCCCCTTTGTTTGATCCTAAAAATCCTTATGAGAACCGGGATCCAAGACTTGGATTTACACTGGCGGTTTCCGGATCCGAATATTTGGGATTTCAGTATGAGACCCATGGAGATAGCGTGTTGTGCTGGAACTACAATGTGGTCCCTGCCACTCGAGTAACCAACCAGGAAGCTATTCATGCTTTTGCATCCTTTACGGGAGTGGGGTGGAGGAAATACGCGGACAATATCGATAAAGATGCCATCAACAATAGCGAACTGAACACCATCATCATGCGATATGCCGAAGTACTTCTGAATTATGCAGAGGCAAAAATCGAATCCGGCAATATTGATGCTTCTGTGCTGGAAGCGATCAACAAGGTCCGTCAAAGACCTTCTGTCGATATGCCTCCCATTACCACCATGGAACAGGATGAACTGCGCAATGCGGTGCGTAGAGAGCGGAAATATGAATTAGCTGGAGAAGGACTTCGCTTATTTGATATCAGGAGGTGGCGGATTGCGGAGGACGTCATGCGTCTTCCTGTCCTTGGTCGGATGAAAAAAGGTTATCCCGACATTCCTCCCCGGGTTGATGAGTTGGGTACCGCTTACTATGACAATATTCCTATTGCAGCACCAGGGGAGCCTGCCGATTTTAAAATGCGGGTAGTTGAAAACCGGACCTTCGACCCGGGCCGTGATTATTTGTGGCCAATTCCGTATATTGAGATGGATACGAATATGGAAATGGTTCAGAATCCCAAATATTGATCAATTTTAAAATAGAATGTCTGTGATTAGAAAGTATATGATTCTGTTTTTCCTTGTGTACCTTAATTGGACAGCTCACTCCCAGGAATATGATGTGGTGATTTATGGTGGAACTTCAGCGGGAATTGCTGCTGCCATTCAAAGCGCGCGTATGGGCAAATCCGTGGTGCTCATTGAACCTACCAACAGAGTAGGGGGGCTTACTACAGGGGGATTGGGGGCTACGGACATTGGCAATAAAAAAGCGATAGGAGGTATAGCCAATGAATTTTATCGGAATATCAAACGCTACTATGACGATCCGGCGAATTGGAAGTATGAGAGTAGATCGGAGTACTTTCATCGGTATAAAGGAAGGAACGCTGAAGGAGACACCACGATGTGGACTTTCGAACCCTCTGCAGCGCTTGCAGTTTATCACCAAATGATGAAAGAAGAAGAGATTGAGTTGGTATATCAGGAACGACTCAATCGCGCTGACGGAGTGGTGATGGAACACGGAGAAATTGTGTCGATTGCTATGGATAGCGGGCGAAAATTTGGTGGAAAAATGTTTATTGATGCTACCTATGAAGGGGATCTGATGGCTGCAGCTGGAATATCCTATACCGTAGGACGTGAATCCAATGATCAGTACTGGGAAAATCTCAATGGGGTGCAAGCCAACAGGGTAAGCCGGTCGCTGACCGGTAGGATATCCCGCAATGCACGGTTTCATAATTTCGTGGATGGTGTAGATCCATATATGGTAAAGGGTGATCCTTCCAGCGGTCTTTTACCTGGTATAAATCCAGATGGTCCCGGCGAACCTGGCAGCGGTGATCGCAAGGTTCAGGCCTATTGCTTTCGCATGACTTTGACCGACCATCCGGACAACCGCATCCCTTTTCAAAAACCTGAAAATTATGACGAACGAAATTACGAGTTATTGTTCAGAAATTACGAGGCTGCAGTGGGGGGTGATTATGCCAGGATGTATGATTACGGAGATCCCCTGATACCATGGATCAATACCCCTATGCCCAACCGGAAAACAGACATTAACAATCAAAAGGGCTTTTCTACCAATCTCATCGGTCAAAATTATGAATATCCTGACGGAAGTTATGAAGAACGTGAGGCTATCATTCAAAGACACCGGGAACATCAGCAAGGCTTGATGTGGACGTTGGCTAACCATCCCAGAATCCCGGAGGAAGTCAGAAGAGAAGTTTCCCGGTGGGGAACTTGTAAGGACGAGTATGAAAGAGAGGACGGATGGCAGCAACAATTGTATATACGAGAAGCTCGCAGGATGATTAGTGCATACGTGATGACCCAGCGGGATTGCGAAGGTTTGAAAGTGGCTTCGGACCCCGTAGGAATGGGAGCCTATACTATGGACTCCCACATGGTCCAAAGGTATGTGGATGAACATGGTTATGTACAGAATGAAGGGAATGTAGCCTGTTCTGTACCCAGACCCTATCCCATCAGTTACCGTGCCATTGTACCAAAGAAGGATGAATGCAAAAATCTGGTAGTCCCCGTTTGCGTGAGCTCTTCACACATTGCTTTTGGTTCGATACGAATGGAGCCTGTTTTTATGGTTCTGGGGCAATCAGCTGCTGCAGCTGCTGTTTTGGCCATCGATCAAAACGTGGCGGTTCAGGATCTTCCTTACGATGATTTGAAAAAACAGCTGATCAGTGATGGACAATTCCTAACCAATTAATAATAATAACATATCATGAAGCTTCAAAGACGTGAATTTATAAAAAATGCAGCCGTACTGGGATCCGGGTTGCTTCTGCCCGGTATTCAGAGACATTTTATCAGTGACCGGTCTCAAATGTATGACCTGGTCATCTATGGGGCATCATCGGCAGGAATAATTGCCGGGGTAGCTGCAACTCAGAAAGGGCTCAATGTGATAATTGTGGAACCGTCCAGCCATATCGGCGGTCTAACATCGGGGGGATTGGGCCAAACCGATATTGGTGTGGAAGGGGAAGGAGGCGCTATCGGTGGTATGTCCTTTGATTTTTATCGACGGGTGCGTCAACATTATATGAAGGATGATTCCTGGAATTACCAGACCTGGAACGAGTATATGGAACGCTCTACACGATTGAAATCCAATAGTGAAGGAATGTTTGGTTTTGAACCCAAAGTCGCCCGGATGATCTATGAAGAGATGATTCGGGAGGCGGGATTTACTGTGGTTCTCAATGAACGGATTAGATTGGACGGTAAAGGTGTGGATAAAAGAGGCGATAAGATCGTTGCAATGGTCATGGAAAGCGGCAATGTATATCAAGGCAAAATGTTTATCGATGCCACATACGAAAGTGATTTGATGGCTATGGCAGGGGTGACATATGTGGTCGGCAGGGAAGGAAATCAGAAATACGATGAGCAATTGAATGGGGTTCACACCATACGTTCCCACAATCATGTGTTTACCAAAAAAGTGGATCCTTACATCAGGCCCGGTCAATCACATAGTGGGGTACTGCCCGGAATCGATCCCACCGGACCCGGCGAGGAATACTCCGGAGATCATCGGGTACAGGCCTATTGTTACCGGATGTGCCTTACCGACGTAAAGGAGAATCAGATTCCATTTGAAAAGCCCAAAGGATATGAAGAATTGCGTTATGAACTTTTGTTCCGCAATTTCGAGGCAGGGGATGAGCGTTTTCCCTGGATCAACTCTCCCATGCCCAACAGAAAGACGGACATCAACAACCGTTGGGCGGTTTCGACGAATAACATCGGAATGAATTATGAGTATCCTGATGGAAGTCATGCGGTGCGGGACCGGATATTGGAGGATCATAAGATCTATCAGAAAGGACATATGTGGGCCATGGCCAATCACCCCAGGGTTCCTGAAAAATTCAGGCAAGAGTATAGCAAATGGGGATTGGCTGCTGATGAATATACTGACCATGATCACTGGACACCGCAAATATACGTCCGTGAAGCCCGGAGAATGGTGGGTGAATATGTCATGACAGAGCACGATTGCAGACGGCTGCGCGTAGCCCCGGATTCCATTGGCCTGGGTTCATACAACATGGATTCGCACAACGTGCAGCGATACATTACCAAAGAAGGGTATGTGCAGAATGAGGGTAACCTGGAATATACCCCGGGCGGTCCCTATGCCATTTCCTATCGGGCCATCACACCAATGCGCCACGAATGTACCAATTTGCTGGTGTGTTGTAACGGGGTGTCGTCCTCCCATATTGCCTTTGGATCCATACGCATGGAACCGGTATTTATGATTTTGGGTCAATCAGCAGCTGCCGCTGCAGATATCGCTTTGAAGGGGAATGGTGTGGTTCAGGATGTACCTTATGCAGACCTGAGAAAACAGTTGTTGGCGGAAGGCCAGCGGCTGGATGTGGATCTGGAAGAATGGCCGGCGTTTCCATTGAAGAAATAGTATCGGCCAGGGAAGGGGAAAAAGGAAAGTTCAGAACATGAAAGGGAGGTCGAAAGTAGAAAAGTGAAAGCCCCCGCCAACTTTATGGACAGGTCTTTTAGTCAACTTTGGGGTGGTAATTGCTATGACGCTCCGTTCCTGGTCTGCCACCAACTTTGGTCTGGAGGACTAAGTGCTATGTTTGTTATGGGATATGACATATCGGAGGATTCAGTTGACCAACCATAGAAGAGGATCAATTTTGCATTGAATCTCCGGGGGATTGATCCTGGAGTTGTTCTGCCAATCCGATGAGCAATCCTTCTGTTCCGCGGATGTAACAAAGCCGGTAAACGTCTTCATAATTCATTATTTCACCTACAAGCTGTGCACCTTGCCTGGTAAGTCTGGACACCAATTCCTCGATATTATCAACCCTGAACATAATTCTCAGGTACCCAAGAGAATTCACGGGGGCTGATCTATGATCGGAGATTGGGACTGGATTTAAAAAACGGGATAACTCAATTCTGCTGTGTCCGTCAGGGGTAACCATCATAGCCACCTCCACTGACTGGTTTCCAAGCCCGGTGACACGACCTGCCCACGCTCCTTCCACCATCATCCGACCTTCGAGTTTTAATCCTATTTCCGTGAAAAATGTAATGGCATTGTCCAGATTTTCCACCACAATGCCCACGTTGTTCATTTCTATTAATTTGCTTTTCTCCATATTTACTTATTTGACAATGGTCGAAGAGAGGGAATAAATTTACATAATCCATCTTACCATTGCCTGGCGAAAAAGCATTAATTGTGTTAATTCTATGAGATCTCCGAAAGCCCTAAGTCCTGAGCTTCCCCCCATTTAACGGACGGTCAAATGGTCTTTGTTAGTTAGGGTCTACTCATAGATACAAAAATTGGAATCAAGAAGATCCGCACTTTCATCAGGTGGGTTATAAACCACTTGTATGATTGCTACCATTCTCTGATTTACCAACTTTGTGACCATTTCGACTTATGCGCACTGGTCAACCCGCCCATACGGGGCCTGTGGCCAAGGGTTGAATATCAATAGCCCCCCGTGGCAACGGGGGAATTGAGTTCTCGCGCGATCTCCACTCTGAAGGAGTTGAACTATTTAGACAAAGGGTCTAATCAGAAATTCAGAAAAAGTATTCTTGAAGTTCTGCGAGTTTGAGCATGTCTTTGACTCATTCTTTAATTTTAAGTTGATGTGGAGAAGTCTGATGACCTTCGATATAGGAACCACCAAGGCCTTGTAGGGTGGTGTATTCATACGGCC
The DNA here is from genome assembly GCA_964426625.1 of uncultured Saprospiraceae bacterium. Lineage (GTDB taxonomy): Bacteria > Bacteroidota > Bacteroidia > Chitinophagales > Saprospiraceae > Membranihabitans. The sequence continues at coordinate 4,995 of CAYRRD010000080.1, read as the reverse complement.
CTTCCGGTATTGAATATCGAGGTAAGCGTGTGCCACATGAAAAGTTATTGCACAATTACATAAAAACCTTTCCCTAAAACAAACAGATTAGAAGGCTGATGCGCTTAATATCAGAACTATATGAGATTATGAGGAAAGCCTAGCTAATAAATTTCTTCGAGTTTTCCACTTTCGTAGTTGTAATATGTGAAATATTCATCGCTCAATGTACTGTACATAAATACGGCGTCCACATTTTCTTCCTGCGATAGATGCACGGCATAGATATGGCGTCGGGAAGAAATAAAATGTCCTGTAGAGAAAGAACTTTTGTCCTTTTAGTTACGCTTCGTATAACCTACTCTGATCAGTTCGGCGCATTGGTTTGCTTCCTTTTACCCACTACAAGGCGACCAGGTCTCTTTTGAAAATGTTGATATTATACTGACATTAACTTGTACTATGTGATCGTAGGTTGATTGGCCGTAAGCTAAGATTATTGCTTCTACCCATTGCGATTTCCTGCACACTACTCACTTGCATCTTGCATATCGTTGTGATTCAATGTAATACGGTACTTCGCTTTGCCTCTTACTGTTATAGTTGAAATAGAATATAATGGACAATTTGGAATGCTTATGTTATATATGTGATTGGCATTAGCTGAGTAGTCCTCAGTAAGTTTTAATGTAATTATCTATCTTAAGGGCGATTTTGCATTCAAAATGCTATTGAATAACTTGATGTTTGTAGACCCTGAAGGATGTCCTGGAGGGTTTTCACTGCACGACAGGGAATGAAATAATCGATGATATCAAGGATGTTTTCAAAGATGAGCAATACGGAATGCTGAAAATTACAATGAGGAAGTTTCCCGGTAAGGACGCGGAAGCTAGATCACCCATGTGTGGTGGGAGGAATAGATTATAATCGAAGATTGAAATGAAAAATGAGGAGGGGAGGATTGGACAGGGAAGGTCTGAATAATATCTGGTTCGCATTCAGAAACCTGGCATATTTCCATCAGATAACATTATCATGTCCTGGTGGAATGGTGTATAGTTACAATTTTGATGAATTCTAAGATGATAAAATAGGATGTTTGCTGTATATTACGGCGAATTGCCGGGATGGCATCATCTGCATATATTACACGATGACTTCGTATTTATTAGAACTTTTTAGCCGAAAATAAAAACCATGAAAAACAAACCGTTACGAAAAAACAATGATTCCAGAAGGAATTTTATCAAAACTGCGGCAGTGACCTCTGCCGGATTTATGATCGTTCCTCGTCACGTTGTGGGAGGGAAAGGATTCACAGCACCGAGCGATAAGTTGAACGTGGCCGGGATCGGTGCAGGTGGAAAAGGACGATCCGACTTGTCGAGCTTTGTGAAGGGAGGTAATGTGAACGTGGTCGCTTTAGTGGATGTGGATGACGCCCGGGCTGCCAATACCCGTTCTGATTATCCCAAAGCCAATTATTATAACGATTACCGGGAAATGCTGGATAAGGAGCGTGATAATATCGATGCGTGTTCGATTTCCACCCCGGATCATACCCATGCTGTGGCCACACTTGCTGCCATGCAACTAGGTAAACACGTTTATACCCAAAAGCCGCTGACCCATAACATCTGGGAAGCACGTCAACTAACCAAGGCAGCAGAAAAATACAAAGTGGTAACCCAGATGGGGAATCAGGGAGGTTCTGGTGACGGGGTCCGCACAGGAAAAGAGATCCACGATGCCGGTCTGATTGGTAATGTTCACACCGTATATGCATGGACAAATCGCCCCGTCTGGGCTCAGGGATTTGCTCTGCCCAAAGGTAAATTCGATATTCCTTCCACGCTGAATTGGGATCTGTGGCTTGGTCCGGCTCAATACCAGGAATTTAATCCCGTTTTTGTCCCCTGGAGCTGGCGCGCCTGGTATCCTTTTGGTACAGGAGCACTGGGTGATATGGCCTGTCATATTCTTGATCCTGCATTTCGAATATTGCCGATCCGATACCCTTCAGAATTTGAATGCAGCATCCCCAAAAGCTGGACACCGGAGGGTGAAGAGGTCAAACACCTTGATGGTTTTCCACCATCTTCCATCATTCACCTGACCTATCCGCGTACCGATGGTAAAGGGAACATTCGTTTGTCCTGGTATGACGGTGGAATTTTGCCTCCATTGCCCGAGGAATTGTTGCCAGGTGAGGCATTTGGAAACTGGGACGGTGGTATTCTTTTGATCGGTGATAAAGGAAAGTTGCTGATGGATTGCTATGGTGATAACCCTCGGCTATTGCCCACCAAACTAAATGAAATGATCAACCTTCCGGAGCAGTCCATTCCACGGGTTCCGGAAGGTCATTATCTGCAATGGGTCAATGCCTGCATCGCCGGGTATGGCAATAAGGAAACAAGTTCTCCATTTGAATTTGCCGGACCTTTCGCTGAAAGTATTTTGATTGGTAACCTGGCTATACGAAGTTGGTATCTGGAGAATCCCGACGCCAAAGGGAGAGATGATGTGTACCTGGGGAGAACCAAACTGATGTGGGATGCTGATCGGATGAAGGTAACCAATTTTGATGCAGCCAATCAATTCGTCAGCAGGGAATATAGGAGTGGATATAGTATGAAGGTGTAGAGGTTAAGGTAGAGGTAGAGGTAGCGGGGTTGGGAGTTTAGGGGAGGCGGCGGATCAAGTCCCCAGTATGAGGGTGGAGACTTACCCCACTGTCTGTGTGCTTCATATATAAAATGGGGCATATCTTTCTGCAGCGATGAATCTGATGGATTGGGTGGCCTGAGGTGAAAAGTGATCAATTATTTGCCAGGACTCTCTGGAGTGCACGTCGAGTGCTCTGTTTCATAAATGGGAAGAACATATGAAATGGTGCATGAGCGATTATTCATTATAAATAATTAATTATTGCATGAACCGAAGGAATTTTATACGAAATCTTGCTGTGGGGGGAGTGGTGGTCTGGAATGGTCATACCTGGGCCAGATCGTTTCAGCCCGGCTCTACTGACGTGGTATTCCGGTTTACCGTGGCTTCCGATGGTCATTATGGCCAGGCGAACACTCCCTACGAAGAATACTTTGACACCATTGTCCGAAAGATCAATTATTACCATTCCATTTTCCCATCCGAGTTTGTTGTATTCAATGGGGATATCATTCACGATGATCCCCAATTTCTTGCACCGGCACAGAAATCATTGTCCCGGGTCAAATTGCCATTGTATGTAACCAAAGGCAATCACGACAGGGTGTCCCCTGATGTATGGGAACAAACCTGGGGGATTGGTGAAAATCACGCCTTTTCAATAGGGGAACGCGTTATACTCCTCGGTACAACGGCCGATGAAACCGGTAAGTATCTTTGCCCGGATTTGGATTGGTTCGAAAACCAGTTGACCATTCACCGCGATGCGCCTGAGGTGTATATATTCATGCATATAACCCCTCATACCTGGACTCGCCACGGGGTAGACTGTCCCGAATTTCATCAATTGCTGGATCAGCATTCGAATGTGATCGCCGTATTCAATGGTCATGATCACGATCAGGATGATATTAAAACCCTCAATAAAGTTCCATTTCTCTTTGATGGCCATTTTGGGGGTAGTTGGGGTACGGAATATCGCGGATTTCGGGTGGTTGAAAAACTGAGCAACGGAATGCTACGGACCTATCTGATGAATCCGGACGACCAGCTTCAACTCACCGAATTATAGGACGGGATTCTGGTGGCCAATCATTTTATGTAAAATCCGGTTCCTCCCGCATTACTTCTGGTTAAAAAATTGCAAGGCAATTTGTACCATCAAGGGCGACATGAAAATATTATAGTGGGTGGTTCCTGGTAATACGGCCCATTGGTGTGGGGACATATTTTCGCCCATCCAACCACCGTCTTTGAGCCCTCCACCCAATAGTTGAAAAAATTCGACCATATGCTCCGGTCGGATCATGTCACTATCCCCAAAGATTAGCAGGGTAGGGGTTTGTATGGTTTTGAATTCTTCGCTCCAATCTGAGGGCATGGCCATGGCTTTGCCTATGGCGTCGAGCAGGTCTGGAAAATCTTCGGGGTGGGGCGCAATTTGGACATAGGATTGGTACATAGGCGTTTCTTTCATCATTTCAGCTGCCTGCGCATTGGCCATGGATTGCTGGGCCAGGATCTCGGGAAAGAAAATGTACAGGAAACCAATGCCACTCTGGCCAGGAGCTCAGGGTGTTGGATGGTCATACGTAGTACCACGCCTGCACCCAGGGAATATCCCAATACATCCACTTTTTTGTATTCCAATGTGGTCAGGAGTTTGGCTACATCATCTGCCATATCATTGATTCGCAGATCGCGCTCACCCAGTATGGTCCGTCCATGTCCATGCAAATCCACAAGAATTACCTGCCTGTTTTCCTTAATCATGGATAAAATAGGTTGAAACATATCCAGAGAACCAAGCCCACCATGTAACAACAGTATGGGATCACCTTTTCCGTGAATTTCATAGTAATAAGGTATTCCATTACACTCGATATACCCGGAGATTTTCTCTGGAGATTGTGCCGTGGATCCCGTTCCCAAAATTAGGAGGACGAGAAGGGTCTGAATACATGTAAATAGCGGTTTACCAGAAATGAATTTTCCCATAATAAATTGATTTAGAATCCTTAAATTGAATGATATATTTGAATTGCGGATAAAGATAGGGTCGATAAAGGTAAGGTAGGCCTGACGTTAATGACAATATAAGGGGGCAAATACGTCAATTTTTTATAAGGTAATTCCCTTCCTGCAAGGATTGCTCCATTTCATAAGTTCTTCCCACTTATGACGGCTTCTTTTTCACCGTACCTTCATCACCAAAAGCTTCACGTGGGGCTGTCCTATTCTTGGTTGAGTTTCTTAGGAATGACAAAAAACAATCGCGTCATTAGTAAAAATTGCTTATGAAACAGTGCAGCAGATCATATACCAGTAGCGAAAAGATTTGAC
>CAYRRD010000079.1:0-15599 GCA_964426625.1 uncultured Saprospiraceae bacterium | reverse complement strand
AATGTGTGGGAATCCATGTGTAGTGAAAAAAGTTGATAGTTGGTCTTCTCCTGGGAAACACGCTATCTATAGGCTCCCAAAGTTCTATTTTCCTACCCTCTTCGTCCATGATATGGACAAATTTACCGTATTCAAAAGTTTCGATCTCATCGAGAATCTAAACCCCATTGGCTTTTAGTTTTTCCACAAGACCTACGATATTCTGTACCCGGTAATTAATCATAAATTCTTTTTTTGATGGTGCAAAATATTTACTTCCATCGGGGAAGGGACTCCATTGAAGGTAATTGATTTCGTCCGGTCGATGTGCATTCCGAAATTCAAAACTGGAGCCCCATTGATCTACTTTCAAACCCAGGTTTTGTGCATACCATTCCTTGGTTTTATCCGGTTCATCAGAAAAAAGAATATCCCTCCGATTCCTGTTACTTTGGGCGGAAGTTCGCTTAGCGAATTGTCCTTTCTTTCCGATTTTTTCTTTGGATCTTTCATAGTGGCTATTATCCTGATTTTTCAATTCCTGGCGGATCATACGCTGCCCAATGTCCTGCTGATTTCTGTTTCATAGGTTCTTCCCACACGGTTTCTGTTCCGCTAGCTTTTCATCCTTGAACCACCTTTTGGTATCCGGATTTTAAGCCAACTGCCTGGCTGATTAGACATCCATACTCAATTTTATTACCAGGATTCATATCCTAAGATTTATTAAATTTACCATTATTTCGTATATATTCCTACTTTCCATCCAATATTTGGGATAGCTGAACCTCGAATTAAAAGGACTACTTTTCCATGGAGTGCAACCATACCCTCCATAAATGCCACCGGTAACCCCGTGAAATGATCAAGTCCTGGATAAGAAGTATTTCTCAAATTAAGATAGCTGTAGGCGTATCGTTCATATTATCAATAAGTTGAAGTGCATAGTTGTCATACCAATTGACAGCGGGGGCAACCAGAAGGTATTTATCAAATAAAGCTGGCCGATCGATTAGGGTATAAAAAGCTAAGAGGCCTCCCAGAGAATGACCGGTGAGGGTCTTATCGTGCCAATCGATTCGGTATTTTTCAAGAGCAGGATATAATTCTTCCTGTATTGCACCGAGAAAGTTATCTGCCATACCTGACTGAGGACGTGCCTTCTGAAATGCCAGATCACCTCTCACCGGTGTCATATCTCGTGCCCTTTTCTGTTGCCAATCTTTTTTGTACGCAATACCCACGATAATCATAGGGTTGATTTTTCCGGTCAAAGTGAGCCAGTTGGATATACTTGTGATCAGATCCAGAGAAACATCTGAATCCAGGTGGAGGATCATGGGATATGTCGTATCAATCCGGTGATACACTTTCGGTAAAACAATCCGAACATATAAGGTGTCCTTCACCAGGTCTGATAACCACACCATTTCTTCCACAGGGTTTACCTCATCAATACTTTGGGTATGTGCCCTGGATATACAGAGGCATATCTTAAGAATGGATAGAAAGAGGTATTTCATCGGAATACGGTTTTTTTCTAGTATCATCGGTTCGCACCAGGGTAAAATGGACCAGAAAAATAGGTGAAGATTGAGACACGACTATGTAGCGTCTTGATTAGGAACTAGACAAGACCCAAGGTCTGGTAAATCTTTGAATAGGGATTCAAACTGGCTTCTTTTGGAGTCGGAAATAACAAAGCGGGGATTGTGCCGTCATGATAGCTCTCGGGATTCATCCAGAAGATGGGCCCATTTGAGGTGCAGATATCGATTAAGTTCAAATGTTTCGAGTATAGATCCAGGAATGACCTTGCTTTTTTTGGTCTCAATGTCAAATAATTCTTGACTGCATTATGTACCTCAATGACCATCGCTACTTATTTCGTTCTGAAGTTTTCATCGGGTTTTGTGACTTTGAATTATTTTGCCTGCAAGGGGGACACCGCGAAATATTGTCCGGAATATACTCAAAAAACAGAAAAAAATTGGAGGTAAATGGACAGACTTTGGAAAATTTTTTAATCGAAGGTGGTGACAAATTTTAAGGATTCTAATTCAAAGGAATGTGGTTAGAAACGCATTCATTTCAATATGAAATCATCAGGCTAAGTCGAATTCGTGGTAGTCCGGACGTGGTGTTAACATTATTTAACAACCCCATGTTTTAACATAATAATTTGATTTCCTACTTTTGGCATGCTGTAAGACAGTGATCTATTTTATAATAGGAAAGATTCCAACCATAATGTCTATTAAAGTTGAAAATCTGACCAAATACTACGGCGAGCAGAAGGCTGTAGATAACATTTCTTTCGAGATCCAGACCGGAGAGGTTATCGGGTTCCTTGGTCCCAATGGAGCTGGGAAAAGTACTACCATGAAGATGATGACGGGATATATGGCTCCATCAGCAGGAAGCGTCATCATTGAAGGAATTGAAGTGAGCGAAGATCCTTTAGCCATCAAGCGCAAGATTGGTTATTTGCCGGAGCACAATCCTCTATATACCGACATGGCCATCATCGATTATCTCTGTTTCTGTGCCGAAATCCAGGGGGTGGAGCGACGGGCCATAGACGATCGCATTCGCGTGATGGTGGATCTATGTGGTCTGGACGCTGAAAAGCATAAGCGAATCAATGAGTTGTCCAAAGGCTACCGCCAGAGAGTAGGTATTGCGCAGGCCATCATACACGATCCTGAGGTGTTGATTTTTGACGAGCCCACCACGGGCCTCGATCCCAATCAAATTATCGAAATACGTAAGCTGATAAAAAAATTGGGTGAACAGAAAACCGTCATCCTGAGCAGCCACATTTTGTCGGAAGTAGAAGCTACCTGTGACCGGATATTGATTATAAACAAAGGAAAAATCGTTGCCGACGGTACCGCGGAAACACTACGAAAACAAGCCACAGGGGAAGAAGTGCTCAAGGTTCAGATCGAAACCATTGCCGGAGAAAGTGCAAAAACGGGTTTGCTCGGCTTGAGCAGCGTAGAATCAGTGAAAAAATTGAGCGACAAACCCAATTATTTCCAGGTATATTCGAAGGCCGGTCAGTCATCACGCAAACCGATTTTTGACCTATGCGTTCAAAATCAATGGTACCTGATGGAACTATCCGCCATTGAAACCCGTCTGGAAGATATATTCAGAAATCTGACTACAGCTGACCCGACCATCTCCACCAGCCATGGAGATGACCATCTAGCATTGACGTCAAAAGAAGAGCATCTATGAACAAAGTGTGGATTATTGCCCGTAGGGAGTTATTCGCTTATTTTGATTCGCTGATCGCCTATCTGATGATCATTATATTCCTGGGGTTGAGTGGATTTTTTACATGGTTGTCCACCAGCAGCAATATATTTTTGATCGGCCAGGCTGATCTCCAAGTATTTTTCAGCATCAGTTTCTGGACCCTCTTTTTCTTCATTCCGGCAATCACCATGCGTTCATTGGCAGAAGAAAACCGGTCAGGAACCATCGAATTTTTGAGTACCAAGGCGGTGACCGACTGGCAGATTGTGACCGGGAAATTTCTCTCGTGTCTGTTACTGGTCAGCGTTGCCATCGCCTGTACCTTGCCTTATTACTGGAGCGTATCCTCTTTGGGAAATGTGGATCACGGAGCAGTCATCGGCGGCTATTCCGGATTGATTCTGTTGAGTGCCATGTATACCAGTATTGGCATATTTGCGAGTAGTATCACCCACAATCAAATCGTGGCCTTCCTTCTGGCCCTCATGATCGGTATGTTTTTTCATCTCTTGTTTGGCTTGCTGGCAGGAGGTCAAACCGGTTTGGCCAGCAGGGTTTTTGAATATCTGAGTTCGAGAGCCCATTTCGAATCCATTTCCCGTGGGGTTTTCGATACTCGAGATGTGATATATTTTGCGTCGATCATCTTTATGGGATTGTTTTTATCGACGATAGCATTGGGTAAACGAAACTGGCAGGATTAAAACCGAAGTGGATCATGAAACGAAATATCATATTGACGCGTATAGTATTGGTAGCGGGAATCGTATTATTCGTGAACCTGCTATCGGAAATGTGGTATGCTCGTCTGGATTTTACGGCGGACAAGCAGTACACGCTAAGTCAAGCGACCCGGGACATCCTCAGGGACCTGGATGATGTAATTACGGTAACTGCTTATTTTACGAAAAATTTGCCCCCACAGTTGGTCAAGGCACGTCGGGACTTTGAAGATTTGCTTGTGGAGTACGAGACCCGCTCCCAGGGATCCATCGTGTATCGATTTGTCAATCCCAATGAGAGTGACGCAGGGGAGCAGGAAGCACAGCAAAAAGGAATCCGGCCTGTGGTGGTCAATGTGACACAAAAAGATCAGGCCAGTCAGATGAGGGCTTATATGGGAGCCGTTTTGGAAATGGGAGATAAAAGTGAAGTTATTCCTTTGATCCAGCCAGGTGCCGGTGTGGAATATGCCCTGACTACAGCGATTAAGAAGATGTCGGTGGAGGAAAAACCCAAAGTGGCTTTCATACTCGGTCACGGGGAAGCCGGGGTTGCTGAGATGGCACAGGTTGTCCAAGAATTATCGGTGTTATACGATCCGGAAGATTATACCATGAGCGATACTATGGATATTCCCCATTATTACCGGAGTATTGCTTTGGTCAATCCCACGGATTCGATTCCTGCAACCCATCTCGTACAACTGGATCGGTATCTTTCGGCGGGGGGGCAAATTTTTATTGCTTATTCCAATCTTTTACCCAATCTAAATCAGGGCTTTTTGACGATGGCACCGTCTATTGGACTCAATGACTGGATGGAAGAAAAAGGCTGGTCTTTGGGTGATGATTATATCGTGGATGCCTCGAGTGGATCCATCAGTGTGCAACAAAATCTGGGTGGTTTTCTGATCAATACCCAGCAACCCTTTCCGTTTTTCCCCATCATATCCCAATATGCCGATCACCCGGTGACAGAAGGTCTCGAATCCGTAATTCTGCCTTTTGTAAGCCCTATCCGGGTCGGAGAAGTAGATTCTGCAATTAGGATCACACCCTTGGCTTTCACATCGAAAAATACGGGTTTGATGCCGGCCCCGGTCATGGTGGATATCAATAGGGAGTGGACCCGGGATGATTTCACTGAAGGTTCGCAGGTGGTAGCTTTGGCTGCCGAGGGTCCTTTGGGTGGCTCAGGCAATGGCCGTATGGTGGTCATTAGTAATGGGACTTTTGCGGTGAATGGGAGTGGCCAGCAACAACAGCCTGTGAGTGAGGATAATGTCAATCTGGTCAGCAATATCATCGACTGGCTGTCCGATGACACCGGATTGATCCATCTGAGAACAAAAGGAATCACTTCACGACCCATTGCCGATTTGGATGATGGTTCCAGGAATCTGTACAAATATGGAAATGTCCTGGCTCCTATTTTGCTTATTCTCGGTGTAGCACTTGTACGGCGTCAAAGAACAGCGAGGAAGCGCCAGGAACGGATGGAAGGAAAATATTGATTTGAGAAGCGTCTTAACAGAGAAAAGTTATGATGAAAGATAAAGTCAATCGCACGTTAGTTAGTATTCTCGTGGTGCTTGCCGTGCTGTATGCCATATCGTTTTGGACAAAAAGAGGGTCTTCCGGAAGTCAGGTTTTCCGCACCCATCTGGTCAATATAGATACCACCAGGATTTCGGATATTCATATCTCTACCGCAGGGGACAAAATTAGTTTGTCTCGTCAGGGAAATTCCTGGACCCTGGTTACGGAAAAAGGGGCAGAGGTATCGGCTATGGGGACGACGGTACGGTCTATGTTGTCATCCCTGCAAAGATTGGTTCCGAGTCGTGTGGTTTCAAGGGATCCCACCAAATGGAGAGATTACCAGGTGGATTCCACTGGCCGGCGTATCCAGATCCTGGAGAATGGAGAGGTGAGCCTGGACCTGGTTGTCGGGCGGACCAATTTTCAGGGGCAGCAGACTTTTGTAACCTATGTCCGGCCTTATGGGGAGAATAACGTATATGCCATTGAGAATTTTTCGGGTTCGGTGGTGTCCGCCAGTTCATCCAATTATCGCGACAAATCTGTCCTCACAACGACCCTGGATTCCCTTCATTTGCTCGATTTCAAATATACTGGTAAGCCAGGATATACCCTTCAGCAAGTGGATGGGAATTGGTGGGTGGAAGATAATCCGGCCGATTCAACCCTGGTAGCGGACTATCTTAATGGATTGCGACGGATCACCAGTTCATCGTTTGAGGATATGCAACAGCCAGCGGCATCCACATCCCCATCTTCCAGTCTGATTATCCACTCGCGCGGGGAAGATAATATTGTCCTTCGCGTATACGATGGTACTGAAGGTAAGAAATTGTTGCATTCCAGTCAGAATCCAGAAAGCTATTTTTCCGATACCGCGGTGATCAATAAGATTTTTGTGGAGGCAGAAAGATTTACAAAATAAGGGGAGAGGGGATAGCTCAAAATTCCGCACATTTTGATGAGAGTCCATAGGCATAAAGATGAAAATCGTAAATGATGATCCCTGGTGGTCTGTTTCATAAGTAATTTATATTAATGACGTGATTATTTTTTGTCGTACCGAAGAAACGAAACCGAGCATAGAACAGGCCTACGTGAGGCTTATGTGATGAAGGTACGGCGAAAAGGAAGCCGTCATAAGTGTGAAGAACTTATGAAATGGACCACTAGCAGGGCGGAAACCTAAATTCCAAAAAAACTGACCTCTACTTTAATATCTGCCATCGCTCACATATGGCACCTTTTCCATATGGCTCACTTCCACGCTCGGAAATCCAAAATCCAGCACAACCCGACCCCGGATCACGTACATCCCTTTCCCTTTGAATGGGCAGCGGGCCAGAGCCGGTGGAAAATGCACCGTATCGAAAAATTCCCCTCCACGATCGATCCAGGTACCAAAGTTCATATGCTTACCGTTGACCGTGGTGACGTGCTTGCGGCAGATGTAGTAACCGAGCATGGTGACAAAGTGCCCTTCTCTTTGTTTCAGTTCCCGTGCGGGACATTCCCGTTCGAGGGCCTGTGCGGACAGTTCATCTTCATTGATCAGGTCAAAGGGAGAAGAAAGCGGGAAGCCCAGTAATTCGATTTCATCAAAGGCCTGTTCGTGGGGAACGGTTTCGAACCGTGGTAGCGTAAATACCTCCCGTTCCGATTCAAACAAATCCCGCATGCCCTGGACAGCGGTCTCCGTGGCCTGAAGGGCATTTTTCTCCCACATTAGTTCATATTTGCTCATGCCGGTAAACCGAAATGCTCCGATGCGGATCAGTAGGTCGAGCTGGATACGGGATATGTGCACCCGGTCCAGGAAATCGCTGAAGCTGTGGAATGGCCCATTGGCTTCCCGTTCTTCTATGATGGCGGCTGATACCTTTCGCTCCAGGTCGCGGATGTGGATAAAGCCGATGTATATATCTTCTCCTTCTATATGCGTGAGATGCCGACTGTGGTTGACACAGGGTGGTTCGATGTTGCCCCCGGCCATACGAGCTTCATGGACGTAGAGCTCCGTGCTGTAAAAACCTCCGAAATTGTTGATCACGGCCACCATAAACTCCAGAGGGTAATAGGTTTTGAGAAACAGGCTTTGGAACGATTCCACGGCAAAACTCGCCGAGTGGGCCTTGCAAAAGGAATAGCCACTGAAGCTTTCTACCTGTCTCCATACCTCTTTTGTCAGTTCGGGATCGTGGCCTCGCTCCCGGGCGTTGCGGAAAAACTTGGCCTGCAGATTGCGAAACGTGTCCGACGATTTTTTCTTTCCCGTCATAATGCGCCGCAGGATGTCGGATTCGTCCAGATCCAGACCGGCAAAATGATGGACGATCTTCATCACATCTTCCTGGTACACCATCACTCCGTAGGTTTCCTTGAGGTGAGTTTCGTAGGTTTCGTGCAAGTAGGTAAAGCTATCCGGGTGATGGGCCCGCTGGATGTACTCCCGCATCATCCCGCTTTTGGCGACCCCCGGCCGAATGATCGAACTGGCAGCTACCAACGCTACGTAATTATCACAGCGTAGCTTGTGCAGCAGGCCCCGCATGGCCGGCGATTCGATGTAAAAGCATCCGATGCAGTTTCCCGAGCGCAGCCGGTCCTTCACTTTGTGGTCCGATTTGATCCGGGTGATGTCGTGCACATTGACCGATTCGTTTCTGTTTTCCCGGATGTAATCCACTGCATCGCGGATATGCCCCAGGCCTCGCTGACTGAGGATGTCGTATTTGTAAAAACCCATATCTTCTGCGGCGTACATGTCAAATTGCACAATGGGAAAACCTTTTGGCATCATTTGCAACGCGGTGTGATAGTACAGGGGGCGTTCGCTAATGACGATACCCCCGGCGTGTATCGACAAATGATTGGGCAAACCCTCCAGTTTTTTACCGAAATAAAAAATGTGCTTCGCATACGGATGGTGCTTTTCAGAGGCCATGGGTTCGTTCACCAGCAGATCAATGTCTGCTTTGGGCAGCCCGAATACCTTACCCAGTTCCCGGATGATCGATCGTCCCTTGAAGGTGCTGTACGTGGCCAACAATGCGGTGCGTTCCCTCCCGTATCGTTTGAAAATATAATCGGTGACGTCGTCCCGCTCGTTCCAACTGAAATCAATATCGAAATCTGGTGGGGAGGAACGGTATGGGTTGATAAAACGCTCGAAATACAGATCGAGCTCCAGAGGATCTACATCGGTAATGAAAAGGCAAAACGCTACGATAGAGTTGGCCCCGCTGCCCCGCCCAATATGGTAATACCCCACACTCTGGGCATAGCGTACGATATCCCAGGTGATGAGAAAATAGGTGGCGAATCCCAGCTTGTCGATCACCTTCAATTCTTTTTCCACGCGCTCCAGGGCCCGGGGATTGGAAGGGTACCGCTGTTTGCATCCACGGTACGCCAGCTTCGTGAGCAATACCATGTCCTCCTCCCGGTTTTGGGTGAAGCATTGTCGGTTGTTCTTCGGCCCCAGCGACATTTCAAAGACACAGTCGGACAGCAAAGCTTCTGTGTTTTGAATGATCTGCGGATAGGCAGCGTAACACTTTTTGAGTTCATCCACAGGCCGCATGTATTCGCCTTCATCAGCTATGGGGTAATCCCGCAACCGACCGATCACGATGTTTTCGTCGATACACCGGAGCAGTTTGTGCAGTCGATGACCGTCATCCCGCTGGAATGTGACGGGTGCCAATGCGACCAGACGATCCATATGGTGCTGAAGCGGAGAGGCATACAGCGCGTTGACGGCATCAGGACGCACCCCATAGTATTCGTGCGGTAAAAATGATTCGATGGGTTTGGGCAGGGCAGGGTAAATCGCCACAGCGTGCTTCCATGGCGGGGCTATACGTGGAATCCTGCACCCATCCATCAGATGACTGGTCAACAGGGTGCTCAATTCCCGAAATCCCTCAGCATTGCGGGCGATACCGATGTACCGCACCTGGTTATCCTGTCGGAATTCAATGCCCGCGATGGGTGTGACCCCGACATCCCGGCAGGTCTGGTAAAATTCAAAAAGCCCCGAAGTATTGTTGATGTCGGTTAATGCGACCCGGGTCATGCCACAGTCCAGAGCCTGTTCCACCAGTGCCCTGGGTGATAAAGTGCCATAACGCAGACTGTAATATGTATGATTATTCAGGTACATGTGTCGCAATATACGACAATGATTTGATTGTGTGTCGTAAAAAGCGACAATAAATAAATATCGGAAGATTTTCGAGCCTGGAAAAAGTAATATGTGGAAGGGAAAATGGGTGTGAAATAGGACGGAAAGGGGATCAGGTTAGGATGGTGCGGTGCGAGAGAAAGCTATCGCGCTTTCAGCGGTGAAAAAATCTCCACACAAACAGGAGTTGGGGAGGGACAAACGCAATTATTTCTTACGTGAAATATCGGGTTACCATGTTTTACGTTCCATTGAATTATTATATTTGGATAAAACGGAAGGGAATGTATTGGGGGGCACACATTTTAATCCAGATATAATGCATCCATTGCGGAACAAAACATCCATGGTCGTCAGATGGCCAAATTTCCTGTTACCCATTTTAGGTCTATTGGTTTCTTGCGCTGCAGATCACCCGGCAGAGGCTAATCACCCGGACAATGATCCCAGGCCACGGCTCCTAATCCTCACCGATATCGGTGGTGACCCCGATGACCAGCAGTCGCTGATCCGGCTGTCGCTGTATTTTAATGAATTTGAAATAGAAGGATTGATCACTTCTGCCTCCGGAACGCCGGGCGAATTGGGCGAAGCGGTGATCAAGCCCCACCTTATCGAAGAAATTATCCAGGCTTACGGCGAAGTCAGTGACAATCTCAGACTTCACGATCCGACGTATCCAGATTATAAAGATCTTCTTCAAAAGATCAAAAAGGGCAACCCGAACAGAGGGATGGATCATATCGGAGAAGGCCACAATACGGAGGGGTCGGAATGGATCATCAAGGTCGTCGATCGGGAGGATTCACGGCCGATCAACATAGCCATCTGGGGAGGACAAACCGATTTATTTCAGGCATTGTGGAAGGTGGCGCATACGCGAACTGTGGAGCAGTACCACCAATTTGTCAGTCGGATGAGGATATATGATATCGCAGATCAGGACGAGATTTTTGAACAGGTGATTGGAGATTATCCCGGATTATTTTACATTCTCAATAAAGCTCCGGAAGGAGAGGACAGACGAAAGGCTGTTTTTCGGGGAATGTACCTGGGTGGTGATGAATCCCTGACTTCCCTGGATTGGATACGGACCCATGTACAGGAAGGACATGGACCTTTGGGCGCCTTATATCCCTTGAAGACGTGGACTGCTCCCAATCCCCATGGGGTGCTGAAGGAAGGGGACACCCCCTCGTGGTTTTATTTTCTGCCCAATGGTCTGGGGCACCCCGATCATCCGCAATGGGGAGGTTGGGGGGGACGATTCGAACCCGGAGAGTTCTGTTTTGTAGATGCAGAAGATACCATCGAAGGTAGCTCCAGCACCAGGTCTACGGTATGGCGATGGCGACCCCATTTTCAAAATGAATTCCAGGCAAGAATGGATTGGTGCATTGCTCCGTATAAGGATGCCAACCACGCCCCGGAAATTGTGGTCAATGGAATTCCTGGTCGGAAAGTCCTCGTACTGGAAGTAGCTCCCGGTGAACAAGTCTCACTGACTACAGCAGGAACCACAGATCCGGATGGAGATGATCTATCCTACAAATGGTTTTCCTATTCTGAGGCAGGAAATGGAAACCTGGTGATTGGCCAGGTTGATGGACCGGATGGCGATGTGAAAGTACCGGAAAAAGCCTCACCTGGAGAAGAATTCCATCTGATACTGCAGGTCACAGACCATGGACTACCTCCTCTGACCAGTTACCGCAGGATGGTTTTCAGAATCAGATAAAATATCATCCATTGAGCGTTTCAATACCGGCTACGATCGATGGAATTGAATAAACAAATGGCCAATATTTAGTTACCGCATTTTTATACAACCACCAAATACCTCATGACGAACTATTCGCTTTTGCTCGCATGTATCTTCGGGCTGTGTGTCGGTTGCCAACCGGAAAATCAAACCCCGCCCAATATTATCCTTATTATGGCAGATGATCTGGGCTATGAAGCATTACCCATGTATGGCAATGAAACCAATGAAGCCCCGAATCTTCAGAAGTTAGCCGAGCAGGGAATGTTATTTGAAAACTGTCATTCCATGCCGCTTTGCACCCCTTCCCGTGTTCAACTCATGACTGGGAAATATAATTTTCGCAATTATGTAGGATTTGGTATCCTGGATCCTGAAGAGACTACTTTCGGACATTTGATGCAGGAAGCTGGTTATACTACGTGTATCGTAGGGAAGTGGCAGCTGTACGGCAACCAGAGACAGCAAACGCTGGCTGGAGGACGTAAAGGGGCATTGCCTGGTGAATCCGGATTCGACTATTTTCGATTGTGGCAGGTTCAGGACCAGGGCTCCCGATACAAAAACCCATTACTTGAGACCAGTGGGTCAGGATTGGAGATGCATGAAGGAAAGTATGGACCAGATTTGTTTGTCGACTACCTTGAACAATTTATGGAAGACCATGTATCCGGACCCTTTTTCGCATACTATCCTATGGTATTAACCCACGATCCTTTTGAACCTACCCCAGAGGACAATGAATTTTCCAATTATCATCCCGATCAAAAAACGAATGATCCTAAACATTTTCCCGCTATGGTCAGATACATGGACCATCTGATCGGGAAGATTGTCCGAAAAACAGAAAATCTGGGCATCGCCAACAATACCTTGATTTTTTTCATCGGAGACAATGGAACAGACAGGAAAGTGATTTCTTCTGTCAACGGGAAGGAAATTCGGGGCAACAAGGGCTACACCACCAATTACAGCACCCGTGTTCCTATGATAGCCTATTGGCCGGGTCGCATTCAGCCAGGCTCTGTCTATCGTGGATTGGTCGATTTTACAGATTTCGTACCTACCCTGCTCGAAGTAGCAGGAAAAAATAGGGATCACGTTCCACAGGGTCTGGATGGGGTAAGTTTGTTGCCTGTCCTGACGGGTAACCCGGAATCTGGTACTGGAAGAACATGGATTTTTTGTCATTACGATCCCCGGTGGGGAAATTTTGAAAAACGCCGGTTCGTCCACGATATCAGATGGAAAGTCTACGACAACGGTGAAATTTATGATTGGGAAAAGGATCTGGAGGAACTCCATCCACTGACGTTGGACGATGTGGTTTCGGATCAAAGACCCACGGTAAAAACACTACAGGCTGTACTTGACCAAATGCAGTGATGACTGAATACTAAACCTACATTTTTATCCAGTCCAAGTATCGATCATTCTGAAGGTGAGATTGATTCTGGGTGATCGGATGGCTGTGGCCCAAAGATACAGGTTTCGGTTACCAATCTGAGTCCTATTCATAAGGATAAATCTGGATCCACTTGCAGTGTGACCGGGCAAACCAAGATATACTTTGTATTTGAAGTGCGGAATTTGTTGTGAAGCATGAAAAATTAAAGTATACAATTGTAGTACCAGGGATGAAAACCATTCCGGGTGTTCTCGATTTTAAGTTAAAATCCAGCTCTCGATAGTATTGACAAGAGAGAAATGGGTATGTTATCAGAGGTATATCTACTATTCGAGAAGATTAATGGTATCGGATCGAAATTGAAAATGACAAAATTAAAAAATAACTGCTTATGATTCTTTCTTGGTTGCCACGGTATTTGACTGGCATCGTATTGGTGATCCTTTTAATCCCGAGTTCGGTTTATGCACAGGATGAAAATAGGAGAGAGGAAATCATGGTTCCGGTCGAAACCATAATAGATAAGATCAGGGGAGGGCTTCTTGGTCAGATACTGGGAAATCTCAATGGGATCATCCATGAGGCAGAATATATTCATGAACCCGGCGATGTAAAGGAATATATACCCTCATTACCGGAGGGTGCCCGGACCGATGATGACACTGATTTTGAGTGGGTATATATCTATGAAATGCAAAAGAACCGTACCATTTTTTTACCTTATTCTAAAATTCAGGATTTGTGGCTCCAACGAATCAACCAGAGAATCTGGTGTTCAAACCGATACGCCCGATATCTGATGGATCTGGGATTTGAGCCCCCTCTTACCGGACTGAACAGTCTCAATCCCTGGGCAGATTTTAATATTTCCGGTCAGTTTTTATCGGAGACTTTTGGGTTGCTCGCTCCGGCAATGCCCCGTACAGCCTCAGAAATAGGCTTGCACTATACTCGTGTTGGAATAGATTCAGAGCCAGCACAAACCACCCAGTTTTTTACCACGATGATCGCTACAGCATTTCTCGAAGATGATATTGTGAAGATTTTGGAGTCAGGGGTGAAAGCCCTTCATACTGACAGTAAAATATGGCAACTTACCCAGGACGTCTTGCGATGGTATCATGAGGATAAAAAGGACTGGAGAAAGACCAGGGCATTGTTAATGTCAAAATATTCAATCGAGAATGGTGGAATTCGCGATTGGAATGGAGTGGAGCTCAATACCGGTGCCATCGTCGCTGCTTTGTTGTACGGGGAAGGTTCTTTTACCGAGACGGTACGTCTGGCATTTAATTTTGGTTGGGACGCTGATTGCAACGCAGCGACAGTCGGTACCATCCTTGGTGTCCTATACGGTTATCGTAATATGATGGCCGAAGGCTGGCAGATTGTAGACAGATACGAAAATACTACAAGAGAGCATATGCCCGACAATGAAACCATTACCAGTTTTGCCGACAGACTGATCGATTTATTTGAGATGGTTAATGAATCGAAAGGGGGTGGGAAAAGGATCCACGGCAACCAACCGGTGTATGTGATAATGCAGGAGACTCCAGCACCGGTGAGTGAATGGATGCCTCTGGAAGTACAGAAGGAAGTATTGCGAACTGAGTTTAAGAATACGATGGAATATCATCTGATTCACGGGGATAGGAAGGACAGAGCCAGGGTGGCCTATACGGCAGTTATGCTTGATATGGCGGAGGACTTGTCGGAGAAGCACCCTGAGGCCTGGGATCGGGCAATTTATGATTTGAGTGGATACTGGAAAGTGATCAGCAATCTATTTTACGGTGATTTTGCCAGGATGCGAGATGTCCAGGAGAAATTTGGAGCTGTGGGAATCAAAAGATTGAATAAAAAATACTCGGATCAGGAACTCTGGACAGACCGGGAGGCATGGAAGGATCCGGTAGGGTTGTATTGAAATGAAAGAAAACGACATTTTGAACTATATCAAAACCGATTTAATTTGACCGGTTCTGGGCGGAAAAATCACTGTTTACTTCAACGAAAATATTCGCAGTCCGTACGGATATCAGGCCGCCCATCCGAAAAAGGTGGTTTACGGTCCCTCACCGCAATTCCCTGCTGAAGAAAAGGGTTACTGTCCAAGGGAGTTGACCGGTAAGTTTTTTTAAGTTAAATTAAAGGACCTGTGCATAAACAAGCATCGGCGTGTAAGTTAAAGTGTCGTGCTACTCATGAATTGGAACTATCCAATAATTTCTTAGAAGATCTATTATTTTAAAAGAATACACGAGAGGTTTCTTAACGCATTCTTACCTCGGATGACAGATGTAAAAAAATCTAAAAAACAATCAAATTATATATCTTTGACTGGGTGGTAATTCACATAATCCAGCCCGGAGGTCATTATCTCGGATTCAAGGGAATTTAACCCATGTAAACTATCGCAAAACCATCCAGGAAACATCTGCGATAATTCCAGGCACAAAGACCGATCATTTTACAGTATCTCACACCCAAAGTCGATCCTTACCCTTATTGAAACAGCGTGTTTTAAACATTTTGTCATTTAAATTATGCATCGATGAATCCTTCTATTCTACTATTAATGTGTTGGGGCGTTCTGTTGATCGGTCCTATTTTTCCAGGTAGTTCCAAAACTGTCAACAATCTGATGGTTTTACCGGAGGTGACCCGTTACTTCGACCTAGTGCACGAAAACCTAAATACATTTCATGTTTTTCTTCATCTTTTTTGCCA
>CAYRRD010000078.1:0-15615 GCA_964426625.1 uncultured Saprospiraceae bacterium | reverse complement strand
GTCCGGCACCCTATACCCCGTATACACCGGTAAAATGCCACAAGACTTACCGGAGTTTTTTCAATTTTTCAGGAGGGGTATTTGCTGATTTCTGGTGTCATATAGCTGATATTATGTATATGTCTCTTCAGCCCCGGGAATTGTCACACATATCGGCCCGAGGTGAGGTGCCTAGGGATGGCATTGCTGACACTCCTAAGTGGATCGATGTGGACTATAAATTTAAGGATCTGGACGTCTTCTGGACCACTACTCCGCCCGATGTGCCAGGAGCTGCTGATATGGGAATAGGAGCGCATTTTGAAGGAGAAAAAGGATCACTGTCCTGTGATTACAATACCCGACGAATTCATATTGGAGGGGAAGTAGTAGAGGATCTGGATGAAGTACCCCAGTCGATACCCCGATCTCCGGGGCATCAACGCAATTTCCTTGACTCGGTCAAGTCGCGGAAAGAACCGGAAAGCAATCTGTCCTATGCCCGATTGATGACTTTGCCTATGCATCTGGGATTGATCTCTTTCAGATTGAAAAAACCATTGAAATGGGACAGCCGGACTGAGCGGTTTGTTGGAGATGACCAGGCCAACGATATGTTGTTCCGCCCGTATCGTTCCCCTTTCAAGTTGCCTGATTACGGTGCATAATTCAATTCTTCCCTGATAAGTAAAAGGATGGAAAAGGATACCTTTGGTAGACCATGTGGAAGGTCAGGGCTGCTACTCTGGTTGTGTCTCCTGGGCTTCTTCGAACTGTCTGCACAGGACGGGGGACCATACTATCTTGGTATTTTAAGTACGGATCAGCTGCAGGCCTTTTTTCAATACCGGGAAGGTGATGCTCCCATTATTAGTGGCCATCGGGGAGGAATGGTGCCTGGTATGCCGGAGAACTCTATTGAGGCCATGGAATTTACTTTGCAGCATACACCGGCTTTTTTTGAGATCGATCCGAGGTTGACGAAAGACAGCATCATTGTATTGATGCATGACGTTACATTGGATCGGACTACAAGTGGAACCGGTAAACTTTCGGACTATACCTGGGAGGAGGTGAAAGGACTGAGGTTGAAAGACAAATTCGGGCAACTTACAGATTATAAGATGCCCAGCCTTGAAGAGGTAATTGTCTGGGCTCGTGGTAAGACCATCCTCAATCTGGATAGAAAGGATGTGCCACCGGATATGACAGTGGAATTGATAAAGAGGCTGGATGCGGCAGGGCATGTGATGGTAACCGTTCACAATGCCCGTCAGGCCCGGTTTTATCTGGACCGGATCCCTGAAATTATGTTTTCTGCATTCGTGAGAAATTTGGATGAATTCAATTCTTATGTAGAAGCGGGCATTCCCTGGTCGCAGGTGATGGCATATGTGGGACCAGAATGGAATGAGGAAAAGAAGGAACTCTATGACAAACTGCACCAGGTTGGTGTAAAATATATGATATCAACAGCACCCTCAGCAGATCATCTTGAGACCCCTGAAGGCCGTGCAGAAGCCTATCGGACGATAATTAGATCGGGCACAGATGTCATTGAATCGGATATTCCCATAGAAGTTGCCCGGGCACTGGATGAATAGATTTCATCCTTTGGACATTTATAGTGCTCCATTTCATAAGTTCTTCCCACTTATGACGGCTTCTTTTTCGCCTTACCTTCATCTCAGAAAGCCTCACGGGGGCCTGGTCTTATGCTCGGTTTCGTTTCTATGGTACGACAAAAAACAATCGCTTCATTACTATAAATTCCTTTTGAAACAGAGTACCAGTATCCTAATTTCACGCGGTTTGTCCCTGATAGCGGAACGGATAGATTCCCTTTTCATCGGGCAAAATGGGTGGTTTTTGATCCCAGGAAGTAATTTCTGGAGCTAACAAGATATCGGAATTCAGTGATTCTTCCCAGGTGACCTCTTCTCCGGTTTCGGCAGCCATTCTTCCCATATTCGCAGCATGTGAGCTGTATGCACCGAAAATAGTATCGTTGTGCGGTCTGTTTTGCCGGATGGATTCGAAAAATATATCGTGTTCCACCTGGTATGGATTCTTACGTTGGGATTGGGGGACGTCGTATTTCCAAAGTACATTTCCGTCGTGGTCTTTAATCCCTTCCCTAATGTTGGCTACTCCTTTGGTACCGGTAAACCATGATCCTCCCTTACGCATGGTGCGGTCGATGGTTCGGATTTCATCGTACAACTTGGAACCATCAACATAGGTGTATTCCAGGAAGAAATGATTGTAACTATCGCCTGTCCCCGGCAGAGATGGCCCGATCCGACCACCGATTCCCTGTACACTCACAGGGTAGGACCCTTTTACCCAATGTACGATATCTGTGTTGTGAATTTGCAACCCACCGGTAGCTCCTGCCCACATCCAATCAAAAAAATGCCAGTTTTTGATCTGGTAGGCCAATTCGTTGGCTGTCTCGGATCGGGGAACGAGCTGGTATCCTCGCGTGAGATAATAACAGGTAGCGGAAAGCACTTTTCCGATCATGCCGGATTGGATCTGGGTCACCATGGCTTCATAGGCCGGATCGTACCGGTTTTGTAGTCCGACGACCACCTTGAGGTTTTTATCATCGGCTTTTTTGCCCGCGTTCAGGATGCGCCGAGTGCCCGGGCTGTCACAGGAAAGGGGTTTTTCCATAAACACATGTTTGCCTTCTTCTACGGCAAATTCAAAATGTTGTGGCCGAAATCCGGGTGGTGTGGCCAGAATTACCACATCACATTCCCGGGTCGCCTTTTGATAGGCGTCGATACCGACAAACCGCTTCGATTGCGGGACTTTTATCCGGTCTGCGATCTCTTCAATGTCGCTTAAGGATGCCAGACTACTGGCTATCTGTTCTTCAAATACATCGGCCATTGCCACCAATGCAGTATTTGGATCTGCCTGGAGTGCTTGAGCGACAGCACCTGTGCCTCTTCCCCCACAGCCCACCAGTGCGATCTTGAGCAGGTCGTTTTTCGAATATGATTTAGTGATGGAAAACAATTGAGGGCTGGCAAGGGCAGCTCCGGTGATTAGCGAAGCCTGGCGAATAAATTTTCTTCGGTCGGTCATATTTTTGCGTGTTATTATCTACTATTATTCTATTCCACATGGTTTGTACATCTATTGGAATCGCAGAGGAAATAGATGTTACGACAATTAGGTAATGGATCTGATCAAAGATAAAATATTTTAAAGATTCATGGGATGCCAGATTGAGATGGAGACGAGGATAGATTGGAATACGATATTTTCAAATTCGATCCCAGGTGAATTGACCTGAAATCCAACTGCGATGGAGCACTTCGATTCTCAAAGCAGGGATGCTTTGGCTACATTCACTTCCCATTCCCCGGGATCATCGGAAATAGCCGAAGGATATCTTCCCGGTTCGGTCGGCTCCCGTATTCGCATATTTCAAAGGATTCGACATGGCGGGCCTGGAAAATCCGATCCTCGGGATACCAGCCGGTCAGCCGTGCCCTTTTCTCGGGGGTAAGTTCGGGTTGACGTTGATTTTTGAGCCATTCTACCCGCTCTTCTTTTGCCTCGGGGACATTCCCCTTATAATTGTTGATCCAGGGTAACCATTCATAAAACTGGGAAGTGTGCGCATCGAGAGCCTGGATTTTTTGATCAACAACAGAAGTGATATCGACCGTGATATCTGGTGAAAACGGGTTGGGTTTTTGGAACCCATCCTCAAAATAAAGGAAAACCGGATTTTTACGCAAAGGCGGTGTGTCCGCGGCAACATTGGGAACGCCGACCATGAATGCGGCATCCTGCACCAGGACTCCCGTATATCGATGGTCGGGGTGGTAATCGTTGGTTCTGTGAGAAATCACCACATCGGCTTCCCATTCCCGGATTTTGCGGATGATATCCATCCGGTTTTCCAGGGTAGGCATCAGTTCACCATCGTGATTGTCCATGACTTCATATTCAGCGATACCCAGTCGTCGGGCAGATTCTCGGGCCTCCGCCGTTCTCCGTTTGGCGAGCATACCTCCGCCCGTCTCCATGTGGCCGGCGTCTCCATTGGTCACGGCAATAAATTTGACCTTGTGGCCCATAGCCGCGTATAGTGCAGCGGTTCCCCCACCTTTGATGTCACAATCATCGGGGTGAGCTCCGATAAACAGAATCCGAAGCGGGTTTGATTGGGCGTGTGTTGTCAGGGGTGAAACCATATACACGCTGACGATAAACAATAGGAGTAGTGCTATTTTTTTCATGTGGATCATGCTTATTTAAAATCGGAAAATTATTAAAAAAATCCAAGAAAGGACCAGCATACTCCGGTATTCCTTGTTGGCCAGACCTCCATAAACGCTCAGGAACAACAATCTGCTATGTTGCAGGTAAATTGGTTTTCCTCATTTTTTGGGGTTTAGGCAGACAATCTGTCAACCTATTTTATGAAGCGTTTCTGTCTCTGGGCTTACCAATCTCCCTGTGTCCCGAAAGGTTTCGGGTCTCCGGCAGCTTAGTAATCCCGGGATCTAAGCCCGAAAAACCCACACCCGCACTGCTAAGTTCTAAGTTCTGATTCCTACCTCTCAAACACCACTGCCTCCGTATCCGCCCCCAGCTCACTGAGGTGACTCCGGATGTCTTTGACCATTTGTTTGGGGCCACAAACGTAAAATTGCTGATCAAAATCATGGACCTTTTCCTTTAGGTATTCTTTGTCAATGAGACGATTATCATAGCCAGGCTTTGATTCCTGAGTCAGGGTATTGATAAAGCGATCGCCGAGCAATCGACTAAATTCCTCCTTGAGTATAATGTCTTTTTCGGTTTTGTTCGAAAACAAAAGATAATGCTGGTCCAATTTACCTTCCTTTTCCAGTTTTCGAAAGATAGCAATAAAAGGCGTCACACCAGCTCCACCGGCAATGAAATATCCGGGACCGTTGTATTGAATGCTGCCCCATACGTCGTGTAGGATCAACTGATCTCCGGGCCTCAACATGCCAATTTGATCGGTCACGCCGTGGTGATTTTCATACACCTTAATGGTAAATTCAAGTGTATCCTCATCATTGAGACAGGTAAAGGTGAAGGGCCGCTTTTCGTTTTCCCACCCTGGCTTGTTTACTGCCACTTCGGTGGCCTGACCAGGTTCGAAAGAATATTGGGCTGGTTTTTGAACGACGATGCGGCGTACATCGTGGGTAACGGGTTCGGTGTGCAGGATATTCACGGTATATTTTTCTTCCATGGTTTGGGTGGTTTGAGATGAGATAATGTGAATTTGGTCACTCAGTGCACGAAAACCTAAATTCCTATCAATATTGACGGCTTCTTTTTCGCCGTACCTTCATCACCAAAAGCCTCACGTAGGCCTGTCCTATGCTCGGTTTGTTTCTTAGGTACGACAAAAAATTATCTCGTCAATATTACTATGTATATAGATTTCCGCACACTTGGGTAATTTATCTGTGTAACTATCTAAATTCTTCAAAATAGGTGAATCATGATGGCGTATATAAATTTTTATCAATAGCCACCATCACATGGTAAATGTAAAAATTGCAGATTTGTTTTGTTGAATGGTGATTTATGTGTTAATTGATCTTTGAATTACGTTGGAGGGCAAGATAAATTTCAATTTATGAGCGTGTTGACAAAAGAAAAAAGGTAGTCAAAGTATGGCAATCGAGTAGTAAAAACCTCAAATTAGGAATCATCAAAGCTAATTAACCTATTGACTGGTCACTATTAGAGAAATAGTGAACATGAATTGTAAAGCATGGAATCATATACGGACCAGGAATTATGGATATCACTCAAACAGGGAGAGCGTGAAGCTTTGTCTATAATCTTTCATCGGCACTATGCCTCCTTACATCAATATGGTTATAAGCTCACCGGCAATACTGTTCTCGTGGAGGATTGTTTGCAGGATATGTTTTTATACCTCTTCGAAAAAAAGGATTCATTGGGGATGGTGACTTATGTACGTGCATATTTGTTCAAATCCTTTCGAAGCCGCATCATGCGTATGCTTCGTAATGAACGCAAGTCTGTTTATATTTCTCTGGAGGATGCATGGTTGGTTGTGCCCAATGAGCTGGAAGTACTCGATAGGAACGATGCTCAGCGACGAATTCTGGCGGAATTGATCAATAAATTGCCTCCGCGTCAACGGGAATTGATTTTTCTTCGGTATTACAACGATCTTTCACCCCGTGAGATCGCTGATATGTTGTCTATTTCATACCGCGCAGTGGTCAATACCTTATACAAAGCCATGGTCTCGCTGAGAGAAGACAAAAGCAAGTTGGAGTCGGAGAGAAGTTCCTGACTGTCAGCTCCCCGGCTATCCGGAAGGACCTGTCACTGGAAAAAAATCAAAAAAAATTCAAAATCCTGGGTGACCAAGTTCATGCTATGGTCTCTATACACATGAGATTGATGTGTTTTAGTCCGCAACGATTTTGTCATTGTCGAGAAAATCAAAAGGGGAGTTGGTCGTACCAGACTCAGTCCAGAAGTATATAGAGAAATGAAGCAAAATAAGCCTATAGATTTTGATAAAATACTCGAAGATCCATCATTCATACAATGGGTGCAGGGGGAACAAAATTCCCGTGCTCAGGAATGGGAGTATCGTTATCAACATGATTCCGCTGCACGGGAGATGATGGATCGCGCGCGACTCGTCGTGGAAGGTATCCCATTTCACCAGCGGTTTATTTCCCCGGCCAAGGTAAATACGGCATGGAATAACCTGGAAGCAGAGTTGGAACGTCAGTCTGACAGACCATCTGAAAAACGAGGGAAGGTCATGAATTTTTGGAAATATGCCGCAGCAGTGATTGTGTTGATCACGCTCGGTGGAGGGTTGTACAATTTCTATCAAAACCGGGAGGAAATATATTATACAGGTTATGGGGAGCGTCAGGAATTCAAATTACCAGATGGGAGTCAAGTTGTTATGAATGCCAATTCGAGTCTTCGTTACCAGCGACGTCAGCCCCGTCAAGTGACAATGACGGGAGAGATTTATTTTGATATAGCCAGAAAACCGGAAACAGGGGAGCCTTTTAAGGTGTACACACCGGATTTATCAATTCGGGTTTTGGGGACAGAATTTAATGTCAATACGCGTAGGGCTCGAACTGATGTATTGCTCGAAGAAGGGGTGATAGAACTGGAGATGGATTCGGAACACCGGCTGAGCATGCGGCCAGGCGATTTTATCAGTTATTCCTCTTCAGAAAAAAGGATTCTTTCCCAACGATCTGCAACCAAGCCTGAAGTCATCACTTCGTGGAAAGAGGGTGTGTTGTTACTGGACAGCATTTCTTTGGTGTCTACCCTTGCTCTGCTTGAGGAAACGTACAATGTCACCACAGTCATTGAGAGTAAAGAATTGGGAGATAAGATATTGGTGGGCGGGGTCCCGAATGATAACCTGGAAATGTGTGTAAGAGCACTTCGCACCATCTATAACCTTGAAATAGAACTTGTGTCAGATAGCTTAATCGTCCGATAAATTTACTGAGATCTATCAAAACCGAATCATCATGAAAATTATTAGGGAAAAAATTGGGAGTATCCTGATTATCTGGATTCTGATGTTATGTAATTCCTTGCCTGGAAACGGAGCTGAGCCGGCAGCCTATGACAGACAGCTAAGTGAGATCCTGACGGAGATAAGTGAAAAGTATCAAGTAATCATCACTTATGATGCTGCGATGCTTGCCGGTGTTCGTGTAGATATTAAGCCAGGAGAATTACCCGATAATTTTGAAGCAGCTCTCAGTATGATCATGGAACAAACCAATCTTGACTACATGAGCCTGGGCACGAAGTATTATGTGATTTACAAAGAAACACGAGAGGGAAAGCGAGATGTTCGTAAACTCAAAAGAAAGGTTAAGCAAATACAGAAAATTGAGTCGGCTGGCAAAATTAGTTTGGGTCGCCGATATCAAACCACGGAATCCAATGCTCTGAATATGCTTTCTTCTGTTAAATATTTACTTCAGGGAATTGAAGTTTCAGGTACCGTTACCGATAATGAAGGAAATCCTTTGATAGGGGTAAACATTCAGATCAAAGGGACTCAATTGGGGACTTCAACTGATTTTGATGGTCGGTATAGTCTTGGGAATGTGGAGGAAGATGCTGTTTTGGTTGTTTCCTATATAGGGTACCAAACACAGGAAATCTTTGTCAATGGTCAACAGTCGATCAACATTACGCTCTTGTCGGATTCCGAATTACTGGATGAAGTAGTGGTTGTGGGTTATGGAACGCAAAAGAAAGTTAATGTCATCGGTTCTGTTTCCCAAATTTCTTCCGATCAATTGGAGAACAGACCTGTGGCACAACTAAGCCATGCTATTACCGGGCAAATGCCAGGTGTTACTGTCATACAAAGGTCAGGAAGACCTGGTGAAAGTGGTGGTGAGATCCGGGTTCGGGGTGTCGGTTCTTTTGGAGCCACACCAAATGCCTTGGTGTTGGTAGATGGCATACCCGGAAGTTTGGATCAACTCAACCCTGATAATATACAATCCATTTCGGTATTGAAGGATGCATCGTCAGCCGCTATCTATGGGGCCAGATCAGCAAATGGTGTCATTCTAGTTACCACAAAAAATGGATCTGACAATAAATTGTCAGTGAGCTACAACGGTTATGTTGGATTTAATGAGGCAACAGAATTACCTGATATGGTCAATTCCTGGGAATATGCAGAAATGTATAATATAGCTTCTGGAAGTAACAGTTTTAGTGAAGAAGACATCCAAAAATTCAGGGATCAATCAGACCCTGATAACTATCCCAATACAAAGTTTTTGGAAGAGATATTTTCGGAAAAAGGGGTCCAGACTGGGCATTCTATTACGATAAACGGAGGAAATCAGGATAATAAGTATTATCTGTCAGGTTCTTATCTTAATCAGGATGGGATAATCAGACGTAATAATTACGAGAGATATAATATTCGTTTAAACATGGAGAACAATTTCAGTACAAAATTGAAATTGAATTCAAGGATATTCGGATCATTCGAAGAGAGAAACGAACCTCAGGCTACAGCAAATAGGGGAGGAAATCTTGAAAATCAATTAATCCAAAATGCTGTACGGTATCCCGCAATCCACCTCGGAAAATCTTCAGATGGAAATTATGGTATAGGTCCGGAAAGTTCTGGAACACCAATTTCCTGGATAGACTCCAAGTCATATTTGATTAATCCGAGAACCCGGGCAGGAATTAATTTAAAAATGGATTGGATGCCAATGAATGATTTACAATTTAGCGCCATCGGGGGGTACAATTTTACTTTGTTGGAACAAAGATCTTACTTGGCATCCATGCGGTTGAACGATGAAGTGTATCATGCCCAATCATATCTGAATCAATTTAGTAATAAGTCTATATTCAAAACAATGCAATTTATAGGGGAGTACTCCAAGGACATTGCCAGAAGTAATTTGAATTTAATGGCTGGGTATTCTTTTGAAAACCAAATTAATAGTGATTTCAATGGCTATAGACAGGACTTCCCAAGTAATGACTATACAGTCATTGGGATGGGAGGTGCGGATAACCAACAAGCAGGTGGTTCGGATTCAGAATGGGCCATCCAGTCTCTTTTCTCCCGATTTAAGTACAATTTTGATGAGAAGTATTTGTTCGAGGCCACGGTAAGATATGATGGATCGTCTCGCTTTCCGGAGAGCAAAAAGTATGCATTATTCCCCTCAATGGCCATCGGTTGGCGTGTCACAGAAGAAAAGTTTATGGAGGGAGTTCAATGGATATCCAATTTAAAATTGAAAGCTTCCTGGGGTATATTGGGGAATCAGAACATCGGTAACTATCCTTATCAGGCCGTTCTTAACTCAGGAAGGAATTATCCTTTTGGTGGCGCTATTCAGACTGGCGCAGCTTATTCGACTTTTAAGGATGCTGAAATTCAATGGGAGTCAACTGAAACAACAGATTTTGGTATTGAATCAGAGTTGTTGGATGGAAGAATATTATTCAATGTAACTTATTTCAACCGCAATACAGAAGATATTTTGTTCCAACCTTCAGCCAGCGTTTCCTCCGTACTCGGTGTGGGCATAAGTGAAACCAATACTGGAGCGGCCAGGAATTCAGGTTGGGAATTCGAGGTGGCACTCCGTAATCAGGTAAATAATTTTGGATATTCCATTAATGGAAATTTTTCGATCATTGACAACGAAGTCATCACTTTAGGTCTGGGAAATGTGGAACAACCAAATGGCTTCATCGGGAATGGTTCCACATTATTCATTGGTTATCCAATGCAAATGTTTTACGGGTATGTTACGGATGGGGTGTTTATTGATCAAGGAGATATAGAAAATTGGCCCGATCAAACGAGAGTAAACCCACGTTCTCAGCCTGGAGATATCCGATTTGTAGATATAAGTGGGCCAGATGGACATCCCGATGGTCAGGTGGATCCAACCTACGATAGAACGTATTTGGGAAGCCGCATTCCAAAATACACTTACGGTGGCAACCTAGGCTTATCATACAAACAATTGGATTTGAATATTTTCCTCCAGGGTGCTGCGGGTGTTAAGGGTAATTTGACAGGGTATGCCGGAGTAGCATTTTTCAATTTAGGAAACATCCAGCGCTGGCAAATGGAAGGTCGATTTGATGCCAATAATCCTGTTCAATATCCTGATTATCCTCGACTGGAAGTAGTTACCAATAGTGGTACTCCGAATACTGACCTGTCCGACTTTTGGGTGATCGATGCTTCCTACTTGAGGATAAAAAATATCCAATTGGGATATTCCGTACCTCGGCCGCTAGCCCAACGTATTGGTAGTTCAAATATTCGGTTCTATCTAAGTGCCGAAAACCTTCACTCATTCAATAAATACAGACAGGGTTGGGATCCGGAAATTAATACCGGTGGTGCTTATTATCCCATTTTGGCAACATACACTTTTGGATTAAATTTAAAATTCTGACAACATGAGAACCTATAAAAAAGAAAGTTCCAGAGTTTATATATTGTGGATATTATTTATTACTTCTTTATTGCTCTCTTCTTGTGGAGATAAGCTGAACCAATATCCCTCCAATGCTTTTGCCAAGGATAATTTCTGGACATCAGAATCCAATGCGTTAATTGCGTTGACCGGAGCTTACAGAGGAGGTATCACTTATGGTACGCAAACTGTTCCTTCAGACTGGTGGACCTATTGCGGTTTAATATTTTTGGATTTGGCTACAGATAATGCCTATGATAGAAGAGGGGATAATTCTACCATCAATCGGTTGACAAATGGTACCTTGTTACCTAACAATAATGTTATCAACGGATATTGGACAGGATCATATAAACGCATTGCAATTTGTAATGACTTTCTGGAAAATATCGATAAGGTGCCGATGGATCCTGTCAAAATATCAAGAATGCGCGCTGAAGTGAAATTTCTGAGAGCTACACAATACTTTTATATGTCACAGTTCTGGGGTTCGGTGCCTCTAATTACACAAACGCTAACACCTGAGGAAGCAAACATTGTAGATAAAGCTTCCAAGGCACAGGTGGTGGATTTTATTATAAAGGAACTCAAGGAAGCTGCAGATGATTTACCCAGATTAGCAGATATACCTTCATCGGAAATAGGTCGGGCCAGCAAACAGGCTGCTCTAGGTTTTTTGGGAAGGATATATTTAAGCGAAAAGAGATTTTCAGAGGCCTCTAATGCGTATAGGGAGATAATTGATTTGGATGACAATATTATCGATCCGGATTATCAATCCTTGTTTAACACCCAAAATGAAGATAGCCCTGAGAATATATTTAGTGTACAATTTCTGGGCGGTCAGGCTGCGAATGCATTACCACAACACGCGTATCCTGCTGTAGTGGGTGGATGGCATTTTTTCAATCCTCTGGGAAGCCTGGCCGACGCCTATGGATTTGATGATGGTTCCCCTCTATCCTATGATGATCCCAGATTTAAATACGAAAATATGGGGGAGAACAGGGATCCCAGATTCAGATACAACTTACTCTGGGATGGTTGCACATTTGCAGGTAAAAAATATATATGTCACCCGGACTCAACAGAATCCCTGGATCAACTTACTTACTCCAAACAAGCTACACGAAGCGGATATGGCTTGAGAAAATTCTTCGACGAATCATTTTCTGGTCAACTCAATGGGGACTATGGTGGAAATATTCCAGTAATTCGTTATGCAGAGATTTTGCTGAGTTATCTGGAAGCTGAGTTAGAGGCAGGAAATGAAATTACACAAGAATTGCTGGATTTGACAATCAATAAGGTTCGTGGAAGGACATCCGTAAATCTGCCTCCAATTCAGGAGACTGATCCGGATGTGCTTCGGCCAATTCTTAGGAATGAAAGACGAATTGAATTGGCATTTGAAGGGATTCGTCTATGGGATATATTTAGATGGGGCATAGGTGCCGAAGTTCTTACCGGAGATTTTTGGGGAGCACCTTTTCCCAATTCGGTAAAGTACCCAACGACATCAAAAAAATTAGATCCTCAGTATAGATGGTTTGTTACGGATAAAAAATTCAGACCCGGCGTAGACGATGTCTGGCCAATTCCAGAATCAGAAGTGAATGTTAATCCCAAATTAGGTCAATAATAACAGGTAACAGAAATAATGAAACGCAGAAAAGCCTTACAGACGATAGCACTTGGTACGATGGGGAGCTCGGTAGCCATAGCTTCCAGAAATTCCTTTGCTTCCCCTCCTTTTGCCAATTCACCCCATGCTGTATTCCAAAGTCAATGGCACCAGTTGCCGGATATGGTATGGCTGGGACCGGAGTACTGGGCCAACCGGCTGCAAGACTGGCAAATTGTAGACGGAAAACTGGAGTGCCTCAAACTGGGCCCCAATAGGAACGTACATTGGCTAACTCATCAAATTTCAAATAAAGGAGAGGTATTTTCAATGTCGGTCCGACTTCAGATCAATGAGAAATTTTCTGCTCAAATGGAAGGCGTGATGGGATTTTCCGTGGGACTGAAAGGGAATTTTCCAGGCTATCAATCCGCTTGCATCACAGGGAAGGGCATTGAGGTGGGGGTAGATAGCAAAGGTCGGTTGGTCGTCGGCCCAAACCGTTCTGAGGTACTGACCAACATCGAAACCCTGACAAGAGGTGTACGACTCCAGGCGAAGATGGGAGAAGCTGAACTGGAGTTGTCGCTGTTTGGACCGGATGAAAAAGAACTGGGAAGATTTACATATAAATCAGAGGCCCCCCAGGAGTGGACAGGGAATGTGGCGCTTCTTGTTCACCATCCGGATGATATATCTGAGGAGACAGAATGGAAAGTGCGATTTGCCGAATGGCAAATATCGGGTGATAAGGTGCTGGATAAACCCGATCAGCTGTTTGGCCCTATTTGCTTTACGCAATATACACTGGAACAAGGCATCTTGAAATTAACTGCTCAGTTAACTCCCCTTGATCCCCGACATACTCAGGTCACACTGTCGATCCATCGTCAGGGTAATTGGCAGCAGGTCAGTTCACAGGGTATGCGATCAGATTCACGTACATCCCATTTTCGCCTGGAAAATTGGGATGAAAAAAGGGATTGCCTATTCCGGGTGACAGTATCTTTCCCCGACAGACAAGGGAAACCCTTAATCTATACCTATGAGGGAACCATAGCAGCCGAACCAGTCGATAAAAATACCCTCGTGGCCATGGCTATGAGTTGCAATGGAGACTTTGGCTTCCCTGACAGCGAAGTCGTAGTGCATGGGCTAAAGCACGATCCGGATGTTATCCTGTTTCTGGGTGATCAGATCTATGAGCGAAACGGCGGCTACGGTGTACAGAATGATCCCCCCTACTTAAAAGCGGATCTTGATTTCCTCAGAAAATGGTATTTATTCGGATGGTCGTACCGGGATCTGTTCCGTAACCGCCCTTCCATCTGCCTGCCCGATGATCACGATGTGTTCCATGGCAACGTGTGGGGGGAAGGCGGTGAAAAAACAATCCAGGAAGGGAGTGCCAAGGAAAAACAAGACTCCGGGGGCTATAAACTTCCTGCCGATTGGGTTAATATGATCCAGATTTGCCAAACCAGTCATATGCCCGATCCTTATGATCCCACTCCAATCAAACAAGGGATTGGCGTATATTACACCGGATGGAAGTATGGTGGAATCGATTTTGCTATTATCGAAGATCGAAAGTTCAAATCGGCTCCCAAAAATTATTTCCCGGATGAAGCTGATGTGGAAAATGGGTTTGCCCAGAATTTGAAGTTTGATTTCAAAAATTACCAGGAACCAGAAGTGCTCCAATTATTGGGTGATCGGCAGATGCAGTTTTTGAAGGAGTGGACGGAAGATTGGACTGGAAATATTCATATGAAAGCCCTGTTGTCGGCTACTTCGTTTATGACACTCCAGACTTTACCGGAGGGAACTATCAACGACTCTGTTACCAGTCGGCTCGAAATCCCGGAAAAAGGTGAGTATGTGCAGGGGGACGATCTCACCAGGGATATGGATAGCAATGGTTGGCCGGTTGCTCGCAGGAACGAAGTTGTATCTTTGCTTCGAAAATCACATGCAGTCCACATTGTCGGCGACCAGCATTTACCCTCAGTGGGGCAATATGCGGTGGATGAATTCGGGGACGGAAGTTTTGTCTTTACAGTGCCTGCTCTGGGCAATGTATTTCCCAGACGTTGGTGGCCTCCAAAGCACCGTCGGGTCCGACCATTTCTCGGACGTCCGGATTATACGGGAGATTTTTTTGATGGCTTCGGTAACAAAATAACCGTGTTTGCAGCAGCCAGTCCCTATAGAAGTCATCGAACACCAGCGCTGCTATACGATCGATCCACCGGCTACGGAATCGTCAAATTTGATAAATCCACCCGAAAAATAAAATTTGAATGTTGGCCACGCTATACGGATCCCGAGACCCAAAAAGAAGGTCAGTACGCCGATTGGCCGATAGAGATTAATCAATCCGATAATTTTGG
Source organism: uncultured Saprospiraceae bacterium (assembly GCA_964426625.1). Lineage (GTDB taxonomy): Bacteria > Bacteroidota > Bacteroidia > Chitinophagales > Saprospiraceae > Membranihabitans. The sequence goes on along the minus strand of CAYRRD010000078.1, from coordinate 586 downwards.
TTATACCAGCGGGTTCCAATTAGCGACTATACAGGTCACAGGTCTGGATTTACCCGTACTGAAGATCTACGATGCATCTTCCGGGGAATTGATTTCAGCCATCCGGATGACCGAACAGGGTGCTACGCCACGAGTACCCAAAGCCGGGAAGTATACAGCCCGTATCGGTAACCCGGACGCCAATATTTGGAAAGAGCTTACATTGGTGACTACCGACCAGCCCCGTGAAGTCAACGTATCGTTTGGGTGATAATACCGAGATGAAAATCCAGAGATAAGATTGCCCACTTATACTCCAGATATTAATATCTACGTACTCCTTATCCGGTAAACGAAAGTTCCTTCGCCTCTTTGATCAACTCAAAACTTACGCCCTTCGCCGTCTGCTCAAAATGCTTTCTGCCACAGGTTATCTTCGCCAATTCGATGCTACGCAATTGCAGTTCATCGATGCTCCCTTTGCTTTCGCAAACAAAATAAACCTTCTCTTGACCTTCGTCTTCCCACAAAACCGCCCAGTCCGGATTGTAGGCTAAATTGAAGAGGTGGGTTTTTGAGCCGGGTCATTATACGATTCACTGGGAGA
>CAYRRD010000077.1:0-16005 GCA_964426625.1 uncultured Saprospiraceae bacterium | reverse complement strand
CCGAATCCCCCAGGAAAATTTGGAATTTATCAAATGCAAAGTTATTTCAGATAATTACAAATAACCTGGGACTAAAACCGCCGAATTTTTATCATAAAATATTGTAATCTAGTCAAAAGCCTAAATCCGAGTAGGACCTATCTAAAAAATTACACGCTCAAACCCCTACCTATCCAAAATATAACGCAAACTAAATCCACCCCCTCCAGCTTCAAATCCTCGTCCACCTATGAGATAAAGGTGGGGCATCCAATCCAATGATATGTTAAGTGGAATATCACCAAAGGCGTAATCGAGACCGATAGCTCCTAATCCTCCGATTCCTATGCCGCCCGATGAAAGCAGAACGGAGCCGCCAACTCCCCAGTACCAGGTAAGGCCCCGAACGGGATTGGAAAAATCGTTGTGAACCTCAAAAACCAGAGATCCGTATACGTCTCCAAAATAAAATCCACCCAGTATTTCGAAGGCAGACTGCGAACTTACAAAGTGTTTGTAGGTCACATTGGCTCCCAAACCTCCACGGATACCGATAGCGCGAGAATAATCCTGCGCATTTGTATCGATGGTAATTGCAGAGAATAAAACAAAGAGTAAGACGATTTGCTTTTTCATGCTCAATTGTAATTAGGTTATACTTGACTTGTTAGATACCATAATCAGGTAAACAGGAATAAAGGTAAAAAATTAGTTGAGATTTTTAACCGCGTAGACAGCCAGTAAAATCCAGGATGCCATTAATAGCAAACCTCCAAGCGGTGTAATGGGTCCCAGAATAGCGGATGGAATGCTATGTCCGGCTTTTGTTGCCAGCAAATAAAGTGACCCTGAAAAAAGAAGCACGCCGAACAGGGCAAGATACCATGCGGTATTGAGGAGGACATGCGGGCCTTTGTAAAGGAGAATCAGACAAATACCCATCATCAAAAGCGCGTGGTAAAAATGATAGCGGCTGCCGGTATTGAATATATCTTTTCCATAGGCATCCATGACGTTGCTCAATGCATGAGCGCCAAAAGCTCCAATTGCTACTGCAAGAGCTCCGACGATAAATGTAATGGTTGGTTTCATGATCTTTAGTTCGTTAAAGCTCCCAATTTATAGGTAATTGTCCGTTTTTAATAAGATAATTGTTGGCATCTTTAAAATGATTATTGCCCTGGAATCCATTTCCGGCCAGCGGAGAAGGATGTACGCTTTCGAGTATGAGATGGCGGTCAGGATCGATGAGATCTCGTTTTTTACGAGCAAAATTTCCCCACAACATAAATACGATGCCTTCCCGATCTGAGGACAATTTTTGAATAACTGCATCGGTGAATTCTGCCCAACCTGCACGGGCGTGGGAGCCTGGTTTTCCCTTTTCCACGGTCAGGATGGCATTGAGAAGAAATACACCCTGGCGGGCCCAGGCTGTCAGGTCCCCATGTCCTGGCATAGAAATGTTTTCAGACCGTTGAAGTTCCTTGAATATATTGCGTAATGAAGGGGGGATTCGACAATTTTTGGGGACTGAAAAACTCAATCCCATGGCCTGACCGGGTCCATGATATGGATCCTGACCAAGAATGACGATTTTGGTTTTGTCAAAAGGGGTGGTATTGAAGGCATTGAAAATCTGTGAGCCTTTCGGGAAGATAATTTTCTTATTCTCTTTTTCAGTTCTGAGAAATTGAACCAGGTTATGAAAATACGGTTTCCCGAATTCATCCTCCAAAACGTTTGCCCAGGAAGGCTCGATCTGGACCCTCACCGTAGGTTGCTCCATGTGTATAGACGATTTAAATGACGCAGTTATACAAATTGTAGGGCCAAAAAGTACTAAATTGACGGGTAATTTTATACTTTTGGGGCGCCAAATTAGAATATGGCTCCGTAGCTCAGCTGGATAGAGCAACTGACTTCTAATCAGTAGGTCACAGGTTCGAATCCTGTCGGAGTCACAGATATAGCACGGGTTGTAGCAGAATGGAAAAGGAGTAAAAATCCATCGCCTACAAAAACGCCACCAAAGATAAAAAGCCCGGCCGTCAAATGACGTGCAGGGCTTTCTGCTAACAACAAAGACGAAATGCCTAACCAGGACGAGCCCGAACCAAAATTTTTGGTTTATAGATGAACCCGTTCGTAATGGTATAGATGAAAATATTAAGGCATTACGTAGATGAAGGCCAAAGTGCCACTCGGGATATTAAGATGATAAATGCTCGGCATTTATTTTTTCTATTCGGGTTTGAATGAGTTTCCCCCATTATAACGGATAGTAAAATGGGGGAAGCTCCAGGTTCCAAATCAAACATTCCGGAAATTTGTGGGCAAATTTAACCTTAATGACCTTCGTACATGTCAGAAATACAGCTCTTAAGGAATCCTAATTGGCTTAATGTCTTCATGTTTAATGTGAGCCAATAATTCAATGGTGGGGATTTTATTGACTGGTATTACATGTATCCTCTTCAAAGATGATGAATGAATTTAACGGCAGACGATTCCTTGTCTATGATATCGAAGTTTGTCACGACTTATAATTCAATGTTAATTACGGCACGGCAAATTGCAAAGTATAAATCACATCCATGATAAAGATTGGATGGATAAATTCGCAGAAATCCCAACAAGTCAAAATACTTTGTCCTTTATAACCTTCAAGTGGTGCGCGCATTCAGGAATCAGAAAGTATTGAAATTATTACATCTTTCTCAAAATTCACCCTGATTGCGGGATTTGGATTCCTTAATTGCCTTCCATGGCACTCATGGCCTCTCCGCTTTCATTTTGCATTTGTAGCGTCCTGTAGTCTGTCCGGGAGGTCTGTATCCATATATGGCCTGATTTTCTTGATACTTGCATCACGATGCCACATTGATCATAAAAATCGTTTTCAACCTGCATGACAGTTCGCTCAGGGCTAATATCAATTTCTACGGGCTCTGAAAAGGATTGAAATTTACTAAATTTTTCATGCGGTTTGATCTGATCTGATACCTCAAATAAAGCACTTTGTTCCTTTGAAGTTTTGTAAAAATCAATTTTCAGATAAGGATAATACGCACTGAATTTTTCCTGAACTTCAGATATTACCGTATCGTTGTTAATGATTAATTTCATGTCATTTTTTTTAATCCCTGATCACAGTTTTGTACCCCTGGATCGTGGGTAATCCGCTGAAATAAACAGAACACTAGGTATAGATCAACGCAAGAAATAACCCTGCTGCTGTAAGTTCCAGGTTTTTATCCCTAAATTCGTATGTCCCGATGCACCGTTTCGGATTATGGTAAAAATACATAATTTTCATGAAAATAGAAAAGATAAATAAAGGGGTGTATATAGCTACTACCCAGCCTTTTAGCGGAAAATCTCTGGTGTCATTAGGTTTGATTCATGCTTTGCGGGAGAGTGGGTTGAACGTTGGATATTTTCGACCCGTTATCGATCAGGCGGATCCAGAAAAACAGGATAATCACATCAATACGGTAATTTCGTGGTTTGGGATGGATATCCCTTACAATAAATCCTTCGGATTTACCCGGAATGAACTGATCCGGATGAAAGGGGAGGATGAGGAAGATGAAATTTTGGAAAAAATCCTCTGGAAATACAAAGCTATTGAGGATCAACATGATTTTGTAGTTGTAGAAGGAAGCAGTTTTACGGGGGAAGGAACCATTATTGAATTTGATGTGAACATCCTAATAGCCAAGAACCTGGGAATCCCCACCATTATCATCGATAGTGGAGAAGGTAAAACCCTGGAGGATTTTGTGGGCACCATGCTTCTGGCCATCGATTCTTTTCAGGATAAGAACGTGGACGTATTGGCTTACATGGCCAACAAAGTGAAACCTGAGAATCAAACCTGGGTGGTGAACGAACTGCAAAATTCCCTGTCTGGCAATATCCTGGTAGATGCAATTCCCATGAACACCACACTCTCCAGCCCTTCCATCAAAGAAATCGTAGATACGCTGAACGGTCGGATTTTATTTGGAGAAAAATTCATAAACAACCAGGCGGGTAGTTATACTGTGGGAGCCATGCAGCTCCGTAATTATCTGTACCATCTCAAAGAAAGTGGATTAGTCATCACCCCGGGTGATCGGGCGGATATAATTCTGGGCGCTCTTCAGGCCAATTTGTCCGCCAATTATCCCTCCATCTCAGGGATTGTACTGACAGGAGGTTTGATGCCAGAGGAATCAATCATTCGGCTTATCGAAGGTCTATCGGAAGTGGTGCCGATTATTTCGGTAGATGATGGCACGTTTGTGGTAACAAATCGGATCGGAATGATCAAATCCAAAATATATGCAGAAAACGAAGAGAAAATTACCGCATCCATCCGAGATTTTAATTCGAATGTGCGGGTGGATCTTCTCATAAAAGAGATTCTGCAATACCGCTCAGATGTTGTAACCCCTGCAATGTTTCAGTACCGGATCCTGAAACAAGCCCGCATGGAACGTAAAAGGATCGTCCTTCCGGAGGGATCTGATGACAGGATTTTAAAAGCGACAGAACGCTTGTTGGAACAGGACGCGGTTGATTTGATCCTACTTGGTGACCGGATTCAGATTTGGGATCGCATTCAAAAACTGAACCTGGAAATCGATCCACATCGACTTGAAATTGTGGACCCGGCCACTTCACCACATCGGGAGGATTACGCCACATCCCTTTACCAGTTGAGGAAACACAAAAATATGACCATCGATCAGGCTCGCGAATTAATGCAAGACGTGTCTTATTTTGGCACCATGATGGTATACCAGGGATATGCGGACGGTATGGTGTCGGGGGCGATGCATACGACCCAGCATACCATTCGTCCGGCCCTCCAGTTTATCAAGACCAAACCCGGGATCAAAACCGTCTCATCGATATTTTTCATGTGCCTGGAAGATCGCGTTTCGGTCTATGGGGATTGTGCCATAGTGACCAATCCCACTGCCGAACAACTGGCTGATATTGCCGTTTCCTCAGCCGAAACCAGTGCTGCATTTGGAGTGGAACCTGTCATAGCAATGCTTTCATATTCTTCCGGAACCTCCGGATCAGGAGAAGACGTGGAAAAAGTACGGGAAGCTACGCGAATGGTAAAAGAGAGACGACCCGACCTCAAGGTAGAAGGTCCTTTACAATATGATGCTGCCGTGGATGTGAGTGTGGGTCGGATCAAAATGCCGGATTCAGACATCGCAGGCCAGGCAAATGTTCTTATTTTTCCGGATCTTAATACGGGCAATAATACTTACAAAGCAGTCCAACGTGAAACCAGAGCGATTGCAATTGGCCCCATTCTTCAAGGATTGAAAAAACCTGTAAATGATCTCAGTAGGGGATGTACTGTGGAAGATGTAATCAATACGGTCATTGTAACTGCGATCCAGGCGCAGAACGTATAAAACATAGAGAAATGAATGTATTCGTGATCAATGCAGGAAGTTCTTCCCTGAAGTTTAAATTGTTTGAAATGCCATCAGAACGGTTGATATGCACTGGTCTGGTAGAGCGTATTGGCGATAAGTTGCAACAGTTAACTTACCAATCGGATAGGGGAGAGGTAAAAGAGGAGACCCAATTGAATAATCATCGAGGTGCCCTGCAAAGGGTTGTCGAATTGTTGATGGACGATCAGGTCGGTGTGATTTCCGTGAAGGAAGAAATTGAAATCGTGGGTCACAGGGTAGTGCATGGAGGTGGTAAATTTTCAGAGCCCGTAGACATTGATGATTATGTAAAGCAGGAGATTCGTCAATTTGCAAGTCTGGCTCCCCTGCACAATCCACCCAACCTGGTGGGTATAGAGGTGGCTGGAGAGGTTTTTCCTTCTTCTCGACATGTGGCAGTTTTTGATACCGGTTTTCATGGGACGATTCCCGAGGTGGCCAGAAGGTATGCTGTTCCCGATTTTATGTATAGGGATCTGGGGATCCAGGTGTACGGTTTTCATGGAATTAGCCATCAGTATGTCTCGCGCCAGGCTATAGAATATCTGGGTAATCCGCATGCCAAAATAATCACTATGCATTTGGGTAATGGGTGTAGTATGACGGCGGTACATCAAGGCAGGAGCATGGATCACAGTATGGGATTTTCTCCTTCCAATGGTCTCATTATGGGATCCCGGAGTGGAGATATAGACCAGGGGGCTATTTTTCAAATGATCCGGGAACATGGTTTTGATGCTGATGAAGTCAACAACCTCCTGACCAGAAAGAGTGGTATGTTGGGTTTGACGGGTTTTCTGGATCTGAGGGATATCGAATCCCTGGCCGCACAAGGAGATGTGGCATGCAAGGTGGCATTGGAGATGAATGCCTATCGGATCAGGAAGTACATTGGTTCATACACTGCTGCCATGAATGGATTGGATGCTCTGGTTTTTACCGCAGGAATCGGTGAAAATTCCGAATTAATCCGCCAAATGGTTTGTGAAAACCTGGATTTTCTGGGCATTGTTCTCGATCGAGATAAAAACAAAAAGGTCAATGGGGAGATTTCGGTGATTAGTTCCGATCATTCGAAAGTCGAAATTCTGGTCATTCCCACCAACGAAGAATTGGAAATAGCCAGGCAGGTGTATTCCTTTCCTGTATGAAGGTCATGATTTTTCCTTGCTAGCATAAGGGGCATCAGGGCCGTGAGTCCCATGTTCTTTATCCTGACTTAACCTCCAACTCCCAACCTCACCAGGATACACGGCCTTGCATTTCTACGGTCTTACCCCTGACAATAATATTATAATCAATTATTCTCAAGCTTTCTGTCACACACTTTTAATTAGGGTCTACTCATAAATACAAAAATTGGAATCAAGGAGTTCCGCATTTTCATCAGGTGGGTTATAAACCACCTGTATGGGTGCTCCCATTCTCTGATTCACCAATTTTGTGACCATTTCGACATATCCGCACTGGTCAACCCGCCCATACGGGGCCTTTGGCCAGGGGTTGAATATCAATAGCCGTGGCAACGGGGAGATTGAGTTCTCGTACGATCTCAACTCTGAAGGAGTTGAACTATTCAGACATAGGGTCTGATCAGAAATTCAGAAAATGGATCCTTGAAGTTCTGCGACTTGGAGCATGTTGCTGGCCCATTCTTTAATTTTAAGTTGATGTGGAGGAGTCTGATGTGACATAGGCAAAGTTATGGCACACATACATCAATAACCGTCCCTAAATCAAACAAATTAGAAGGCTAATACGCTTACTGTCAGTACTATATGCGATTGTGAGGAAGCCCTGATTACTACCTGATTACATATGTTGTTTTTTGGGTATATGTCCTGCCCATGAAGTCCTTTGCCATTACCTCCACTTCATGGACTCCGGGATCCAGGTTGTTGGGTAGGGATGCACTCCAGATGTGTGTGGATTCTACAGGAAACGAAGGTCTTCTCCCACCGGGCAGGGTATGATTGTATTCCCAATCATGTTGGACTTTAAGAATGACAGGGTCGTGGCGCGGGGTGTACCTCATGGGTGTCCAATTACCTTCATCCACCCTGAAAAACAAGCTGTCAAGTACAGAACCCTGATAAAAGTTGACCACGATTTGTCCACGGTTGCTCACATTATGCGGCATCACTTTGGGCACATGGATGTGCATTTTATCTGACCAGTCCGATCCGGAAACTTTGTATTCAAAGGTATATTGGTTTCCCCGAATTTTGAGTGCAGCATATCCTTTGGGTGTGCCGTCTCTCATCCTCGAATTGGGTGTGCCATAAATGTCGTCGCTGCCGGAGTACCAGTCCCCTGACGTAGTCCCCACATTGTAGTGGTGGTGTACCTCTTTCCCTTGCCATCCCCTTTCTTTTCCAAAAAAATCATGCATTTGGAAATGGGTATGGGCAGAAAGGGATAATGTATAAGGGAAATCTTTTAAAAGTTCAAACATCCTATCACGATCCTCATCCCGGAATTGATCACCACCCTGGTATTCGGTGATTGGAATGTGAAAACTGATGACGACCAGGTAGTCTTTTGGAACAAATTTGAGATCGTTTTCCAGAAACTGCAATTGGTCTTCCCTGAATCCTCCCCAATAGCCACGACCATCCCGGGGATCAGGATATAACACATCGTCGAGAATCACGTAATGCACCTTGCCGTAATTGAACGAATAATTGGCCGGACCAAACACCGACTCGAAGGTTTCATCCGCCATTTCATCAGTTTTCGCATCGAAATTCATATCGTGATTACCATAGACATGATACCATGGGAGGCCCACCCGGGAAATAGCATGCAGGTATGGATAGAACAGACTGAGATCATCACCCACCAGGTCACCCAGACTGATTCCAAATTTGTAATCTGTGGTGCCGACCAGCTCCGATATAATTCCTTTTTGGAAAAAATAGACCTGTTCCAGGGTGTATACCTGGGGGTCACCAAAAACCACAATATCATAGTCCTCGTCCTCCGGTTCATGAATGAGACCGAAATCTATGGATGCGGGTAAAGGGCCGGTAGGTTTTACCCCGGTAAAATCCATTTTTGGAGAACCTTTAGGTTTGTGGATATAGTAAAACTGGGGTTGTTGAAATTCATTGACCTGGAATCTGTAATGGGTAGGTTTGATGACGAAAATGATATTATCCTCTCCTACAGGCAATTCATAGTATCCATTCTTGTCTGTCTGGACTACATCCACACCATTGGATACGGCCACACCTGATATGCCTTTTTCGTTTTGGTCTTTGGTGTAATTTTGATTTGTATCTTCATAGACATATCCCCTGGCTGTTTGTGCGTTGAGGTGCGAGGTAGTGGAAAATACTAAAATGAGTAGCAAGCAAGACTTCAAAGGTTGCAGAAAGGTCTTTACAGATTTCATAGTTAAAGGAAGATATATTTAGATTTTACAATATGACCAAAAATACAACTATTTGTATAGTGAGGTAATTTTCCCATGAAAATTAATTGTAAAGTCTCTTCCGATTTTTGAATAAGCAGGAGGAAATCGCGCATAGTAATATTGACGAGTTTGTTTTAGGAATTTCGATGAGGCGATGCTGTGCATAGCCATTGCTACGTAGAGGTTTCAATGATGATGAGAGGGACGAAAATGGAGCTGTCCAAATCGATAGGAAATAAGGTTTTCGTGCAAGGGGATAAAATTTTTCACCAGAAATGAGATGGGAACCTTAAATTTGCCAAAATTTTATAGAAACAGTTCACTTCGATTGTATGGGCAGAGCTTTTGAATTTCGAAAAGAAAGGAAATTTAAACGATGGGCAGCGATGTCCAAGACTTTTACCAGAATAGGTAAGGACATTGTGATTGCTGTCAAGGAAGGGGGGGCGGATCCCGACACCAATTCCCGTCTTCGGGCAGTAATCCAGAATGCAAAGGCAGCTAATATGCCCAAGGATAATGTCGAACGGGCGATCAAACGGGCCTCCGACAAATCTCAGGGTGATTATAAGGAAGTATTGTTTGAAGGCTATGGGCCTCACGGTGTGGCAATCCTGGTGGAAACTGCTACCGATAACAATACCAGAACAGTCGCCAACATCCGGTCCTATTTTAATAAGTGCAACGGGAGCCTGGGTACCAGTGGTTCGGTGAGTTTTATGTTTGACCACCAATGTCATTTCCGCATAAGTCCGGGAAACATAGATATGGAAGAACTTGAATTGGAGTTGATAGACTATGGGGTAGAAGAAGTTTTTGAAGAGGAAGGTGATTTTATGATTTATGCCCCGTTTGGAAGTTATGGCAGCATCCAAAAATATCTCGAAGATCAGGGATTTGAGATTCGTTCATCCGGTTTTGAATATATACCCCAGGTAACTAAAGAATTGACAGAGGATCAGGTTGCCGATGTGGAAAAACTACTCGAAAGAATCGAAGAGGATGATGATGTCCAAAATGTGTATCATACTATGAGGTAGAGTAGGAGGTTGGGGTGGAGTAAGTGGGAGTGTGATGACCCGCAGACAATGTCGGTTGCCTTTTATCGCTTTTTGCTGTTTGACCTCACCATCGGGGTAAATTGCCGGACGAATATCGGACCATGCGCAAGACCTCTCCCTTTAAAATCCATCCCATACGCAAACCTCTAAGGGTCGCACGGCCGTGCGTATCTACGATCTGAAACCCATTAACCTTCACCCTCCTATATATAAAGACATTCGTCCGCAGGTCTATGGTCTGTATCCCAACCTCACAAAATAACTCAAAACTACCTCTAGTTTCTAAAAACTAACCCCTATCCCTCTCAGCCCCAGGATCACTGTCGTCAATAAGATTACAACACCGAGGACTATTTGCCATTTGGAATTTTTGTAAGAACCCATCACGCTTTCGTTGCTGCACAACCATATCAGATAGAATGCGGTGATGGGAAGTAGCAGACCATTGGCTACCTGGGCAACCCTTATGACTTCGATTGGACGAAGCCCCAGACAGGAGACCACCACTCCGATACTCAAAACCGTTATCCAGGTCCATCGAAACCTTTGGGATGGACTTCCCATAGAAGGCCAGTCCCGTGCAACATAAGCAGCCGCCAATGGTGCAGTGATTGCGGAACTTACCCCCGCGGCAAAGAGTCCTATGCCGATAAAATACCTGGCTTGCTGACCCAGAAATGGTTCCAACGCCAGCGCCATGTCTGTGGGGGTAAGAACCTGACCAGTTACCGATGTAGCACAGAGGATAATGGCCATTGATATGATACCACCCAGTCCTACAGCTACATAAGTATCCATTCTCATTTTACTCAAATCACTGATTTCTGTCCATTTTTCATTGACGATGGATGCATGAAGAAATATATTGTAGGGGACTACGGTAGTTCCTACGATGGCTATAAGATCCATAATGTCGGAGGGAATTGTTGGTCGGAATAAACCGCGAAGCACATCCAGAGGTTGGGGACGAGTCAGGATGGCGGTGATGATAAAAGTAAGACTCATAAGGATGACCAGAGAAATCAGGGCTTTTTCGACTGTTTTATATTTTCCGAAATGAAGTAGGGTAAATGCCAATGTGCCAATCACAAGGATGGTGATGGTAGTAAAGTATTTTTCCTCAGATCCCAAAATATTTTGAATGCCCATCGTTCCACCCAGGATATTACCTGCTTCATAGGCCGTATTGCCAATCAGAATGGCGATACAAATCAGGCTCATGGCTACATACCTGGTCCAGGGTAATGGTAGGTTTTTGAGTAAATTGGGGACCAGACCTTGCCCGGTGACCAAACCGATCCGGGCAGCCATTTCCTGCAGTACAATCGTTGCGATGATCGAAACCAGTACTGCCCAGAGCAGGTCATAGCCATATTTAACTCCCGTAAGCGTGCACACAGTCACTGTGCCAGGACCAATAAATGCAGCAGTTACTATAGTTCCCGGTCCGATATTTTTGAGAAATTTGAACATGGGCGAGATGATTTGAAGTTTGCTAAAATAGAAAGCGATTGGCTTTGGTCACTATCCGGTAGCAAAAATCAACCCAAAGCACATACTTTCACCAGTGAAAATAGATCAGTCAGCGTATTTCTCGCAAATTTATGTCGATTAGTTAAGGGAATTGGCAATTCCCCCCTGTCCGCCTGGTCAATACTCCTATCCAGCTTTTATGAGGTCTCAAATATGTTTCCGCAGGCAGACACAATGGGCTCTCAACTAATTAACATCGTCCCGCAATTTATCATTTTGAGACTATCCGATGATATCAACTTGTCCACTTCCAGGCTTTCGGTTGAAATTACCTTCCCAGTTGGATCATGGGGTGGGTCACATATTTTTCCCCCTGGCGAATATGAAGGACATAATTACCTGCAGGAAGCTGACTCGTGTGAATAGACATCTTTCCGAAGTTTTGATTCAGCTGGAGGGTTTGGTTTATCACTTCCTGCCCCAGGATGTTGGTGAGTGAATATTGCAATGTACCCTGACATTCGCTATTTACTTCCAGGGTAAAAAAGTCCACATAAGGATTTGGATAAACTTTGACGGATAGACAATTTTCCTGCTCGGGAATCAAGGATGTCGCAACCTGGCGCTGGGACAGACCAAATCGGACTTCGCTGAAACCTACACATGGACCGCCATAATTGCTTTTTGGTGTAAAAATAACGTAACGAGCCTGGAGCCCATTCCAGTCCGTTACCATTTCACCTTCATAAATACTCGTTCCCGGTGCCTGATCCAAATCAAAGGATCCTAGATGTGTCCATTCCTCGCCGTCCAGGGAATAATCCACTTCGAAAGAACGCATGCCTGAATTGAGATGGTCGGGCACATTGAGGTTCCAGACCTTCATTTCTCCAAGGGAATATACTTCGCCCAAATCATACATGGTCCAATGAGATTGCCCCCGGTTGGTATTGGGGTTGGGGGCAGTTTCACAACTAATCCAGGACGCAGTCCAGCTGGTATTGTGCCGGTCGGGGTAACATTGGCCACTGAGTATCCATGGCATGCAAATGAGAAATATGAAGTGCCAGTTTTTCATGATCACAGATTTAAAAAACCAATAGGCTGGTTACCCGATTGGGGGTTATAGAAATTGGGAAGATGGGGAAACAATTCCATGGCCTGGCTGGTCGATACCCCAAACCATATGGCCAGTTCCGCAAAATACTCATCCGCTGAGGTGGTGGGAATCATGACGCCATTGTACAGGTCTAGGGGATTTCCCAATTCCAGAGAGGGGTACCGTCCGTAAATTCGTCCTCCCTTTACTGCACCGCCCATAACCATGGTATGACCACCCCAGGCATGATCGGTCCCATCCCCGTTGGATGTCAGCGTCCGTGCAAAATCTGAAATGGTGAAGGTTGTGACCTCGGAGGATTTACCTATTTCCTCGAGTGCCATTTGGAATTGACTCAAGGCCTGACTGAGTATAGGTAGCATAGCGGCCTGATTGTCCAATACGGCATCGTGGTGGTCCCAGCCACCAAAATTCAGGAAAAATATCTGTCTTTGGAATCCGAGTTCTTGCTGGACTGAAATAACCCGGGCAATCATTCTCAAACTACGGGATATTGTGTTATTGCTGAATCCCGTGTTGAAAGTATGGGCATTTTTCATCACTTCCTGAAAGTCTTCGGTCGCTTCAATGGAGGATTTTATTGTGTTGACATAGGTACTTTGAAACACATCCTGGTATTGCTTGTCCAACATCTGATCGAGCGCCGCGTGTTGGATGACTTCCAAATCCCAGGAACTATTGCGACCATACAATCCCAGTGCGCCGTCTGGAGTAATGGCGTATTCGAATATTTCACGTCCCTGCTGGAACACATTGGTCTCAGATAGAGAAATATTCATGGATATTTTTTGATTGGAGTTCATGGACTGGACCAATTCTGCTACGCGACCACCCCAGCCGGTTGCCGACCGATCGTGCGGCATGCCGGTTTGCCATTGCTGGATCTGGTCGGCATGGGACAACAATCCCAGAGGCAGGGGATGGCTTCCACTAAAAAACTGTTGCTTCGAAGTAGGTTCGACCAGGGTTCCCACATTGGCAACAAAGGCCAGCTTTTCCTGATCAAATAAATTCTTGACTTCAGGCATTCCCGGGTGGATGCCATAATGGCCACTGTGGAGGTGAGGTGAGTTGAGCTGATGGATATTTTGAATTGGAATGGCAAGGTTGGATCGAGTACGTTGATAAATGGCGTACTGGTCCTGACTAGTTGGGATCAACATATTATAGGCATCGTTGCCTCCTGATAGTAAAATGCACACAAGAGCTTTGTAATCATTGGCTGCGGCAGTAGTTGAATCGGCAAGTGCTGCGGCATTCATGGCTTTGAGATTGATAAGGGATGAATACAATGTTGTATATCCCAATGCTGCGCAGCCCAGTTGACCAAGGAATTTTCGTCTGTTCATAGGCGGAGAGGTGGAGTTGAAGAAAAATGAGGGCGTGGGTCTATATCTGAAATGGAGGACGTGGATAAGGAATGACAAATCTGAACCATAAGTCTTATTTTAAGATGGCAAAATCGGGATTAACCAGAGTGAGATAAAGCGCAGTGGCTACACGATACTCTAAAAAATCCGCCCCCATATTTCCCGGTTGGAGTTGTCCCATAGCCTGGCGTATAATGGCCCGGTTATCTTCAGACAATTGTCCATGGGTAAACAGAATATCAAATTTATTAAGAAGGACATCTGGATCTTTAGACAAAGGTTCGCAGGTCACATAATCCAGATAAGTGGGCTGGATATTTTCCCATGTCCCCAGGAGACCCCATCGGTGTGCCCAAACAAAGTACTGATTTATAATTCCCAGGCTGGTTTTAGAATTGTGGATTTGGAATTCAGGACCATACAACTGACCTTCTTTTTTGAAGGATTGGGGTTGGTAATCGGGAAGGAAAAAATTGAAAACGCTTTTGGAAGCAAGTGGAATCTGTCCTGTGGCTTCAGCAAAATCATATCCGATATTCCAGAATTTTCCATTGATATTTAATAGATCCATTGATCGGACAACCTGCATGTACCTTTGAAAAGGCTCACGTAATTTTCCATGATACGGTTCCTGGATCCATTCACAGGTTCTGGCTTCGGGATCGAGAAGAATCGCTTTGACCACGGCTCCCAGATCTCCCCGAATTCCCTGACCATTGTTCTGGAAGACACTGGCTACTCTTTCGATGTAGCCGGGTGTAGGATTGGACGTAACCATATTTTGTATCAACCTGCGCGCAATAAAAGGACCGGTATTGGGATGCATAGATAGTTCGTGAATTGCCTGGCGAATATCTTCCATTCCCGATTGTCCGGCAGGGAGGGTTACCCCTGTGACCATTGTCTTTTCCCCGGTGTCATGGTAATCCTCGTACATGGCCATGGGAACTGAAAAATCATTCCAGTAAGGATCCAACCCAAAATAGGGTTCTGTCAACCAGTCTGTGGTATCCATGATTCCACCGGGACCCAGACCGGTAAAAACTCTGGCCAATTCCTGAATATCCAAATGATCGTATGTCGGTATGGGCTTTCCCTGTTCATCGGTTTTATGGCTTCCGTCAGGATTGAGTTCATAGAGACCAATGCTAAACAATTGCATAGCCTCGCGGGCAAAGTTTTCATCCGGATGTAAATTTTTTTCCGGATCTGCTTTTGGGTTGTTGTAGTGACTCAGATAAAAACCCATAGCCGGTGACAGCGATACTTCAAGTAGAAGGTCCTCATAATTTCCGAGGGCATGATTCAATAAAATATCATACCAGGTAGCTAATGCCTCCCCCCTTCCTTCCAGATCGGAAACAAAGGAAACGACCATAATCTGACTCAATGCCCAGGCTACCCTTTGCCTTAATAGGTCAGCATTCATGACATTGTTTTGCCAGAAGGCATATTGAAAATGGATCCACGCTGGTCCGTAAAAATCGTCTGGATTGTTCTCTGGATTGGAGGCATAGATTTCAAAAGATTCGCGGGTAATCTCTTTCAGGGTTTGCAACATGGATGGACCTATTATCGTCAATTGTTCATCGATCCATCCCTCATATCCCAGATCCAGTACACGTTCGATATCCAGATCGCTACCTCCGAAAGTAGCCTGGGACAGGAATCTTGCCGCGGCCTGGGCAGGACCATCCAGTCCACTCCCGTTAATAGTATTCGTGGCATGAGCCTGATTTTCCCTGCCGGGTGGCTGATAATTGCTACTCGAATACGACGTTATACCAATTGCTTGACCGGCTCCCAAATATTCCTGACTAATGAGTGGGAAAGAAATGCACATGAGGAATAGAACAATGCTGCATATAAAAGGGATCTTACCACAAATACCTGAGATGGTATAAATTCGGATACACATGGATTGTATTTATCGGATTAACGAAACATTAATTTCTTAATGTATTCCGAGCGTGGTATTTAACTTTTTGAGCCCTGGTAGTAAGTAGGGTTCTCCTCATAAAGTCAATTTAAAGCAATGACGGCTCACGAATCGCACGAGGTCGGCTCACGAATTACCTGAATGGATGCGCTTCCAGATCCTCCCTGCGGTCGG
>CAYRRD010000076.1:0-16018 GCA_964426625.1 uncultured Saprospiraceae bacterium | reverse complement strand
CTTTCAGATTATTGATTGGAAACAACCGGTCAATTCATAACGTCATGGGTATAAGATCTTGTGGTCCTTGATGAAGCTGAAAATGGGGCTTTTATTATATGGGGATTAGGACTTTTGTTTATTGCCCTTATTTGTCTGAATGGTTGTCCAACGAAACCAATGACTGTATCCGGAGAAGGTGTCATAGCTTGAATGCCGGATAGTCTGACGAGTTAAGTTGTTCCCTTGGAAGTTTTTTTATTTGATGAGATTTCATGGCGAATTGACTTAGTTCATCTATAGGGGTATATAATTTCCTTCCATGCTCAGGTAGGATTATCCCGGTTTACCCTCGATCGTTTTTCCCTTGTAGGGTGGTTACAGCTCCATACTCCCGACCCTCCATGACCCGGATGACCATCACCCTTTACTCCAAATGCATAAATCTTATCAAAAAATAAAAATTTAACTATTTGGTTTGGGGGGTAATAGATATTCCAATGCCTTTAGGGTGTAATGTTCTGTCTTTTACAGATCGATTGTCCACTACAAACCCAAGGTTCTATGAAAAAATATCTACCTGTACTTTCTGGTGTTCTGCACACCATTGAGAAATTCGGGACCCCACCACATCATACCTTGATGAAAATTGGTGTGCGGTCAATTATGCAGACCATATGTCTGTTATTATTATCTACTTCATTGCTCGCCGGACTTGATAAACCTGCCCCGCATCCAGCGGCCACTTTCCCGACAAACGCCCTGATTCCAGTTGAGATACAGGGTTCTGTGACCGATCCGGCTGGTGAGTTTCTGATCGGGGTCAATATCCAGGTGAAAGGCACTACCCGGGGTGCCATTACGGATATAAACGGATACTTTAGTATAGAGGCTGAGCTTCAGGATTCCCTGATATTTTCCTACATCGGGTACAAAACACAAACCGTTCCCGTGGATGGCAGGACCCAAATCCATGTGGTCATGGAGGAAGATGTGTCCCAGCTCGATGAGGTTATCGTGGTGGCCTATGGAACCTCTACCCGGGGTACCTATACCGGTGCTGCCACTGTGATCGACTCCAGAGAAATACAGGACATTCCTACCACGACTTTTCAAAATGCGCTGGTCGGTAAAGCGCCTGGTGTTCAGGTGGCATCCTCCAGTGGTCAGGCCGGAGCGACGACCAGTATTCGAATCCGGGGTATTGGTTCGATGAACGCTTCCAATGAGCCCCTGTACGTGGTGGATGGTGTACCTGTGAATTCAGGCAACACCGGCCAACTCAGTGGATATATCTATGCCACCAACAATGTGATGAACTCGATCAATCCTTCCGATATAGAATCCATTACCATCCTCAAAGACGCCGCTGCCTCCTCACTTTACGGCTCCAGGGCAGCCAATGGGGTGGTTCTCATCACCACCAAGAAGGGTAAACTGGGAAAACCCAAATTCACCTTGCGATCATCGGTTGGGTTTACCCCGTCCTGGGCCACGGACAATTACGAACCGGCCGGTACTCAGGAGAATGTGGATATGCTCTATAGGGTTTTTCATGATTACAACACAGGGAGAGGAATTTCAGAAGCCGATGCGAATGCAGATGCTTTGCGCCGACTGAATGTAAAATTTAACCAACATGGATATTTTTTTGAAACCGATGGAACTGCCTTGACAGAGCATGTCCATATCCGTGGAATGACCGATGGAATAGTGAATCGCGAAGGGCAGTATTTTGACTGGGAAGATGCGCTTTTTAGGACCGGGGTATATCAAACCAACGATATTTCTGTAAGTGGGGGAGATGAATCCACCCGATATTATTCATCCTTGTCTTATACCAAAGATCTGAATCGCATCAAAATCAATGAATACGACCGCATCACAGGCCGGGTTAATCTGACCCAAAAAATTGGTCGGCTGGTAGAATTCTCATCCAATATCAATATTTCCAGCAGTGATCTTACCGGTTTTAATGATACACGGAACCTCAGCAGCAATTATTACCTCCAGACCAGAAACCTCCTATGGGGTCTGTACTGGCCTACCGACTATAAGACAGGAGAACCATGGACTGCCCGGTACGGTAGCTACGGTCAAAATAATATCTATTATGATAACGAGTGGGAGAATAGTGGTAAAACACTGAGGTTATCTGCCAATGAGGCGCTTCAGGTAAATATTCTACCTGGATTACACGCCCGCACCGTTTTCTCTTATGACAATACCCGTACCAAGGACCATATATATTATAGTGCTAATCATTTCAACGGCTCCAATTCCAACGGGACAGTTTCCGAAATGACCACGACGTACAGCAAGCTGGTATCTTCTACCACGCTCAATTACGACCAGGTTTTTGGAGCTCACCGACTGGGGCTCCTGGCTGGTTTTGAGGCAGAAAAAAATGAAACCGATTTCCAAAGATCAACCGGAAATGACCTTCCATCAAGTGCTTTGCACACTGTGGCTACCGCCGGTGAACTCGATGCCAATGCCTATTTCTGGGGCAACTCCATCATGTCGTATTTGTCGCGGGCGGAATATAGCTTTGACGACAGATACTATCTCTCTGCTTCTTTCCGACGGGATGGTGCTTCCAAACTGGGGCCTGATACGCGGTGGGGAAATTTCTATTCCTTATCGGGAGCATGGAGGCTCGACAAGGAATCTTTTTTGGCCCAGGTCAATGCTTTAAGCAATTTAAGATTGAGAGCTTCCTACGGAGTCAATGGAACCCTGCCTTCGCCTGATTTTGGCTGGCGATCGTTAACCGCCTATGGTATAAGCTATATGGAGCAAGCGGGTGGGGGTATTAGCACTATTGCAGATGCCAATCTCACCTGGGAAACCAATTACACGACCAATATTGGATTGGATTTTGGCTTTTTTGAAGAGAGACTCTCTGGATCGATTGAATACTTTACCAGGGATTCCCGCGATTTGCTCCAAAGTGTTCCCATTTCCAGGGTGACCGGTTTTAGTTCCACCCTCAAGAATGTAGGTGAAATTAACAACCGGGGGCTGGAACTGTCGCTCGGAGGTGACTTAATCCGTACCAACCTTATCCGATGGGGTGTTCAGGTCAATGCTTCGTTTATCAGATCGGAAGTGACCCGATTGTACCGGGCAGAAGGAGAAGAGGAGGGTGCCGATATCATCTGGTACGATCCTACTGGTTCCGATGCTCGGGCACAATATATTTTTCGGGAAGGGGAATCTACCCTGGCTTTTTATGGGTATGAATGGGCCGGTGTGGATCCTGAAAATGGCAACAACAGATGGTTCGTCAATGATCCGAACGATCCTACCGTCGGAGAATTTCTCATAGATGGTCGTGGTGCTTCTTATGCATGGCAGGATGCCAATTATATCCTGATTGGCGATGGTATTCCCAAGGTTTTCGGTGGTTTTGGGACCGATCTGGAATTCAAAGGGATTACGCTGGGAGCGAATTTCATATATAAAATTGGTGGAGACTTGTATGATGGAGCAAGCAAGGATGTAGTAGATGATGGCTATTACTGGGAGCGTATTAGGGCCCAGTACCAGTACGATAATATGTGGACAGCGGAAAATCCTACGCGGAGTTTGCCCAGGATTGAAGGATTCGATCCCACCGATGCCATTCAGTTTAGTAGTCGAAATCTGTACGATGCCAGTTTCCTGCGGTTGAAAAACATTACACTGGCTTACAATCTGCCATTGTCATTGATAAACAGGCTGGGTATCGACAACACCCGTATTTATTTCAATGGAACCAATATGCTGACTTTTTCAAAGTATAAGCTTGCCGATCCGGAGGTCAATCAATATTCCACCAGAGGCTGGGAAACACCTTATGGTAAGACCTTTACATTTGGTATTGAAATTGGTTTTTAAGATTATAAAAAAAACAGGATATGAAAGCTCTTAATATATATGTTTTTATACTTTTTCTCATTGGCATAACCGGATGTAGCGAGGACTTTCTGGATGTGAAACCCAGTAATTCAGGGGATGCCAGTTCTTCCATCCAGACACCGGCAGATGCCCGGGTAATCATGAATGGACTGATGAGTAAAATGCGCAGCTCCGCATATTATGGAAGAAATTTTATTATGTATGCCAATGCCAAGGGAGGCGATCTGACTATTTTTTCACAAGGACGGGGTCTTGATGGTCTGTACACCTTCAACCACTCTGTGACTACCGGTTCCAATTCGGGATACTGGGATCATATATATCATTGCATACTCCAGGCCAACAGTATAATTGCCAGCATCAATCAATTGGAAGCCGAAGGCGCTGTGGGAAATTTTGATGATGTCAAAGGACAAGCGTTGACAGCCCGTGCTCTTATGTATTTTGACCTGGTCCGATTGTATGGAGAGCCCTACACAGAAGACAAGTCTGCATGGGGTGTACCCAATGTGACCGAGCCCCTCGATGCTTCTTCACAGCCATCCCGGGCTACAGTTGAAGAAAATTATCAGCAGATTCTCAGCGATTTACAGACCGCTGCTCCACTGATCTCAAAGTCGATATCCAATGGATACCTGAATTACTACGCCAATATGGCTTTGCAAGCCCGTGTAAATCTGTATATGGGCAACCACGCTCAGGCACTGGCCGCTGCAGAGGAAATCATCAACAACGGACCTTATTCTCTGTATTCCAATGAAGAATGGGTGGATTCATGGACCCGGCAATTCGGTTCTGAATCTATTTTTGAACTGGCCATCCTGTCTACCGAGGGCGATCTTGGAACATCCAGTCTGGGTTTTTACCTGAGAAGAAAGGGGCATGGTTCGAGCAGTGCTGCAGGATGGTTTATGGCCAGCGATTATTTTCTGGATCGGCTGGGTGAGGATCCCAATGATGTCCGATGGGGTGTGATGAGTTATGATGAAGTAGGGGAGGATCATCTTGGTGCTAGCTACAAATACAGCGGGAGCGTGGATTTGGTAGGCGATGGTAAGAGTACAGGTACTGCGGTCAATATTAAAGTCATTCGGTTGTCCGAAATTTATCTTATCGCTGCCGAAGCTGCACTGGAATCGGACAAAGCCAAAGCTGCGGAATACCTCAATGCAATTCGGAAACGCGCACCGGGGCTGGAACCAGCAACGGAATCCACGATAAGCCTGGACATGATTTTGGATGAGAGAAGTAAGGAATTGTTCACAGAGGGTCACCGGTTTTTTGATATGATGAGACTCAATAAGCCCATAACGTATAATGATGACCTGGCTGATGTGCCGGTAGCGCACCGTGATAAAACCATCGACCGAAGTTTTTACAAAACCATACTTCCGATTCCTCAGGCTGAGATCAATGCGAATCCAGCTATTGGCGATCAGCAAAATCCGGGATACTAATATCCGAACCAGAAGTACCATTAACCATAGAAAATTAACATTCAGACTTTGGGGGATAGTTGGATTTGGTATGCCTTTATGGTGTCAGCCCGGTATTGGCAGGATGATAAAAGCGACTTAAGGTTCATTAGAATTGTACGCCAGGGATGGATCCAAATTCATGAATTAGCAAAATAGTCGCATACAACGATAGAAAAAATGAATGAAGATCAACTGCAGCAATTAGCTGAAAAAATATCTGCGGGGGTTGCTACCGACGAGGAGCTGGTGTTGTACAGTGCCTGGTATCAATCTTTCCAGCAAGAGGATGAGGTTTGGTCGGATTCTGGAAGTAAAGATAAGATTGCAGAACAGCTTCGCCGGTCCATCGAGGATCGAATTCGTGCTCAACCTGCCTCCAGGCCGAGGGTTCCGCTGAGGCGGATCGCGGCGGTTGCCTTGGTGCTTGTCGTGGCCTATGGTGTTGCTTATTGGTGGGGTGATGCCGGAGGAGATACTTTGCAGGAACTGGTCATCAGCAACGATGTGGAACCGGGTATGGAAACTGCTATCCTAACCCTGGGCGATGGGAGTCAGATTGTATTGGACGATGTGAAGGCCGGGGTGATTGCCCAAGAAGGCATTACGTCAATTGCCAAATCCAGCGATGGACTCCTGACATATCATGCTGATCAGATCAAAGCGGTCGCTGATGTGCCTGTTACTTTCAATACCATCACCACCCCCAAAGGAGGAAAGTATAGTATTGTACTTCCTGATCAAACCGAGGTATGGCTCAATGCCATGTCTTCAATTCGATTTCCCACCCGATTTGACGGATCGGTTCGTGAGGTTGAGATCAGTGGTGAAGTTTACTTTGACGTCAGGCACAAGAAGAACCAACCTTTCTGGGTGAAGACCGACAAATACAACGTGAAGGTCCTGGGAACAAAATTCAACGTCAAAGCCTATGACGAAGAAGTTTATCAACCCACCACCCTTATACAAGGTGAGGTCATGGTAGAATCCGGGGACAAGCAGGTGTTAATGAAACCAGGCCAGCAGGTATGGTATGACAATCAGGGTAATCTGGTGAAAGAGGAAGTCGATACCAATATGGTTACAGCCTGGAAATACGATTTGTTTCAATTCTGGAACACGGATTTGGAAGACATTATGCGACAACTTTCCCGATGGTATGACGTAGATGTATTGTATCTCAACGAACCGCGTGATATATCATTTACCGGATTTATTTCCCGCGACGTTACCATATCCAATGTATTGCAGATGATGGAAGCTACAGGTAATATAAAATTTGGTTTGAAGGGACGGGAAGTCACCGTGATGGTGGGGGAAGAGAAAGAGAATAAAAATTTATAATATGTAAAATTCAGAATAAAGATTAAATAAAAAATACCGCTATAGGTCCAATCGAAAGGAGGTGGCAATTCTAACGATAAGACCTGGTAGCGGTACCCACTTAACAAACGATTGGTAGTCGTTCATTAAACATCAAAACATTGTAAAAATATGAAAAATATTTTACGTCGTAGGTATGAATCATTCAGATTCGATTGGTTCAAATTTGCAAGCGCAGTTTGGCATTCAAAAGTCCTGAGAATCATGAAAATCGTAACGGTCATAATGTTGGCATTGTGCGTGCACCTGAGTGCCACGACCTCCGATGCTCAGCTGGTGACACTTCATGAACAGAACAGTGAACTGGGTCAGGTCTTTCTCAAAATCCGTAAACAAACCGGATACAACTTCCTGTTCAATACCCAGATTCTCAATTTAGCTCACCCCGTGACGGTATCTATCGATAAAATGCCGTTGGAGGAAGCGCTCGATGCTATTTTTGAGGAACAGCCATTGACGTATTCCATCATCGATCAGACCATAGTAATCAAGGTGGAAGGACGTAAAATGGAAACCATCCCGATCATTCCCTCTGGTTCGTCGGATCGGAATGTGTCATTGGATAGGGCGGTAAAACATCTGGCTCTCATAGAAGGCCAGGTCACTGATGCTGCAGGTGAACCTTTAATCGGGGTCAATATACAGGTACAGGGTACTACAAGGGGAACTACCACTGATTTTGATGGAATGTATGCCATCGAAGCTGCTATGCAGGATACGCTTGTGTTCTCATACATTGGTTATCAGACCCTGGTGATTCCCGTTCAGGGCCAGACTAGGATCGACGTGATCATGGAAGCACAATTGACCGAACTGGAAGAACTTGTGGTGGTGGGCTATGGTGTACAAAAGAAAAGCAATCTCACCGGTTCGGTGTCCAATGTGGATATACGTGCACTCGAAAGCCGACCCAGCGCCGACTTGGGGCGTGGATTGCAGGGTATTGTACCGGGACTTTCTGTCCGGGTACCTTCCGGAGAAGTTGGGTCCGACCCCCTAATGAGAATAAGGGGTTTTATCGGATCGATCCAGGGTTCAAGTCAACCGCTGATTTTGGTGGATAATGTAGAAATCCCGAGTATTCAGATGATTAATCCCAATGATGTTGAAAGCATTACAGTACTCAAGGATGCCGCATCCAGTTCCATTTATGGATCCAAAGCAGCGTTTGGTGTTATACTCATCACCACCAAAAAAGGATCGAACACCGAGGGGGTCAACCTGACTTATTCCAATAATTTATCCTGGCAAAATCCCTTCAAGGATATTGAGCTTGCGGGAGTTGATGGACTTCAGTATACCCTGGATGCCCACAAGAATCAAAAAGCCAGCGGTCCTGCCGGCGGATTCTGGCGAGTAAACGACGAAAGTATGCTGAAAATCCGGGAGTGGCAGGAGAAATATGGAAGTACGGTGAAATGGGATGATCCGATGGTGTACGGTCGGGACTGGATTTTTGATGGGACGGACAAATATGGGTACAGAATTTATGATCCGGTAGAAGCGATGGTCAAACGGAATGCGTTTACCCAAAATCACAATTTGTCCATGACCGGCAGGACCAATGCGACCACTTACAACGCCAGTGTAAGCTTTTTGGGACAGCAAGGTATGATGAAGCCAGCGGAGCATGATGATTTCAAACGGTTTACAGGGAGCCTTGGAGTTTCCACGAAGGTAAATGATTTGATTACTGTACGAGGTAGTATCCTCTATTCTGATCGGACCAAAAGGTACCCCAATTCAACCAACGCAGCTGGGTTTGCTGCAGACCCCTGGTTGTATTTATACCGTTGGAGCCGTTTATTTCCCACCGGTGTACTTGAAAACGGAGAAGAAGTTCGTGATCCTTACTGGGATACCAAAAATTCCCACACGGCCATCAATGCTAACAATTATACCAACCTCAACCTGGGAACGACAATTGACCTAAGCGATAATTGGGATATCGTCGCGGATTACACTTTCGATACCAGACTGGATAAAAATAATTCATCGCTACCATCCATCACGGCCCGCGAACCATGGTATACTCCAGTGGCATTTCTGGATGATCAGGGCAATCAGATCTATGTGGATGAAAATGGTAATGTGACGCAATCCGGTGGCATCCCCGCATACCGGTTGCCTTTGGTTAATTATGTGGGAAAAAGCCAAAGCTATATTTATCAATCCACGCTGGAAGCCAAAAGACATACGGTCAATGCTTATACCACTTACCTTTTGGATGTCGCCAGCGCTCATGAATTCAAATTCACGTTGGGAACCAACCTGGTGGCCAATCGGTGGAAAAGCCATTGGGGACGAAAGACTGAGTTGATCAATAACGACAATGCCCAGTATGATTTTGCTGTGGGAACTGAAACCACTGGTGGAGGAACCAACTGGGATTCCCAATTGGGATATTTTGGTCGTGTCAACTATAATTTTGCAGATAAATATCTACTTGAGGGGAACCTCCGATATGATGGGACTTCAAAGTTTCCCAGCAATTTGCAATGGAGATGGTTTCCGTCTTTCTCTGCAGGCTGGGTTTTGACCAATGAGAATTTCATGCGTGATGTGCAAAGCGTACTCAGCTATGCCAAATTCAGGGGATCCTGGGGGTCCATCGGAGACCAGTCTGTACCCAATAACCTTTACATTTCCTCACTGGGAATAAGTAAAAATACCTGGCTGAATAGTGCGGGAGATCAATTTTTTCAACTCGGTACGCCCAATTCGATTTCCGAAGGCATTACCTGGCAGGATATTACCACGCTCAATCTCGGAACCGATCTGAGATTTGCAGAAAATAGATTCGGTGTTGCTTTTGACTGGTTCGAACGCAATACCGAGAATATGATTATACCGGGGAATGATTTGCCCGCTACATATGGTGCATCAGCTCCTCAGGGTAACTTCGGAAACTTACGGACAAGGGGCTGGGAAATTGCCCTGGATTTCACCCATCAGTTTCGAAACGGACTGGGGATTTCTGTAACCGGAAACCTTTCCAATGCCATTACCGACATCACCAAGGGAGCTGATTGGAACATCCCATATGAGAACCGCCTGATCGACAATACCTATACTACCGGTAAGCGTTATGGAGATATTTATGGGTATGTCACCGACAGGTTGTACCAGGAGGATGACTTCGTGTACGACGAGGATGGTAGGTTTGTACAGGAAACTATTGTATGGCAGGGAACCGGAAAAGTAACCAACAAGCAGGCCGGGGACAACCCAGTTTACCAAACCTATTTTGAAGATGGTAACCAGATATTGCTGGTCAGCCCCGGAGACGTAAAATTTGTGGACGTGGATGGTGATGGTTACATTACCCCGGGCAAAGGTACATTTGGTGACCCCGGAGATCGGGTAGTGATCGGTAATATACTACCACAGTATGAATACGGAGCGCGAGTGGCCCTGAGCTACCGGGCATTTGATCTGTCTGTTATAGGGCAGGGGGTAGGAAAGCGAAAAATATGGGGATCCGGTCAATTGGCTATTCCAGGATTCTTTGCTAAGGAAGGAGCTATGCCTCAGGCTATTGCAGAGGATTATTGGACCCCGGAGAACACTGATGCATTTTATCCCCGTGCATGGAACCTCAATGGGGCCAATTCCGGATTTGTCATGCAACCCCAGAGCAGATATTTGTTGAATATGGCTTATTTCCGTATCAAGAATATCACGTTAGGATACAATATGCCACATCACGTGCTCAGGGGGATCAATATTGATCAGGCACGCGTGTATATTTCTCTGGAGAATATGTTCACTTTTGACAAATTACGTGGGTTACCTATCGATCCCGAAGCTATCAGCGGATATTCCCCGCTGGCCGGGAACTATAATCTGGGTAGGACAGGAACTTCAAATCCTACCTTTAAGATTGCTTCTGTAGGACTTAATATAACCCTTTAAAAATTAGATTATCATGAAATATATATATACATTCCTGATGGCGTGGGTGGCGATGTTTTTTGTGGGTTGTGAAGATTTTCTCGACCGACCGCCCCTCACCGAACTCAACGATGATACTGCCTGGGAAACAGAGGAAAACGTTCGTTTGTACGCCAATAAGTACTATACCTCCTTTTTTCCGGGTTACGGGATCAATTTCGATTATTCCGGGGCTGCCCTGATGGGATACCAGTTTAGCGATGACGTGTTCCTTTGGGGAAACCAGGGGAATTTTGGCCGATCCGTTCCCAATAGTGGGATCTGGAGTATGTCATTGCTCAGATCCATAAACATCATGATCGATCGGATCGAAACCCGGATGCAGGATATCCTTTCAGCAGAAGCCTACAATCATTGGATGGGCATTGGCCGATTTTTCAGAGGCCAGGAGTACGCCTATCTGGTGAGAGTGTATGGCGACGTGCCTTACTATGATCATGTGGTCAGCGATGTGGATCTCGATGATCTTTACAAGCCCCGCACCCCCCGAAATGAGGTGATGGATGCGGTATACGATGATTTGAAATTTGCAATGCAAAATGTGCGGCTAAATGATGGTGACCAACAGGTGAACAGGTTTGTGGTCGCAGCATTTACCTCCAGGACCGCCCTCCAGGAAGCTTCCTGGCAGCGATACTATTACGGAGATACTGAGCGGGCCAGAAAGTTTTTTGAATTGGCGGTAGAAGCTGCCGAACTTGTCATTCAAAGTGGTCGCTATGATATCGTCACGGATTTCAGAACATTGTTTACCTCCAATTCCCTGGCTGGAAACCCCGATGTGATATTGTATCGACATTACGATGCATCGGTCAATGTCCTTCATGCTGTGGCAACCAACAACAATCTATCGGAATCCGTCGGATTTGGTCCAACCTCTGATTTGATCAAGTCATTTATTTGTACGGATGGTGAGGCGTGGCAAAATTCTTCTTATGCCAATGCAAATGATTTTACCCTGGATTCGATGATCCAAACCCGGGATTCGCGGCTAGAAGCGACTTTTTATGACAAACCCACTAATAAGAACAGGGCTTCGTACTGGTACATCAATAAATTTCTGCCGCGATCGGTCGCTGAGATCGTAGAATCGGGCAACCCACCTCCAGCAGAGTTTACGAGCAACAAAAATGAAATCGATTACCCGGTATTTCGGTATGCTGAGGTGTTGTTGAACTGGATCGAAGCCAAAGCGGAACTGGCAGATATGGGGCAGGGATCGGTGAGTCAGGGAGATTTGGATCTTTCAGTGAATACCATTCGTATGCGCCCGCTGGCACCGGAAGCTGTGGCCAAAGGCGTGACTAAGACCGCCCCATTGGTGCTAGGTAATCTTCCGGACGACCCCGAACGCGACGCTGATGTTTCCCCTCTGTTGTGGGAGATACGTAGAGAACGCCGTATGGAATTCGCGTTTGAATACGGAAGACTGGATGATCTGAAAAGGTGGAGCAAACTGGAATATATGGACACCGATCAGAATCCTGATTTGCTTTCAGGAGGATGGGTCAATTTCTCTACTGAACTGCCCGGTGAACTCATTGGCGGAAAGATCGGACAAATTTCGGTGGTAAAAATCGATGGGGAAGTCGTGGAATATAATGGATCCAATGGGGAGGATATGAATGGATTTTACAGATCTACAGATACAGGTGATCGCCTTCCTTTCCTTGGAGTGCCCAATGTCAACCCCTACCTCAGCCCTGTGGGTAAGGTTCAGATTGATGATTACAGGAGTAAAGGTTATGTCCTCGATCAAACCGAAGGATGGCCTGAAAACTGATTTTCATGCGAAGGCATGTTTCACAATTTAAACCAAAAATTATGACAACTTTTATATCAAAATATTGGATTATTATCCCTCTTCTCGCACTCTTGACCATGTTTTCATGCGAGGAAGATCTGCCCCGGAATATCGAATCCAACGATGGGGTAGAATTGAAGTCCATCAAAATTGTCAATGCTGGAGCATCTGGAAACCAGGTGGTGGAAGGTGTGGTGGATGAAGTGAGTAAGACGGTATCATTTCCCCGATTGGACACACTGACTGATTTTAGTAATCTTCGGTTTGAAGCCGAAATGTCACCAGGTGCCAGTCTGGATCAGGAATCCTACGACGTGGGTCTCGAAGACGGCCAGGCCGAAAAAACCATCGTCATCAAAGTCGTCAACAACAAGCGTTTTAGGGAATATCTCGTCACGATTCGTTTGTTGGTTCCGG
This sequence comes from uncultured Saprospiraceae bacterium, assembly GCA_964426625.1. Classification (GTDB taxonomy): domain Bacteria; phylum Bacteroidota; class Bacteroidia; order Chitinophagales; family Saprospiraceae; genus Membranihabitans. The sequence goes on along the minus strand of CAYRRD010000076.1, from coordinate 3,103 downwards.
TTTATGGAGCAGACTTTACAGATCCGCAGATATACGACCATACCAACAACGATCTGGGGCATCCTGTGTATCCTTCCTTTGTTTCCCTGCTTACCAGGGGAAGTGGATTCGACGGAGAGTATGTACTTATAGTCACCAGAGCAGAGGGAGGTTCTCATCTTTTGAATGTCAATGATTTGCGTCAGGACAAAATTGAACCCATTCCCCTCAACATGACAGGTGTAGCGGGAGGTACGTTCCCCATCAATGTGGGAGCACAAGTGAATGGGCACACCTATATTGCCAGTTTGTCCGGAAGCCATGCTTCGCCGTTTCGGATTTATCATTGGACAGATCCTTCCGCTGAACCTGAGGTGGTGGCTGATCTGTTGACTGGCGATATACCTGGTGCGGGAAGTCGACACGGGGACAATATGTCTGTAAACCTCGATGAAAATGGCAATGGTTATATGTTCTTTGGGGACAATGCGGTCACGACGGTACTTAGACTTACAGTGACAAATTATACTCAGATCTCGGATCCGATCGTATTTGATAATGCCCCTGGTTCGTCCTTTGTGATGTCCTACAATCAAATAGGCCAGACGAACAATTACCTTTTCACGGGATATGATGCACCTCTCAGGGTGGCCAATGAATCGGGTGTGATTAATTATCAACTCAGCAATGACGCCATTCCACTGAGAAGCTGCGATGCGAGAATTGTGAATTTTAATGGCGAAAGATATCTGATTACCACCACGGCAGCACGAAGTGGATCCGATGCTGTAGTGTTGTACGTATATGACATTACCAGAGGTAGTGATGCTGTTGAAGCGTTGAAAATGTTCAATGAAAGGTCCGATAAGTCCCCGGTTTACCAGTATTCGATGTTAGGTCCGACGAACGCAGCGCCCGGCACCCAGACAGGATGGCATATCAGTAAAGACAGTGAAGGCAAGGATGAAACCTTGACCATTTATGCTGCTTCTGCTGACGCGGGATTTGTGATTATCGATTTTCCTGTAAAGAAAAGTGATTAACCCTTTGCATCTGAGAAGGGTGAAATAAGTGCAAAATCTGAGCGAAATGAAAATTTGCGCATGATTCGATATAGTATCCGCTTCAGTATTCTGACCCTGGCCATGGTTTTTCTGGCATCGTGTGACAGGGAAGATGTCGAACCCGATATGATGCCCCCCGATGAGGAGGAAATTCCTATGGTATTTCCCAGGAAAGAAATGCGGGGAGTATGGATGGCGACGGTATGGGGTCTGGACTGGCCTCAGGGTCAGTACGATATGGAGGCACAAAAAAAACTGTACACCGATTATCTGGACCTATTCCAGTCGTTGAACATCAATACCATTTTCTTTCAGGTGAAAGGGATGGGTGATGCCTTTTACGATTCTGCATACGAACCCTGGAGTCAGAATATTACGGGTACACGAGGGCAGGACCCCGGTTATGACGTGCTCGATTTTCTGATATCAGAAGCACATTCGCGACATATCCAGTTTCATGCCTGGCTCAATCCCTACCGGATTGCCACAAGGGCCGGAGCGGGTACAGCCTATCCGGAACTGCATCCTTCGGTGAATCCAGATTGGGTAGTCAGCCATGAAAAGATCCAGATTTATAATCCAGCTTTGCCCGAAGTCAGACAAAGATTGGTGGATATCGTCAAGGACTTGATCACCAAATACGATGTGGATGGAGTACATTTCGATGACTATTTTTATCCAGCCCCGTCAGCAGCGGGTCAAATGGTGTCGGATCAAGCAGATCATGAACAATACGGAAACGATTTTTCCTCGATCGAGGATTTTCGGAGAGCCAACGTGGATAAGGCGATCAAGGACGTATTTGAGGTCATCGTCGAAGTACGGCCTGACGTGGTGTTTTCGATATCGCCGGCACCCTCTCATGATTACAACTACGGAACTCTTTTTGCTGATGTCCGTAAGTGGTGTCAGGAAGGTTGGGTAGACCTGGTCATTCCACAATTGTACCAGGAAATCGGCAACGCTTCCAATGATTTTCAAAACAACCTCAATTGGTGGTCCCAGTATCACTACGAAGCAGCATTGATGATAGGGCACGGTTTTTACAAATTCGGAGATGGGACTTCACCCCCCGCTTTCCAAACCACCCGGGAATTGGCTGACCAGTTTGCGATGACCCGACGAAATGATAAAGTGGTAGGGAATGTATTGTACAGCGCGCAGTATCTCCCGCTCAATCGAATTGGCATTACCGATCGATTGGCGGATTTGTTTTCCAATCCTTCCGTGAGTCCTTTTTTGGGTCGGGATGTGCTCGGATCTCCCACCCCACCCACGCAGATCCGAGTGGAAGGGGATGTTCTTCGCTGGACTACCACAGGAGATGTTCGGTCCGTGGTGTACTATTTTGCGGATCGGGAAGAAGTAGGTACTGTAGTGGCTATTACGGATCAACAGGAGATCCAGGTAAATACTCCTGGATACTATAGTGTAACGACTATAAATGAACAAAATAAAGAAAGTGATCCATCGGAGGTAGTGAAAATGGATTAACCAGGAAAATAGGAAAGTGGAAAACGAGCCATGTTGGAACCGGTGATCGTATTTGTGAACGAAGTTCTCCTATAGGAACCACTGCTGTATGGTCAATCACTCCAATATTTGACACTTGTGATCAACCTGAATTGTGTACCCTGGCAACCCTGATTTCTTCATTCCACCCGAACGTGCGTACTGCACGAAAACCATAATACATATCATGTTTCAGCGGTTTTAGTCCAGGGTTATTTGTGATTATCTGGAATAACTTTGCATTTGATAAATTCCAAATTTACCTGGGTGCTTCGGAAAATTAAACATCTCCAGTTTATAACGATAGAATTTTGAATATAAGTCCTGCGCTTCCAAATCGCTATCGCGCTTACGAATCGCAGGCAATGTCCGACGAATTCGTGCGGTGTCCGTATGGGAGCCGACCCTGTGCGATTCGTGAGCGTGGAAGTCGAAATAAAAACTGCTGAATGGCAGATTTTTATTCGACGTAGCCACCAATCCCTATTGGTGGCGGTAGCGATCTGGAAGCGCATCCATTCAGGCAATTCATGAGCCGACCATTTGCA
>CAYRRD010000075.1:0-16390 GCA_964426625.1 uncultured Saprospiraceae bacterium | reverse complement strand
CTATTTAGGTTGCTTCCCTAAGTACGTCAACTGCATTTTTGTGGATAACGTGGGTACATCTGGTGGTGGAGCAGTACTTAACTTCGCACAATTTGGTACAAGTTCATCTGTATTTACAAACTGTATATTCAAAGGCAATTCAAGTCAACGTGGCGGAGCGATCGCAAGTGAATCCCTTGCAGGACTTTGTACTTCCAGAATTGTTAATTGCCTCTTTTATGACAACAGAGCGCTCTTCAATGGTCCTGTTTTTGATCATGATGGGTATTCCTCTTCTACTATTTCCTATTCCCTTTTTGGGCTGGATAGCGTTGCTGTCAATCAAGGAAATTCTTTGACTTTCACCGGAAATAATATTCTCAATACCTACCCTAAATTTGTCGACACAACCCAACTTCGTGGCCCCGACGGATACTTCATGACACCGGACGACGGACTGGCAATACAGCTCTATTCTCCGGCCATCGATGCCGGTGATCCCAACACTGATCCATCCCTTTTTCCAGGCGGGCCGGATCACCCCACGGATATCGTAGGTCAACCCCGCTTCGGAAGTCCCATCGATATAGGACCCTACGAAGCGGCTTCCATCGGGGGTGAGGATCCTCCCAATTGCACCATTTTTTCCCCTTCGATCAATGAGGATGGGATGATCATCCTTTCTGCAGAGGATCTGCTCACCAATCCCGAACAAGTCCTTTACCCGGTTACCATTCGCTTTCTCAATCAATGGGGAGGGTTGATCTCCACAGAGGAACTGACCACCTACCGTACCTTTATCACCTGGGAGGCTTGTAGCTATCTTGGACTCACTGTGGCATACAACGCCACCAATGCCGCTGGAAACTGCTTCGAAGGTCAAATGATACTATCAGGCAACCCTGGTCCACTGATGTCCTCAGCCTGGCAAAGTACTTCCAGTGAAGATCCTCCGATGGCCCTGGCTTCTACACGCAATGCCCCCATCCTGGGACCAAACATCTCCAGGGGAAAGATCAACGTGTACTGCGGCTATATCCCAGCTCCGGAAGACCATTGGCCAGTGGTAGCCGATCCCTGCTCCTATCAAACCTATGATATACGGGTTCGGCCCGACTGGGTGATGCCGCTTCCCTGCAATGTATCTGGTGATACAGCCAGGATTATATTCCGTACCTGGGAAGCCGAAGACAAATCAGGCCGTTTTTACACCCTCACGGATACCATCGTGGTCTTCCGCCTACCCAGGCTGACACCCGAGTCCTTTATCGCCCAGGCCGAGGAAACTCTTTACTGCGAACTGGAACCCATGTCACATAAAGAAGCCTTCCAAAAACGCTACGCCTCCTGGAAACAACCTCTGGGCTTGCACGACTACGAACTTCCTTATAACAAACTCCAGGGATTGGTGTATGAAATCCCGGCGTCCATCATACTCGCTGGCCTCACACAGGCCATCACCCGGGGCCCGGAAGTGTATGAAAAATATTTAGAGTGTACCATTCTCCGCAAATCAAATGGAACAGACAGCGTAACCATCGGGGACATCGTCGAAGGTACCTATATCCAGAGTTTAATAAACCAGGCCACACCGGAACAAATCCGCTACGGTTTTCTCGCAGCACTCATCGCAGGCAATGAAAATCCGGTGATCTTTTCCCTTGGGGCAGGGGCTCAATTTTATCCTTACCTCCTGCTGGAAATCGGGGACTGGGTTTTGTCAGAAGGTGGAAATTTCGAACAGGTCACAACGGAATGGTTTTATTCCAGGCAATCACTCTCCCATGGGGACATCGCACCACACTGGTTTGCCGGAGTATGGCCCTCGGTGTATGGAGGTGGATCCTGCCATTCGTTTTGCGACACTACGGCCGAGGGTGAAGATATAAACTGTATCCGGATCCTGGTCCCGGAGCTCACCATACAGGAAGGCATGTCCAATACAGGCTGCCAGGTCATTTGCCTGCCCGAATCGGGTGTACACTGTGGACTCCAGATCCGACGGGAGGCGTTCTCCACCTGGTCCGGTGCCTGTCCTCCGACAAGAGGTGCAGAGACCAGAATCACCCAGACCTGTTGGGCTGAACAGTCTGGATGTGGAAATGAAGTGGCCAGTGATGCAGTGGTTGACTACCACGCTACGGATAAGGTAGTGACGATCCGGCTGAGTCAGTGGCAGACCCTGATGGATACCATCGGTCCCATATTTGATTTCTGTCATCCGACTCACATATCTTTGAGCGAGTGGAATCCCGGGCTGGAGGATGCCTCAATGGTGGAACAACTTGCAGCTGTATTGGCCGACTCCTTACTAACCTTCCAGGTAAATCGGATAATGGAAGAGCTGAATATGACGCTGGATACCCTTCAATCCATAACTTCCCTCCTCGAACTGGCGACCTTACCTTCGGTTTTTCAAACCACACTCGCAGAAACTTACCTGCGACAAGGTAAAATTCCCCCATTCGCTCAACTCATGGAGCGGTTTGATCCTACGGTGTACCGCATGGAAAGTGGAGAATGTGCAGCTGAAGTTTATTTCCAGGATGTACGTCTGATCGACAATTGCAGCGGGGTTGACGCGGTAAAAGCCATGGTGGACATTCCCGGTGGAACCCGTATGGTAGAGATGGTGCAAACCAATGTGGAATACCGCCTTCTTCCAAACGGTGATACCTGTACGGTGTACACATATTCTCATACATCAGACCCTATTCGCATATCTCCTCCAGGTGGCGGGTGCGGCAACGAAGTAGTGGAAGTGCGGTACGAGGCTGCAGGTCATTGCTGGAACCAAAGCACATGGTTCAAATACATCAAGATTATCGATGACACCCCACCGACCATAGTGACTGACCAGGAAGTGAATGTTCCGCTCATCAGCCACACAACATGGGTGCCCGCAGGCACTTTTGATGAAGGGAGCTGGGATACCGACTGCCAGGAGAATGGTCTTGAATTAATGCTGGCTCGTCGGTCTGACTGGCAAACCTGCATCACGGTTTGTGATCGGTTAGGACCCGGGGTAAATGAAGAAGGGCTTTACGATTCCTGGGTAAATATCCTGCATGACCTGGGGATCCCGAAACACGTTGCGCATGCAGCTGCTGCAGGAGAATACGTCTATTTCAATCAAAACGATCTGATCATCGATGGAATTTCGAATTTTCTGAACCAGGGTGAATTAGAAGAGGACTACTACCACCAGATCAAATGGTTGTGGGAGGATGAATCGAATTGCGGGAAGAAAGTGGTAGATGCATGGATATTTTCCCTGGCTCAGTCCATTGCAGAACAATGTGGAGCGACCGATGAGCACGGTGAAAGTTTAAATATCCGTGATCTTGAAAACATATTTGACAATCTGTACGGAATACCTGGGTATGGTAAGGAGGTGGCCTTGTTGGGGGGCGGATGGGCTAAAGCGGTGCTCTTCAAATGCATGGATGCATGCGAGCTGGTTACCGCTGAATTGTTGGTCATGGACTACTGTTGTAATTGGAATATCGGCTGGAGTGATGTAAAGGTAGAGGAAAAGACCTCCACCCGGCTGGTTCGTTCTCTACCTGATCTGGAAATATCCTGTGAAGCATACGGAGTTTTTTACCAACAGATTGTGAACGCTGCGGCTGAGTTGGGAGAACGTGGCAGTCAATATGACAGTACCGGTGTGTTTACCGCATTGGATGCGGCCTTCGGAAGATATATTCCCTGGAACTTAAATGAAAATGGTGTAAATAACGGCACTTTGCCGGATAGCCTGGATGAGTTTACCTTTTCCACGATAACCTGCACTGAAGCTACAAAGTACGACAGCCTGGTTCTGGAGACCCACCTTGGTACGGAATGGGTCGTCGAACCTGGAAAAATCACCCTCCTGGATACGATTGTTAAAACCGCTCTAAACGGAGTGGTACATATCATGTGTGATACTCTCATAGATCAGGATATCTGGGTGGATGTAAATCAGTGTGGCGTGGGTAAATTGATCCGTCGGTTTTACCTGGGAGGTGGATGCAGTGGGCAGGAAAGTCTGGTGATGGAACAGGAGATTCGGATCGCTACGGCTTGTGAGACGCGAGCGAGTATGTTTGATCTCCCAAAGGATGTGGGGTCGATGGTGGCCCCAATCTGCCTTGCTGGTCCTATTACAGATCATGAGATGCCGGAGTCCATCGGGCATATGGAGGTGAAGGAACCCCTTCGAAACACTTTGTGCCAATCCATCGCCATTGGACATACTGTGCGGGAGCTTGACGTGCTGGGGGCAGTAAACCTGAAAAAGTACGAAATCACCTGGACAGCCCTGGATTGGTGTGGTTCCTTCACGGATCGGATCAGCCACCAACAGGTTGTGATCGCGGTCATCAACCCCGCCTGTGAAAGCAGTACCAACAGACCAGTGGATAATGCGTCCGACAAGACGTATAGACCTTATACAGAAGTGGTTTCCGGAAAAGAATTTATCCTGCATCAGAATTATCCCAATCCATTTGCCGGACATACTACCAAAGGTTTTGAATTGCCACAAGCTGCTTCTGCAAAATTGACCATATACGATGTGACGGGGCGTCTACTGAAAAAGGTCGAAGGGCATTTTGACCCGGGTTATCACGAGGTCTTTATCGGTCCCGAGGAATTACCGAAACGAGGGATACTGTTTTATCGATTGGAGAGTGTGGATTATTCGGCGACAAGTAGGATGATAAGGTAAAAACCCTGGCAAGTAAGGTGGGTATCAATGTGCTCAATAGCGAAGCTTAAAACTCAATGCGAGTTTGAGGTCAGGAGTCCCCATAGTATGATGAAAGAAAACCGCAATATTTTCTTCCTGGATTTTCTACGGAATAAATTATTGGAACTATTTCAAAGAATAATGAAATTTCCCATCCGCATTGGCACCTTCACAGATTACTCCGGGCCTCCACCCGGTTTAACGATCAAATAAAACAGAGGGAAAGCTTGTATTCCCCCAACTGCTACGAAGTTAATCCACCTCCACTTTGGAAACAACTAATCAGCCTTAGGAAGGAATGCCACTGCATTGTATGTGCCAGCAATTGGATGTATACGGCTCTACTTCCCGTGGATTTTCAGAAAATTTTGCAACAACCCCGCATAAGAATTATACAAGCTGGCCCTTAATCGAAGGTAACAATGAAACACAATTTTCCGATATTTAACCAAGAAATAAAGCTAAAAGTGGCATGACAGAGATATTGACCAAATTCCACAACAGGGCATCCAATAAAATAATCACGCTTAAAACAAAACCAAAATGGACATACTCCAACAATTTCATGAGACAGCAGGACCTTTTATGCCCCTAATCATCATTCTGATTATTTGGGAAGCAATTTGGAAATTAATGGCCATGTGGAAAGCAGCGCGGAACAATCATATGATCTGGTTCATTTGCATTGCGCTTATTAACACAATTGGAATTCTACCCATCATCTACATTTTAATGCACAGAAAAAAAAATCAAGGAGAGGATAACTTTGTGTAAAACCCATAGAAAGATGGTAACCTGGCTAGTTTCACGCTGGAGTTAAGTCATTTCGACAATTGAAGTCAACGCGGACCATCAAACATAAACCGCAGGTATCTGCCCTTGTCTACTCTCCGAAATCCCCGTTTAATGTACCATCCCCCAGTTTACTTCCCCACCAGTCCTCATTGGGCAGGTAGTCTTCCGACAGCATTTGCCTCCGCTGCTCTTCCAACCTGGCTTTGAGCGTGGTCTGGCGGTTTTGATATTCCTGGCGAAATGCTTCTTTATCAAAGTCAGGGTCCACCTGAGGCATCCCTGCGTTGTTCTGAGCCAAATACGACTTCAGCTTACCAGCCAGCTCGTTCCGTATTTCCGGATTTTCGCTACCGACCTCATTTTGCTCATATGGATCCCGATCAAGGTTATACAACTCCATCGAATCATCTTCCCAATACATAATCAGTTTCCAGGGACCTTGTCGGATGATCGATGAAGGATCGCCCCCCTGATTACCATAATGTGGATAGTGCCAGTACAATGGACGTTCATCGATACTTTTTCCCATAAATAATGGTTTCAAACTAACCCCATCCATATGCTGATCCGGCATCAAAGGCAATCCAGCCAAATCGAGTAAAGTAGGGAAGAAATCCGCACCAGTAGCCGGCACCTCCACTGTACGAGGTGCATTTTTTATCCAGGGCACCTTGATAAAATAAGGTTCCCGAATACCCCCTTCCCATTGATATCCTTTCCCGCCCCGAAACGGACTATTATTGGTCGCAAAGGCATCTCCACTGGCCACACCCCCATTGTCGGATGTGAATACAATGATCGTGTTCTTATCAAGGCCTAGTTCATCCAGTTTTCCCAGCACCACACCCACGGCGTCGTCCATTTGTTCCACCAACCCGGCATAAACGGGATTGTCCTGATACATGCGAATAGGGAGCCTGCGCTCCATCTCAAATCCATGGTCCGCCACACCCATGCTGACCGCCTTGTCCCTGTATTTCCTCCATTTCGCCTCGGTCGTCTGAATGGGACCGTGTACCGCATAGAAGGAAAGATATGCAAAAAATGGCTCGTGCTGATGGTCTGAAATGAAATCCGCGGTCTCGTGAGCCAGTCGCATGGAAAGATTTTCACCGTCTTTCTGATTGGGTAGGTTGGGATTCTGCCAGGGTGAAAAATAACCACCGATAGGACTTCCAACATCCCAGCCTCCTTTGTTGAAATCAAAACCATGATCCTCTGGCCAGGACCCTTCTCCTCCCAGGTGCCATTTTCCTGCAAAAAAGGTTACATACCCTGCGGATTTAAATGCTTCAGCAAGGGTAATATCGTCAGCCGGAAGAGCATGCAGATATTCCGGGGGAACCAACTTCGTGTTCCGTCCCGATTTCCGCCAGTCTTTCCCAGTTTTGGCTCCTATCCAGTCGGTGATACCGTGCCGTGCAGTAAATTTACCGGTCATAATACTGGCACGGGATGGACTGCAAACTCTGCTGCAGGCATAACCATGTTCAAATATCGTTCCCTCCCGGGCAATCCGGTCTATGTAGGGTGTCTCATAGTATTTACTCCCCATCACGCTAAGGTCATGCACCCCAAGATCATCAGCCAGGATAAAAATAACATTTGGTGGACGCATGGGTGAGTCAGAAGGTGTGTCACCACAAGCAGCGGCACCAATGACCAGCGCCAGAAGCATCATCCATCGATGCCAGGCAATCTTCTTACGCATCATTCAAAATTACACTTTTTCAGGTACTTCAAAACCTTTTCGATACTCCCTGGTCAGGTACATATCAGCCTCAGGATCATTGACAAACTTCTCTGTTTTGGGATCGAATTCCAAAACCCGGCCCACCCGATATGCAATATTTCCAAGGTGCGCCAGGCCTGATGACAAGTGGGCAGTTTCCACCGGACCATTGAGAATAGATTTATCACGTTTACGTACCGCTTCCAGGAAATTGGCAAAATGTCCGTCTGTTCCTCCAGCTCCACGATCCATTTCCGTTCCGGATGCTCCCCCATCTTCTCCTGATTTGCCGGGTTCCCGATTACGCCCGAGGTATGTTTTGTATTTATCGTATCCATCCACCACCAGGATTCCTTTGTCCCCATAGAAAATATTCCCCACACTAACTCCATCTTCGGTATTGGTGCACCAGGGGCGCACTTCAAACTGGATTATTTTATTCTCCTCAGGGTAGTTGTACACCGAAGTCAACACCTCAGGAACTTCTTTTGCATCATCCCAAAGAAACTTTCCTCCCATCGAAGTAATTTGTGTAGGAAGGCCCACATCCAGACCCCACATACACAAATCTGTTTCGTGTATACCCTGGTTGCCAACATCCCCATTTCCATACTCCCAGTTCCAGTGCCAGTTGTAGTGAACCAGGTTACGCGAAAATGGTTTTTTCTGCGCCGGTCCGGTCCAAAGGTCGTAATCCAATCCATCGGGGACAGCGGTCACACCCTGATCGCCAATGCTCGGTCGCCAGCGAAACACCAAACCCCGGGCCATGTATACCCGACCGATGTAACCGTCACGAAGCAAGCCAATTGCCTCATTGATGGCAGGGGAGCTTCGAAGCTGAACCCCGTGTTGTACAATACGGTTGTATTTGTTGGCGGCTTCCACCATTTTTCGACCCTCCCACACATTGTGTGAGCCAGGTTTCTCTACATACACATCTTTCCCGGCCTGACAAGCCCAGATGACAGAAAGCGCATGCCAGTGATTGGGCGATGCTATACTGACCACATCGATTTCGTCATCGTCGAATACACGCCGAAGATCCTGTTCCAGGTGAATATCCTGTCCGTATTTTTCACTAAACTCCTTCCTGCGTTCCCGCAAAAGATTCATATCCGGATCACACAGCGTCTTGATTCGAACATTGCTTTGTGCCATAAAACTGCTGATGTGGTTTTTCCCCCGGCCATTGATCCCGAGGACCGCTGCGTTGATGCGATCGTTGGCACCAAATACACTGGCTGAAACTATGTGAGGCGCCACCAGGGCGGTGGAGCCAGCTACGGCCGTGGTTTTAATAAATTGTCGTCTGGTATTCTTCATAATTACTATTTAAAAATTGGAAAGTTGGTCCGTTCCATCTTGTTGGATGTCCTATACATTTCGATGGAAATGAAAGGTTTTGATAATCTATGCTGTTGTATTGGTATCAAGAATTCTTTAACACCCATATTGAAAAGTCAATAATAATGATTTTTTAATATCCTGCAAAACCTTGAACTAATTTTGAAACAGGACACCCAATATTTGTTTGGATCAATTGGAAACACCACAGAATCATATGGAGAATATGTATATTGGTGTTTTTTTCAAAGTGAAATATATTGACTTATGTCCTACCGTGCATCCGATGAACGATATCGCATCATGACGTACCGCAGATCCGGCAACAGTGGCCTCAAACTACCCTTAATTTCCCTGGGTCTGTGGCACAATTTTGGTCATGTAGATCTGAGATCCAATTATGAAAGTCTTATATTTACTGCCTTCGATCATGGTATTACCCATTTTGATCTGGCCAATAATTACGGACCTCCACCCGGCAGCGCAGAATCCAATTTTGGACAGATTTTGAATCAACATCTTCGAAGTTATCGCGATGAACTTATCATCTCTACCAAAGCGGGATTTGATATGTGGGAAGGCCCTTATGGTAATTGGGGAAGTAAAAAATACCTGGTATCGAGTCTGGACCAAAGCCTTCGGCGGATGAAGCTGGATTATGTGGATATATTTTATCATCACAGACCCGATCCACACACTTCTCTCTATGAAACAATGAATACTTTGGATCTTATCGTACGTCAAGGCAAGGCCTTGTACATTGGAATTTCCAATTACTCAGCCGAACAAGCAGAAGAGGCGTTCGCCATTCTAAAAACACTGGGTACCCCCTGCCTGATCCACCAACCCAAATATTCCATGTTTGAACGCACACCTGAAAAAGGTTTGCTGGATGTACTCAGGAATCATGGTGTGGGCTGCATCCCCTTTTCTCCTCTTGCTCAAGGTTTGCTTACAGATAAATACATCGATGGCATCCCCAAAGGATCCCGGGCCGCCAGAGCACATTTCCTGAAGCCCGAACAAATCACGGAGGACATCCTCATCAAGATTAAAAGACTAAATGATATGGCCTGGAAACGGGGTAACACCCTGGCCCAAATGGCGATCAATTGGATCCTGCGCGATGAACGCATTACCTCTGTTTTGATCGGAGCCAGCAAAATCAAACATATCACCGATGCAGTGGAAGGACTGGAAAGTAGTCCGTTGACCCAGGAAGAACTGAAACTAATCGACGATATCCTGGCAGACTAAAAAAAAGAAAACGAACTTTCCCCAATCGCTTTCTGTGGACATCGGCAATCCTTCAGGCTCACGATTATGAAGTCCGGCTTGATCATTCCATCTGATTCAAATAAGGAACAGCAAGCCCCTTTCATGGATTGATGACCATGCCCTGGTTATGGATTTCTGGAAATAAAGCATATTATTCTTCAAAAAGGCAGGAGGGAAGACTCACTTTGGCCGAAGATGACCCAGTTAGCCGGAAACTCCTTTCACTCCCAAAATACAAATCAATTCTAAGCGCTATAGAAAACATTGAACACGCTCGTCCAATTCACAATTTGTAGTTCGTATTAAGATGCCATACTCGCGAATCGCCTCCTGTCCGTCTTTGCCGATATGATCCGCCCCCACCCTTCCTTCAGCACTCCAATTTGATCATATCTCCCTCGTCATCCCGGACTTTATCCGAAGTAGGGGCTCCCGCATGTAAACACGTCGACGAGCATATGCCACCTTTTAACCTCTACCTCATTCTCGTACTCATTCTCACGATCACCCTCAATCTCTCCCTCAGCCTCAACCCCAGCTTCAACCTCAATCTCAGCCATAGCCTAAAAAAAATGGCCCCCTCTACTCGTAAGCAGAGAGAGCCAACCCCTTAAGAAATAAATACTCTGGTATCAATTAAATTGACACATATCTACATCCTAGCGGATCTTAATCAGTTGTCGGGTATACACTGAATATCCATTGAGGAAGCGTACCGAATAGGTGCCCTGAGGAATATCCCTAAGATCAAGCTGGATACGAGAACGCTCATCCATTTGATCCATTTCAAAGACCTTGACCTGCTGACCCCAAACGTTGTACAGCTCGATACGATTAACATCTTCTATTTCAGTTCTTACTTCTACATAATCAGTCGCCGGATTCGGATGCAGCGTCACACTATTATGTACTTTATTCACATTCACGAGTTCCAAATCCTCAGTAGAGGTTTGAGATCTGGCATCCGTCACCTTGACCCTCACTTTCTGGATCAGTCCCATTCCGGTAAGGTCAAATTGATTATCGTTGTCACCAGCTGGAGTCCAGGTATCCTGACCTGGCTTGAGGTAGAACCAAGTATAATCGTATGGGAATACTCCTTCGACAACTTCAGCAATCACCTTACGGCTCGCGTTCAGGTACTGGAGATAAACCACAGGAGGTTTTTCTGCAATGACAACCACAAAATTCGCTACCGACATGTTTCCACATGCATCGCTTACCCTGATTTCATAATCATACCAGGTCCGACCATTCTCCTTATGCTCTACGATGTTTACCTCACTTTCTGCGGTTCCACAGTTGTCCATTATGGAAACAATATTGGATCCAGCGCCGTTGGTGGCATATTCTAGAGTTGACATATACAGGGTATCGCTGGCCAGAACCACTGTAGGTGCAATGGTATCATGAACATTGAACACCTGTACCAGGGTATCAGATTGTCCGGCTACCCCTGTAGCAATCCATGTTCTGACTATGGTCAATTGATTCACACAGGCAGAATCTGTTCGTACATCCACATACTCTAATGTCACTCCATTACAACTCACTACCAGTGGTGTATATTCATCCACATCTCCTGCACAACTTAAATTGTAGGTTTCCTCTTTACTACTGAAGAAATCATCGGAATCGGTCACTCCGTATATCAAGGTCTGACTGATTGATGCAGTATTGCCACACGGATCAATATATGTCCAGGTACGAATCACAGCAGAATCACCCAGCTCCGGATTGTATATGGTAGTATCTACCGTAGACACCAGCTCGGTATCACAATCATCAGATACGGTGGGTTCATCAAAAGATGAATTGGTTTCTTCTCCGCATCCAGCAAACTTAACTGGTCGATCCAGAGTAAGTACCGGTGCAATGGTATCCTGACGAACAATGATAGTTTGATACGTTGTCACCGAAGCACCACACTCATCCGTAGCCGTCCACTCGCGAATCATCCTATAGTCCGGAGAACATGCCTCACCTATGGTGAAGTCTTCAAATGTGATCTCTACAGGTCCGCAACTGGATTGCGCAACCGGAGTACCAAATTCAGCGGCCCCTGCACAAGTAACAACCCGCGTTCCGGGAACCTGTACAAACTCCAGGATACTGCTTTGACCTTCACCCAACACCGTAATATACTGGCTGGCTGTATCGCGGTTACCACACGCATCCACTACAATCCAGCTTCGTATGAGTACATAACCTGTACCATCACTGCAATCCTTATCTCCTACCGGACGATAATCTTTTTCTACAATAATGGTGTCGATGGAACAATTCTCCACAACTTCAACAGTTTGTTCCGGAATTTCATCACCGCATTGCAGAACCAGATCTTCTGGTACTGATACAATCACAGGAGACATGGTATCGCCCATTACGAAGATATTTTGCATAAACTGCGACAGGTTATTGCACTTATCCACAGCGGTCCAGATACCAGACATGGTATATCCGGTGAAACAATCGCCCTCGCGGTGTAGATACATGAACGACGCTTCAATTTCACCGTCATGATCATCGATGGCAATTACTTTATCAAAGACCACGTCTTCAATACACATCACGGAGTAATCTTCCGGCACATCCACAAACTCCGGTGCCGTAATATCACCTTGTACGATTTCCCATCGCAATACTGAGGAATTTCCACATGCATCCGTAGCCGTCCATTCCCTTATCGTGGCTCTGCGACAATCATCACCTGTAGTGGTTTCCTCCATTGTAATGATCACTTCAGAACCCGTTCTGTCAATTACTTCAGGGATGAAATCCGGAATAGTATCATACAAATTAAGTACCAGCACGGAGTCTTTCGTTGTGAATTGTGGTCCTTTGGTATCCGGCAAGATGGTGATCACCTGGCTCACCTCAGTACTATGACCGCAGGAATCCACTGCTATCCAGGTTCGTTTGTAATATCCATCACATAAGCCCAATACTGAGGTATCCACGATAGTCACTGAAGCTATTCCAGACGGATCAGCAAATTCAGGCTCATCCCACACCACTTCATCACTCCATTTGATATTCTTATGAGTAATGGTATTGGTCAGGACAGGTGGATTATCATCGATCAGTGTGATCTTCTGAATAGCGGTATCCCGGTTTCCACAAGCATCACTGGCAATGAAATGGCGCAAAACCACGTGACCACAGTTTGTTTTGTCCGTGATTACGTCGCTGATTTCCATATTCACTTCACCTTCTTCACATGTGGAGGTCGCTATTGCGACATCCTCAGGAAGTTCTCCTCCAAGTTTCAGTGTGACATCCCCGGGAACGAAGGTGAAGGCAAGATCCATCAACTCGGCAAATCGAATCTCCTGGCTCACCGATGAGGAGTTACCGCATGCATCTGTGGCTGTCCAGGTTCTCGTAATTACTTCATCGCAGCCTTCCCCTTCCCTGTCTATGTGGGTTGAAATCGAAATACCTCCATCTACATTATCAGACACACTGATGTCAAAATGCGGCAACTCGGAACCACATGGTAAAACGACATTACCCGGCATTCGGTCAAATACGGGAGGTTCCTTATCAGCTTGAACCGTGATGGATTGTGAAATGGTTACCACTGCACCATTCTCAGTAGTCGCTGACCAGGTACGTGTATATACCTGTCCTTCACACGGATTTCCAGTCACTTCATCTTCGCCTACCTGACTAATTACTACCTCACCACAAGCAGATCCCGCTACAGGTTCGTCAAACACTACAGGCGTACCTGCCACCACAACTTTATCCTGTGGTACAGAGGTAAATACAGGAGCACTGGCATCGATGGTGATGGTCTGCGAAGCATGGCTTGAATTACCACATCCATCAGTAGCCGTCCAGATTCGGGTGATCGTAGTCTGTCCGAGTTCATTGATACCCGAAGAATCACGATGAGTTACACTTACATACGGACTACATGCATCCTGTACTGCCACTTTTCCGAATTCTACAGGTTCGTCACATGAAATGGTTTTATCCGCCGGTACGCTGATAAAATCAGGTGGCATACGATCAACCATGAAGATATGGATAGTATGACGTACCGTATTTCCAAAATCATCATTGACGTACCACCAACACACCACTTCCTGCATGGCATTACCATCTTCGCAGAGATGCTGTATCACGTAATCGTCCATTTTTATCTTGTAATTACTGGGGCATGTGGAACATGCATCCACTACCTCAAATGCCTCTGTGGTAAAGAACATAGGCTTGCTGCACTCAAAATACACTGAGTCACCATCCGCCAGTCCCACCAGCGCCGGGTGTACCGGACGAAGTACAGGTAGTTCGCGATTGATAACTTTGATCGTTTGGGTGGCGCTATACTCATTTCCACAAGCATCTATTACTCTCCAGACTCTGCGGTGTCGGCAATCCCCAAATCCATTGATATAATATTGGGTACTGACATCCACATGTGCACCAGGATACATATTAATGTATTCCGGTTGGTCAAATATAATAGGCTCTGTACAAGGGATCTCCTTGTAATCATCCACAACGATAATTATTGGTGCACACAATAGTCCAAGATCTAAATCTAGGTTTCTTTCACCCGGTTCTACCGTAAAGCTAGCCGTGAAACCATTTTCATCCGCATCACTATCCAAAGCTGGATTACCTCCGACTCCTTGTGGTACGACTAATTGTCCCTGCGGGATAACGAATTGCAGTCTGAATGTCCCCAACCGTTGTTTGAACAGGTAATACCCTGTCTGATCCGTTGTGGTACTATCAATGATGTTATCCATTTCATCCAGCAAATACACGGTAACATTGGGCTGACCAGGCTCGTGCGGATCCTGAATTCCATTACCATTGGCATCGATCCAAACAAAGTCTCCAAACTCTGCCATTGGGTTCGCGCTACAGAATGGTTCTGCCAGTGGATACATCAAAGTATCACTCACCTCTGGATTAATTGTAAACTCTACTACTACAACATCTCGAAGTTCTGTGGGCAACTGATACCAGGAACCATCCGGGTTCTGTGCCCATCCCGGCCAGGCGATACCTCTTCCATTGCCATCAATTTCGGCTTCTGGCCATAAGATCTGACCAACGTCAGAAGTCAGTTCGCTGCTGTAAATAATTGAATTGTCACTATATGATCTCCAATTGATCGTCAGTGGAGCATTGGGATCCACTCCAAACCTCACCACTTCATAGAACAACCACGGCGCGTCATCGATACAATCGGGGGTAGCGGTAAGCTCGATACGTGGCTCCAGCATACCGGCATCCATATCCAGTTTGACCTCATTATCTCCCAATGTAAACAGCGTTGTCATTCCAGTAACAGGGTCAGCGTCGCTGTCCAGGTTAGCATCACCCCCCTGATTCGATTTTGCAAATACATACCCGGGCAATAGTTCAAAGGATAATTTATATGTTCCTGGGTCAACAAGATCAAACAGATATGCTCCCAAAGCATCTGTTGTGTCTCGTCGAATTTCTGTTTCGTTTCCATTATCAACCTCGGTGAGGATGACGATGACACCTTCCAATGGATCTTCTCCTGGATCCTGGATTCCATTGTCATTGAAATCATCCCAAACATAATCTCCAACCGAAGCACAAGGATTACGTTCTAAAGTAATTGTACAGGTGGAAATACATTCATTTTCATCCATCACCGTAACGGTATATACTCCGGCAGCCAAGCCTTCAAAAATGGACTCATCCTGGAAGTTTGTTCCGTCCAGTGAATATTGATAAGACCCGGTACCACCACTAACAGTTACAGAGATTACTCCATCATCACCAAAGTTGCAGGATTCTGTTTGTACCACTTCCACCTCACATATGAGTTGTTCTGGCTGGGTAATCATTACGCTACATACGCTGGTATCACCCACTGCATCTGTGATGATTACAGTATGCATCCCTGCACTCAAAGCTACAGCAGTAGCTTCAGTTTCGCCGTTGGACCATGCATATGTGTATGGCAATACACCCCCTACCGCACTGGCTGTGGCACTACCATTTTCACCTGCGTAGCAACTCACGTGCGATACAACTTCTGCCTCACAGATTAAAGGTAAATTGGTACAAGCCGTATCTGATTGTGAAGGACCACCTAAGCTAACAGAAGCCACATTCAGCAATCCTGATCCGATCTCACCTTCAGCAAGTTCACAATCTGCACTTTCAGGAGTTACCTCACTGGTTTCTACCACAAAGGTTACATCAATCTGATAAATATCTGTAAAGCCTGGTTCTACTTTCTCATCCTCTACAATGAGATAATTGGCCAATCCGTCGAAATTCGCATTTACAGCAGGATCGGGAGTATCTCCGGATACAAAGCTGGCCGAAGCTACAATATTCACAGCACCCTCACCATACAGTAGCGTATCATTGAGTGTATAAAATGCCGGATAGTTACTTGTATTCTCTACCTCAATCTGGTAGGTAATCTGGTACTCATTGATACCACCTCCGCTAAGCGTGGGTCCATTAACTATGGATTTCACAATATCCACAGATGGACGGGGGATCTCACGACAATC
>CAYRRD010000074.1:0-16650 GCA_964426625.1 uncultured Saprospiraceae bacterium | reverse complement strand
GATCCTCCTTTTTTTTTTGACATAACTATCCACATTCCTTTGGCCGGAATGCCAGTTTCCAATGGTTAGCCTTTCAGAAACTGTCGTTTTTGCTGATCACTCACCGTTGTGGAAGCTTCCACGATTTCATCCACTACGTCCGGGTTGAGTAGGGTAGAAGTGTCTCCGAGTGTGCTGATATCCCCTTCAGCAATCTTTCTCAGGATACGTCGCATAATTTTACCACTCCTGGTTTTGGGCAAACCTTTAACCACCTGAATGATATCGGGTTTTGCGATGGGGCCAATTTCCTTTCGCACCGTTTCCACAATTTCGTCTTTGAATGCCTGCTGGCTTTCGATTTCATGCTCTGTGATGATGTAAGCGTAAATACCCTGGCCCTTGATATCGTGCGGAAATCCAACCACCGCGGATTCCACCACCCAGGGGTGTTCGTTGATGGCATCTTCGAGTTCGGCAGTCCCCAATCGGTGACCGGAAACGTTGATCACATCGTCCACCCTTCCAATAATACGGAATCGACCCTGCCGGTCTCTTCTTGCAGCATCTCCTGAAAAGTAATATCCCTTAAACGTGGAGAAATAAGTTTGCTTGAGTCTTTCATGGTCGCCGTATAGCGTCCTCAGAATAGAAGGCCATGGAAATTTCATGCACAATAATCCTTCCACCTGGGGGTCTGTCACTTCGTTCCCGTCTTTGTCCAGGATGATCGGTTGAACACCCGGCAAAGGATAGGATGCGTACATGGGTCTCAGTTCTGTGACGTGTGGGATCGGAGAAATGAGAATAGCACCATTTTCTGTTTGCCACCAGGTATCTACCAGGGGACATTTTCCTTTTCCAATATAGGTGTGGTACCATTTCCAGGCTTCTTCGTTGATAGGTTCTCCCACTGAGCCGATTACTTTGAGGGAATTGAGGGAATACCTCGCTACCGGTTCAAGACCACTAGCCATCAAAGAACGGATGGCAGTGGGCGCGGTATATAATTGATTGACCTGGTACTTGTCAACGATAGCCCAGAATCTTCCTGCATCCGGCCAGGTGGGGATACCTTCAAACATCAGTGTGGTAGCTCCGGCCAGGAGCGGACCGTACACAATATATGAATGGCCTGTAATCCATCCAATATCGGCCGTACACCAGAATATATCATCATTTTCGTACTGGAATACATTGAGGAAAGTATAGAACGTGCTCACCATATACCCGGCAGTAGTATGGACTACACCTTTAGGTTTTCCCGTACTACCCGAGGTATATAAAATAAACAGCGGATCCTCAGAATCCATTGGTTCCGGAGGACAATTGGCGTCTACCTGTGCCATTTCATCATCCCACCACACGTCCCGACCTGGAAGCATGTTGATGTATTGTTCCGTACGTTTAAAAACAATCACCTTTTCCACACTCGTGGTCTTGGACAACGCCTCATCTACGATGTCCTTGATTTCGATCTCTTTGTGACCTCGAAATGCTCCATCCGATGTGAGGACGATTTTACAACTGGAATCATTAATTCTGTCCGCTAAGGATTGGGCGGAAAAGCCCGCAAATACCACTGAATGGATTGCACCAATACGGGTACAAGCCAACAAGGCTACGGTCAGTTGCGGAACCATAGGCATATATATACACACACGGTCACCTTTCGATATGCCGTTCGCTTTCAATACATTGGCAAACTTACAAACCTGTTCGTACAATTCTCTGTAGGTCCATTCGATGTGTTCATCATTGGGGTCATTGGGTTCCCATATGATGGCTTTTTTGTCCGGTTGAGTGAGCAGGTGTCGGTCCAGACAGTTTTCCGACATATTGAGTTGCCCACCTTCAAACCACTTCACACTCGGTGTCTCAAATTCCCATTCCAAAATCTTTTCGTATGGTTTTTTCCATTCCAGGGTGTCGGCGATTTTTGCCCAGAATTTTTCAGGGTTTTCCACACTTTCCTTGTACGCCTTGTCATAATCCTCCTTCGTTCTGATTCTAATGTCCTCCATTTTCGTTAATGATAAATTTTAAGGTGATAAATAGATATGCGATAAATTTCCTAATTATTTTGTCATTCCCAAAATATGATGATCAGTTTTCGCTGATCCGGTGCACAATAACACGATCGTGGTGTGGTATCCCCAAAAATTGACCGTCGCGGGATTATCCTACCTCGGATAAAGCCGGTCCTTGTCCGTTGTTTTTGATGTAAATGACGCCAATTTGTCGTAATCTAAATGTGCCCCGGGCCACCCTATTCTACGATCGGAATTCTGGATAATCTATCTTTTTCTTCACATCATAGCTCTCTGCTTAGTTAACGTACACGCCATTTAGTCGCGTGTCGTATTTCTTCACAATCTCGGTTTACCATTCATCGTACCACAATCCAAATGGTGAAAGACCAGACGGGTAGTGGCCTTGCCTGCCAAGGGATATTCAACGCTCGGACTGGCTTTTTTTAGTTCCCCTTATTGACAGGTCCGGAAAATATCCCGTATCAGCTTCTTGGGATGCGGATACTTTGTATCATTTCCTGAATCGGTTTTGGAGGTGCTGGCGTCATATAAGTAACTACTACGGTCACGATAAGGTTGATAAGCATTCCTAGCGTACCTATTCCAGTTGGAGAAATACCCCATAGATAGTCGTCTTCTCCACCCAGCCCCAATACCGCAAAATACATGATATAACCACCTGTGAACAGAATACCTGCTACCATACCCGATAGCGCACCCTGCATATTGACTCTGGTTGAAAAAATTCCAAGTACGATCGCGGGGAAAAACGAAGAAGCTGCGAGGCCAAAGGCAAATGCGACGACCTCAGCCACAAAACCAGGTGGGTTGATTCCTGCTATGCCAGATACGATGACCGCCACCATGATCGATATCCGAGCTGTTCTCAGTTCCATTTTCTCCGTGATATTAGGGCGTAACCAATTTTTGAGTAAATCGTGTGAAATCGAAGTGGAGATAACGAGAAGCAGACCGGCTGCTGTGGACAATGCGGCGGCAAGTCCACCAGCCACCACGAGTCCGATAACCCAGCCAGGGAGCCTGGCGATTTCGGGATTAGCCAGAACCATGATGTCCTTATCGATCGTCAACTCATTTCCCCGTTTACCTTCTGCCGCAGCCTTTGCCGCATATTCTGGATTTTCATCGTTGTAGTAATCGATATTTCCGTCCTGATTTTTATCATCAAAGGTTATCAACCCGGTATGTTCCCAATTGGAAAACCACTCCGGAACATTGGCATAGGGAGTTTCCTGGATGGTGCTGATCAGGTTGGTCTTTGCAAATACAGCGATAGCCGGAGCGGTGGTGTAAAGAATGGCGATGAATACCAAGGCATACCCGGCAGAAATCCTGGCATCCCGCACGCGTGGTACGGTGAAAAATCTTACGATGACATGAGGCAATCCAGCCGTACCCATCATTAGTGCAGCCGTGACAAAGAACATATCCAGCCGGTTGACATCGGCGGAGGTGTAGGCCTTAAACCCCAGATCGGTGTGTATCTGATCCAGCCGGTCGAGTAACCATGCTCCGTCGGCCAGTTTTGATCCCAATCCTATCTGTGGTACCGGATTCCCTGTAACCAATAAGGAAATAAAAATAGCTGGAACAAGATAGGCAAAAATCATGACGCAATACTGTGCTACCTGGGTGTAAGTAATCCCTTTCATTCCTCCCAGAACTGTGTAAAACATGACGATTACGATCCCAATGACCACACCCGTTTCGAATTTGACCTCCAGGAATCGTGCGAAAGCGATCCCCACCCCTTTCATTTGCCCTACTGCATATGTGAACGAAATAAATAAGGCGCAAATAACAGCAATGACGCGGGCAGTCTGGCTGTAATAGCGTTCTCCGATAAAATCCGGAACCGTAAACTTCCCGAATTTTCGCAGGTAGGGCGCCAGCATGAGCGCCAGTAGGACGTATCCACCGGTCCATCCCATGAGATATTGAGAGCCGATATATCCTGAAAAGGATATCATTCCCGCCATAGAAAGGAAACTCGCCGCAGACATCCAGTCCGCTGCCGTCGCCATGCCATTGGCAAGAGGGGAAACGCCTCCGCCTGCAACATAAAATTCTTTTGTGGATCCGGCTTTAGACCAAATCGCAACGCCTATATAAATGAGGAACGTTACCGCTACCCATGCGTATGTCCATAAATTGTCCATAACAAACTTGTAATTGATAGATTAAAATTCATCAACCTGGAATTTCCGGTCCAATTGGTTCATCAACCGGACATAAACGAAAATGATCACAATAAAAGCAAAAATGGATCCTTGCTGGGCAAACCAAAACCCGAGTTTGTAGCCCCCCAACCTGAATTGATTCAACTCATCAGCCCATATGATACCAAAGCCGAAAGAAACCAAAAACCAGGCTGTGAGCAGTATTAAAAGGTAGGTAATGTTTTTCCTCCAATACAATTTTTTATCTGGTGATTCCATAGTTGAAAATTTGATTCTGTTAAAATCGCAGCGAAAAATATAAAAACTTATTATCAATCTTCATTGAAATATCAAAATATTTGAATTTCCGATACCAAAAATTCCGATCTGGTTTGTAGAATCAAGCCAACAACCCCTCATGGAGTGTAGAAGGAGCAGAAACTACACCTGGATTTGGCCTTCTTAGAAATCTTGGTATCGTAGTCTATTACTTTCCCATTATTGTCGGGGTCGACAGGAATTTATGTGGCCATTCTATGTGATAAGGTATAATCCTAATAATCCCGATTTATAAGGTAATTAGCTTATATATGCATATTATTAGGGAAATATCTTATATTGCATGGGGAAAAACGGGAAGTGAAAACCGCACGGGATCCAGGGGGGCGGGTGAAGATTCGATTTCTTGTGAAATCTAATGTATTAATGACGCGGACAGCCACCTCTGGGTGAACGGTGAGGGCGCTACCTACTTCACACGATTCAAAGTTTCTGCCCTTTTCATTGGAGAAAGAAACCAATCCAAAAACGCGGAAAGGAGAGGGCAGGAGTGGAGAAGTGGAAAATAAATTTTTCAATTCATTCTTTTTTTGGTTCAAGGGTGGATTGGTATAAGATAAATTAAATATTGACCCGATGGTTGCTGTGATTACCGGAGATATCGTTAATTCTACGACGCGTAAGCGGCCGGACAGCCTGGTGTTTTCGGAAATTGATCACATATTAACTTCGGTTTTTGAAGTGATGGAACAGAAAGGCTGGCTCGGTGCCGGCGATTTCGTTACGTTTCGAGGGGACAGCTTCCAATGTATCCTGCCGGCTGCACTGGGTTTGACGGCAGCGTTGATGATAAAAGCGGCACTAAAAGGGGGAGTAGATATTCACGCTCCACAGGTTACCGAACCTTGGAGCTGCAGATTGGTCATTGGGGTGGGTGAAGTGACCCATAGAGCCTCAGACATCAGCAAATCCAACGGGCCTGTTTTTCAAATCTCAGGGCGCACTCTCGATGCTATGCCCCGCGATCACTTTCTTGAAGTAAAAACCCCCTGGCAGGAAGCCAATGATGAATTTGAACTCCTTTGCCGATTTCTGGATATCATTATAGAAAGATTATGGACGGTCAATTCAGGCAGAACGGTCTGGATGTATTTTCGTGAAGGCTCCACGCAACAGGAACTGGCAGATCTATTTGGAATTTCACAACCGGCCATGAACCAAAGGATCCAGGGAGCTGAACTTTCTGTACTGGAACAAACGATCCGACGATATCAGAACATCCTTCAAAATCTACTACCATGATTCTTCCACCTCTTTCTCTGGTCGTATGGCTGCTGGTAGCCCATTTTTTAGGTGATTTTACATTTCAGCCCCGGCACTGGGTGGATGAAAAACGTCGCCGCAGGTGGCGAAGTCCGTTTTTGTATTACCATGTTCTGGTTCACTTCGCTATGGCACTTGCGGTACTGTTTTGGTTGAGCGGCCAGGCAAGCTGGGTAGGGTTTTTTGGTGCTTTGGTTATTGCCACAGGACATTTGATCTTTGATTTACTCAAAATATATTATGTGAAATTCATCGAAAACTCCTGGCAGGAAGTGGGTCTGCAACGTGGATTGGTTTTTCTGTGGGATCAAATTGCCCATTTTTGCGTTTTATTCCTGATAGCTGTTTGGGTGCACAATATCTTGTGGATCGTGGCCACCCCCGACTGGATGACCCGAATTCTAATTATTGCACTTGGTTACTATTTCATAATTTATCCCTCAGCTACGCTGGTCGATCTTTCCACCAAAGACTGGCAAGCGTATATTGAAAAATATCATCCGGATGAAGGACTGCCGCTGGCGGGTCGGTCAATTGGACAATTGGAGCGGGTTTTGGCACTGACCTTCATCCTGGTTGGTCAATATACAGCGCTTGGATTTTTAATCGGGGCCAAATCCATATTCCGTTTTGGCGATTTATCCAAAGGGCTGCACCACAAAAAAACCGAATATATTCTCATCGGAACCTTATTGAGTTTTACCATCGTGGTTGTAGTCGGTTTGATTTTATCGTACTTTGTGACCTGATAGCCACCATCGTCTGAGAGGTGCAATGTTGATTTAATCGCCCGGAATGGATAATTGGTAGAAAACTTTAGGTGGCAACGGGGTAAAATCCTTTATTTGAAGTACCAGCGTTCTCCACAATATATTACCTGATAATGGGTCATTGGTCAAGGGTTCATGAAAAATGATTATTGTATCAATACAGGGTGTGCAATTGGGTAGGTTAGGGAGAGCTAATATGAATGAATGGATATAAGATAATACAGGTTCTGAATAAATGGGACCCTCAAATGAAAGAAGGTATGAGGACAACAATTCTTTTTCTGATCATGGGTTTATTTGGATCGTACGCCTCGGCCCAGAATGTTTGGACGATTGAAAGGGCCTTGCAACATGCCCGTGAGAATAATCTTGAAATCCTGCAGGCGCGTCTAGGGATCCAGCGTGCTCAGGTGGATCTGAAGGCTATACGACAGCAGCGTATCCCTTCGCTGAGCTTTTCGAGTAATCTGAGTAATAGTATTGGACGTACGATCGACCCTACCACCAATGCTTTTACCACCGAAAACAATTACAATCAGAGTGCAAATATCAATAGTGGGGTTCAATTGTTCAATGGAGGATTGGTTCATAAGCAAGTGAGGCAAGCCCAATTTGCTGAACAACAAGCCATGTTGCAGGTAGCAGAAACAGAGGAAGACATTCAGTTACTCGTCGTGCAGCAATTTTTTCAGGTTATGTTTACCAAGGAAAACGTGGCTTTGTCAGAAGCCAATATGCAATTGCTGGTGGAGCAACAAAACAGAATTGCTGCCGAGGTCAATGCAGGATCCAAACCCCAAAACGAATTGTTGGAAATACAAGCCGAAGTGGCGAGATCCGAACAACAGGTCATAGCAGCAGATAATCAATATAATCTGGCTGTTTTGCAGTTCAAGCAATTACTTAGAATTCCCGTTGAAGAACAGATCGAGTTTCAGTTACCCCCCGTTGCAGATGTGCTTCCCAATGAGCTTGATTTGCTATCGATCCCTGAACTCCGGGACCGGGCTCTCGCTATGGCACCATCGCTCCAGGCAGCTGAATTAAGAGTGGAAAGTGCTTCCCTGGGAATTCAAATGGCCAAAAGCCAGTATTATCCAAGACTGTCCCTGGGTGGTTCACTAAGTACCAATTTTTCCACAGCCCGACGAATGTCAATTCCCACAGGCTCCACCATTTCCAATCAAACCGTTTATCTGGATGGAAATCCGGTTACCGTCGGCTTTGAAAGTCCTACCTTTCGGCTTGACCCCATACCATATGCTGATCAGTTAAACGAGAATTGGGGGTTGGGTTTTGGCTTACAGCTCACGATTCCTATATACACCCAGGGTAATACGAGTGCCAACGTACAGCAGGCCAGGATAAATTACCAGTCTGCCCAGCTTCAGAAGGAACAACAGGTGAATATGTACACGGAGGAACTGGAAAGGAATATTGCCGACTTGAAGTCATCCTATCGCAG
This sequence comes from uncultured Saprospiraceae bacterium, assembly GCA_964426625.1. Lineage (GTDB taxonomy): Bacteria > Bacteroidota > Bacteroidia > Chitinophagales > Saprospiraceae > Membranihabitans. The sequence continues at coordinate 8,621 of CAYRRD010000074.1, read as the reverse complement.
TTATTTGGCTGCCGAAAAAACCCTGGAGGCGTCAACGCGATTTTTTAACAACATAGAATTAAGTTACAACGTAGGAGCATCCACAAGTTTTGAATTAATCAACGCCCAGAACAGAAAAGAAGAAGCCCAAACCAATTTTCTGATCTCCAAATATGAGTATCTGGCTAGAAAACGAGGTCTGATGATCTATTTGAAATACGAAACCCTGGAATAATCGGAGATTAATATGATGATTCCGGCATTGCGAGATGAAACAGGAAAGAACCTGACTGCTTTGAGTTGGGTGCTGCTCCTTGAATAGCAACGCACTATCACTGCGTCTTGTCTGTTGGGGGATGCGTGTTTCGGGAACGAAGATCAGCAAATACGAATCGCTGAAGTCTGGAATGGGAAGTGTCCCCATCCCTATTTGTCAGTGGGGCAGGCAATAAGACCTCCTGAGTTTCCTCTCAGTCCACACGTGCGGATTGTCAAAAGACCAGCCCGGATAGTTCTTCCCGAAGGGAAATTACGGGATGCTGGTAATGGATCCCGTGGATATTCAATGCCCTGGCTGCTTCCACATTTTCGAGTCGATCGTCAATGAAGACTGAATTTTCAGGAATAAGATTGTATTTACGGAGCAGGAGTTTATAAATTTCAGGATCGGGTTTGATCAGACCTTCTTCACCTGAGACGACGGCGCCCTCGAATTCATTGAAAAAGGGGAACAGTGATTTGGCTATTGGGAAGGTTTCTCGGGACCAATTGGTCAAAGCAAAAACCCGGTGCTGGCTACTGTCCAGTAACTCTCTCAACACTTGCACGTTTTCGTCGATGGTGCCCTGGAACATCTCTGGCCAGCGGTCATAATAGGCTCTGATTTCGGCTTCATACTCCGGAAATTCCCTGATCTTGATGTTGGTTGCTTCTGACAGCGTTCGCCCCCGATCCTGCTCCAGATTCCACTCATAAGTACATACGTTGCCAAGAAATTCCACGGCGGAAATTTCATCTTCAAAAATTTTACGGTACAAATAGATGGGATCCCAATTGACCAATACACCACCGAGATCGAAAATAATATTTTGGATCATTCTTATATATCTATAACCATGGTTGTCAATCGACTTTCACACACCTGACGATCCTGGTCATCCCGTATCACAATTCGCCAGACCTGGATCTTTCGCCCCAGTCGTATTGGTGATACGCGTCCGGTCACTTTACCTTTTCTGACTGATCGCAGATGATTGGCATTTATTTCCACCCCCACTACGGCCTGTCGCTGGGTGTCTTCCAAAACCAATACACCTGCGACGCTGCCCAGGGTTTCGGCGAGTGCTACAGATGCACCACCATGCAGTAATCCCATGGGTTGTACGGTGCGGTGATCCACCGGCATGGTGGCTTCCATAAAATCCGGTCCTATCTCTGTGAATTCCAATCCAATGGCAGCCCCCATCGTATTGTGGTTCAAAGCGTTGAGGCCGTCAAGAGTCGGATTTTGTTTCCAGATTGACATAAAATTTCATATTTTGGCGACAATATACTCAAATAATGCAAAATGATTATTTTTCATAATCCCCGATGCCAGAAGTCAAGGCAAACGCTGCAACTGTTACAGGATGCAAAAGTCGAATTTCAAATCAGGAAATATCTGGACGAACCGCCTACTGCAGAAGAATTGAAAGAGGTTATCAGAAAGCTTGACATTTCTCCACAAACTTTGATTCGGAAAAACGAAAAGCTATACATCAATCAGTTCAAAGGGAAGGATCTCAGTGATGAAGAATGGATAGAGGTAATGGTGGATCATCCTGTCCTCATACAGCGCCCTATTGTAATCGACGGTGACCGGGCGGTTATTGGAAGGCCTCCAGAAAATGTACGGGAACTGCTTTGAATCCCGGCCCCTTGTTTATCCCTCCTGGGTATGCAGATCAATCCATTCCCTCAAAGGTTGGGGGTTTTTCACATCGATCCAGTTCCATGACTTATTTCGACGCAACCAGGTCATTTGGCGTTTTGCATAATTTCGACTGTGTTGTTTGATATTCTCCACTGCTTCCTCCAGCGGTATTTTTAGTTCCAGATAGGGAATGAGTTCTTTGTAGCCCACTGTATTCATAGCCGGGCAATCGCGATGGTGCAGGAGTCGGCGAACTTCCTCCACCAGACCCGATTCGATCATTTGATCCACACGCGCATTGATTCTATGATATAAGTCTTCCCGGTCCCGGTGTATGGCAAAATAACCCACAGGGTGATAGGGTTTCAGAAACGGTTGGGGTGAATAATCCAGAATGGATTGCCCGGTTTGATCCGCAATTTTTATTGCCCGGAGCAACCGATTTTTGTTTTGCAGATCACCTGCTGCTGCATACCTGGGATCCAGTTTCCCTATTTCTTTTTGAAGATATGGCAATCCCTGGTTGGCCAGAATCCGATCCCATTTTTGATCAATCCGGGTTTCGATACCGGGTATGTTGGCCAGGCCTTCAGTAAGTGCTGAAATATAAAAACCGGTTCCTCCTGTGATAATAATAATCCTTTTTTCTTTCAAGGCCCCGTATATTAATTCCGCAGCCTGTCGGGCGAACTTCCCTGCAGAAAATTTTTCATAGGGTTCCAATATGTCGATCATCTCATAGTGCACCTTAGACAGCGTAGAGGAAGATGGTTTGGCTGTTCCAATATCAAATCCCCTGTAAATTTGTCTGGAATCGGCAGATATGATTGGAAATCCATATTCCAAAGCCAGTGACTCGGCCAGACTGGATTTGCCCGATGCGGTTGGCCCACTTAGGATCAATAATGCGGGTATTCTTTCCTTTTTCTCCAAAAAAAACTAAGTTTACTGCCGTAAAATGGGTAAAATTAATTAAATCGCCGGATGTTATACGCCATTCTTCGACCAATCACCCGGATTGTCCTCCAGGGATATTACCAAAAGATTTTTGTTCATGGACAGGAAAATATTCCCAGGAATCAGCCGGTATTGCTGGCAGTAAATCATCCATCTGCCTTCACAGAGCCCTGCGTTCTGGCGACCCATCTGGACCGGGAACTTCATTTTCTTATCCGCGGAGATGTGGTCAACCCGAAAGTGAAATGGTTCTTTGATCAGACAAATCAATTACCGATTTACCGATTTCGTGATGGATTCTCTAGCATGAGGCAAAATGAAAAACAATTCAGTTATTGTTTTGATCTTTTGACCCAGTCTGGTTGTATTGCCATTTTTGCAGAAGGAAGCACCAAACATATTAAACAGACCCGGCCGATTCAAAAAGGTGCGGCACGGATTGCTTTTGGTGCTTTGCAAAACAGGGATATTGAGGAGGTGTGGATTGTGCCGGTTGGCGTGAATTTTGAATCTTCTCCCCGGCCACGTTCCAGAGTTGCAGTTCAGGTGGGTGATCCCATTTCTACCAGGTCACTCTATGCCATGTATCAGGAGGATGAACGGAATGGCATTGCGATGCTAACAGACAGAATCTATCAGGGACTCCATCAACAGATGATCCATATTGCGGAAAATGAACGATTGGAAGTGGCAGATGACATACTTGCCATGGTCTCCAATGATATACAATACAGACCATACCCGGTAGCGGAATATGATAACCGGGATTTCTTTGGACGATTAGATGCTATTGCCAGAAAAATCAATGAGACGACTAAGGAAAAATGGCAAAATATCGCAGAAATGAACCAACGCTACAAGGATGCCTGCTCGGCGTCGGGGGTCAGAGATGTAGGAGAAAATGCCAATTTGTCTTTACCGTGGTGGGTTTTGCTATCTCCTCTGGGAATAATCGGATGGTTGTTCCTGGGTCCCGTATATTTGATATCATTTTCTATCCAACGCCGTCTGAATCAAAAACCCGAATATATGTCAGGATTCCGAATGGCAGGTTTCCTAGTTTTTGTCCCTGTGTTTATGATGATTTGGATGATTATCGGGGCGTTTTTTATAGGGTGGTGGGTACTCAGTTTTTTTATCCTACTACCTATCATTAGCATGGTCACTGTTTTGTGGACGGATCAGGTGATCCGTTGGTTCAGAAAGTACAGATGGCGAAAGTTGCCGGCAAAAATGTACAACGAATTGATGACCATGAGAAAAGAATTGATGTTGGAAGTTCGGGGGACTGACGCGCATTAACTGTTACCCAATTCCCGGGCCCGGTTATAAGCAGCTTCAGCTCCTCTTATGATGCCAGCTTTTACTTTTTCTGCTTCGTATGTGGCCAGTGCAGCTTCGGTGGTACCACCTCTGCTTGAAACCTTTTGGATCCATTCCCTACAGGTGAAATCATTTTTATGAAACAGGTCCACCGTTCCATGGAAGGTCTGCCAGGACAACAATTCCGCCTGAGCCTCTGTGAAGCCCAGTTTAACGGCAGCCTCCATCAGGGATTCCATAAAGTAAAATACATAAGCAGGCCCACTGCCAGAAATGGCAGTGGCGGCATCCAGCAGTTTTTCGTCCTCCACGTAAAGTGTTTTTCCCGTGGTGTTGAGCAGGTTCTGAACCTGGACGAGTTCGGAACGATCCACATCATTGGTGGAAGTAAATACCGTCATACCGTGGCTGATTTGGGAGGGTAGATTGGGCATTGCCCGGATAATTTTACCAATACCCAGTTCTTTTCTTAGTGTTTGGATGGTTACGCCTGCCATGATCGATAGTACGATTTGATTCTGGTGGAGACGGGGGCTGATCTGGTTATAGACGAATGGTGCATCCTGAGGCTTGACAGCCATAATGATCAGTTGAGCATGTGCCAGACAAGTCTCTGGTTGGCCATGAACCGAACCCAGATTTAGTTTTTTTAATTCCTCTGCCTTCTCCCTGGACCTTTCCAGGATCATAATATTTTCCGCCGTAGTAACGTGGGATCGTAAAAAGCTCTGGGTGTAAGTCATTCCCATATTTCCTCCCCCTATGACCAAAATTTTCATATTCCCGGATTTTTTATTGGTTCACCTTCAAATTTTTAAGAATCATTGTCGGTTATTCATTGTATATTGGAGTGGATATAAACGAGCAATGATTGCCGAGTCCAAATATAAAACGTTCTATTGCAAATCCAAGCACATTGGATTTTTCTGCTCTGGGGGGATCGGTTTATCGTTTTTACCCTTATGTTTTATCCTGGTACTGTGCTTGCAGACGGGATATACTCAGATCCATACCTTCCCCAGCAAGGTTGCTGAACCCGGACAGACCTTTGTTCCGGTTCCGGTGGTGTATTTTACACCCGAAACGAATTGGGTGTTCGGAGCGCGTGCGTCTTATACATTTCATCTTGACTCTCTTCACAGAAGGCCAAGTACAATACAATTGCGCGGACTATACACCCTACGCAAGCAGTTTATATCCAATTTGTCCTTCCATATTTACCGTCCGGAGAAAAGGTGGGAGCTGGAGGGGGAGTTGGGGTACTACGATTTTGTATATAAATACTGGGGAATCGGTAATCAAAGTACTGATTTGAGAAAGGAGAGCTATTCGGTCCAGTATCCGCATTTAGGCATTTCTCCCACTCTGGTGGTTTCAAAGTACTGGAGACTGGGTCTTACAGGGGACTTTAATTACTATTGGGACCTCCGACTTGAAGAGGAGGGTGAATTACAAAGACTACAAACCACCGGTGTGGAAGGAGGTTTTGTGAATGGTGTTGGTTTTCGGATCCAATACGATGGCAGGGATCATACCCTGTTCCCTATTTCCGGATTTTATGCTTCGGGTAAATCGATTTTGTACCATTCATTGTGGGGATCAGATTATGCCTTTACCGCTTCGGAACTGGACTTCCGGTATTTCAGGAACATTGCAGGAGGGATAATCTGGGCGAGTCAGGCGCTGTTTTCTTTCCGCAGTGGACCTGCGATACCATACTACCATTTATCCCTTTTGGGTGGAGCCAGCATGATGCGTGGTCATTTTGAAGGGAGGTACCGGAACCACAATATGTGGGCGATCCAATCTGAATTGAGATTTCCGGTTTGGCGTAAATATTTTGTGGTTCCATTTGTATCCGTTGGAGATGTATTTGATTTTGAAGATTATCGCAGAGATTTTAAATTTGCCGGAGGTGCAGGGCTACGTTATATTGTGGATCATCAGAACAGGGTTACTGTCCGTGCTGATGTGGCGTATGGTCACAACTTTCAGTTCTATCTTTCTATTCTGGAAGCATTTTGAGAAATTTTCGTTAAACTTTCACCTGTGGCATCGAGAAACCTGATCAGTATAATCATTCCCGCTTTTAATAATGAGGATTCTATTGGCGAATGCCTGGAACATCTGGTGGCCTATAGCCGGGGTGCGGAGATTATCATTGTGGATGGAGGTAGTGAAGATTCTACCGTGGCCATTGCCCAGGAGTATCCGGTGCGGATTTTTGCTGGAAATGCAAGCCGGGCATCACGCATGAATTACGGAGCTAACAAGGCCGGTGGAGACATTTTGTATTTTCTGGATCCGCAAACCATCCCCCCTACGGATTTTGTAGAAGCCATATATGATAGTTTTTTGGACGGATTTCTTGGGGGATGCTTCAGTATTCGGTTTGTCAACGGTCGACGGTTGACCACAATAAAAAGGTATATGTCCAAGCTCAATATGACCTGGACAGGAGGTGGAGATCAAAGTTTATTTGTTTTTGCACACACTTTCCATGCGCTGGGTGGCTATGATGAATCCCTTGAAATCATGGAAGATTTTGATCTGGTGGACCGGTTAAGAAAACGGGGTAAATTTTATGTACACCCGGGTGAAATACGGGTACGACCTCAGAAATACCAAAGCATATCCTACCTTAAAGTGCAGCTGGCCAATGTTTTTGTTTATCAAATGTATCGGATTGGCTATCAACAGGAAATTCTTAAAAGGACCTGGACCCGGATGATTGAAAATTCCTAACTCGACTATATTACTGTTGGTAAAAGGGACAACATTGGAACCTCCATTCCTGGGCCGGCATAGAGCTGCATTAATGAGGGTTTTATATTGAATTTTTTGTTAAATATTAAAAAATGGCTATATGCGGAACGAATTTAGGCCTTGCTGATGTTGTGAATATATAACAACCCTGAGAACACTGCGAATGAATTGATTTGTGTTCTGGCTTCGGCCTAAAAAATAAAAGCGTATGAGAGCTTTACTTTTTATTATTGGGTTTATCTTATGTATTGATCCCATATCGGGTCAGGTTGACGATCTCAATGACGAGGAAATGGCCATAATGGCTGTAGTTAAAAAGGAAACGCAGTCCTTTTTTATGGGTGAATATGAAGATTGGAAGGATTGTTGGTTGCACGACGACAATATTTATTTTGAGTGGGTGCGGAGCAATGTGCATCATTTTTACACTTCCTGGGAAGAACTCGATCGTACCATGCGGCCCATCATCACTGAAAATGTAGGAAACGGGGATTTGTTTTACTCCCTGAGAAGCGATCTAAAAATAAGGCAGGATGGGCCGTTCGCCTGGGTTACCTATCGTCAGGATCTGAGTGGGGATATATCGAATGAGCAGCGGGTGTTACGGAAGGTTGGCGGAGAATGGAAAATTGTGATGGTCACCGTAGTGGCCTCAGAAACTTTTCCCAGATTGGGAGCCAATGATTGAGTCGGGTTTATATGGCCGACGATGAATCAGAAGTGGCGCGGGGAAAGGAACAGTAGAAACGGAACTGTCTGAGTCCTGGAGAGGAGATGGTGGGGATGCGCATTTCCAGATGTCCGGGAGAAAGTGAATTAGCCTTGAGAAAGAAGGGGAGCCATGCCCTTAGGGAAGATTATTGTTTGAGGGGCGTGTTATCAGAAAATGGCATGAATTCTAACGAAACATGTTGGGTACACTATAAACCATCATTGTAGTAAGGGTGTCCAGTTGGGCATCTACTTTTCACTTCAAATAACTTTGACCATGGAAAAGAATATTATTCGCCCTCGTATTTTTCATAGAAAAGTAAGGATGATCATTTTGATCATGATCATGGCATTTTTACTGCTGGGAAGTTTTCATTTATACTATTCATTGTCGCAGGGGTTTAGTGAGCGATTTGATATCCGGGAGTGGAGTTTTTTCTTCTGGTTCATTTTGAGTGCGTTTATGATCCTGCTTTACCTGGATCAGGAGCAGAAGTCAAAATATTACATCCGCTGGACTCACAACGATGTTTATTATAAATTGGATTCGGGCCCGGAACAACGTTTGGATTTGTCGAGGGTGCAACGCGTTAATGCAAATTATTCAAAAGTATTTTTCTACATGAAAGATGGATCTGTAAAACTCGTGAATTTTTATTCTCTGGATCCGCGTTTTAAAGATGTTCAGAAAGCCTTGACTATCAACAAAGAATTGATAGTGTGAATGGTCCGGGGTTGTCAATGCCCATCATAGGGGACTAGCTCCGCACCGGATTCTCACAAGCATCCCCACGCTGCCAATCACTTCCCACTCCGTTACTGTGGACTAAATCCACAGCGAAACCTCGTATGCTCCAGCACATCGTCAGGCACATACTACCTCTCAACCTGAACCTATACTTCAACGGGCGCTTCCAGATCGCTACCGCCACCAATAGGGTTGGTGGCTACGTCGAATAAAAATCTGCCATTC
>CAYRRD010000073.1:14450-16654 GCA_964426625.1 uncultured Saprospiraceae bacterium | reverse complement strand
CACTAGGAAGATAAGCTTTGCATTGAGCTCCTGCATATTTTCCAGTTGCGATTTTTCTATATTAAACTTCTAGAGCCATAGATTTTTTTGCAAATGCTGAAGAACCGACAAATTCTCACGCCCAGATTACCTCAATGGGTTAATTTTATTAAATTTGAAGGTCAACTGGAAATTAAATTTACAAACGCTATAAATCCTTCAAATGCGACAATTTCTGCGAAAACCCCTTCATTTTCTGTTCTATATATTGGCTACTCTGTTATGCTCTGGTGTAGTGATTTCCTGCAGCCAATCTTCCCAGGGCAGGGAATACATACCCACCGAGTTAAAACCACAACAAGATCACCGGCGTTCCACCCACGCCCTTTCCAATTATGTCTATCGCCCCGATGATTCATTTTCCTATGAAATTGTCCATGAATCCCAGCACGAAGGTTATCGATATTTCGTGGTCAAAATGATATCTCAGGAGTGGTTAACCAAAGAGGAGGTAACCGATCCGGTCTGGTGGCACTGGGTATCGGTGGTGGTCCCGGATGGGAAACTTCCCGAGACGGGAATGCTATTTATCAGCGGAGGAAGCCGTAATTCCCAGATGCCCACGGAAGCAGATGAGCAGGTATTGCAGATTGCGCTGCATTCCCAAAGTGTGGTGGCTAAGCTTCACAATGCGCCCAACCAGCCCCTGGTTTTTAAAAACGATGATTATGGACCAAGGACCGAGGATGAACTGATCGCTTATGGCTGGAGAAAATTTCTCGAGGCTGGTGGTGGGGATGAAAACGCCCACTGGCTGGCACGACTCCCTATGACCAAGTCCGCAGTCCGGGCGTTGGATGTGATTACTGACCTAACCATGAAGCATGAGGATATGACCACGGTGACCAAATTTGTGGTGGCTGGTGCATCCAAGCGTGGGTGGACCACCTGGACCACTGGTGCGGTAGACAAACGTGTAGTAGCCATTGCGCCTATCGTAATTGACTTGCTCAATCTGGTTCCTTCCTTCCACCATCACTGGCAAGCTTATGGTCGTTGGGCCGATGCTATACACGATTATGAAGACGAAGGCATTATGGAATGGCAAGGTTCCAAGGAATACGATGACCTGGGCAGATTATCCGATCCTTACAGTTATCTCCCTGATTTGAAACTACCCAAGTTAATACTCAATGCCACTGGAGATCAGTTCTTTTTACCTGATTCCTGGCAATTTTACTGGGAAGACCTCCAGGGGGAAAGCTTATTGAGATACGTACCCAATACCGATCATGGAATGCGAAATTCAGACGCTTTGGAATCTTTAGTGGCATTTCATCAGATGGTGATCAATGACCACGAACGCCCCCGGTTTGATTGGAAGGTGGACAATGGGATCACCACCATCAAAACTGGTGATATAAAGCCAGCATCGATCAAGCTGTGGACTGCCCACAATCCCAATGCCCGGAATTTTCAGTTGAAGGAAGTCGGTGAGGCATTTACTCCTCAGGAGATTGCCATACGAGATGATGGTCAATATACCATTGAGGTTGAAACGCCTTCTCAAGGATGGTCAGCTTATTTTGTGGAGCTTACATATCCCGGCGTGGGACAAATTCCATTAAAACTGACAACGGGTACAGTCGTACTACCGGATAAGTATCCGTATCCTCCGTTTCAAAGTAAAGACCCGAGAGGAACCTTTGAAAATTAATTACGAATTGGCTCGAAAGGTGTAGCAGGAGTGCCCCTTCCTAGTGCTCTGTTACATAAGTTCCTCACACTTATGACGGCTTCTTTTTCGCCGTACCTTCATCATCGAAAGCCTCACTTAGGCAGGCCCTATGCTCGGTTTCGTTTCTTCGGTACGACAAAAAATAATCGCGTCTTTAATATTAATTACTTATGAAACAGACCACTGGTGGCGGAACAGGAAATTTCCTACTTCCAGGTGCGGAGCAGGAACTTTCCCGTTCCCATCCTCGGAGAAGGAGCTCCTCCCTTCCCAGAGGCGAAAAAAAGGTTAATAATGCATGCTTCCCCGACATGAAATTATCGGAGAAGTCAGGATCAGCCCCGCCACCCAATCAGCGAAGCAGATACCATCCGCCAGACCCTATCATGGTCACCTTTGCTCACCCCTTTCAACTTCAGCTTCGAACTTTCCCCTTAGAGGTTTCTGCTTTATGCTTTCTGCTTTCCCCATTCCCCTTTCTGCTTTC
>CAYRRD010000073.1:0-14350 GCA_964426625.1 uncultured Saprospiraceae bacterium | reverse complement strand
TCCCCATTCCCCTTTCTGCTTTCTGCTTTCAACTTCAGCTTCGAACTTCGAACTTTAATCCATAACCACTGCTGAGCCAGTGTAGGTCCGGCTGCCTGATTTTAAATGATAAAATACAATCCCATAAACCGGGCTCTGAAAGGTAATTACTCCATTTGGATGAAAATCCTTGTGGTAATGGAGCAGGCGACCCAGGCTGTCGTATATACGCACATCGATCAATCCCTCGAAATCATCCACAACAAAGGATAAATCCCAGTTTTTGAAAATCGGAACCAGATCGCCCAGGGAACCCCGCCTGGGAACATATACTTCGATCACATTGGAGTAGGACGTGCTTCCATCCATATCAACCTGTTGCAACCGGTAGTACACATAACCTACCGGAGGCTCCTCATCAACGTAAGTGTACATTAAGGTATCCTGTCGGGTACCACCACCGTCTAATGTACCGATCGGAAGGAAACTAACCTGATCACTGCTCCTTTGCACTATAAAGTGCATATTGTTGGTTTCGGAAACGGTGACCCAATCCAGTCGTACCACCTCTTCAACATCCAGATACTGACCACTAAATGACAGAAGTTCGATGGGGTTGATACTGCCCGGGGTAGCCGGTCCGGCGAACCAGGTTCCAGTGGAATCTCTTTGCAAAGACCATCCGATGGGCGTATCCCCATCCTCAAACACACCGACATCCATGCTGACCATACCCCTTGCCGGACCATCCAGCGCCTTGATCTCTCCTTCATAGCTTATAAAATCAAAAACGAGGGTATCGGTTTCATTGTGGTAGACCAAAGCGATTCCATCAGGGCCATTCTGCAATAGTTGTTGACGTGTCCATACATAAAAACAGGAATCTCCGGGGCAGTTAGGTACCAGCCCGGACAAAGAACGACTGAGATAGACCATGCTATCCGATCCGTTATAATTATATATTCGGTAATTTTCAAGATCCTCCGGCTGGGGGTGAGGTAGGACGATTTCAATAAATTCGTCCACATCAGTCCCTATATTGTCATAGTGAAATTCGCTAATATACTGCGCATAATTATATCCGTTTGCCCAAAAAACTAATAGAACAACACACCATGACTTCATTTCAAACATTGCGAAGGCTTTTCCTACGACGTAAAGCTACAAAACTATATCTAACTTACCAAATTTATTTTGAATTTAATTAATAATTTTTTATATGGAATAGTTATATGCGTTACCTAAAAATAATATTTGGAAAAATTAACCTTTTGCCGATAATCATTTCATCCTCCGCCGAATTAAATAGAAACCTTCGTACCGACGTTTTGACCGGAAACAATATCCAAAATGACATCCGGTTTGTTTCCGTTGGCGATATAGGTTGGAATGTTTTTGGCAGCAGCTCCCTTGGCCACTTTCAACTTGGAGGCCATACCTCCCCTACCTTCAGCTTCCCCCTTGTTACTTTCCTGGATATACTTCTCCACATTTTGGTGAATTTTTACATTCCTGATTACGGTGGTTTCCTCCGCGTCCGGATGACCGGTGTACAAACCATCAATATCGGTGAGGATGATCAGCATATCTGCACGGATCAGTTCTGCAACCAGACTGGCGAGCTCGTCGTTATCAGAAAACATCGACCGCGTGACCGATACCGCATCATCTTCGTTGGCCACAGGAATTACCCCTTCCGACATCAATCCTTCGTAGCAATTGATCATGTTTTCCCGGTGAATTCCGGGATTAAAATCCCGCTTGGTAGCCAGGACCTGCGCACACTTCATTCCATAATCCCTGAAAATATTGTAATACAACCGCATCATCCGGGGCTGTCCGATAGCCGAATAAACCTGCCGGCGGATCGTTTTGTCTTGAATGTGGCTTTCTCCAAGCACTTCCATGCCGGCAATCACCGATCCGGATGAAATGAGCACGGTCATAATGTTGTTTTCATACAGCGCGGCAATCTGACGTACCAGATTGTTGAGCACTGGACGCACTATTCGATTGTCCCGATTGGTCATGACATTGGTCCCGACCTTCACGACAATTCTTTTTTCGTACATTGAATTTGATTTTATTGAATAGAATTTTACCCGCCGATTTCCACAGCGCGGTGAAATGCAGCAAACGCTGCCTGCTTGATAGAGTCCTTGACTCCGTTATTCTCCATCGAATCCAAAGCGGCACGAGTCGTTCCCCCTCTGGATGCTACCCGATCCATCCATTCCCCCGGGGTTAGCTCGTTTTGATTATAAAGCTCGATGGCCCCTTCGAAGGTTTGTCTTACCAACATATCAGACTCCTCTTTTGAGAACCCCATGTCTTCAGCAGCTTCCAACATGGATTCCATAAAATAGAAAACATAGGCGGGTCCACTGCCCGATATCCCGGTAGACGCATCCACATTTTCTTCGGTATCTACCTCAAATGCTATCCCCGTGGTTCCAAGCAACGATTTCACCAGTTCCAGTTCCTCTTTCTCCACCTGTTCTGATGCAGTATACGAGGTGATCCCTTTTCGGACCAGCGCTGGAAGATTGGGCATAGTGCGAATCACCTTGGTCACACCAAGACCATGCTGTATGCTCCGAATGCTGACTCCCGCCATAAGAGATACAAAAACCTGATCCTGCCGTACCAGGTTTTTAACTGATCCAAACAATGCTTCAGCATGATAGGGCTTGACAGCGATCAGGACAACATCGGCTAAAGGGATACATTTCTCGATTTGGTCAAATGTTCTAAAGGAGGGGTTGCCCTCCAACAATTTTAATCTTTCTGGTGAAGTATCCATAACACACAATGGATCTCCATTCAGGATTCCGGATTGAGCCATAGCCATGGCATAGGTCAATCCCATATTTCCTGCTCCAATCACCAATACTTTCATTGTTTACTCTAGTTTTTGATTTTTTGAAGGCGAGTACACTTCTTGTCGACTCCCCTTTTCAGCTATTTTAAAGATGCAAAGGTACAAAACCCTCGAGGGGGTCTGAAGGAATGGATACATCAGAAGAGATCTTACGGTCTCATGCCATATTTCTTAATTTTTTTTAGGATTTTCAAAAAATTTCAGATCTCCCTTTATCCATTATACGCTCTGACTTAGCAAGGATTAGCAAAAAAGTATGAGAGCAGCTGCCCAGAGATGGAGCCAATATGTTAATGTTATCAAAATGTTTTCAACAGGATTCCACAAAGGAGATACCTATGCACATTCTAAGGCGGCTGCGAAAGTCCTTGCTCGGGGCCAAAAAACGTATGCAGGATTCAGTGAATGGATCAATACCCTATACCGCAGGCATTTCACCGGCACTTAAGGGCGTTTCAATCTTTGAGGGTTGTTTCCGCATATTCCGGTCATTCCATTTCCCCCTTTATATCCTTATCTTTGTGCAAGTGAAACCATAAGGGAATGCGCGAATCCAATGATCAAACCATCAGTATCAATAAATTTATTTCTTCGACTGGTATTTGTTCTCGTCGGGAGGCTGACCGATTGATCGATGCTGGACGTGTGCTGCTCAACGACATCCAGGCACAGAAAGGGAACCGGGTCGCACCTGGAGACATTGTGTTGCTCGATGGGAAACCCCTCCAGGCAGCTCCCCCGGAAATTTATATCGCCTTAAATAAGCCTGTCGGCATCGTATCGACCACAGATCCAAAAGAGCCCGCTAATATAATCCGGTTTGTCAATCATCCCCAACGGTTGTTTCATATAGGTCGACTCGACAAAGATAGCGAAGGCCTGATTTTGTTGACCAACAATGGTGATATTGTCAACAAAATACTGCGTGCCGGTAATAAGCACGATAAAGAATACATCGTCACCGTGAATAAAAACATCACCCAGCGATTTCTCATCAACATGCGTAAGGGGGTGCATATTCTGGGTACCATTTCCAAAAAATGTACTGTGGAAAAAATTTCCAACAGACATTTCCGGATCATCCTTGTCGAAGGTATGAACCGACAGATTCGCAGAATGTGCGAACACCTGGGATATGAAGTGGTCACACTGGAACGGATCCGAATCATGCATATTACGCTGGAAGGATTACCGCGTGGTAGTTGGCGGGAATTGACGCCTTTGGAGGTACAGCAACTTCAGCAAGCGGTGTCAGAATCTTCCAAGACACATTCCCCATAACCAATTCGATCGGCAATTCACAGCTCCGCTTGCACCAACCGGAAAATTATTCATTTTATACCTCCCGACAACCTCAATTTCATCCTAAATGCGGGACTAAGCTCCTTGTTGTGACCCAGGAGAAAACCGCCCCCTTTTGCATTTCGCTTCGATCCACCCTGTCTATGGATTAGGTTATTTTTTTGAATACCTTCAATTGTTCCTTCATCGCAGCCACTTTATCCGCCTGCTCGGTACGGCATTCGAGCAAAATCCATCCGTCATAATCGTTCTTCTTCAACAACTTCATAAGGTCAGCATAAGGATAGTCCCCCATATTCATTTCCCGTACATGGACAATATCACTGAGCCTGTCCTTTACCAGGTTAAAATTGTATTCAAGCCCCTGGCCGATCAGATCCTCAGGATTGCAATTCCAGCACACGCCCACATTGGGATGCGGTGCATGATCCATGATGGTTTTTATATTGGGTAATTCCTGGGTCCCTCTGCCATGCACTTCGAGACGAATTTCCTGTCCATGATCCGCAGCATATGCTCCCAATTCATTGAGAGCGCGACCGATCTGTTCCAGGGTTTTCTCTTTTGGTACACCTTCATGAAATTTATTGGGCTTTACCTTGACGCCTGTTCCCCCGATGGCTTTGCTGACTTTGACCCATCCTTTCGTTCGTTCGATATTCGCTTTCAAGACAGCGGGATCGGGGCTATCGTACTCTTCATTGGTTCCCATACCCACCACTGCGATAGGGCTATCTTCGAACTGCCGACGAACTTCCGCCAGTTCGGCAGCGGACATTCCCAGGTGAACACCATGCGCATGTTCTACCCGCAACTCGACTCCTTTTAGTCCGGAAGCCTTACAACTACTTATCAGGGTAGGAATGTCCATATCCTTCCCCCAGAGATAAGTCACCAGACCCAATTTCATTTTGGATTTGGGAAACCAGTTTTCTGCCTTGACTATTCCAGGCAGGGCCAACGCGGAAGTGGCTAATACGGAGTGTTTCAGAAAACGTCTTCGGTCGAAATGGTTCATAGTTTACGCTTTTATATTATTGTTTGGCAAATTTCCTGGCGTGTTTATTCCAGGATTTACCGTTGGATTTCCCTCCATCCTGGATAATAATTCGGTATTTGAACGTGGCTTCTTCCCCTTTCTTTATGGAAAAATGCAAAGACTCTTTTCCTCCGGACAATGCACTTTGGCCCAATGGATTGGCAGCAAATAGTCCGTATCCGCGTGCATGCCAGTACGTGGGATATCCCGGATTGCCAGGATGATCGATGATTACGATGTGCACATCATCTCCCCCCATATTCCCATGCAGATCCATCCAAACTGCCCTGGTTCCCCATACATCACCTCCGGTGATCCCTTCACTGCTCAGGTAATCGGCATTAGCCCGATCGTTGCTCGCTTTCACCGTGGTGGGAAGGCCATGTGCATCGGTGAGGGTAATTTCCTCGTCCGAAGGCAATTCCATTTCGGGTGCCACACGTAGGCCCAGTACACCCTCCTTATTGTCTTCCATAGACACATCGACGAGGGCTTTGAGGGTGGTTTCCCGGTCAATGATCCGTGTAGCTCCATCATTTGAAAACCTGTAACGGGTTGTTTCCATGAGTTCATCGCGTCCATTTCCATGCCACACTGCCTCTACGACCAATTCACCCGAATTCTCTCCCGATTGGGTCGACACTACCTTTTTATGGCTTATCCGACCATATTGAGATTTCCGGTCTTGGGGAATGGCTTCGGAATTGTTCCAGTAATCGATGCCGTTTACATCACCATAGTTAAACCAAAGACCGATATGGTGAGGATGATCGGTTCGCTCACCCGGTACTTTTTCCAATGGATAACTACGGGTGACCACATGTCCTCGGGAACTGATCAGAGGCCACAGTACCGGCTTCATAATATTATCCGGATAGATATAAGAGGTGAACAATTTATCTCCAAAATAAATATCCACAGATTTTTGACTGGGATTTTCCTGGATACGCACCCCTGCATTTCGTGAGGATTGGGCTGATACCATAGTAGTCGCTAATAAAAGCATAAACAGCTGAAATTTTCGCATAGGTAATTTTTTGTACATGATAGTCAGGTTATCTACGAATCAGACGACCCTGTTGATTTTTGTCGCTTAAAACTACAATATTTTGTGGAAGATCAAAATTGACAACATATTATATTGAAATCGTGAAGTTATTACGGAATATCTTCTTTGGGCCGTTTTGATGCCCACGAAGTCTTTCACATACCTCATCCAGGGAAATTCAATAAACAGCTTATACCGGTAAAACCGTCATTTCGCCCTACCACGTCTGGATAACAAGGTTTTCGATTCATTCCTTTAGGCCAAAACAGAGGAACACTGTATTTGCAATTCATTGATTGTGTTTTGTTTATACCCCCAATCAAACAAAGGATGGTCGCTTTACACAGGGTGAAAATATTATTTAGAAAAATTATAAATACTTTTTTTTAAAGCCCAGTTGTCGTATATTTGCGGTTATTTAGACCAATTTAAAATAATGATGCAAATGCAGAAATTGATATACACTTTAACCGCTCTATGCCTGACTTTTTCGGCTATTGGTCAGGGTGAAATTATTCAAATCGATCAGGAAAAAGGGTACACCAGGACCGTCTTCCTCAATCTGAATAACCTTGAAATGACCTCGGTAGACTACACCCAATGGGATATTGCGTTTGGAACCGCCAATCGCACAACGACCATATTGTATAACGAGGCTACTTTGAGTAGCGACAATAGCATTCCACCAGAATTATACGTCACATCCTCGACCAATTTCGACAGCACAGATTTGACGATGGTAACCGACACCTTATATAATGGGGATTCAAGTATCGGCGACGGTGCTTTCGGACTCCCGGCTGATACCACGAACCCATTTGATTATGGCTGGGGATTGTACGACCTGGCATCACACAATCTCAACGGTACACGGATTTTTATTCTTAAACTTCGGGATGGTTCCTATAAAAAAATCCGGATTGACCGACTCCAGACCCGTAGTAATATATTTTATTTTACCTACGCCGATCTCAACAACGAAAATAAGGTAACCGACAGCATCCATATGAACGATCATGCCGGCAAAACCCTGGCATATTACTCGCTCAAAGACCAAAAGGTGGTAGATATCGAACCAGATGAATGGGATCTTCAGTTCACCCGTTACAACACACCTGTTGAAACCGACGAAGTACCGCAGGGTTACCTGAATTATCTGGTTACGGGTGTATTTTCACGACCCGGAGTTGAGGTGGCGAAGGTGACTGGCATCGACCCTGCCCAGGTAAAATATGAAGATCATACCGATAAATTGACCGACGCAATGGATGCCATCGGTCATGATTGGAAGTATTTTGATCTCAACACCTTTCAGTATTCGGTGAATGAAGATGAAGTATACTTTGTCAAAACGACTGACAATGAAATTTATAAACTACATTTCCTGGATTTTGAAGGCGCCTCTACCGGAGTATCCACATTAGAAATCACGTTTGTTGAAGTTATTTCTTCCTCCATTACCGCCCCCGAATACATCAAAGAAACTGTGGTTTTCCCCAATCCTGTGACAGCCGGACAGGCCCAAATCAGGTTCCACTCACAGGAACTAAAAAGAGATGCTGTCCTTACAGTCAACAATTCTCTCGGCCAGGAGGTTTATCACCATAGTATCACCATCCAACCAGGAGAAAACACTTTCCCTTTGCCAGTTTTGCAAACCCCGGGGATGTATTATGTCGTACTACGGACCGCAGATGGGCTTGCTACATTACCATTGATAAACAACTAACTAATGCAAATTTATTCAAACCATATTCTTAGTCTTTTAATTCTGGTCCTCACTGCAGCAGTGGGGATCAGTTGTCAAAATACGAACTCGGATAACGCGCAGAAACAGACCGAAAATACCGGTGAAAACCCGGCGCGTATTATTACCCTCAGTGGATTCCTGACCGAATTGGTATATGCCCTGGATGCAGGCGACCAGGTGGTCGGGGTGGATGCGACCAGTACGTATCCCGCGGAAGTCAATCAGATGAATAAACTCGGTCACATAACCCAATTAAACGCCGAAGGGATACTGAGTCTGAATCCGGACATCGTATTCGTACAGGAAGATCAACTCCGACAATCCGAAGCATTGACCCAGCTCCAGAATTCCTCCATAAAAATCATACCAGTACCCGTGTCGTACACCCTGGACAATGCCATCCAGGCCGCTCAGACCATAGCACAATACGTGGACATCAATCCGCAGGCTCTGGAAAACCTGAAGACACAGGTGAATACTGACAAATCGAAGCTAAAGGAATTTCTGAAAGACAAAACGGATAAGCCCTCCGTCCTGTTTATATACGCGCGCGGGGGTGGAAATCTGATGGTCGCTGGTAATAAGACCAATGCCCAGGCCATTATTGAACTCGCAGGTGGAAAAAATGCAGTTACAGAATTCGATCAATTCAGAGCATTGACACCTGAATCTCTGGTACAGGCGTCTCCTGACGTCATCCTCATGTTTGACTCGGGATTGAAGGCCCTCAATGGAAGAGATGGGTTAGCTGCCATTCCTGGAATCAGCCAGACCAACGCATACAAAAACAACAGAATAGTAGCCATGGATGGTCACTACCTGACCTCATTTGGACCACGAACAGGACAGGCAGCCCTGGAACTTGCTAGGCATTTTTTCACACCAGGCGAATCCATGTAAAAATCGATTTGAATGACCAGATCTGGCTACATACTGACCGGACTTACCGTGATTCTTATCCTGCTCATCGGGGCATCCCTGATGGTTGGGGCCTATGATCTGTCTTTCTCTGATCTTATCAATGTATTGCAACAAAATGTAATGGCATCGAGTGGCACCGATCAAAGTACGGTGGCGGCTGATTCCTACTTACTGTTTCAAATTCGCCTCCCTCGAATCCTGCTCGCAGGACTCACAGGAGCCGGATTGGCCATTACAGGTGCTGCCATTCAGGGACTTTTTCGAAATCCCCTGGCAGATCCCTCGCTGATTGGGATTACCAGTGGCGCTATGTTGTTTGCCGTGCTTGCCATCGTTTTAATATCTACCGTCATGGCTGCAGTAACAGGGATTTTCCAGCAGTTCATTGTGGTTGTTTTCGCCTTTATCGGTGGTATTTCCACGACCTATCTGGTTTATTTTCTGAGCAGGAAAAATGGCAAGACCTACGTCATGACCATGCTACTGGCGGGTGTGGCCATCACCGCACTTGCCGGGGCGGTAACCGGCGTGTTTATATACTTGTCTGACGATCAGCAACTCCGGGATATCACGTTCTGGAGCCTGGGAAGCTTTAGCGGCACATCCTGGACTCACCTGATCATTGCCCTACCCATCGTATTACCCGGAATATTTTTACTTGACCGGTACGCGAATTCTCTCAACGCCATCATGCTGGGGGAACATGAAGCTCAATACCTGGGCGTCAATGTAGAAAAAGTAAAAACGAATATCATCCTGCTGACCTCGGTGATTGTAGGGGTGTGTATCGCTATGAGTGGCATCATTGGCTTTGTAGGGTTGGTCATTCCCCACTTCATTCGTTTGCTCAACGGCTCAGACTATCGTGAATTAATGAAATTTTCTGCTTTGGGCGGAGCTATTTTTATGATCCTGGCAGACAACGTTGCCCGGGTAATCATAGCCCCGGCCGAGCTCCCTATAGGTATTTTATCAGCACTTATCGGAGGTCCATTTTTTCTGTGGCTTTTGGTAAGAGTCAAAAAAGAACAAATGTTAATATGATAACGGTACACAACATCACCATCAAGAAAGGTGAGCGACCTATTGTAAATGAGGTCTCCATGCAAATTCCTGCCGGAAAATTCACCGCTGTTCTGGGCATGAACGGTGCAGGCAAATCTACCCTGATGAAGGCCATTAACAATCAGGAGAAAGTAATGCAGGGCTACATTGAATGGAATGGCACAGACCTTTCTTTGATTGACGCCAAAACCCTATCCTACCAGAGAGCGGTGTTGTCTCAGAGTTTTACTCCTGGATTCCCTATGAAGGTTTTCGACCTGGTGGAAATGGGGAGTTATCCTTTTCAGGAAAAAATCAGTCCTGAGGAAAAAAATACGTTGGTTTACAATGCACTCAAAGAGGTGGGAATGTTGGCCTATGTGGAACGCGATTTTTCAAGTTTATCGGGCGGGGAACAAAAACGAATCCTATTGGCCAAATGCCTGGTTCAACTGGAGAATAACTTTTCAACCAGTCGTACCAAATATCTCTTTCTGGATGAACCAACCGCGTCGATCGACATCCACCATTCCTATAAGTTACTGGAACTGGTAAAAAACTGGACGGTTCACAAAAATCTGGGTGTTTTCGCTATTTTGCACGATCTTAATCTTGCAGCCCAATTTGCTGACCATATTATAATCCTGAAAGAAGGAAGGGTTGTCCAGCAAGGTCATCCCAATCTGGTGTTAACCCCGGATCATCTGGAACATTCATTGGAAATTAAATCTATTATTAACCAGCATCCCGTGTTTGGATGCCCACATATTATAACCTTACCAATATGAGTACTATCAACGAACTAAAGCAACGAGCAGCTGAATTGAAATTAAATAATCCAAGGTTGAGAAACCGTGATGCAGCAGCGGAACTGGGCATTTCAGAATTTGAATATATGGCCCTGGAATTGGGTCCGGACCGGATACTATTGGACGCAGACTGGAAGGAGGTGCTCCTCGATGTACACAAAATGGGCTATGTAATGGGTCTTACAAGAAATGAATCGTGTGTACATGAACGCAAAGGGGTGTACGATAATATTTCATTTACGGGTGGTCATGCTAATATGGGTGTGGCCGTCAATCCAGATATCGATCTCCGTCTGTTTATGAATCCCTGGAAATATGGTATGGCTGTAGTAGTACGTAGACCAAAAATGGACGATCTGTATTCCCTTCAGTTTTTCTCTCATGAAGGCGAAGCCATCCACAAGATTTATTCTACTGAAAAATCGAACCTGGACGCGTATCATGAAATCGTCCAAAAATACCGTGCAGAGAAACAGGAACCATTTTTGCTTGATAAATCCACCTTTCCGGAGAAAAAGGTCGAAACTCCCAACCCCAATCCCAATATTGAGGGATTGCAAAAGGACTGGAGAAACCTCAAGGACACCCACGGATTCTTTGGGTTGCTTCGCAGATATAAGGTCACCCGAATTCAGGCCCTCGAGAATGCGCCCGATGGTATGGCCGTCCGAATCCCAAACGACAGCATTTACAAACTGCTTGAAATGGCAGTAGAAAGAGAGGTTTCCATCATGTGTTTTACAGGCAATGACGGATGTATCCAGATCCATACCGGACCAATCAAAAATCTCAAGGAGATGCGGGGCTGGTACAACATCCTCGATCCGAAGTTCAACCTCCATTTGAAAACCGATGACATTGATCAGACCTGGATCGTCAAAAAACCAACGTCGGATGGGATCGTCACCAGCGTGGAATATTTTGATAAAAACGGGGAGTTGATCACTTATTTCTTTGGTGCCCGTAAACCAGGTATTCCCGAACTGGAGTCCTGGCGTGAAATCGTCGCCGATCTCGAACTCAATACAGTCCAAGTATAATTCTAAAATGAAAAGGACTCCTTTTTTCATATTATGCCTTTTGGTTGTCCTGACCATAACCAAATCCTTTGGTCAGGATAGCCTGGCATTTTACGAAAACTCTCACCTGTGGAATTTGTCCCTGGACGAGATCGTGGTCACTGCACAGCATGAGCCCACGCATTATAAAAATGCGGTACATCCGGTCCATATTATCGATGGCAAAACCATCGAAAGAATGGGTATGGCCAATCTCGAAGAGGTATTGAGTACCCAACTCAATATGCAGATCACAACCGATCTCATTCTTGGCTCGGGCCTGACCATGCAGGGTATCAGCGGTGAAAATATTCAGATCATGATCGATGGAGTCCCGGTTATAGGTCGACTGGACGGTAACATAGATCTGTCTCAGATTCAAATGAACAACATCCGCCGAATTGAAGTAATCGAAGGCACCATGTCAGCACAGTTTGGCAGCAATGCCTCGGGTGGAGTAATCAACATTATCACACAAACATCTCAGGTACCCAAATTTCAAATATCAACACGCAACAGAGGGGAATCTAAAGGGGTGCTGGACAATTCCCTGAGTACAGGACTGCGATTGGGATCCTTCTTTCTGCAGGGCAATGTTCGTAGAAATCATGTGCAACTTGAGAAAACGGATAGTCTGCGGTTGATGAAACAGGTGTTCACGGAAGATGGAAAGTCTTATCGCACCAAGAAATACCCCTGGAATCCCAAATTACAATATTCGGCTGACGCCTCGCTGAAATACCAGTTGAACGACTCCATTTCCATTCGATACAATTACCGCTATTTTGATGAAGATGTGGTGCGGTATGGCGAACGTCGACGACCTCAGTTCAAGCCATATGCATTTGACGATCAATTCAATACCCGCCGTTCGGATCATGCTTTGATCGCTGAAGGATATCTGGGGCGCCGTTTATACTTCACCAGCACCCAGGCTTACAACACTTATAATCGTCTGTTATGGACGAAACGCATCAACTTTGAAGAGGGAGAACAATTTACCGTAGAGGGAACCGAGGATTCCACATTATTTCACAACTGGCTGAGCCGAAACCTGGTAAGCTTCAATACCGGTTTCCAACTCGACATTCAGGCTGGTGTGGAATGGCAGAAAGAATCAGCTTCAGGTACCCGATTTGGTATCCCCCAATCCGGTGAAGCTTTGAATTCCATATCCAATACCGCAGGTTGGCTAAGCCTAAAATATGACCTCCTGCCTTCTCTCACCCTACTCGGAAATGTAAGATATGGCCACAACTCCAGTTTTGACCACCCGGTTCTGCCCTCTATACAAACACTGTGGAAACCGGGAAAAAACTGGTCGGTCAGAGCGGGGTATTCACGCGGATTCCGCGCACCTTCTTTAAAGGAACTTGTATTTGAATTTATCGACATCAATCACTACATCCTCGGCAATGAAAACCTGGAAGCAGAAACCTCTTCCAATTACACACTCAATCTTTCATTTGACACCTCCGTGGGAGGGAAATTATTAAAGACCAATCTGGGCCTTTTTTCACACGATATCCAGGATCGCATTATTTTAGCTGAATACGAAACCCTGAAATACACCTATCAAAACATTGAAAATTTCAAAACCCGGGGAATGGACATATCATTCGAATTTCCATTTACCAAAAACCTGAAGTTGCAAACCAGCGGTGGGGTCACCTATTTATCCAATGTTTTTGCTGATTCCTATGAAGTCGATAACTTCTTCCATGTCTATGAAATTCAAAATTCATTGGAGTTATTCTGGCCCTGGATTAAGACCGATTTTCAACTTTCTCAAAAATACACCAGTAAACAGCAACAATTCTATCTGGATGAGGCTAAGGAATTGAAGGAAGGGTATCTTAATGGATACAATATGGTGCATGCCTCCTTGTCCAGATCATTTTTCAAGAACAATCTGACCTTTTCGTTTGGAGTAAAAAATCTGCTTAATGTATCATCGATCGGCATACAGGGTGGGAGCAGTATCGATGGCGGTGCCCACAGCAGTGTGGGAAACAACAGGTTGGTGCATTGGGGAAGGTCGTTCTTTCTGGGGTTGAATTATACCTTTTCAAAATAAAGCTGGAGGTAGGCATTGTCGGAAGTTTGTCCACTTCACCACGCTATCTATAAATAGGGTCTACTCAGCAATACAAAAATTGGAATCAAGGAGTTCCGCATTTTCAGCAGGTTCCTTATAAACCACTTGCATGGGTGCTACCCATCCTCTGATTTACCAATTTTGTGACCATGTAGACATATCCGCACTGGTCAACCCGCCCATACGGGGCCTGTGGCCAAGGGTTGAATATCAATAGCCCCCTGTGGCAACGGGGGGGATTGAGATCTCGTGTGATCTCCACTCTGAAGGAGTTGAACTATTCAGACATAGGGTCTACTCAGAAATTCAGAAAATGTATCCTTGAAGAACAGCAAGTTTGAGCATGTTGCTGGTCCATTCTTTAATTTTCCGAGTAGAGCGGTTCGTTACCTCCCCGCTCCCTCACAGATCCGTACGAGCA
>CAYRRD010000072.1:14597-16699 GCA_964426625.1 uncultured Saprospiraceae bacterium | reverse complement strand
CTTTCCTGTAGTGTCATATTGCCAATGTTGCTGCCCAAAAACATGACTACCTTTCGAATGCCCCTAAAATGGGATGCCAGGGCGTTGAAATAATCACCTGTTATACCATTGAACCTGAGTTCCGGAACCTTTTCTGGTAGGATGGTTTGCAATTCCCGGATGATATTGGGGGATATATCGATGGGTACATACTCAAAAGCTGCATCAGCCTCAACCAGCACCCGCAAAAGATGAATGGACTTTGCACAATTCCCTGGCCCCAACTCTATCAATTCAAAATCGGAGCTTCGAATTTTAAGATTTTCCACGATTTGATGGGATTGTCGGGTAAATATTTCCATTTCACACCGGGTCAGATAGTAATCACGTGACTTCATGATGGCCTGAAATATCAGGTCACCCGTTTCGTCATAAAGATATTTTGATGGAATTCGCCTGGGTTCTTGTGAAAGGCCATGGATCACTTCCAGGTAGAAATCACTGCTTTTGGAAATAAGCTCTGATTCACCTGTGTCTGGTGATAGCATATATGATCAATATTTAAATGACTTCGGCTCTTGCTTGTGGGACGATATATATATGGGCATCGTCCTATATAGGTCGTCTCAGTATTACAACGTGATCTACGCTTGATTTCGCATACCATCAACGGGATGATATAACCATTGGGGAAGTAAAATCCACAAATCCAGCTCAAAGCAAATCAATAATATGATGCCACACCGAACGGAGTTGGCCTGATGAGTTTACCTTATTGCATCCATCGGTTTCCTTTCGGTCTGGCAGATCCGAGATATCGCCTGGATTTGACTTTGCATCCGAATCAGAGCGGAGGAAATTCCTACTCTGTATTGCATTTCACCCATTCTTTCTTTTCAATATCAAAGCACTAACCAGCGCCACGATCAGGCCCAGTGGCAGGACTTCCATATAAGATACCAATATGGCAAACACCGGATTTTGATACATTTCTTTGAAATTAGCCATTTGAACTGATTTTTCTGCCAGTTCTTCCGGTGAAGTGCACTGATCCAGGACATACTGTATATAGGCATCTAGAAATTCGGGAACAAATAGATAATAATATCCCAGCCCAAAAAGGACGTACATGGAAGAGGCTACCAGAGCAATCATTGCCCCGATCTTAAACGCCTTTCCAAATGGGAAAGCACCGTTGGTGTACAGGTTCCTGTATTTGCGGATGCCGAAGTAAATGATGGAAAACATGGCGATAAGGACTGCATAGCCCAGGGCATCATTGCCCTTCATAAACGTACCGTTGACCATCATCGTCATCATGATAATGGCGTTGGTGCTGAGCAAGATTCCGATAATAAGACCGTGGATCCAGATAATTTTTTTCATACGGTTGAATTTTTGGTTTGGTGATGATGCGAACCTACAGCAACCGTCCACCAATCCTTTCATACTTTGGTTCCAAATATCGGTGCGGTGATATATTCATACCAAAGTAGGAAGGAGCTTTTATCGATTTTCAATCTTATACCAGGCATATAGTCTGTTCTGTACCGTTTTCCTATTCCTCCTGGCTTCTGATGATTCTTAGTTCTCTTGCTTTATCGATCGCTTTGATCCTGCTGGAAACCTCCATTTTTTGGTAGAGATTGTACACATGGGTTTTGACCGTACTTACGGAGAGATAGAGCGTCCTGGCAATCTCGGCATTGCTGTAACCCCTGACCAAAAGTTGCAACACCTCATCTTCTCTTGTGGTGAGTCCGAGTTGTTTCCAGGCTTCTTCATCAAATGAAGATTCAGCATGCGCCGGTACAAATACTTCACGTTCCACAATAACCTCCCTGGACTGTGGTTGGATCAACTTATGAGCAATCCAAATCCCCAGCCCTGTAAAAAGCAATGCCACCATACCAACGTAGATCTCCACGGAATGATCCGCAACAAAATATTTCCATTGCAGCCATTTCAATACAAAAACGAAGGCGCCCAGGATGATTCCGTATAGAATGATATGTTGAAATTCCTTCCCCAAAACGACGCGTACCATGAATCGATATTACTTGCAATACAAATTTACATAATTCTGATTGAGTTGTGATTCGCCCTTATTACACCTTTGTTTC
>CAYRRD010000072.1:11417-14497 GCA_964426625.1 uncultured Saprospiraceae bacterium | reverse complement strand
CAAAGCAGGAGCAGTGGGGCCTCCAGAGGAACTCTTGATTCGCCCTCTCACTCCAATCGGAAGAGCATCTTCTTGCCTTAGCGACTTCGTGGCCGCTCCTTTTCGTGCTGGAATTACACCTTTGTGATTTATCAATTTATCATCCACTGAAACCCGGATTGTTACTGAATTCTCCATTCATCTGCCCCCTGTGACATCGATAAATATACCCGTAGAATAGGATGACTTCTCCGATGCCAACCATAGTATGGCTTCAGCGACCTCCTCCACACGTCCCCCTCTTTTCAATGGAATGCCTTCCCGGATTCGATCAATGCGACCCGGCTCTCCCCCATCCGCATGAATGTCCGTATGGATAAATGCCGGACGTACACCATTGACCCGGATACCTTCCTCTGCCAGTTCCCTGGCCAGGCCAATTGTCAGCGTATCCAGTCCCCCCTTAGCTACAGCGTAGTCGATATACTCAAATGGTGCACCGGTTTGGGCTGCAATCGAAGAAACGTTGACAATAGTACCTCCCTGGCCCCCATTTCGGATGGACATCCGTTTGATCGCTTCCCGACAACACAGCATCGGCCCGATGATATTGGTTTGCAGGATACGATGCAGTCGGTCGGAAGAAATATCTATAAACCTGCTTTGGACTTCCAATATCCCGGCATTGTTCACCAGACAGTGCAGCCCTCCAAAATGCGCATCCACCTGCTCAAACAACCGAAGAATTTCCTTCTCCTTTGATACATCCGCACGAATGGCCATGGCCTGGCCTCCCTCCTCCAGAATCTGATCCACCACCCTTTCAGCGTCCTCCCTTCTCTCCCGGTAATTTACCACTACCGCGTACCCTTGTCGAGCCGCAAGAATGGCCGTAGCAGCACCTATACCACGCCCCGATCCAGTGATAAGCATCGTCTTCATGAGATATCCTGATTTGAATTGTTTGAAAAATGACGTTTGTAGGTTATGTTATCGTTTCGATTTATAAATACTCCCTCCCGATTTTTCATCTATTCGTGTGATGATTCCTGGATTCAGTTGAGATCCGGACAGAGGTGACGTACTAGCAAGAGGTAATATCCGCTTCATTTTATTTCACCTCTACTACCGGCTCCGGTGACAGATACCCCAGCGACATCAAAAACTGATCAGCTGCCAGTAAGGTTTGCCGGTAGAGTTCGAAATTTTTGTAATTAAAAAAACCGTGTTGCTGACCTTCATAAAGATGAAGATCGCAGCGGCTACCCACTTTCTCCATCACATGTTTGTAATATTCCGCGGTTACCATGGGGATGTGCCGATCCAGGGTTCCAAGAAACAGGACCGTGGGTGGTGCTCCCTCTCGAAGGTTGTGCAAAGGGGAAAATGACAGATAGGCCTCCCCGATACGTTCGTAGCCATAGCCCCCGGGACCGTTATCAATCACGGGGTTGAACAACACCAACGCGGAGGGTTTTACGTCCGCAGAAATATCCTCCCCTTCCTCGTCATAACCCTCGATCAATGCGGTCGCCGCAGCCAGATGACCACCCGCAGATCCACCCGCTGCCACGATCTTATCCGGATCCAAACTATACCGGGTCACATTTTTCTTCACAAAACGCATCGCAGACCGGGCATCTTTCAATGATTCAAAAGGGGTAGTACCATGCCGGTTCCGCACCCGATAATCAGCCAGGAAGCACACCATACCGCGCTCCGCCAAATACCGGGCTGCGGGTTCGAACTGGCTTTTACTACCTCCTACCCAACCTCCACCGAAGAAAAAAACAATGGCAGGATATTGCTGGTCTGCTTTCCAGTAGGAAGGCAGATAGATATCCATATACAAGGATGTGGTATCGATTTTCTTGTACAGGACGGATTCCTGAGCTGAGGCCGTGGTGGGTATACAGCCACTCAATACAAGAAGGGATACAAAAATTCTAATTGGCAAGGTCATCGTCGTAGTACTCATAATATTTCCAACATTCATTTCATGGTTCGGTCCGGATGAACCACCATAATAAATATACTTATAGCGTATAAATGTAGCACATTGATCTGCGAAATGGTCACAGGAGGTGAAAAAAATGAGGTTCGGGATATCCCGACCTTCCAATCAATTGCGATTGGGTGGCCTGCCCTATTCCGGAAATCCTGGTCAATTCATCTATCCAACTTCCAGGTCAATAGATGTGACGTCCGCGTTGCGCTTACCTTTCCCTGTTCCTCCTTCTCATTGATGACTTGAATTGTGAAGGAAACCTGCGCAGTTACTGATTACTTTTGTTTAAAAATTTAAACCCCATAATCATTGGCTCAACCCTGTAAAATAAGTACTATGAAAAATTTTATTTTCCTAATTCTTGCTATGTTGATGACGATCACTTCCTTCGCTCAAAATGATTACTTCGATACAGATCAGAGTGGATTTTCACTCACCGGCCAGATTTCTTCCTACGAAAGTTCTACCTTACTGGGTATAGGTGGTGGCTACACCTCCGAAGGAAAAATAACAATCGGAATCAATCTGGGCATAGAAGAATCCAGGGAATACAATCTGACCTCCACCTTGGCACGGCCATACCTGTCCTTCAGGGTCGTTAGACAAGGGGAGAACAATTCCCCGCTCAACATCAGTATGGGCATAGCTTACCAGCACAACACCTTCAAAAGTCTAGAACTCACTGCGGGTACGATCAATTTTTCCCTGGGCGCTTCCCACAGGATATCTTCCACATCCAATCTTGTTGTAATTCCCTTTGCAGGCATTGGATACAACCGAACCAAAATTAACACCGATCTGCAATGGTTTTCCAATCGACAAAGCGGGGTTGGTTTTACTGTCGGCACCTCATTGCTATTCAACAAATTTCACATTACACCTACGCTCTCCTTTGCTGACGGAAACTCTAATTTCAATCTTCTTTTTGGACTTTTGTTCCCATTATGAATCCCTGTAAATCACAGATAATATTGTTTTCAAAATTTTTCAGACCTCACCCCCGCACCGCCAAGACAAACCCGGTTGGCGGGGGTAGGATCCACGCCGGCTATCCTCTGCCGATCGCATGCTCCACGCCGGCTTAGCAATCGCT
>CAYRRD010000072.1:0-11317 GCA_964426625.1 uncultured Saprospiraceae bacterium | reverse complement strand
TCCACGCCGGCTATCCTCTGCCGATCGCATGCTCCACGCCGGCTTAGCAATCGCTCCACTATCCACTATCCACTAATCCGTGCTTACCAATCCTCAGTCGATCGCATGCTCCACGCCGGCTTAGCAATCGCTTCGCGCTTACCAATCCTCAGTCGTTCACCTGGTCCCCTTCGGCTTAGCAATCGCTCCACCATCCACACCTCTAGATTTCAACCTGTTTCCTCAAATAATCTAAAGGTATCTTTTCATCACGGACCATATCCTCCAGTTCTTCATAGCAGGTGAAAAAACGGGTGGCATTACCGATAAACCGGGAAAGATCCTCAATCCGATACAGGGGGGCATTGACCTCATCCACCTTGGTGGTCAGATCATAGCTATGCGCTACCCAGTTACGAAGATCCCGGATGGAATGAAGACTTTTTCTGAAATAAGCACTCACATAGCTCCGATCTGCAACAAAATGAAGTAAATCATTCATATAGAAGGTTTGAAAAGGGCCAAAATTGCGACGTTTTTCTTCCTGGAGTAGAAACCTCTGCTTATCCCTGGGGCAACATTCGAAATAACGCCGATACCAGTGATCCTTGCCAACACTTTTCTCTTTCATCCATGCCAGTAAAGATTCATTGGTCTCACCCCGGTGGTGAAGAAGACCCCGCAACATTTTTTCAAACTGATAAACCGCTTTATAAAATTCAAAATTGATCATTGCGTTGTTGTAATCCACGATATGAACCACCCCTCGAATAATGTCATTTTCCATAACAAACATCACCTCGTCATGTCCTCCCTTTTGAAATTTTGTTAAGGTCTGTAAATCAAACAACCTGTCGTATGGATTACATACCATATCACTGCTGATTGGCAACCCGGCAAAGGTGCCATTTGTGAGTTTGTAGCAGGATCTTCGATCAGGAGCAGGTAGCAGCGTAATGCCGTTCACCTCGCAAAATTCTGTCAATTCGGTTTCTCTGTCCTGCTGATAAAATATCAGATCCTTGATATAAATTTGGGATATGGTAGCGTATTTGAGGTTGTCGATCACGATGTGAGGTTTGTATTCCAGGCTAAAATAGGGATAATCACAGCAAAACCCAACCGGAAGGACTGAGATAAAGGGAGGTCGAGGATGGGTGAGACTAAGGCTTGAGAGGGATTCATGAAAACGGTGGACAATCACCATACAAACCTTTAGAAAAACCCATTTACATACTAAACATTAATATAATTTTGGAAATAAAATAGTAAATATTTATATTAGATCCAACACCATTCTGCTTTATCCAGGCCAGGATTAGCTCTTATAACAAATAATCCTCATTAAAATGGACCTGAATTCAGGGCAGATTTTGAACCTTAAATCCGTTAATTATGAAAAATACGCTGACAATGTGTTTTTTGACTCTCGCCCTCCTCTGGACATTCGTGACCCCTTCCTGCTCTCAGGCAACCGGTACGGTGGAATACAAATATCTCGGACTTCGCTTTACGATACCCGATGGATGGATCGGTCAGGAAAATGAAATCGGATACCTTGTTGGTTCGTACACCGAACCCGGATTTGCCTTACTCACCACCAATCCATCCAAATCCCTGGACCAGCTCCGTCAGCAAGCGCAACAAGGAATCTACGACCAAAATGGCACCGTGCTCAATCCTGCGGGACAGCTGGAAACCATTGGTCAAAATGCGCTCGGTGGTGAATTTCATGGCACGTTGGAAGGACAACAGGTCAAAGCTTTTCTTGCCGGTATAATCAATACACATGGAGATGGGGTGACCATTATGGTTGCAGCTGCGCCCCATGAATTTTCATCCACCCACAGAACGCTTGCACTCGACCTGATACAAAGCATGCAATTTTTCGAAGCCGAAACTGCTCCTATCGTGGAGGAATGGAGGCAAAGACTACAAAATGCAAAACTCACCTCCATGGATTCTTATTACAGCAGCGGAAGTGGGGTGGATGTAGGTGGTACTGTATATTCCAGTGGCGGAGGGTACAACAATAAGGTGGAAATCCATCTTTGCGGGCAGGGATTTTTTAAATACAAAAGTTCCAGTAGTGTGAGCGTTGATCAGGGTGCTTTCGGAAGCAGCCAAAATGCTGGACAGGGTTCAGGAAGCTGGAGCGTCATCGGGAATTCAGAAGGTGGAGCAGTTCTACGTCTTAGTTTCCACAATGGAGAAACGTTCGAATATACCCTCACTTATACAAACAACCAAACCCTGCTCAACGGTAAAAGATATTACCGTACCTATGCGAGTGAAGGTGCTGAATTCGGACCTGAGTGCTGGTAACAAAACCGATTACCCCGACATTCTGATTATGGGAGATGGTGATTGGATATATCATCCCCACAATCTGGTGGTCCCGACTGTGGGGAAGCATGAGAATTTGCGCTGTTCCTGAAACTCTTTAGGTTGGGCTGAACCTCTGTCGTATATTTGAAATCAGGCAGTTTTGTGGTACCTTAATAAGACAACCCCGCCCAACATTTTCCAATATCAGTCAATGAATATTAAAAAATATGAGGAATCGAATCCAGCAACGGATGGAAATCGATTTGAGATTTGGACAGACGATATGGAAATTGCTTTTGATGACTGTTTGGAAATTATTCCTGAAAAACTCAACTGACAAACCGAACTATGATGCATTAAGAATGGTGACCGTATTTTATCGTATTGGCAATAGGTGGGCTGATCGGATTCACATCAACGGAAATACAAAATAATTCAAAATCTGTTTTTCGATTCATGTTTTGTACTAAAAATCCCGTCCAGTACCAAAACACGGCCCGATTGTCAAGATTTCCTGGCTTGGGCTACTTGATAGGTATTTATAGAGCGACGCCTCCTAAACGGTTTAGGTCAACATAAAATATTCAAAAGGATACCCCCACTGCCGGATTTTGACAAATGCCTCTCCGGGTTGTCCTTGCAGAGTCGAAGGTTATTGTGACAACGATAATCAAAAAAAAAAAATAGTCACCGTAACCCATAAAAAAGAATTTCAAGTGGTTATTTTACACCCTGAAACTGCGACTTTAATTGTTTTCCCTTTGATTACTTAATTACGTCTCTCATGAACCGACTTATCAACAACAATAACACAGATCTCTGGAAGAATTTATTCGAGGCAGCATCCCGATATAGTAAGCATAAGCCATGGAAGCATTTCGATGACAACCATGTATTCGGAATTCAGGATCCAGCATCTGCGACCATAGGGTGGTGTGTGGTCTTAGGATCAGCCGATATTTCAACAGGATTGATCGTTCACCTGGGTGATGAGGGACTGAACTGCCTAATGGAAACGTTGTATCAGAATTTTACTGGTTTGAGTGATGATCAAATTTTCTATATGCAAAAATCTATAGTCATGAACTTTGTAGGTCCCGATGAGTTGGACGAGGTGGATATGGCATTGTACCACAAATTGGGTTACATACCCCAAAAAGGCAATAAAAATTTTAGTTTTAGAAGATTGGATCCTGGCCTGTATCCCTGGTATCTTGAGAATAAGGATGTAAAATTCATGACAATCTGCCTGGATCAGGTACTGAATGTTGTGGATTTGGACAAACAAAACCAGATTGAAGTCACAACATTTGACTCAGACCAACTTATTGTCATGACTCCATCCTCCGTGGGCGACCATATACACTGGATAGCCAGTGAAGTCCCGATTCCCCACGATAGCCCGGAAAACGACTTTATCGTCACTTCAAATTACATTACTAACATCCGAAAGAAATATAAAAAGAAAAAAGCATCCCTGTTTTTATCTTCCCAATATTATCAGAAACCGGTTCAGGATGGCAAAGGGACGCGTCCCTTTTATGCCATGATATTGCTATGGATCGAGGGTCTCCACGGAAAAATAATCACATCTGAAACCTTGAAACCAGATCAAACCTGGAAAAGCTTTCAGAAATCATTTCAATCGGTGTTGAAAACACTGGGGTATATACCCACGAAGATTTATGTGGATTCGGAATATGGCTACGATTTTTTAGATGATCTATGTGATCGTTTGAACATAGAACTCATATTCCAACGGGATCACGAGATTTTCGCAGATGTTGCGGACTCTATGAGTGATTTGTTTTGATAATGCCACGGGCTCCTTACTTCATGCGAATCAACATTATTCACTCAATTACACCCTTTTTACTAATTTTGTTTTCCGGGACAGAACGGGCATAGAAGTAAAAATTTAGAAGTCGAACCAACAGGCATATTCACGACATTTTCCCTGTGGAATGATGTGATTCTATACACCAAATCGCGGATTTCATTTCGGCACAACGCTTTAACAACGGACCACCCCGAGTAGTACGCAAGGTATTTTTAAAAGGGAATGCTTATCAGACATCCAAATGGACCAACACAACACCGAATCTCCGGAGGTCGAATGTAAAAACTGCGGCCAGAAATTTCAGCATACTTACACCTATTGTCCATACTGTGGACAGAAACACATCCCCAAACTAACGATCTATGATTTGTTTTCCAATTTCATTGGTAATTATCTATCTGTCGATGGCCGGTTCTTCACAAGTATCGGTCCATTACTTTTGAAGCCGGGATACATCGCCTTGAATTATGTCAATGGAAAAAGAGAATCTTACCTCCATCCAGCAAAAATGTATCTGTTTATTTCTTTGATATTCTTCTTTATATTTTCCTTTTTCATCCAGGATACTGAAGAAAGTATCCGGATAACCAAGTTGGATCCGGAAATGGGTCAGGCCATAGATTCCGTGCTGACAGATGGAGATCTGAATGATATATCCATTCAGGAATTTGACTTTCTCTCTATCACTTCCAATATCGATTCCCTGATCCATTCGGGAGCAGCGGATGAAGAAATCTATAGGGCTATGGGTATGAAGGAAAATGCCGGCTTCTTTTCCAGAAAATTTTATAAGCAGATGCTGAAACTATTCCGGGAGGGAGGAGCCCAGGAAGTATACAATACTTTTTTCGACACCATCCCTGTGGCCATGTTCTTCCTGCTGCCTGTATTTGCCCTCATCCTCTACCTCTTTTATCACCGCAGAGGTAATTATGCCAGTCATCTGGTTTTTTCCCTTTATTATTTTTCCGTATTTTTTATCATACTCGGTATCCTCTATGCCTCCAATCGGTGGTTGGGAGGTCTACCCTGGTTTCTGGATTGGATTCTGGCACTTTCACCCATGGTTTATCTTGGATTGGGATTGAAAAAGTTTTACAATCAGACCTGGAAAAAAACCGTATTCAAAGAAATGGGGATTCTGTCCTTATTCCTCCTGGTTTTCGTACCCATTACCTTCGTTTTCGTGGTCCTGTATACTATATTATTTTTTTAAAATCCATGTGAAATGCATGCAACAGCAGATGCACACGAAAAAATAAAGCCAGTGCAACAACAAGTCAGCCTCTATATTCATTCAGTATTCAGATTTTAAGAACATCCATATTCCTTATGAATCATCATTTTGACGGAAAAAAATACCGCAATCCCACACTCAACAAGCAATTTAATCCGGGGCTGGGAAAAATACTCCGTATGCTTACCGTGCGAAGAAAAGAATGGCCCAAACGACCGATTCCCGCTTCCCCATCACCGCAAACCATTCAGTCTATCGCTGACCATCTGACGATCACCTTTGTCAATCATGCAACATTTCTTATTCAGTTCCCGGGCTACAATATTCTGACAGATCCTGTATGGTCGGATCGGGCTAGTCCGTACTCCTGGCTGGGACCCAAAAGGTACCGTGAACCCGGAATCCCCCTGGAGAATCTGCCCCCTATCGACCTCATCCTTCTCAGTCACAATCACTACGACCACCTCGACGTACAGACACTCAGAAAACTAAACCATAAGTTTTCTCCGAAAGTCCTTGTTTCCATGGGAAATAAAAGCCTGATCCAATCTCTAGGTATAGTGGAAGTGGAGGAAATGGATTGGTGGGAAGATCAAAAGGTAGATGACCGTATAAAAATTACTTTCACCCCCGCTCAGCATTTTTCTGCCCGCGGATTATGGGACCGTTATCGCACATTGTGGGGTAGTTTTTACATTCAACATACCAACCAGGATGTTTATTTCGGTGCTGATTCGGGGTATGCAACCCATTTTAAAGATATTAAAAATCGTCTGGGTGCTCCTGATATCGCGATTTTGGGGATAGGGGCATATGATCCCGGGTGGTTTATGTCCCCCATTCATATGAATCCCGCGGAAGCTGTGCAGGCCCATTTGGATCTGGAAGCCCATACCAGTATCGCTATGCATTATGGCACATTTCGATTGGCAGCAGAAAGTTACGACGATCCCATAATCAAATTAAGAAAAGCGAAAAAGCGGTTTGGTGTAGCGGAAGACCGATTTATAACACTCAGGGAAGGATATCCATGGTCACCTTCCACGCATTGATCTGATTTTTAGTCAATTAGGATATTAGTATCTCGACAATCAGGGAATCTCGTAGGTCACTGATACTAGCACAAGGGAATCGCATGAGCCAGTATCCGTCTGCAATACCACGTGAAGCTGCCGACTGGAATGCAAGGGCAGATAGTCGATCACAGGGGCGACCCGGTCAATGGGTTTTCCATCGTCGTACAATTCCATGACCACATGGATTTGCTCGGCTGTACTTTCTCCTACATTCTCCACCATGACTTCCCATTGGCAGGCTGCCTCAGTTTGACGTCCCGCATAAACTTTTATATCGGGTGGCAAATCATGGTTGGAAATGATCTGAAAAACCAAATACCCTAGCAAACTCAGCAGTATAAACGTTCCCAGATAAAATACAATATTCTCCAACAGATTTGGCTTTTCCTTTTCTCCCATATTCATTTCAATTGATCGAACTTAAAAGTAAACGACCGGCAGAAGCCCCCAATGTTGCCGGGACACCCAATACAATAATTTGTCCTAGAATGGTATGGAAGGTAATTCCCTTGGTAGTTCCATAAAACCACAGAAATAAATAAGCCACCAGCAAGGCTATCAGATATACGGTCACCCCATGCGACAGCATCCTCAAAACATCCCGATCTCCATTTATCGTCCCCCGGAAATCACTAAAAAACAAGGTAACCAGAACAAGCAATAAAGAAAGGACAACCATGATCAACCATTGGGTTGTGGAGGTTTCCAAAGCGATGACAAGAATCTCCTCGGTGGAAGCTACCGGGGCCACAAACAATACAGCACTCAGAACAGATAAAACTATCATTTTTATAAAATCACGCAGCGGGGAGTTCTGCCTGATATCTGATTCCCTGCCGGATTCTTCTTCCTGCTCAGCCATACCCAGCTGCTCTGTTCCCACGGAAATACCTATGGCCACCACCATGGTTTCCACGATGGTTTTACCGGCCATTTCAACGTAGGACATGTTCCAATCCAACCTTCCAATGAGCCATAAAAAGAGAAACGTAATCAAAAAGGCAAGCCCAATTTCTTCTACAGATTCGCGCAACTCCTCCCAGAATGATTCGCCACTACGTAGCCCGCAAAAGTAATTGTATCCCAATAAAAGAGCCAAAGTCACCAGCACATTGACCAGGAGCTTTTCAGGGGGTAAGGTAAAACCAGCCCACCACATTTCCATGGTATAAACGATCGGCAAACTAAAGATGATTCCGCCTACAATACCCCGACCGTATTCTTTGGCTGAAATTGACCATGATCGTACCGGCCTATCCATTTAATTGACCCATGGTCTTAAAATGAATAGAACTATGGGTTTTACCAGACTGAAATTTATCGCACATGCGGGCTGTAATTGGGTTGTTTGTATTCATCGGTAAATTCCTGGATTCACGACGGAACTTCCTGACTTTCAGGAAAACAAAAGTGATTCAATAACGCCTCACTGGTTGGATATATTTGAAAATGGGATTATTAAGTGGAGATTGACCACTACCTTCGGACTATAAATTTAAATAGAAGATGCTATCAGGTATCAAGATCGGGATCCAAAAATTGTTCTACGTTGATGTAAAATCGGGAACCTGTACCTAAGGCTTGGATTAACTGTCCACCACAGCTCCTGCTGTGGGAAAACCTGGGAACCCCACAGCTCCTGCTGTAGGAAAACTGGGAACCCCACAGCCCCTGCTGTGGGAAAAAGGATACAACTTTCATGAATGAAAGTAAATAGCGGCTGACATGGCGGAGGTATGTATTGATAAGTTTGAAAACAGGTATCCCGCCATGATCTTCAAACCTAAAACGGTTCCCCGACGCCTTGGTGCACCCGAATTATTTCTTCCCTACTTCATCGTTGATCTCGATCCAATGGCCCTCAGGATCCACAATATAGATCTGCTGAACCCCATCGGGACGTGTCTGTCGGGTACTCACCTCGCCTGCAGAATTGTAATATGGTACCTCAATTCCATCCAGATGCGCGATAAAATCATCCATGGAAGGGATACTCACACAAAGATGATTATTGCGGTGGTGCTCCTGAACATCATCCGCATGTCCAATGAGATGAAGTGATAAGCCGGGCCCCAGGCTAAACCAGGAATGACGGCCTACTTTAAAGGGTTCTTCAATCTGCTCTAGTAATAGAACATCCTTGTAGAATTCGGTCATAGCCTGCAAGTCTTGTACATAAACTGCCAAATGATTGAATACAGGTCGAATCTGTTCCTGGGAATACGAGGAAGTAATCATCATAACAATCAGGCTTATAGCGAATGTAATTCGGTAAAATAAATGCTTCATAAGGCTAAAATAATCATTTTACCGAAATCCATACCCCTGAGTAATTAATTGTTGCGCAAGGCATGGATCAATTCCTTTTTGCTCATCTTTGAACGCCCCGGAATACCCACCTTTTTGGCTTTATGGTACAGTTCCTGCTTTGTGTGTTCCTCGTACTTTTTGGATTTTCCCCCTTTCTTACCCGCATTCGGTGTATTGGCGATCCGGGCTGCCTTTTGCTTACTATAGCCTTCATCTCGCAAGGCTTCGTATTTGTCTTCGTCTTTTATTCTTGGATCGGGCATAATTATACTATTTTGATTGATACAAATCTTTTCTTTTTAACCTACACACCGGTTAGCAGGCCTTAAATGGCAATTTATCGGGAGCAAAAGAGTTCGTTTGATTGGGGAAAGAAGCGATTTGATGTGCGGCCAGATAAAATAAACGGTGAGATTTCGTTGAAAACTATAGAAAACCACTATAATTGAAACCCCGTACAGAACATTTTACCGCCAAAAGGTTTTAAAATTCGAACCCCTTCCGTCCAGCTTCAAAAGAAATGCCATGACCCATTTTATTATCCCCATCATTCGAATGTCTGCAATCTGTCTGATTGTTACCATATGTCATCAAGGTTGGTCCCAGGTATATTTTCCGCTGGAAAAAGATTATGCGGACTATATCCAAACCTTGATCGGGGGTGAACGAGAAGTTCAGGTAGAAAGCGGACGCATTGATCTGCTTACCGATGAATATGCCATCGAAATAAAAAGAGCTCCCCGCTGGAAAGAGGCAGTAGGCCAGTCACTATGGTATGCACTTCAAAAAGTGAAAAAACCGGGGATCATTCTCATTCTCGAAAACCCGAGGGAGTATAAATATTTTCAGCAACTTAATTCTGCGCTTGAATATGCCAATCTCGCTCACAAGGTGAAAGTTTGGGCATATCCATATGATTTTGAACACCTTATACAAAATACCCAAACAGAACAGGATGATAAATAACAACCAAAGTCATTCTCTACAATTGCAATTATCTTTTCAGGTAGCAGGGCCCGGGGTTGAGGAATTCCGTCGAAAAACATAAATGATTGAACTGGCGCGATTGATGTTCCACATGCTTCGACACAGGGATACCCCTCCACGGATGATTCCCTTGACCATCGATCCCTGGGCCTGGCGATAACGCTCACTTACCATCGATATATAAAATGGATCGAAGGGCATAATTTGACGGTGTAACGATGTAAATCCCAGAGGCTGCACTAATCGGTGGATGGACTCTGGAGTAAAATGCCATAAGTGCCTGGGAACATCATATGCAGCCCAATATTCCCGGTAAGTTGCGGCGTCGTAGGAAAGATAATTCGGGACCGCTATGACAAGGACCCCATTTTCACTCAGAAGGGTATGGATTTGACCGAGATAATCATGGAGCTCGAAAACATGCTCCAGTACATGCCACATGGTAATCACCGAATAAGAATCTGGTTGTAAATCAAATATTTCCGGGCTATCAAGAATAGGTTGTCCTAGTTGATTGCCGGCAATAATCCGGGCGTCCGGATCCGGTTCGGTACCCGTTACTCTCCATCCCTGGTGTTTCATATGGGATAAAAAGTATCCCGTCCCACACCCAATGTCGAGCAAAGATTTGCTCCCCACTGTGGCATAACGTTCCACCAACCGCTGCTTGCGACGCAGCATCACACTTCGTACCTGGTGATATAGGGAATTAATTAGCCCTTCTTTTGTATCGGAATGTGAAATATAACTTTCAGATTTGTAAAAAGCACCGATGTGTTCTGGAGTGGGAACATTTTGAGTCACCCCCAGACCGCAAATACTACAGATGACAATTTCAAACTTTCGGTGGGAAACCAGGTGATCCTCGCATGTCAGATGGTGCTCCAATGATGGTTGTTTACAAACAGGGCAATGCGTGTGGCTGATATGGTCCATAGCCGCAAAAATACATGATGGACTGAATAAATTACGTTCTCTATCACAAAATTTCGGAAGGAACTGGATCCATTGGTGCTGGTGAATGAAAATATAAAACAAAAAACAACCTCGTCTGTCATATCTCGAACTTAATGTCCGCCACCTTAATCTGCGGAAATCCAAATAGCTATCCATGATTTTCAATATATATTTTCGACAGGTCAGGGTGCATTGATGGTGACAAAGTGGGTTAGGGGATTTCAGTGCAAGGCAGAGCTGTCAAAAAGAGGAAGAAAAACAGAATATGCATCTAGGTTTTCGTGTACTAATCACATGAGGAGGACCTGATGGATCCATCTTTACGGATCCTGGAAAACAACGGG
Organism: uncultured Saprospiraceae bacterium; assembly: GCA_964426625.1. Lineage (GTDB taxonomy): Bacteria > Bacteroidota > Bacteroidia > Chitinophagales > Saprospiraceae > Membranihabitans. The sequence continues at coordinate 259 of CAYRRD010000072.1, read as the reverse complement.
ATAGGTATTTGGGGTTTTGTGCACCTAATAAGTATATTATACCAAAGATGCGATAATAATTATCGCACCGTCCCCCCTAGTGTGCGGAAATCTAAATAGCTATCAATGTTTTTCAATATATTTTTTCGACAGGTCAAGGCGCAGTGATGGTGACATAGTGGGGGTTATGTGACATCGGTGCAACGAAGAGCTGGCAAAAAAGATGAAGAAAAACATGATATGTATTTAGGTTTTCGTGCACTAGTGTGTCCAATTTGGA
>CAYRRD010000071.1:0-17091 GCA_964426625.1 uncultured Saprospiraceae bacterium | reverse complement strand
CAAACACAAACACAAACACAAACACGTACGGGGGATTAGCTCAGCTGGCTAGAGCGCTAGATTTGCATTCTAGAGGTCATCGGTTCGACTCCGATATCCTCCACCACCACCATCCAGGAAGGTTGTCAGTCATTGCGACTCGATGACCTTCCTTTTTTTATTGCCCCATCATTCCACAAATAAATTTGATTTTCCTGCAGGTATATAGTCCGGATGATCGAGATATACGCCGTACGCATGATTCAGTCCGATTTCTGCGGGGAAAAATTGCCCATATCTTTATCACCATGCCCTCGCCAGAACATGGGCTATACCTACGTTTGTTTCTTCGATCTCAACCATTTTTGCTACGACATCAAACCCCGACGGGTCCGTATGAGCCGGACAAACCCAAACGTCTCAGGTATATATCCCTGCGGAATCCGACAATGTTACATTAATTCTAAGGCACGATGCAACCCGTCCTTTAAAATTGGATATATTTCCTGTTCTCACATTTTACTATGCCCAGATCGACATCCGAATACATGTTTTATTGGTTCCGCAGCCAGGATTGCAGAGTTTCTATGTATTTGGTTAAAGGATAGACTTTTCCATTGAATACAACCCATCGCTCTCCGTTTGTCCTGGATTGGAGAAGGAAGGCGGGATTTTGACCAGGTGAAAAGTTCAACTTAAGTGGATCTTTACTATTTCCTGATTGCTTGAACAAGAGGGGTGGAAAAGGCAAATCGGGCACATCGTCCAATATAAATCCTAAATATCCCCCCTTTATGTAATCAATCCAATTCTTTTGGGAAAATGCCTCAAGATTGTCAAATGTCTCTGGATACCATTTCCCCTGGATGATGTCCATTTCACCGGCGGAAAATTCATGAAGACCACTGTAAGTACTCAAATCCCCGACATCGACAATTTGCGAAGCGTAATAAATTTCACCTTCATCTTCCATTTCATACGTCAGATAACCTACATCAATTTTGTATTTTGAATTACCCATGGGCACCTGAAGGTCCTGTAAAATCAAAGCGAGCATCCTTCGTTCGTTTTCAGGAATTTTTTCATATTCATCGATGGTTTTAGAATCGTATGATTTCATCAGAATTGATTCAAATGACTTGATAAGAACCATGAAGTTGAGTTGACGAAGGTATTGTTTCTCAGGGTCATCCGGATAGCCACCCGATTCGATCAGGATGGTGGATGTTCCCCATTTCTGAATATTATCACCAAATGCGCGAGGTTCAAAACTATCATCATACACAGCTACTCTTTCTGGAATAATTGTCTGTAATGTGTCATTGAGATGTGCAATGAGCTGCATGGATCTTAATCTGACGTCATTAATGGTTTTGTCATAATCATAAGCCGGGGCAAGAAAGGCCATGGCAACCTGCTTTCCAGTCCGACCAGCCCGGTAGTATATGCTTTGGTCATGGAGATTGAAACCAAATATTGGGTTCAGGGAATCCCGCACGTGCTTGAGCAATCTCGATTCAGGGCTGCTCAGATCCAGTGCATCCCGATTGAGATCAATACTCGCAGCATTTCTTCGTTGAAATTCTTCCGCTCCGTCAGGGTTGAGCATGGGGATAAAATACAGTGTGAGTCTCGTTTTTAAAGCAGACAGAAATGATTGATCTTCCGGATAGGTTGATTCCAGAAAATTGAACAGGTCGAGAAGAGCCATGGTAGCCGTCGATTCATCTCCATGCATTTGGGACCACAACAACACTGAAATATCTCCCTGACCATAGGAAGCCAGGTACACAGGCCTGCCTTGAAGACTATGGCCCAATATTTGAAATTGGATCTCTGATTGTTTCTGATGCTTCTGAAATAAAGGTTCCAGGTCGGAAATTGTAAAGCGTTTTTGACCAATCGCATCTTCCCTGTACACCGGATACCGTTCTATCAATTGGCTTATTGTAGGAGCATGGATCTGGGCCTGAATTCCTTCCATACCCATCATGATCAGTAGGCATATATACCAAAAACGCCTGAATCTGACCGGTATCTGTTGTGGGAAATGGGTGCTCTCTTCATCAGAAAGCCTAGGCGTACCCCCAGTTATGCCTGCCAGCCCACCCGAAAAAGGTGTTTTTCGTTTTCGTATGGATCGGACGTGGGGTTGTTCGATCCCCTCAACAAACCTGACGGGATTACATTCGTCATCTTCGATATTGACCATTTCCCCCGACACATCTACCCGGTCCATCCAAAACGTCCCGGGTATAGCAAAAATCGAACTTCTCATCGGCTAAAATTTTATTAAATTTATCGGGAATGAATGAATTAATGTCTGTTTTGGGTGAATATGGTAAATGTATGAAAAATCTGCGATTTTGGTGGATACTGTGCGGTTTCGTAGTGATGTCCTGGTTGATGTCAGGATGCGCTGTAAAAAATTTTCAACACGAAGGAATTAAATTCCGTACCGCGACCGAGCTCGTCGAATTGTTGTTTGATAGCCCGGATGTACATAGTGGTATATTGGTGGTCGAAGCAGATTCAGATCAATCCATGCCCCTAGTGGATTACAACAGTAATATGCTTTTTACTCCAGCATCCAATACCAAGATTCTAACCCTTGCATCAGCTTTGAAATTCCTGCCGGAACGGATGGCGGGACTAGCCTATGTACATCATGGGGATACGACCTATTTCAGAGGTACCGGAGACCCGGGTTTTCTTGACCCGCGGTTTTACTCGGAGGATGTATTGGCATTTTTGAAAAATCAAAAGAACCTGGTTTTTCTTTCAGATTGGGAGACCGATCAAAGATGGGGTAGTGGATGGTCCTGGGATGATTATCCTTATTATTATTCTCCCCAACTCGCTTCTTTTCCTCTTTATGGAAATATGGTCAGAGCCTGGTGCGACGATGACCGTTGGCACTTGTCTCCGTCTGGTATCATCTTCAACAAGGTTCATCTGCCTGGAAATTTTAGAGCAAAACGACAGGAATTTTCCAACATATTTCAGGTCAATACGGCGCGGTGCAACTCTGACACTATTCGAATTCCCCTCGTGTGGACACCTCAGGTAGCGTCTGAATTACTCAGCCATGTGGTGGGAAAACAAGTTTATGTCAGGAATATATTGCCATCCTGGTTAGATTCCGATTGGAAAACGATTCCGGGATCTTATCGCGATTCCCTTTTGTATGCGATCATGTATGATAGTGACAACTTCATTGCGGAGCAGACCATGTTGAATATTTCTTATCATTTGTGGGATACGCTCTCGACTTTGAAGAGTATCGACACCATGATGAAATCCGATTTCAACCGTTGGACAAACAAAATCCGATGGGTGGATGGATCGGGCTTGTCCATCTACAATAAGTTTACACCTCGATTTTTAGTTGAACTTTTGGGGCAACTATGGGCCCAATTTCCTCCCGATGTGGTATTTCAATATTTTCCTGCCGGAGGTGTGCGTGGTACAATAAGTTCCTGGTATGGTCATCGTGAAGGCCCATATGTTTTTGCCAAAACCGGAACACTATCCTCAGTTCACTGTCTTTCTGGTTACTTGAAAGCAGATTCCGGGCGTACTTTTATATTTTCTATGATGCACAATAACTATCTGGGATCCAGCAATATATACAAAGAAAAAATGCAAACTTTTCTGGAATTTTTGAAACAAAATTATTGATTAACCTTTGGCCATATCCACTCGAAGTACCGGAAATCTGGGAGAACGCATTGCATGTCAATTCCTGCAATCTAAGGGATATACCATCCTCGAGCAAAATTGGCGTTTCAAACATCTGGAACTGGATATTATTTGTCAAACGGGGGATTTTCTGGTATTTGTAGAAGTCAAGTACAGGAAAAACGTGATGTTTGGAGAACCCATTGAATTTATTACCGGCCAAAAAATGCAGAATCTTTCACAGGCTGCCGCTGTCTATGTGGAGGAAAAAGGTCATCAAGGGTGGATTCGCTTTGATATCATTGGGATACGACCGGATGCCAAGGCACGACATTATAAAATAAGGCACCTTAAAGATATTCATTATTCCGGATGGGATCCGTGATTGAATGTCCTTACAATCAATTACAAAATCACGAAGTAATCTTTGAAAAAGTTCCTATCTGTTCAAGATTCTGAACAGCATTTCCCGGATCAGTTGCCCGCCGTTGCTTGCAGGATATTCAAATCCCTTGGACTTCAGATCGTATTCGTGTAAAATTTCAAGGGCAGACTCACATTTAGCTACCGAAAAAACCTTTGTCGCTTGTTGAAACTCTTTAATGAAAAAGGCATGAGACAGTCCAAGATGTTTCATTTTTTCTGTGTCAGGAGCCGTGTGCAGAAAATGCATCTTGTATATTTTAATAAAGTATGCGTACAGCATTGAAATAATCATGACGGGTGAATTTTCTTTTTCATTCTCCATCATCATAGAAATGATATGAACGGCCTGGGATTTTTGTCCTGTACCAATGGCCTTTTGAAGTTCAAATACATTATATTCTTTGCTGATCCCAACATACTTTTCTATATCATCTGCGGTAATCGAAGTGTTGCCTTTTTTATTGAGCATGATTTTATCCAGCTCATTGACAATTTTTCGCAAATCCGTACCCAAATATTCTGCCAAAAGGCGGGTGGTGGCAGGTTGGATGGACCAGTTTTGACTTGCGACATAATCGGAGATCCACTGGGATATCTGATAATCCCGTACCGGCTTGAATTCGTAGGCTGTTTCCAGGTTTGCCAGTGATTTGAAGATTTTGAATCTCCTATCAACAGTACTTTTAAATTCAATGACAAATATGGTTGTTTCCGCCGGGTCCAATATATAGGGAAGCAAATCGGAAAATCCTTTCATTTGCTGAGCCTCTTTCAAATGGATTACCTGGTAGGCAGCCATCATAGGGTAGCGCATCAATGCATCCAATAAGGAAGCACTATCGATATCTTTTCCATAAAATACCGAATAATTAAAATCCCGGGTCTCCGGACTGACGGTTTGCTCGATAATGAAGTGGCTCACCTCGTCGATATAAAATGTTTCTTCACCGTATAGAAAATATATGGATTGGACGGGCGCTTTCCTGATTTTTTGTTTTATTGAATCGATTTCCATAATTCCTTCAAATCAATTTGGGTCATGTCCGGAGACACTATTTCTGCTGGAAATTGCTGTTCTTTCATATATCATGTTGGCCAATACCTGAACCCAGGCAGGGTGTGTGTTGAGGCTTTTCATCATCTCGAAGTGTTCTCCTCCGTTTTCCATAAAAAGATTTTTATACTCCATACCGAGTTCAACAATCGTCTCCAGGCAATCTGCCACAAAAGCCGGACTCATGATCAGGACATTTTTATATCCCTCACGTGCCAGATTGAGAACGACATCTTCAGTATATGGTTTTATCCATTCAGCTCGGCCGAGGCGTGATTGGAAGGATGTAATGCATTGCTCCTCCCTAAGGCCCCATTTATCCATCAGCAATCGTGAATTGTGAAAACACTGAGCCGAATAGCAAAATTGATTCCGGGCATGGATGTTCTTACAACACTCGAAATTTGCTTTGCAATGATTGTGGGGATCTGCTTTGAAAAGCTGTCTCTGTGGTAGACCATGGTAGCTGAATATAATCTTATCGTAGCTTGCAAGATCGTAAGCTGAAGCTACCTGTGTCCAGGCGTCTATGAAGTCACTCCGATCATAAAATTGGTTGATCAAACATATTTCAGGATACACCCAGTCATTTTGGATTTCTTCCATGACCCGTTCCAGAACAGAGCCTACTGTGGCAGAGGCTTGTTGAGGAAACAATGGCAGGATAATCCATTTTTTCAGGGGGAAACTTTTTAGTTCTCTGATACCTTCTGCAATGGAAGGAGACTGGTAGCGCATGGCCAACACAACTTTGTAAGTTGCGCCCAATTTTTCCTGCAGCAAATCACGGAGCTGATTCCCATAATATATAAGTGGCGATCCTTCCGGTGTCCACAACTTCTGATATTCCCGGGCAGATTTGGGTGATCTCTTTAAGGCAATAGGGCCTCTGACCAGGAGTTGTCTATTGAGATAGGGGATATCGATGACTCTTGGATCGAGTAGAAATTCGATCAAATACTTACGAACATCACCTACTTCCGGGCTATCCGGTGACCCCAGATTTACCAACAGTACTCCGGTATGCGCCTTATTGTGATATTGTTGAGCGGTCATATGAAAAATCTCAGCCTGCCGCAAATTTGGTTAAAAATTGAGGGATAACCACGATATTACTTCTTATTTTCAAAAATATATCGAGAGCTGCTCCGGATCCGTTTCATTGGTGTATTTTTGGGTTTGAAGTATTTTACAAATTATGTCGGAAAAAGAAAAAGTTATACTGGTCACCAACGATGACGGGATGTTTGCGCCTGGATTACATGCTCTGGTCAAAGCTATGAAAGGCCTGGGCAGGATATACATTGTGTCTCCTGATTCTCCGCAAAGCGGGAAGGGGCATGGTATTACATTGAGGGATCCGATCCGGTTCAACCGGGTGTATACCTTTGACGGGGTAGAAGCCTATGAGTGTTCAGGAACACCTGTCGATTGCGTTAAATGGGCCACGAAAGTATTGCTCAAAGATCAGGTTATCGATTTGTGTGTTTCTGGCATCAATCACGGGGCCAATGCCTCGATTAATATTATTTACAGTGGAACGATGTCCGCCGCTATGGAAGCCGCAATGGAGGGAATCCATAGTGTAGGCTTCTCCCTTCTGGATTTTTCGTTTGAAGCGGATTTTTCTGCCGCCGAGGCAGTGGCCCGCCAGATCAGTGAATATATGCTTACGTTGGAAGAACGTCCACTGCGTCCACTTTTGCTCAATGTGAATATTCCCGCAGTCCCTCAGGAACAATTGAAAGGGATTAAAGTATGCCGCCAGGCCAATGCCCGTTGGGTGGAAGATTTTCAGGAGGGTGTTGATCCCCGTGGCATGAAATATTATTGGATGGCCGGAGAACTGATCAATCTGGATGAGGGATCTGATACCGACATATATGCGCTTGATCACGGTTATGTTTCTGTGGTACCCTGTCAGTTTGACCTGACTGACTATAACGCGCTGGACAAACTTAAGAAGTCGATGGATGTTCAGTAAACGATATGACAATCTTTTCGTTGGAATGGTTGCCGGAACTTTGGTGCCTATCCTGACGTTTTTTCTGTTGTATGTGATATTTGCGGAATTAAGTCAACTTGGAATTATTTCTGAGGAGGGTTTTTCTCCGGATTTCCGGATACGTACGTTATCTCTGGTCTCCATTGCAACCAACGTTATATTGGTAAAATATTTTCAAAACCGATTTGCCCACCATGCTGTGCGTGGCGCCGTATTCCCCACTTTCGTATATATTATTGGGTGGATCATTTACTTTATAAATTTCCTCCTATGATGAAAAAGATCTATATCATTGCGGGGGAACCATCTGGAGACCTTCATGGAGCCCATCTTGTGGATGCTATTAAAAAGATAGATCCGGAGTTTGTTTTTAGAGGTTTTGGGGGCCCAAAAATGGAGAATGTCGGGGTCCAACTTGATCAGACCATTGACAAGCTGTCATTTATGGGATTTGCAGAAGTGGTAAAACACCTGCCTCGCATCATGGCCAATTTCCGGATTGCAAAATCGGCCATTCGAACCTGGAATCCCGATGCCATAATATATGTGGACTTCCCGGGTTTTAACATGCGGATAGCCCGCTGGGCCCGAAAAAATGGGTTCAATAATTATTATTATATTGCCCCACAGGCCTGGGCCTGGAAGGAAAAACGAGCGCTCAAACTAAAACGGGATGTCGGAGATGTATTTAGTATTCTTCCATTTGAGAAATCCTTTTTTGAACGTTTTGGACTCGAGGTTCACTATGTGGGGCATCCACTGGTAGATATTGTGCGTGAATACCGGGAAATGCTGCCAACCGATATCAATCCGGACTTTCAAACCCGTCATCTTTCCCGATCGCCGCACTTCGATAGTAACTCCCCGCCATCTTCTGTCAGGAGAATTATCGCTCTTTTGCCGGGAAGCAGAGAACAGGAAGTAGCCAAAATTTTCCCTTGTCAACTAGAGGCAGTGAAGGATGTGGACAATTTTGATGTCGTTATAGGAAAATCTCCCCATGTGGCCAGGGCTGTGTACGACCAAATTATTGAGCAGGTTGCTCCCGCCCACCCCAATATCATATTGGAGGAGGGAACATATAGTTTGCTAAGTAAAGCTTATCTTGCGTTCGTTGCTTCGGGGACAGCCACCCTGGAAACAGCGCTTTTTCGGGTGCCACAAGTGGTTTGTTTTCGGGGTAGTGACCTCAGTTATCGCATTGCCAGGAAATTGATCAAAGTGCCATATATATCGCTGGTCAACCTTGTGATGAATGACGAGGTGGTCAAGGAATTGATCCAGGATGAGCTCACTGCAAGCCATCTCCAGCGTGAAATGTATAAATTGATGGATCAATCTGTTCGGGACCGTATGATCCATCAGTACAAATTGTTGGAAAAGAAACTCGGTCTGGGCGGCGCGGCGGAAAAAACAGCAAAAATTATTATTCAAAATATTGGTAAAAAAATAAATTCCTAAATTTACGTCAGGCTTAATTCAAATTGAAATGTCGAAAAATAAAAGGGAAGAAAAAGAACAATTAATTTTAGATTCTGCAGAGATGATGTTTTCCCAGTTGGGGTATGAAAATACCAAGATGGAAAACATAGCGGACAACATTGGTATCAGTAAAGGCCTTGTTTATTTCTATTTTAACAGCAAGGAGAACCTATATATGGCTTTGACATTTCAGGCAATGAGAACCATGAATGATATGTTTTATTCGGTGTTGCAGGAGAATCAGGATAAAAATGGCCTGGATTCCACTATGGTTCTAGCGGAGGCATATATTGACTTTTTGGAAAAGCATCCGTTTTACCTGGAATTGTTGCTCAATTATACAAGCCTTGTAAGATCGTCGAATCAAAAGAATAACCAGTTGTCCGACGCCATGAAAAATAGCATTTACTTCAGAAAAATAAAGGATATTCACAACATTCCGATTACAATATTTCAGGAGGAAATTTCTCGTGGGCAATCCGACGGATCCATTCACAATCAGCGATCTCCCAATCTTTTGTATATGACGCTGTGGAGTCTGGTGGTGGGTTTCAATCAACTCAAATCGGCGGCTGCACAAAATAACCGGATGACCATGTATCAAATCAATTTGAAGGAATGGAAGAATTACATTGTGGAGATTATCCGAAAAACATTTTATGATGAATAACAGGTGGTTATTAGAATCAGGGGTGATTTTCCTCGTGTTGTGGATGATAGGGTGCAGTGGATCCCGGCAGTCTGCAGGGATTTATGAGGATGAGCTGCCCAATACCGTTCTGTGGAAAATTGAATCTGACAAGTTATCTGCTCCCTCGTATTTGCTGGGTACTATTCATTTGATACCTGCAGATAAGTATTACTGGCCTGAGCATTTTGATCAGGCATATGATAAAGCCCGCCAGGTAATTTTGGAAATCGATGAATTGGGAATGGATCCTGGATCCATGATGCGGATCATGCCCCGGCTTATGCTTCCAGACAATCAAAGCTTGGTGGATATTGTGTCCGATTCGGAGTATACCATAATTGAAGAATACTTCGCGGAAATGGGGTTACCGGTCATGCTGTTTAATAATGTCAAACCCTTTTTTCTATATATGTTGGTTGAAATGGACATGGGAAGTTTGATGATGGAAAATGTAAAATCCTACGAAATGGAAATTACAACGATGTCGCGGCAGGATGATAAACCGCTACTGGGATTGGAGACCCTGGATTTTCAACTATCCCTCTTTGATTCCATATCTTATGAGGATCAGGCAGGTCTCTTAATCCAGGCTATAGAGGAAAGTTCCAGGCAGACAGAAGAAGGATTACCCTCAAACAACGAAAAGTTGTTTGAGACCTATGTAGCTCAGGATTTGAATGCCATTCTGGAGGAGGTCAAAAATACCGATCCCGGTATGGCTCATTTCACGCGAATGTTTCTGGATAACCGGAATAAAGCCTGGATTCCCCGAATCGAAGAGTTTGTGCAACAAAAGCCCAGTTTTATCGCTGTGGGAGCCGCACATCTCCCAGGTAGGAATGGAGTCATCCATTTGTTGCAGGAAGCGGGCTATACCCTCACACCCATTTTAAACAGCGGAGATGGCATTGATTAGGACGGTTCGGGGCAAAACACCACAATGGGGTGAAAATTGTTTTCTGGCGGAGAATGCAACCATCACCGGAGATGTGATCATGGGACAGGAATGTAGTATTTGGTTTCAGGCCGTGATTCGTGGTGATGTGAACAGCATTCTTATGGGAGACCGGGTCAATGTACAGGATGGAGCGATTATCCATTGTACATACGAACGAACCAAAACCGTTATAGGTGACGAGGTGTCCATAGGTCATCAGGCCATCGTCCATGGTTGTACAATCCATCCATTGGTGCTCGTAGGCATGGGAAGCCGGATTATGGATTATGCTGTAGTGGAAACCGGGTGTATTATTGCGGCAGGGGCCGTGGTCCTCGAGCATATGGTCTGTGAAGCAGGATATATTTATGCCGGTGTGCCTGCGCGTAAAATAAAGCCGGTATCGAAGGAATTGCTGGAAGGTGAAATCCGACGGATAGCCCACAATTACGTCAAATATGCTTCCTGGTACAAATAAAATAAATTCCCTTTCGAAAAAACTGAATAGTTGGGTATATCCCTTATTTTTGCCTTAAATTTCAAGATGTATCATGGTTGATATCAAGCTATTTTCCGGGCAAAATTCCCGCTATCTTGCTGAAAAAATTGGGACCCATTACGGGCAAAATCTTTCCAGGATAGACATCCAGAAGTTTTCGGATGGTGAAATTCACCCGGTAATTCAGGAGTCAGTTCGGGGTGCTTATGTGTTTTTTATCCAGAGTACACCATCACCTCCATCCAACATCATGGAACTTTTGCTGATGATTGATGCTGCAAAGCGTGCATCAGCGGGTTATATCACTGCTGTTATCCCTTATTTTGGGTATGCCCGACAGGACAGAAAGGATCAGCCTCGTGTTCCGATTTCTGCCAAGCTAATCGCCAACCTATTGGAAGCTGCTGGTGCCAATCGGGTCATGACGATGGATTTTCATGCTGATCAAATCCAGGGATTCTTCGATATTCCGGTGGATCACTTGCGAAGTGAAGCCATATTTATGCCTTATCTTGAAAAGTTTGACTTATCCAACACCATTTTTGCGGCTCCGGATGTGGGGGGCGTGAAACGGGCCCGAAAATATGCCAAGGTCTTTAATACCCCACTGGTAATTTGTGACAAGCAGCGGGTAAAAGCCAATGAGATTGAATCCATGACCGTCATAGGTGAAGTAGAAGGTAAAAATGTTATCGTAGTAGATGATCTGGCCGATACTGCAGGTACTCTGTGTAGGGCAGCGGATGCCCTGGTTGAAAAGGGTGCAACCAACGTTATCGCCATATGTACACATCCGGTTCTTTCAGGCAATGCCTATGAGAATATCGAGAATTCCAAGCTTTCCCGTCTGATTGTGACCGATACTATTCCACTTCGTAAACCGTCTGAAAAGATTTTGGTACTGGAATCTGCACGACTTTTTGCAAGGGCTATTCGCAATACGCACGAACACAAGTCCATCGCGGCGCTGTACCTGGAAGACATTTGAAGATTAGTTCACGAAAACCTAAATACATATCCTGTTTTTCTTCCTCTTTTTTGTCAGCTCTTCGTTGCACTGATGTCACATAACCCCCACTATGTCACCATCACTGCGCCTTGATCTATCAAAAAAATACATTGAAAAACATGGATACCCATTTAGATTTTCGCACGCTGGTATGTTCATACTATTTGTCAAAGGATTCCAGATTCCCGCCCGTCTGGCATTTAATTCACTTTTCTCAAAATGCATTATTCCCCAACTCGATGGGGAGGTATTCATGTGCCAATAAGCGTATGGAATCGCTTTTTCAATTTTCTGAAAGAGCGTATCCGGTAAGGTGAACCATGATCATGGAGGAAGCAATGACCTTTGCAAAACTTCTTGTAGCGTTTGTCAAATATTTTGAATACCTTAACGTGTAATTTCAATTGAAAACAAAAATATACTTATGAAAAGAAGAAAGTTTATCCTCCATTCAACATTTGCTTTGGGAAGCATTGGCATATTGGGAGCGTCGGCATGCAGCGGCGGATCAGGAAATAAGGATACCAAATCAGCTACTGGGGGTGCCCAAATAAGCCAGGGTGCATCGGATTTGCCATTTAAAATATCTCTGGCACAGTGGTCTTTACACAAATCTATTTTCTCAGAGAAAATCAACAACCTCGATTTCGCCCGAATCACCAGAGAGGAGTTTGATATCGACGCTATAGAGTATGTGAACCAATTTTTCAAAGATAAAGCCAAAGATAAGGCATATCTGGATGAACTCAACAAACGGGCAGACGATTTCGGAATCTATCAAAACCTGATCATGATCGATGGTGAGGGGGGTATGGCTAGCCTGGATGATGCCGAGAGAACTCAGGCAATTGAGAATCATAAGAAATGGGTGGAAGCTGCCAAATATCTGGGATGTGGTACCATTCGGGTCAATGCCTATGGGCAGGGCAGTGCTGATGAGGTAAAAGCTGCTGCCGTGGATGGTCTCGGACGGTTGGCGGAATTTGCTAAGGATTTCGATATCAACGTGACCGTGGAAAATCACGGTGGATTTTCTTCAAATGGGGCCTGGCTGGCAGATGTGATGAAACAGGTGAATATGGACAATTGCGGCACGTTGCCGGACTTCGGTAATTTCTGTATCGAACGGACACAGGATGGGTGCAAAGAGGAATACGACCGATACAAAGGAGTGACAGAATTGATGCCTTATGCCAAGGCAGTATCAGCCAAAACCAATGATTTTGATGAAGAAGGCAATGAAATCCATACAGATTATAACAGAATGATGGACATCGTACTTGATGCTGGTTATCATGGGTGGGTAGGTATCGAATACGAAGGTAGCAAAGACGATGAATATACAGGGATTCGGAAAAGTAAGGCGCTTTTGGAAAAAATTCAAAAATCGAAAATGTAACGCGATTACCGACCCCCCTCCAAAAAATTCATCTTCCTTCATGGGAGGATCGGGATATCGAAATATGGATCAAACGGGATGACATGGCTCATCCCGTGGTTTCCGGGAATAAAATCCGGAAACTGGAATATCTTTTACCAGTATTGAAGTCTGGGAGTTCTCTGGGTGTGGTGAGTTTTGGAGGGATTTATTCCAACCATATCCATGCATTGGCCTGGCTGTGCAAGGTATACGAGGTGCCACTCCATCTAATGGTTCGGGCGCACACTGGTTTGAGGAAGGGAGAATTCAGTCCCACACTTCGGGATGTATCGAATTGGGGAGCTGAGGTCCATTTCCTTTCTCCCACAGATTATCGTTGCCATACACAGGATGATCATTTGGAATATTGGCAATCCCGATTCCCTGGTTATGCTATAGTCCCGGAGGGAGGTAGCCATGGATCTGCCCTTAAGGGTATTGGTTCCATGGTATCTGAAGTGTACGATGACCTATCCCATCCTGATGTGTGGATTTGTCCTGTAGGTACAGGAGCCACTTTGGCAGGTATTGTCCGACATGCACAACCCGACCAGCTGGTACTGGGGATTTCTGCTTTAAAGGCTTCAAACCTGGATAAGAACATCCTTCATCGATGGGATTTAACCTCCTATCCCAATTGGACCGTTGCACATCAGTGGCATTTCGGAGGCTATGGTCATGTTCGCAGGGAATTAATCCGATTTATACATGAATTTTATCAGACCACGGATATCCTTTTGGATCCATTGTACAACGGGAAGGCGATGTATGCGCTGGATCAATATATCCGTTCCCGACTGATTACCCCCCAAAGTCGGGTAGTATTTTTACATACGGGTGGACTGCAAGGCTGGAGAGGACTGAATAAAGATTCAGAAATTCCAGTTGATTAAATATTTGGGTTTTACTGTTATCGTGGGCAGTTGAGGATCTACTGTAGTTCCAGTTTGAGAGAATTAAGTGTATTGAGAAGATGACAAGTTTATTTTTTGTTCTAGACGATGGTATTATGAGAGGGCGAAAAGGTTATCGTCAATATTGAGAGGAATTGAGGTTTTCGTGCCTTAGTTTGATTTTTCACACTTTTGGTGAGATTTATCCCAATGAGGAAAGTGCTACCTCTTCCCCGAACCAATATTTCCTGTTTCCTGATGAAAATCTTGGATATTTACTTATTTTTAGATGAAATAAACACCTACACCTATGTCCTATTTTCTTATCATTCTCATCATCCTGGTCGTTCTTGTTTTCTGGGGAATCAGCATGTACAACAAGCTGGTAAAAAATCGTAATATGATGGAGGAAGCTTTTAGTGGGATGGATGTTCAGCTTAAAAAGCGTCATGATCTTATCCCCAATCTGGTGAATACGGTAAAAGGGTATGCCAGTCATGAACAGGAAACGTTTGAAAGAGTGATGGAAGCGCGTGCCAAAGCGATGAGCGGTACCACTCTGAATGCCGACAATGCGGATGCGATCGCAGCAACACAGAACCAGCTCACTGCCGCCATTGGTCGGTTGTTTGCCGTGGCAGAGAATTATCCTGAGCTCAAATCTGATGCAAATTTCAGAGATTTGCAAGCCCAGCTGGCAGCCATCGAGAATGACATCGAAAAAGCCCGCCGATATTACAATGCCACGGTACGTGATAACAACATTGCTGTCGAATCATTTCCTTCGAATATTATAGCCAACATGGGAGGATTTCGTCACGGTGTATTTTTTGAAATGGAGAACCCTGCCGAACGCACTGCTCCGGAGGTCAAATTCTGACCCATGCGGTACCTATATCTTCTGGTATTTAGTTTATTTGCCGGGCTGATATATAGCCAGGAAGCCATCCTCAATTATCAGGTGGAAATTTCAATATTATCCGATGCTGATATTGAGGTGACAGAATACATTACCGTCCGTGCCGAAGGGAATCAGATCAGACGCGGAATATTCCGGAGGATACCCACCCTGCGACCTAATGTGGTGGGGAAGAACGAATTGGCCCCGCTTGACGTCCTGGAAGTGAAGAGGGACGGGGAATCTGAAGATTATCATACCGAAAGAACCAGGGAAGATATCACCATTTATATCGGTCATAAAGACAGAATTTTATCCACTGGAGAGTATACATACCAAATCACGTACAGAGCCTCCAATCATATCGGATATTTTGAGAATTACGATGAACTGTATTGGAATGTGATTGGTCCTGATTGGTCTTTCCCAATCCATGAATACGGTGTAAAAATAAGGCTTCCGGAAGGTGCGGATTACCTGCAAGGTTCATGTTACACAGGGCGGCCTGGAAGTACTGCATCGAATTGCATGATCAGTGCCGGGGCAGGGGAGTGGGATGTTGTAAGCCGTAGTGATCAGGGGTTGCATCCAGGAGAAGGCTTTACAGTCGCTGTTGCGTGGCCTAAGAATTTTGTTGCACAAACCTCTTTTAAAGTTCCTTCATTTACCTGGGCCAACATCCTTCTGTACATTTTAGCCCTGGGAATTTTTGGCGTTGTGGGTTTTCGTTGGTGGAAACAGGTCGGTGTTGATCCACCCAAAGTGAGTGTGGTACCGGACTGGCATCCTCCTTCCGGACTCAGCACGGCTGAAATAAGTTATATACACCAACGAAAAATAACCAGCAAAGCCATCAGTTCTGCATTGATCAATGCCGCTATTCAGGGGGTAATCCGTATTGAAAACAAAAAGAAAAAGTTTACGTTTTACCGGACCGGACCATCCACCCCATTGGAGGAAGAAGAAAAGGTCCTTGTCGATGGTTTATTGCCATCTGGCTCCACCAAATTTGAATTGAAATCCTCTACCTATAGAAGATATGAGTCTGCCAAATCGGACTTTAGCAGGGTTTTGAGATCTAAACTTAAACTTCAGGATTATTTCAAGCGAAACTGGAAACAAGCCATTTTGGGAACCTTGCTTATTGTGACCCTGTCATCAATTGCCATGTGCATCGGTATGTATTCCCTGATCGGGTATAACTTCTTTTCCTGGCTGATTACCTGGGTATTGCTTCTCTTTGTAACCATATTTGTTTGTATACCTTTTTATTTACACAAATGGTACAAGTGGTTAATTGCAGTGCCGGCAGTGTTGTTTGGTACCCTTCTTTTTACCCTTTTTTTTACCGAGTTGTGGTATTACGGGGCTTCCTGGATTGAGGTAGCAATAATGGCAGGTATTTCTATTTTCGCAGCAGGGTTTTATAACCATCTCATTTTTGCACCGACTAAAAAAGGACAGGAAACGTCAGCTGCTATAGAGGGCTTTCGTATGTATCTCAACAAATCGGAGAAAGCATTGCTTGAATATTTTACACCTCCGGAAAAAACACCTGAGTTGTTCGAGAAAATGCTCCCGTTTGCCATTGCACTGGGGGTGGAAAATCGATGGGGTAAAAAGTTCAAACGTGTATTGGACGAAGCCATTGATAAAGGGACCTATTCACCGGCATGGTATGTAGGTGATATCCATAGAATAAATTCCCTGCATTCCAACTTTCAATCTTCGGTTTCGCATGCAGCTCCCAAATCTTCCAGCGGTAGTGGAGGTGGAGGATTCTCAGGCGGTGGCGGCGGTGGCGGCGGCGGTGGAGGATGGTAATGTGAGGCACACACTCCTTAATTTCTGAACCTGCATGGGTGCCTCGTTAAAATTTGTAATCCCTGCCTGCACTGTAACGCTTACCCGCTGACCTGTGGCAAACCAGCTGATTTACCTGGCTTGACTATTATTTTTGCTCCTTTATTCACGAGGGTTTTGACAAACATCCAGGATATCTTGTATGGTCTGTTTTCCATAGCGGCTTATCGAATAGGGTGGTTATAGGTTGTCCCCGTCAAGGTTTGGCACACCTCGAACATCATCTGCACTCCTTTGGTTACCGCCTTTCTTAA
>CAYRRD010000070.1:0-17129 GCA_964426625.1 uncultured Saprospiraceae bacterium | reverse complement strand
ATATTGACACCGATTAAAGGCTCTCCTTTGTCATCCGTTACCGTACCCGTTACCTCAATTCCAATAGCTATTTCCTGCACAAAGTTCGTCAGAGACTGGATACGCTCTGTTCTGCTTGTAAAACGGGGGGTCAGTTGAATCGAACCCTGTTCCTGAAGCTTATCCAATTGTTCAATTTTCTTTCGTATTTTCCTGGCTGTTTTTCGATTATACTGATCATTCCGATAAACCAGTACATATCTTTCATGTAATACCTCATAAGTGAAGTTCAAATCTTCAAGAAGCCTGGTGAAAGCGGTTTCCAGGTCTTCATCTGGAATTAATTCAAAATCGATTCTTACATCCTTAACCACACTGGCTTCATAACTCACAAGGACATTATACTTTTCTCCAAGCTCTTCCAGCACTTCCTGCAAACTTCGAGCTTCGATAGTCGCCACCAACTCTTCATGGGTTTCTGTACCTGCTTTGATCGGCATCAGGCTTACACACACCAATAGAAGGGGTAGTACAATTTTAAAACGGGTAAAATTTTTCATATTTCTGGTATTTTAAAACAGTTCATTTTGGTCCACTTTCTCGATGTCTCACTCACGGACGATCAGGGTACCGTTTTCATGGACAATCGAAGCACCCGTGAGTTTTTGTAATACGGAGATGGCAAACTCCAAATCATTGTCCGGAATTCGTATCGTGAAAGCTCGGTTCCTTAGCGAATCACTTAGTATCCGATATTTGATGTCATACGGATCCGAAATCTGCATCAGGATCCTTTCCAGTGGCAGATTTTCGAATTCGTATATCCCCTCCTTCCATGAAATTTCATTCGTGGCAGATTCCACCATCGACACCGAAACCTGTTGATGTCTACTTGAAAATTCGAGCTTTTCTCCCGGTGACATCAGTTTTTCCGTCTGTTCTTCACTTCGACCCATCTTTACCTTGACGCTCCCTTCTTCCAGGTAAACCACCGTCCCCCGTGTTCTGGAATTGACGTTGAATCGCGTACCCAGGACTTCCACATCCAGATCCCGGGTATGAACTGTAAATTGTGCTTCGTCATTCAAGGCTTTAGCCACCTGGAAATTAGCCTCACCATATAGATATACATGACGTGGCTTGAAAGGGGATAAGTTTCTCTTAACCCGCAATTCGGAATTCCCATTTAGAAAGACCACCGACCCATCCTCCAGTTCCAGGGTTCTTATCTCCCCCACAGCAGTTTGATAATTAACCCACGATAGCTTCTGATGAACGGCATAGCCCCCGATAGCCATCATCAGCAGGAGAACCACAGCAGCTGCTGCCCGAACAATCGGTAATTGCCACCAAGTAGCCTCGGACTCCTTACGATCCATGGCTGATTCTATTTTGTTCCACACTTCCACAAGGTGTTCGGCTAATTCGTTATCATATTCCTCGCATACTTCCACTTCCGGCAAACTACTGGAATCCAGTCCTGGGTTGGACCGTAATTCATCAAAAACTTCCCCAATGTCCTCTTTTGAAGCTTTGTGGGTGGATATATTATCGATCAATCTCCTAAATAACCGATCTGCAGCCATAGATGAATATTTCGTGAAATATGTATTCTTAGCATTAGTACCAGACCAATTGAAAATAGTATTACTGGTTTTGCATTTTTTTTTATATTTGGTGAACACCTCATGGGATTCATGAATAGATGACTAATCTTTTTCTGGATTTGGCAGTACTTAAATGGACACGAAACAACAGGATGAACAGCGCCATATTTCTGCGATAGTCGAAGGGAGCAAGGAAAGTTTTAAATGGCTTTTTGATCAGTACAAAATGCCAGTGTATACCTATATCCTATCCCTGCTTAAAAGTGAAAAATGGGCCGATGATGTTTGTTCTGAAGTGTTTCTTGCGATTTGGAAAAACAGATCCCATCTCCGTCCCGAAACCATCCAGTCGTATATTTTCCAGATCGCCAAACACAAAACGTTCAATCGACTGAAAAAAGTGGCCGCTGACACACAACAAGAGCGAGAATATTTTCGTCGGTATCTTAGCCAGGCGAGCTTATATATAGACGAGGCGAGCAAGGATTCGAATCAGGAGAAATTGCTTATGGAGGCAATTAGTAATTTGCCCGCCAAAAGAAAAGAAATCCTTGAACGTAAATATTATAAAGGTCAGAGGATTCAACAGATTGCCCAGGAAATGGGTATAGCAAAACATACCGTAAAAGTTCAGCTCTATAAGGCCAGATTGTTCCTCAAAGCCAGATTGGGGGGCAACACCCGGCTCTGGTAAACCCTAAGTCACCTCCAATCCCGTAATAATAAGCTATAATTACCCCGTTCTCACCTAACCTTGCACCTCGATCACCTGCTTTCATATGGCCCAAATACATTCTTGACCTGAAAGCTTTCTGAGGCATCATCAAGAATGTAAATCCAATAACGATTACCTCCTTCCACTACCCGAATGACAATATGACCTTGTTGACTTTTCAAACGGTCAATACTGCTACCAATGACGATGCGGGTTTCTTCTTTGATATTGGTCATAAAAACATCTCGTGGTCCCGGGTAAAGTCGTGTGGACATCATCCGGCTGAGGGTACTATGGGCAGGATGCGCTGCCACCCAGGATTGTATGATATGAACTCTGGGCTGTAGTGTCTGAATAAAAAAAGCATTCCCGGCGTCGATAAATCCATGATGATTGAGGACATGTACATCCACCGGACCCACAGATAGTGCAACCGGAGTTTCGATATCCATCCATTCCGGACTGCCCGCTGGAGGTACACCGATCAGATCTCCTCCCGTGAAATAATCAAAGGCACCATATGAAAGCCGGATGGCTGCGGAGCTCATATTTTCTGTAGGCAACAAACCATCGGTAAGGGTGGATATATCCGGAAAATGATGCCGGGTATTGTTCCCCACCCCGGTCCATACCTCTCCATTTGCCACTATATTCCTGATCTCAAACCCAGGATACCTTTCCGGTTGATGTACCAGCTTAAATTGTTCATTGCTCCCGGGAATAAAACGCTCTACCTTCATCCCCTTATTCGCTATTTGCCATTCCAAAAAGGATCTGTAATTCGCTACATGTTCGTGTGTTAATGGTCGTGGCCAGTCATAACCGGGCCAGCCCCGATCAACGACTTTACCAAAAAGGATACGATTCCCTACATCCGTAATACCGGATAAACGATAAGGCCCCAAATTGGATTGAGGAAGCTCGTCATGATAACCCCCCATATGATCGGTATCGAAATGGGTTACCATCACATAATCTATTTTGATGTCATCGCTTGCCTGAAGCATATGACGTATATAACGGGCTATCCATTCACCCGGAGATCGGGATCCATCAGGCCGAGGCGGTGTTTCCCGTGGCCCTGGAGGTCGAAAATGTTCTCCGGCATCGATTATCATTGTAGTTCCGTCGGGTAAGATCAAGAATGTGGCATCTCCTTTCCCTGTGTTGATATGGTGAATATCGAGGCATCCCTCTTGCCACATGGGAAATGATTCACCGGGGGGAACCTGTGCCTGTAGTTCAATGTGTAAAACCGCGAAAACGATTAGGAGAATTCCTGAAAGCCGGTTTTTATAAGACTTCATAAATATAAATGGTAATTTACGGGTTGTTATTTATCCATCCTCTGGTGAAGATTTGACAGATTTTTTTTGATCAGCAATGAGGCTAATTTAAATATTACCGGGGTGTTTTGTGCTATCTTATGGCATCTTTTCTGAATCTACTTCCCAAAAATTTGGCAGAAAATTTCTATTGCCGTCAAGTCTTCTTATCTTTCCACATGCCAATAGGAAATTATTTGCTCCTTAGGTTCATATCGGTATTGTTTATAAAATTTATACAATGAAAACAAATCAACAAAGAAGACAATTTATTAAGACATCAGCCATAGGTGCTGCAGGATTATCCACACTGGGTTTGAGCGCGAAAAGCTATGCACGGATCCTGGGGGCCAATGACCGGGTTCGGGTGGGGATAGTTGGGTTTTCCAATAGGGTAAAAGGTGCTTTGATTCCCGCTTTCCTCAAAAATGCTGATGCTCAGAATTTTGAAATCGTAGGTGTGTCGGATATTTGGAGTAGACGTAGGGATGAAGGCATGAAGTTTTTGAAAGAAAAAACGGGTAAATCGGTCAAAATCTGGAGGAACAATGAAGAAATGTATGAGGAGAATGAAATCGATGCAGTGATTATTTCGACAGCAGATTTTCAACACGCACTCCATACAGTAGAAGCTGCAGAGGCCGGTAAGGACGTCTATGTGGAGAAACCTTTCGCCGAAACTATGGAAGACAATCGGAAAGCCCGGGAAGCTGTAGAGAAAGCAGGTATTATCGTCCAGGTCGGCTCCCAACGACGCAGTGGTAGGAATTATCATGCAGCCAAAGCCTTTATCGATAGCGGGCAGTTCGGTGATATCGTCAGTGTGGAAATGACGTGGAATGTCAATCAACCCGGCCGATGGAGACTACCCCAATTGACCAAAGAAATCAGAGAATCCGATACGGATTGGAAACGTTTCTTAATGAATCGACCGTACGAAGCCTGGGACCCAAGGAAATATCTTGAATACCGGTTGTTCTGGCCCTACTCCAGCGGCATACCAGGCCAGTGGATGGCGCATCAGATCGATACCGTGCATTGGTTCACAGGATTGGCACATCCCCGAAGTGTAGCGGCCAATGGAGGCATTTATCTTTGGAAAGATGGTCGTAAAAATTTTGACACCATGACGGCCGTGTTTGATTATGGTCCAGCTGACGGATCCGACGGATTTCAGGTTATTTATTCCTCCCGGTTTACCAATTCCGCCGGAGGTGTGAAAGAAATTTATTATTCCAATGGCGGAGAACTCAATCTCGACACCAATAAAGTCACTCCAAACGGGGGTCTGACAGAGCGATATGCCTCGGCTATGGGCATGAAGCCCAATTTACTGGAAGAGTATGACCTCTCTTCGGCAGACACCAAAGTGGTTACCTCGGCAGATACAGGAGCCGATAATATGACTACCCTTCATATGCTCAATTGGATGGAATGTGTGCGCAGTCGAAAACAGGCCAACGCACCGGTCGAAGCAGGGTACAACCACTCTATTGCTAATATCATGACCACGGCAGCATTGAGAACGGGTCAGTTCGTCACCTTTGATGAAAAAAATCAGGAGGTGCTTGCAGGAGGAAAAGTGTTTAAATATTAAAAAATCATCCTCACATACCTTATACAGCCACCTGAAAGCTATTTATAAAAATGAGGAGCGACCGGAATTCACTTGAGTTTATCCGGTCGCTTTTTAATTTCCTCAGGCATTGATTTTATAGAAGAAGGCTACGTCAGAGTAATTCCAGCAATTGAATCCTTATCCGCTCATATTCATCTCCCATCTGAGACCAGGGTACTTCCTCATCCATATTTACCTCACTCATAGCCCGGGGCACTACCTTATCGATCAGTTGCATTACTGACGCTCTTCCTATTTTATTTTCAGCCATTTTCAAAATAATAGCATCCTGCTGACCTCGCCGGATATTCTTCAATCGTATCGAGGGCAATAACCTGTTGACTCCCCGGCTTTCTTCCGGATAGTAAGGCATGACACCCGGATAAAAAAATACACCGTCTCCGTTGGCAAATTCCATATCATCGTTAATGAAAGTGATGGAACGTTTGAAAACATTCTGATGAAGATGACCCTTCGGCCCCTGTCTATTGTGCTGCCAATGGGTACCGTGCCAAAGGAAATGTAAGGGTATTTCATATTTGTACATGATCCAGCTGTTGACCCGCATATCGGTAGCTGGAGCCTCAAGTATTATCGCTCCATAGCGAGGACGGTTGCCATTGTAAAACCAATACTGTCCTCCTTTTTCTTCCACGTACCCCCGCTTTTCCAGATCAACCCCGTTATAGGCAGCCCAATAATCGATGTGGTCTTCCAATGCTTGTACGAATCCACTGGTAGTAAATATAGGTAATCGACTACCACTTCCCGGATTGGATTTGATCCAGTTAGTTCGCTCTTTTATCCAGTCATATGCACGTGGTCCGGGTTCATCGATTAGATACAGGAAATATTGGGTATCCGGAGCATACTCGTCAAACCAATCCACCCACAGGTTGGATTGCAACTGCACATCCTTTTTTTTCGTCCCCAAAACCGATGAGCCGTACATACCAATAGGAAAAATGTGTTCTCCCTGACCCTGCCCCGGGCCAATATATCCATTTTCAGGAGTATAACCTTCTCCATTCAAATAAGGCAGGTAGTCATTTAATATATTCTCATCAAATGGTCTTCTGTTCACTAAAAATCCACCTGTCATTTCAATACGATGGCGTCGGGCTTCAAACTTTACCATCCGCAGAATCTCATCCTGAGTAAGATCTGTGAAATACTTTTCTACAATATCACAGTACATCCACACCACCGAGACATTCTCATCCGATAAATAATGATCTACCAAATCAATTTCTAGTGGTATCGCAGCGATTAATTTACTGCCTTCGAAAATTTTTACGGAACTAGTATATTTCCCAGCTGGAAAATTTTCGCGATCCCTGGGTAAATGAATATCAATCCAGAAACCCTGATTGTATGAGCTCTCACCCACAGGTAAGGTCATAGGAAACCCCCCTCGGGAAGGTTGGACATCCACTGGAATGAGAGCATCGGGAATCCATCCTGTCATTTTAGCCGGAGCGGCTTTCTCTGAACCGTAAAACCACAATGGCTGGGTAGGCTGGCTAACCTCCAGATAGTGCTGAGAGTATATTTCAATCGTTCCTGCGGGACCATACTGGAGAGAACTTCCAGCAATGACGATGCCTTGTTCCTGATGCACAGGGTACCCCAATTCCAGATATAAGTTTTTCGCTCCCTGATTACCAATTTCGGTAATCACCTGGAACGCAAGCACTTCATTGTACAAGCCACGAAGTGATATTTTGTCCCCATCCCATATTATGTTCCCGGATTTTGCCGGATGGTTCAAATCCTCTCTGAACACTTTTTCGCCATCCCCTAAAGCCCATACATCCAGTATCTGAGCATTAATAGTGGAGAGACTCAAAAACCAAAAAATTAAAAATTGGACAATCATTCTTTCTGCAGCCATACATATTCTATTTTTTAATACCCAGGATTTTGTTCAATAAGTGGATTGAGTCGGATATCGTTTTCGGGAATAGGGAAGAGATAATCCGATTCTGAGAAATTATCAACCCAATCCGGGTTTTTCTCTGCCAGGATTCGCTTTCTCACCAGATCAAACCATCGGTCGTATTCAAAGCACAACTCAAAATTTCTTTCCTCCACCACCGCTTCATCGAATTGCTCCATAGTCATTCCCGTAGTCAGGAGTGGATACTCAGAGTTGTCGTCATATCCATTGGCCCTGGATATCACCCTGTTGATGGCCTCCACAGCGCTGGCATCGGGACCTCCATTCACCTGATTCCGGGCCTCCGCAAAAATCAAAAGAACGTCTGCAAAACGGATGATTGGAAAATTGATGACCGATCGATACGATTCAAAATCTTCCGGTTTGTCATAAAGAAATTTCTTAATACCAGCGGTCTGTGATCCTGGCCATTCCGTGTAATGAACGCCATTGTGCTCGACCATAAGATACGCATACTTCCTGGGTTGATCAGGGTATTGCTGTTCCCAAACCGGGGAAACTCCGTAATCCCCCCATCCATCGATAATCTCAGGTGCCCAAATCTGAGGGTCGGTTGCAATGTCTTCATAATTTGAATTGAAACTCCAGATCATTTCCGGGCCGTATTTGGAATTGCTGCTAAAAACATCATTAATATTTTGGACCAGATTCAATCGGCCTCCTTTGATCACTTCGTCTGCTAATCGCGCAGCGTCAGCATAGTACTGAGAGGCATTTAGCGGACTTGTAGCCATAGTGAGATAAGTTTTGGCCAGCAGACTCCGTGCAGCATCCCTGGAAGGCCGTCCTTTTTGAGCTTCCGGCCATGTTTCAGGCAATTTTTCAATAGCCTCCTGAAAGTCTCCGACAATCAGGGCATAGGTTTCCTCCAAGGACGCTCTTCTTATTTCCACTGAAATCGGGTCTTCAATTTCCTCCGTAATCAGAGGTAGCCCGCCAAACATTCGAACCAGTTGGAAGTAGTTGAAAGCCCGCAGAAATTTGGCCTGGCCCAGGAGTATATTTATCTCCGCCTGGGTGGCTCCTTCGGGATTACCGGAATCCAAAGCACGGATAACATTGTTCAAATTGAGAATAGCCCTGTAATGCGCATTCCACAAACCCCTGCCGTGGTTGGACCCAATGACCAGATTCCCTCCATCAAGTTGGTCATCGTGTTGAAAAGTGGAGACTGCATAGCCATATCCGCTCCAGTAACCCCATAGCTGATCCATGGCAGCTGCAAAACCGGATTCAATTTGTGCTGTAGTTTTGTAGAAGTTCACAGGAGATGTAAAGCTGGAGGGATTCTCCTCAAGACTCGTACAGGAGAAAATCCCTACCAGAAAAATTAAGGGAAGACCTGGATATAATATTTGTTTCATTTCCTCAGAATTTACGGTTAAAAAGAAATACTGGCTCCCAGGGTATAGGTTTTTGCCACCGGATAATTGCTAAAATCCACCCCAATGGTTGCATCGCTACTATTAAAGGAACTCACTTCAGGGTCGTATCCTGTGTAACCGGTAAAGGTGATTAGATTGGTGCCGCTAATAAAAATCCGGATTGAATTTACCTTCAATCGGGATAAGGTCTGTGCTGGTAATTGGTACGAGACGGTGAGGTTCTTTAGCCTCAGGTAGGAGGCATCTTCTACCCATCGACTCAATCGTTGATCCCCGCCTATGTTGACAGTACTACTCAAGCCAGCATTTTGACGTGTCAGGTCATCAATAAAAGCAGGAATATCCGTGTCCTGATTATCGGGTGTCCATCTGTCGAGCAACCTGGAACTTGTACCCTCGCCAGGTCTTTCCAGGCGGATGCGGGTTTGGTTGAAAACATCATTACCTTGTGTCCCCTGCCATAGCATTGAAATGTCAAAGTTTTTGAAGGTTACGGAGTTGTTCCAACCAAAAACCCATTCGGGCATGGCATTTCCTATGATCTTGAGATCATTGTCGTCGATGACATAGTCACCATCGACATCGGTATATTTTGGATCTCCTGGTAATTGGCCATACTTCGCAGCTTCGTCAGCCTCCGAGGATTTCCAGGTACCTTCATAGCCATAGCCATACATCTGACCAAAGGGTTCACCTTCGACCAGAAACATAAAATCTTCACTCAGGCTATATCCACCTTTGGTAGTCCGGTATGAAATCCGATCCTCATCGCCCAGATCAAGTACTTTATTATCGTTATAAGATACATTGAGAGAGGAGGTCCAGGTAATATCCCGCTGACCTAGAGTCACGCTTAGGGTGGTTTCCACTCCGCTATTTTGTGTTGAACCCACATTGGCGATAATGGTAGACAATCCCGTATATCCCGGCAAGGATTTGGAAAGCAATAGATTGTCGGTTACCTTTTTGTAATAATCCACTGTGGCAGAGAAGCGACCTTGCCAGAATCCAAAATCTACACCCACGTTGGTTTGATCCGTGCTTTCCCATTTTAAGTTGGGATTGGCGGCGGAGGCTACATAAAAACCGAGATCGGTGGATTCCTGACCGTTGTATGGGTAATTGGCTCCGGATAGAATCCTTGCCAGTGTCTGATAAGGTGTAATAGCCTGGTTACCTGTCACCCCCCAACTTATCCTTAATTTCAGGTCTGAGAACACATTCAGGCTGCGGATAAAAGCTTCTTCCCCCAACCTCCATGCAGCTGAAATCGATGGAAAATACCCCCACTTGTTGTTCTTCCCAAACACCGAGGACCCATCAGCTCGAAAACTGGCGGTGAGTAGATATTTGTCCGCAAAACCGTAATTAATGCGACCGAGATAGGAATTTATGGTACGCTCGAATCGATCAGAGGTGTTCATTGTAATACCTGCTCCGGCAAGATCATATATACCAGTCTGATCCACCAGGAAATTGGAAGCCGTGAGGGAAGAATACAACGATTTGGAAATCTGTTGCTCGGCTATAGCTGTTGCGGTTATGTGATGTTTGCCTATGGTATTGTTGTAGGTCAGGATGTTGGAATTTTGATACTTCGTAAACCGCTCCTCGAAAACGTGACCAAGTCCATTGCCCTGTCTACCATCATAGGTTAACAAATTATAATAATCTCTGTTGTTGTAATTGTTTATAATGGCTCCCCCGGTAATTTTCAAACTAAAATTCTTCAGGAATTTGAACTGCAGATATCCGGTGGCGTTGTTCCTTCCAATGTTGTTGTCCACAAGAGGCTCCCTTGCACTTGCCAACGGATTCCAGGTATCATAAGCTCCATACCCAGTTCCATGCGAGGTATAATTTCCTGACTCATCAAATACCTTTTCGGTAGGCCCCCATCGCGGTGCGACATTCACCGGATTGCCCAGGAAGCTGGCAGGTGCATTTCCGAAAGGGGGAGAATTACCGGCTTCTTTGGTTCCATACCAGGTGACACCCATATCTATCCAGTCGTTGATTTTGGCCGATATATTCGCACGAAGGGAAAAGCGTTCATAGGATGAATTTTCCAGTATACCCTGATGATCAAGGTAGGCACCTGAAACCAGATAACTGATGTCCTCGGTTCCGCCGCTGGCCGATAATTGGTGGTTGACCATGGGTGCTGTTCTATAGATCACATCCTGCCAGTCAGTTCCTCCATTCTGCTCAAAACTTCTTATTTGTTCATCGGTAAAAATCTTTGTAGGCGTATTACCGGAGCCGTTTTGAGTCAGAATAAAATCATTGATACTGGTTGCAAACTCAGCAGCATCCATCACTTCAAGCTTCCTGGCCAGTTGCTGAAGACTATAATTTATATCATAACTGATTCGGGGCTTACCCCTCTTACCGGTTTTGGTGGTTATAAGCACCACCCCATTAGCTCCCTGAGATCCATAGATGGCGGTGGCAGAGGCATCTTTTAGCACTTCGATCGATTCGATATCATTGGGATTGAGGGACGACAGGTCACCTCCCTGCAAACCATCCACTACGATCAAAGCATCATTCCCCCCATTGATGGAATTCATGCCACGGATACGGATGGTCACATTCCCACCCGGTGCTCCATCTGTATTGAGAACGACAACCCCGGCAGCCTGACCCTGAATGGCCTGATCCGCCCTTTGGGTAGGAATACGCGTGATATCATCGCCCCGTATCGAACTTACAGAACCGGTCAGATCACTTTTACGCTGGCTTCCGTACCCTACGATGACCACTTCATCCAGCAATTCCGAATCGTCGATCAAAATGACCTCGATATAGGTCCGTGCATCGATAGGAATTTCGACGGTTTGGTATCCGATATAACTAAATACCAGTACATCGTTTTCATTGATATCTTCCAACGCAAACCGACCTTCAAAATCTGTAGCCGTTCCCTGATTTGTTCCCTTGACCTGAACATTGACTCCGATCAACGGTTCCCCATCTGAATTCACAACCACCCCTTCCACATTGAGGATCAATCCCCGGGGCTGGCGATAAGGATTATCAAAGAATTTGCGTAAGGGGAGTTTAGGTGTCGGAATCAATGAATGTCTGGTGTCTTCGGCAATGATTTTCTCAAAATGATTCATCATGGACTTAAGAGATCGGATACCCTGATCATCCAGCTTGTATATGATTACGTATTGATTCTCGAATATCCTGAACTGAAGATCAGTGCCATGAAGTAAGGAAGAAAGTTCCTCCTCGATAGATGTCTTTCCTTCGTGATACTCCACAACAATGTTTTGGATCAATGATTTATCATAGGTAAAGTATACCTGGTATTTGTCCGTGAGTTTCTGCAAAGCTTCCTGTAGTTCCAGTTCCTGGACCAGAATGACATCGGGGCGTATTTTAGAATTGGCCTTCAGTGGCGTAGATATCACGGCAAAGGTCGCCAGAAAGCACACCAATCCCAGGGATATCAGAAATGCTTTTCTCATAGTCCGCTTAATTTAATGGTGGTTTAAACTTATTTTAATTCGATGTAATGATCTTTTTCTATCAATTGAAGGCCCACAGCCAATGCAAGAGCCTGGCTGGTTACTTCCCAATTGGCATAGGGCAGAGTAAACTCCATTTCTTTTTCCAGTACGCTGGAATCCCTCACCCTAAATTCCTTTCCATAGATTTCTTCCAGTCTCTCCAGGATAGTGGACAATTTTACATCAGAAAATCTCAGATGCCCATCTTTCCACGCGACCTCATCCACGAGGCTTTCATTAACAGCCACCTCAATTTCGTCTATTGTGCTGTTGACAACTGCTGATTCTCCAGGTTTCAGGACCACTTGCCTCCCCCCTGAAGTACCCGATCTTTCCAGTTGAATCATGCCTTCCTCCAGGTAAATTCGGTCCTTATCCGCTCTGCTGTTTACATTGAATGATGTTCCAAGTACTTTGACTGTGGAATTCTCCGTAGTCACCAAAAAGGGGGTATTATCCTCTTCGTGTTGGACATTAAAATACGCTTCTCCGGACAATCGGACCATCCGCGAACCATCCTCCAGCCGTTCCCACCTGAGCTTTGAATTGGCATTGAGCTTGACATAGCTGTCGTCGGGCAGGGTCAATTCCATAATTTCACCATGAGAAGTGGTATATACTTTTTCACCACTCGCCTGGAGGAAGAAGAAAATCAATCCAGCAGTTACGCCTATGAGCAAAAGGATGGAAGCAGCGCGAATCAGTTTTCCTGTCCATAATCCCACTAAGGAACTTTGGGGTTCTTGCAGATAGCGAAGTCTTGCTTCTCTGTCGAGTAATTTTTCAAGAACTTGCTCATTTTTCTGATCTCTCAGATAAGCCAAAAACTCCTGGTATTCGGATTCGGTCAAAGTATTATTCTTCAATCGCTCGTAAACCTCCTTTAAATTATATTTATCCTGATTCTTCATAGTCTCTATAATCGTTCAATACCGATATTCAGATTCAAGGACGAAATAAGAAGGGGGGTAGGTCTAAGGAATTCAAAAAAAAATATTATCTTCAATGAGGCGTTTCACAGATTCTTTGGATCCAAGAATGCCAGGTCATGAAAAAGTCTGTAAGAGGGATTACCAATTTGTTGACTAGTGAATTAAGGGAGGATACTGACATATGCGACAACATGACATCGAAAATCTATATCGTACCCATCGGGATGATCTGTATGACTATCTGGTCATGCACATTAAAGATCATGGTCTTGCCGAGGATCTCCTTCAGGATTTATTTTTGAAAATATCGAAAGAACCGGATAAGATTTCTGGAGTACGGAATAAAAATGCCTATCTATTTATTATGACGAGAAATATGATCATCGATTACTGGAGAAAGGCCAGTGTCTCCAGGCGAATCGAAAAAGAATTCTGGGACAATATCGAAAGAGAAAAACTCGTGTTTCATTACCCATGTCTCCAGGACGATAAAGAATCCATTTTCAGGGAAATTACTCCTTTACTTACCGAACAACAAAGGACCATTTTCCTGATGAACCGGGATGACGGATATACCTACAAAGAGATTGCGGACAAGATGAACCTATCCAAAAGTACAGTAAAAAACCATATGATTTCAGCGCTCAGAAAGATCCGAATCCACCTTGCAGAAAACAAAGGGTATTGGATATTCGTGTTGCTAGTGCTGCTTTGACCCGATAATAGCTTCCTATTGACTTTATTCCGAATGCAGGAGTTTGTCAGTGGTGAAATAGGGATTGAAATTATATACGGAATGCTTCGCATAAGGTACATCCTCTTTGGGAATAAGATGCCTGAGGGCCTCGATGTGTTCCAGCTGCCCCTGTGAATGAATGAGATTGTCCCATTCCATGGGGTCTCGATTATGGTCATAGAATTCTTCCGATCCGTCGTGGTAGCGTATATAACGCACATCTTCGGTTTTTATACTATGGTTCCCCCATCCGTATGTCGTCAGGGCAAAATGACCATTCGGGTGGCTTTCACCCTGGAGAATCGGAGTCAGGCTCACCCCTTCGTTTCTGGCATACGGTTCCAGATTACACAGTTCCAGCAAAGTCGGATAAATGGATAACATTTCAGCAGCTACTGTGGTTGAAGTGCCTTTTTCAATTCCCGGACCTGCAAAAATGAGCGGTGCCTTCGTTCCTTCTTCCCACAGGCAATGTTTGGCAAATGTCCCTTTTTCACCCATGCGGTAGCCATGATCACTCCAAAGCACTACGATGGTATTATCCGCGTATTTGCTTTGCCTGAGCGCTTGCAGGATTTCCCCTACGTAATGGTCCACGAATGAAACGCATGCCAGATAAGCCTGGATCATTTTGGTCCATTCGCCGCTTTCGATAGCCCATTCTGTAGTCGGCATCATAGGCATATCATCCATTTCAGCCACGATAGCAGGAAGATCGGCAAGATCGTCCTCCTTGTAGGGTGGAGTTTGAATGGATTCCAATGGATGCAGATCAAACCATTTCTGGGGCACATACCAGGGAACATGGGGTCTGAGGAAGCCTACCGCCAGAAAAAATGGCTGATCGTATTCTTTGCCTAGTCTTTCTATAGCCCATTTTGCGGATTGATAATCGGGCATCAAGGTATCCGAGGCAGGGAAAGCGCCCCAATCGGTGCTGGTGCGACCATACCCCTCTTTTCCGGGATCTCCGCTCCATACAAATCTTTTTCCAGGAGAAGGGCCAAATCCCCTTGAACGTCCTCCTGATTCATCGAGTAAGCCATCGGGCGCGTGCTGATGGAATATTTTACCCACACCCATAGTGTAATAGCCTTGCTGTTTCAGGTATTCGGGCAATAAGAGAATATCTTCTGTAACAGGATTGTCCTTTTTGATATCGTTGTCGTCGATCATGCCATAAATACCTGTGGTGGATGGTCTGAGTCCGGTCATGATAGAAGCACGGGAAGGACCGCAAAGGGGTGCCTGGCAGTGCGCATTGAGAAACAATACACCTTCCGACGCGAGTCTGTCCATATGCGGGGTCCGGGCATTGGGATGACCACCCATGCAACCAATCCAGTCGTTGAGATCATCAATGCTGATCATGAGTATATTGGGCCGTTTCAAATTTTCAGTTTCTACATCCTGACAGGACATTTGACCTAATATAGTCAGGGGGAGGAGGACATGCCTGAGGAAATTCCATTTCATATTGATTCGGATTTAATGAATGAAGACGTTGGATGCATAGCTATGGTATATAAATTGACGATACCAAATTTACGTGATCTGACAGGAAATGCTAGCCAATACAGGGATTTAGAGGAAAATTACACCCTAAAATTCGGGCTGGAGCAAATCAATTCATCCCAAAGATTCAGCATTATATCCTAATGTGAAATCAATGATGATTTCCCAGAATGGTATGGAAAAAATTCCCGAAATCTCAGTAAGACCAATGAATCAATTTAATTCATTCCAAAAAACCATCCGTTTTTCCTCAATAGCCCTGGTGGCTATTTCGACAGCATATACGCAGTCCCGACCTGAATGTGCATTACTTGGAGGTTGTTTCTTCTCCAAAATACATTTTAAAAAATGTTGGAGTGCATTGGCTGTAGGTTCCTCAGCAGGAATATTAATCGGAATCCCTTCTTTAAAATCAGAAGTGGTAATAGTAGCACCCGTCACGCCGTCCACGGTTCCATATTCAAGAAATTTTTCTTCAGGAAAGATCACAGCCTGATTCTGCCCTACGATGATATTCGCAGTATCTCCCAGGAATACCATTTGATACCCCTGGTATGCATTTGCAGTTTGACATCCAAGCGAAACTTTTAATCCATTGGGATATTCAAAAACCACCTGGATGTTATCCTCTGTTTCTCTCCCATCTTTCCAGTAATCAATTCCACCATACCCTATAACACTCAGGGGAGTTGCACCTGTTATCCAATTCACGAAATCGATTTGATGAGAAGTCAACTCGCCAAGAAGACCCCGTGAATAATCTTTATACATCCTCCAGTTGATCAGTTTTTCAAATGCAGGGTTGATTACCGGTCTTCGCCAATCACCATTCCGGTTCCACTGGCCCCTTATCCCAACAAGCTGCCCTATCGACCCATTTTGCACCATTTTTGCTACCACCTCGTACAGTTTAGAATACCGATACTGATATCCGACCTGAAAAACAATATCCTGTTTGCTTTCCAATCTATCCACAATATGATCTGCTTGACCATGATCATATGTCATGGTCTTTTCGCAATAGATATGTAACTCACTTGTCAACGCGGAATTAATTATCTCAAAGTGGGTAAACAATGGAGTAGCTATGACAATGGCATCGAAATCAGCCTCTCGCAGCATGATTGAATAATCGGCAAAATAGGCTGGCTCTGGCCCGGTTATCAATTTACATTCCTCGATACGTTCCGGCAAAACATCACAACCTGCCACCAGCTTAAAACCAGGAATTTCCTGGATTCTCCTAATCAATCCTTTACCACGACTACCAAGCCCTACTACGCCGACACGAATTAAGGATTGACTAGATTTAAAATCTTCGAACACCCATGCTTTTTCCAGCAATAAAGCTCCACCCCATAACCCGGATTTTTTAATAAATTCTCTGCGGTTGTGCGTTGGATGCTTCATAACAACAAGTTACAAGCCGGTGGATTTGAAATCCAAATCCTGAGGGAGTATATTTTTGGCAGAGGCAAGTGCAGAAACTCTTCCTGCTGCTTGTCCCATAATAACCGCATTACCAGTTACCCTGTATGAGGAGTGCGCAATAAAATCGCCGCTAATACAACGTCCGGCCATCATCAACCCACCAATATCTTTTGCAATGAGAGATCGTAGTGGAATATCATAATCCTTACTTTTGATACCCCGGTTATATTTTTCATGGCTCTCTTTTTCATCTCCTTTTGGTGTTTCATCATCCTTACTCACTGAATGAACATCCACCCCAAATGAAACTCTGCAAACAGCATCATCGAATCGTGCCCCCTTGACCAGGTCATCTTCTGAAACCGTGTAAAGTCCGTGTATTCGCCTTCCTTCACGGATACCAAT
>CAYRRD010000069.1:0-17580 GCA_964426625.1 uncultured Saprospiraceae bacterium | reverse complement strand
TGACCACCCTGGTCACCGCCCCCACTCTGGCCGTTTTTCAGGTCGTCGTTCTCGATAACACTCCGTCTGTTTTGCTGCTGGAATTCCAGATTTCCAAACCGATAACTGAAGCTTACACCAAAGGATTGGAATGGAATACTAAAATTGGACATTTGAGTGAAATTTTGCCCTTCAAGTTCTGATCTGAATGACTTGTTTTTGTTGAAAGGATCGATCACCGTCAACCCAATTGTACCCCGGTCCCCAAATATTTCCTTCTGTACCCCGAAACTCATCATGGAAAAGGAGGGTAACCTGCCCTGGATCGACCACTGTTCTGAATTTCCAAACATAAATCCTTCGGCCTTCCATCCCTTTCCAAAATTGTAGGTCGCACTGACAAACATTCTTCGAATCCAGTTGCTATATGCATCATCCACATTGAGCTCTTCATTCGCTTCCACCACGTGATACTGATTGATATCCAGATTACCACGGAGAGTTAGATTATTGGCAATAGAGAAAGACGCAAATATGTTGGCTCCATAAACGTCCGTTTTGCCCACATTCTCAAAGGTATTGACTGAAACACCATCTTCATTCACCCGCAAAAAGCTGGATATAATATCCCGGGTTCTTTTATAATATGTGCTCATATTGATCACGGCCCCTTTAATAAAGGTCGAATACCCCAATTCGTACTGACTAGTCAGTTCAGGAGACAAGTATGGGTTCCCTTCTGTCAGGATCATCCGATCCTCCTGATTTCGGTAGGGGTTGATATAGAAAAGGCTGGGACGTTGAATTCTTTCGGTATAAGAAGCCTTGAGGGTATTGAATTTAATTTTTTTGGACAGAATGATGGTAGGTAGAAAATTACCGTAGTTCTGATCAAAAGCACCCGAGCCATCGGCGTACATTCCATCAATGGCGGTAGTCTCGTACCTCGCACCGACTACGGCAGACCAGGTCTTCCAAAAATTGAGATTCATGGATGCATAGCCCGCAAATACATCCTGCCCGTAAAGGAAGTTATCCGTTCTGGATGGGTCAGGATCGAAGATATTCTCATCGGGATTGAAAACCAAAAAGTCATAGTCGCTGTCGATATCCCGCAACACGCCTTTCACCCCGGTTTCCAAAGTAATGGCTTCGCTGAATGGCTTGGTATAATCCACCTGGAAGGTATATTCATAGTTGTCCCCGTTATTCTTATTTTTCTCTTTGTAATTGAGTAATACATCTTCTCCCAACCGTTCTATGGTTTTATCGTCCTTGCTATAGTCCCCATTGAGCTGAAAAGCAAACACGAGTTGGTGTCCTTCCGTGTCAAACTTTTTGGTATAATCGGTCGTCCAGTCAAATCCGGATCGAAGGGTCGTTCCTTCATTGAATCGGTTGTATATTTCTGTAAAATTAACCTCTGGATTTATAAACATAGATTCCAATTGACCATCTGTATTAAAAGTAAATCCTCGCAGAGAAATCGTGGAATTGATGGAATTAAAACCATTAAAATCATAGAATGCCCCAAGTTGACCACGAAATCCTATGCGGGAAGAAGTCGTAGTTCCATCTTGCTGAAGAGTCCGCAATCCTGCCGGGGTTTGGTCTTCCCGAAGAAAAGTATTGGTCCCTTCCTGAGGCCAGCTAAAGAAAGCACCTCCTCCCCCATTGATACCAAATCGCTGTCGGACACCGGACAGATTGAATGCCGCACGATTCTGCCGGGTTCCCAAAGATGCATTCACATTGCCGCTCAATCCCTGTACTTTGTTTTCTTTGGTGATAATATTGATAATACCTCCGGATCCTTCACCGTCATATTTGGCACTGGGGGTTGTAATGACTTCTACTTTTGCAATTTCATCGGCGGGTATCATTTTGAGTGCATCCGCAATGGATCCTGAGAAAATTCCGGAAGGCTTGCCATTGATCAGAATTCTGATATTCTGGGATCCCCTCAACGATACATTGCCATTCATATCCACGTTGAGCATCGGCACTTTCCGCAAAACATCGGAAGCATCCCCCCCGCGAACCGAAACGTCATTCTCGGCATTGTAAACCAAACGATCCACCTTATTTTCCACGAGCGCTTTTTGCCCCTCCACGGTAACGGTTTCCAGCAACACCTGATCGGTTTGCAAAAGCAAGGTACCCAGATCCGCATCCGGTGATTTCAGGGTCAGTTCAACTCCGGAAATTTTACGTGGGTTGTATCCGATAAATGAAATATTAATATCATACGTACCGGGTTTGAGGTTGCCGATCACAAAACTGCCATCCGCATTGGATATAGTTCCATCGATATCCTGGTCAAATCCACTCCTTCGAAGTGCCACCGTGGCAAACTCAACAGGTTCCATTGACATACTATCGATCACGATTCCTGTAATTTTCCCCACGATGCTACTTCCTGATCCACCGGGAGCTCCGGGGAACTGAGCTATCGAAAATGATGTCACCATTAAAAATAGAAAACCAAGTACTGTAGATTTCATCGTAATTGTTTTAAAAACTAAATTGAATTTCAATTATTTCTGCTTCAAAGGTACAAATGGGAAGTTGAGCGCATCAATTATTTAGACAAACACCATTTTTTACATGATAAGGTGCAGAAGAAACAGCGCAACAATCAGTTTGTTGTGAATCGGAAAAAAAAAGCGTTTCCGTCACGCTATATTACCACACCAGTACCCCATATATACGAGTGTTATACCAAGACATATACTGGTAGATGAATACAGGAGAAATAGGAAAAACTGACCTTCCTGAAGCAGTTTCAAATTTTCATAGGAAAAAGCCGAAAACGTAGTAAACCCGCCACAAAAACCAATGATCAGAAACATTCTGGCGAATTCCTCCATTCGATCGTCCACATAGACCAAGCCGGCT
Source organism: uncultured Saprospiraceae bacterium (assembly GCA_964426625.1). Taxonomy (GTDB): domain Bacteria; phylum Bacteroidota; class Bacteroidia; order Chitinophagales; family Saprospiraceae; genus Membranihabitans. The sequence continues at coordinate 14,703 of CAYRRD010000069.1, read as the reverse complement.
AATAATCCGATCAAAAACGATCCCACTATATTGACCAACCAGGTACCCAACGGCCATGAAGAAGAAATCAACCGGCTCACTCCAATCCCTGTCAGATATCGGCAAACCGACCCCAAGCCACCCCCGATAAAGATCAGTATGAAATTCCTCAACAGATTTTCCATAAGATATTAATTGTATATAGATAAAATTAAAATGAGGGTTTTATAGCCCGGGTAATCTCCCGCTTCCCCGGAGGACCTGGAAGGGCTTCAACCTCAAATCCTGCATCACGAAGAATTCTTCTAACCTGACCTTTTGCACAGTAGGACAGCCACATCCCCCCCGGCACCAATATTTCATAACAGGCACGCATGGCTTCTGCATTCCACAATTCGGGCTGAGCGGCAGGGGCAAAAGCATCGTAATATACCAGATGCCATTTTGCATATGTCTCCTGCGGAATGTTGGGAAAAGCCGCTTGTAATTTATGGAGGGTAAAATAAGGTGAAATTTGTGTCGCCTCACCCCATGTGGAGCGGTGCAAATCCAACCAACGTTTCCGTGCATCGGGTGTCTGGCGCGGCATTTCCATTTTATCTACCACGGAGGCATCAAGGGGGTACAATTCAAGTGATGTATAATGGACAGGGATTTGATGCCGATCCGCTTCCTCTCTGGTCAGCGCGGCATTCAGACCGCTCCCAAAACCCATTTCAAACACCCGGATCGATGGGAGTTCGGTTTCAAGTAAACAATGTAATCCATGAAGGATGTATATATGCTGGCTTTCGGTCCATGCTCCGTGCCGGGAATGATAGAGTTCACCGAGTACCATATGAACCAACGTGGATGACCCGTCCGAGGTCTTCTGGATTTCCGCTTCATGAAAGGTGATATCTTGCATTCCCATCTACGATTCAACCACAAAAATATGAAAAAGGACAGAAAAGCACACCATAGTACAGAGTATGACATATTCTGTCGGTGATATTTCATACTCTTGTGGTCTGTATCGTAGAATTTACAAGAGGCGATAAGAATACACAATCATAATTCTATAGCGCGACGGCTGCCCCAACCTCGATAGAAATTGGCGTCGGATTCATTAAATTATCGAAAATCGGACATCGTGACTCCAGGGTTTCCACCCAAACTTCCAGTTCCCGGGCTGTGGCGTCGGTGTCGGGTGTGATCTTCACCCTGATATCCTGATAACCGGGCCGATTGACGGTCGGCTTGCCAAAAACCCTTGATAGGTCAAGGTCTCCTTCAATCTCGATATCCAGTGACCGGAGGGTAATGTTGAGTTCATCAGCCACGATATGGGCCATCACATTGAGGCTTCCCGCATAGGCAGCCAGGAGGTATTCCACCGGATTGGGTGCCTGATCCGTCCCTCCCGATTCTTCAGGTTCATCTATGATAAGTTGAAATTGCCGGGCACTGGCTACAAAACGGGTCGCACTTTCATTGCGGCCTTTGACAGAATAAGTTATACTTGACATAGTTTAACTAGGGTATTTAAAATTAAATGCACATCGTAAGAATCGAGCTACCACTATTGCGATCCATCCTGGTATCAAAGAAAGCTGGTAAGAGGATGTTCATACAGCCGATCAATTTTGATTTCAGTTACTGTTAATGGACTTTAGTGGTCTCACTGACAGAGGAGGATTTAACGCCTGCTTCCTGTTCGTCATCAAACCCCTGAATTCCATTCACTGTAGTGTATTTCATCGTATATTTCTTATCCGGATTGATGATATTGAAGGCGGATTGCAATGCCAGGGTTGTTTCGTGAAAACCACACAATATAAGTTTGAGTTTTCCGGGATAGGTATTGACATCGCCTACAGCATATATTCCACGAATATTGGTCCTGTAGTCCGACGGATCCACAACGATGGCGTTTTTATCGATTTCCAAACCCCAATCGGCTATCGGTCCAAGTTTGGGGCTCAATCCAAACAAAGGTAACCAGACACTTGTAATTTGCTCTGTGATTTCGCCCGATTTGTGTTTGATGACCACCGTGTCCAAAACATTGGTGCCTTTCACATCGATACATTCTGCGTTGGTGATCACATTGATCCTTCCTGCATCCTGGAGATCATACATTTTCTGAACGGAATCGCGGTGGCCACGGAAATCATTCCGGCGGTGGACCAGGGTCACGGATGATGCAATCTCCTTTTCTGCGAAATAGTTAGCCCAATCCAGTGCTGAATCGCCGCCTCCTGAGATCACCATTTCCGCGCCCCGGAAATCTTCCGGGTTCCGAACAAAATAATATACTCCTTTATTTTCGTATTTTGGCAGGGCATCGATGGGAGGCTTTCGCGGTTCAAACGATCCCAATCCACCGGCAATAAATACAACAGGCGCCCTGTGACGTGTGCCTTCAGAGGTAGTTACTATAAATTGACCGTCGGCATCTTTTTCGATGGTTTCGGCGCGTTCCCCAAGCGTAAACGAAGGTTTGAATGGTTCTATCTGCTTGAGTAAATTATCAACCAAATCACCCGCCAGGATTTCGGGAAAACCCGGGATATCATAAATTGGTTTTTTGGGATAAATTTCGCTGAGCTGACCACCAGGTATAGGTAGGGCATCGATCAGGTGACATCGCAATTTGAGCAATCCTGCTTCAAACACCGTGAACAAACCTACTGGTCCGGCACCTATGATTAATACTTCTGTTTGAATCATTTCAATTTTCAATTAGTGATGCTGTTAATGTATTTAATTCTTCAACTTTCCTCTTAAAATCCTTACCGAACAAAGGTCTTGCCTTATGTAAATGATCGGCCAGGGTATTCAGTTCATTGGGAAGATTGTTTTCAAGTAATTGTCGCAGACGCTTTGCCAGCGTGGGTGACTTCCCGTTGGTAGAAATCGCAATCTTAATATCCCCTTTGGTCACTACGCCTCCCAGATAAAAATCACAAAGCGCAGGTTGATCCGCCACGTTAATCAATTTCCCGGCAGATCGGGCATCCTTACGAATGGATTCATTCAGAGGAGCAATATCTGTGGCAGCAATAATAAGATCACCGTATTCAATATCGGAAGACTGGTAGGGTCTGTGGTAAAAGGTGATATCAAACTGGTGCGCATATCCCAGAACAGCTTCTGATATCGATGTAGCCACCAGGGTTACGTGGGCATCGGGGCTGTTCTTAAAAAGAAAATGAAGTTTTTCTTCAGCCACTGACCCTCCACCAACGATCAATATCTGTAACCGATCTGCTCGCAGGAAAATGGGGAATAAAGTGTTGGTCGCTTTCATCATCCTATTTTTTTCTGGATAATAACCTGTTCCTGTGCACCAAACTCCTGGAAGGAACCAGGTCGTACATGCCGTGCTGCTTCTCCAATAATGATAACCGCCGGATTCCGGATCCCTTCTTTTTCCACGAGGTGTTCGATATTGGACAATTGACCTACCACCATTTTCTCAGAAGGAAGTGTACCATTCTGAACCAGGGCTATGGGATAATCCCCGGAATGGTGGGTTCGGAAATTCTTTACGATCTGACCGAGCTTGCGGGTACCCATCAGGATGAGAATATTGCTGCTGGACTGGGCTGCAATCCGGATATCTTCGGACAACTCACCTTGTGCATTGGTGGCTGTAAGAACCCAAAATCCAGAACTCAATCCTCGCTCCGTAATCGGTACCTTATTGTAAGCCGCAATACCGCTGTATGAACTAATTCCGGGAATGACTTCTACTACAAGTCCATGCTTTTCTGCATAATCGATTTCCGATTGTGCCCGACCAAATACCATGGGGTCGCCTCCTTTCAATCGGACCACATGCCCCAGATTATGAGCCAGTTTGACATTCAGCCGATTGATTTCTTCCTGGGTATACCGGCTCCATCCCCTGCGCTTGCCTACAAACACTTTTTGGGCATGCGGTGCATATTTGAGCAAATCGTTGTTCACAAGGGCATCAAACAGAACTACGTCTGCAGATTCCAAAGCTTCGATGGCCCTGAGGGTGATCAATTTGGGATCTCCAGGACCGCCCCCCACCAGGGTAAGTCTGGGTGTTCTATACTTTTGCATCGATATTTTCTTTTTGGAAATGAATGATGGTGTTCTTAAGCTTTTGTGCCTGTTCCAGGTACCATGAAGCATACTCAGCCGTAGGTTCATATTGTTTCTGGGTCAGAACCAACTCTTTAAAGGTAAACTCTGAATCGTCCAGCAGATCGCCATAATGCACATCAAAGGAATCGATGATTCGTTGCTGGGTATTGAGCTTTTCATCGGTATGAATAAGGATGGATTTGGCCAAATGGATCATCCCGGTATAAGTATGATAAATGGATCGGGCATATTCCCCCTTGTCATACTCCTGCTGAGCTCGAACCAAACGCTCATCGGCCTCATCGATCAAAACCAGGGTCAGGTCGATTACTACGCTGGCACATTCACCAATACCAATCGCTTTGATATAATCTTTTTCTCTGCCCCAATCCTGAAACCACTCGACCTCGAAAGCATCTGTCTCAGACAGTGGCTTGAGTAACTGATAAAAATAGTCCTGTCCCATTCGAAGATAATAATCCGTATAATGCTCCTGATCATTTTTGTTGGCAAGAAAATCATCAATCAACCATCGTAATGCATCGTCGGATCTTTTCGCGGGCACCTTGATGACCTTATCCGCAAATCGACCTTGACCGTCGCCAAAATTCTTGCCCCCTAGTAAAATCTGGGATGCCGGCGCTACTTTTTTATCCACCCGAATGGTCATGCCCTGAAATCCAATCGCCGAAATGGAATGCTGTCCGCAAGCATTCATACATCCACTGATTTTGATATCGATATCCTTTGAATCGAGCAAGTGGGGATATTCCTCCTCAACCAATTCTGTCAACCGGGTGGCCAATCCCATACTGGATGCAATTCCCAGATTGCAGGTATCCGTACCCGGACAGGTCACGATGTTGCCCAGCGATTCCGGTCCCAGTCTCGTCAATCCCAATTCATCGAGCTGTCTGTACAAGGTCTCCAATTGCTCGGATTTCACATATCGGATCACGAAATTCTGGTAAATCGTCGTTCTAATATCATCCAGATGCAGGGATTCCATAATCTTCAACAACTTCCTCGTGGTATCTGTAGAAATATCCCCATTGTGGATTTTGATACCCACGGTATAATAACCCGGCTGTTTTTGTTGGGTCGTGTTTGCAATAAACCATTGCCTGAATTTTGCATCAGAAAAATCGAGTTGGTAGTGGGGATTGGCTGGTTCTACTTCTTGTTCATAATAGGGTAACGGATATCGCTGAAATGGTAAAACCTTTCTTTCAGCTTCCGCGAGCTCAAGCAATCCCTCAGGCCCTACATCCTTGATTAGATATTTCATCCTGGCCTTATTCCTTTTCGTCCGTTCTCCAAAACGATCGAAGGCTCTGATCAATCCCTCCGCAAAAGGGATTAACTGATCGGCCGGCAGGAATTCATGAGCCAGATCTGCATGATTGGGTTGAGCACCAAGTCCTCCGGCGATGAGTACCTTAAATCCATGGATTTCCTGACCATCCACTATTCGTATTTTGGGAATCAATCCGATATCATTGATATAGCTGTAGTAATCATCATCTTCCGCCGCAGAAAACGAAATTTTGAATTTACGCCCCATATCCTGGCAAATTGGATTCCGAACCAAATACTCAAATACGGCCTGGGCGTATGGCGTTATGTCAAATGGCGCATGGGGATGTACACCGGCTAGATGGGAACCTGTCACGTTGCGAACCGTATTCCCACAGGCTTCACGGATGGTGATTTCATCCCGGGCCAATTCTTCCCAAAGCTGCGGCGTGTCATCGAGTTTGACAAAATGCAGTTGAATATCCTGCCTCGTGGTGATATGCAAATTCCCGGTGGCATATCGGTCGGACACGTCGGCTATCCTCGCCAATTTTCTTCGGTTGAGGTTGCCATGTGGGATTTTGATCCTTACCATTTGTACCCCGGGTTGTCTTTGACCGTATATTCCCCGTGCCAACCGGAGACTTTTGAATCGATCTTCCGGAATAACTCCGCTTTTGTACTTTGCAATTTTTTGACCGAGCTCGAGCAACTCTTCCTCTACTACCGGATTCTCCAATTCTGTTCTAAAACTTTGCATAACTAGTTGATTTATTCTTTTTCACAATATTTCAGGCGTGTAATCCGCATTCTTTCTTTGAGGTTTCCCACCACCATCGCCCTGCCCGGATATCCTCTCCCGGACGAATGGCCCGGGTGCAGGGAGCACAACCTATACTCACGTATCCTTGTTTGTGCAACTTGTTCTCAGGTACCCGAAATTCTTTCAGGTAGCGCTCCACATCATCCAGTGTCCAGTCCAGGAGTGGATTAAATTTGATTATCCCAAACTTGAGGTCATATTCAAATCGCTTCAGGTGTTGTCTGTTCTCAGACTGACCAGCCCGCAAACCAGTAATCCAGATATTGTAGGGGCTCAACGCTCTTTGCAAGGGTTCCAGCTTCCTAATAGCGCAACATTCCTTACGATTGTCCACAGATTCGTAAAAACTGTTTGGACCTTTTTCGCTGATAAGTCTCTGGATTGCTTCGGCTTTGGGATAAAATACCCGTATGGGTTTCCGGTATTTTCGTCGGGTCTGATCAAAAACATCGTAGGTTTCCTGAAACAGTCGACCCGTATCCAGGGTGAACAGATCAATGTTCAGGTGATTGCGTGCGATAAGATCAGTGATTACCTGATCTTCCTGGCCAAAAGAAGTTGAAAAAACGGGCTGAAATTCCGGATTGTCAGATAACCATTGCAAAGCGATAACAGCGTCTGCATTTCCTAATTGCGCATTGAGCTTATCTATATTTTGAAGGGTTTTCATGAAATTTCTTAGGTAAAAATGAGGGTAAACAATTGGGTGAACGGCACATGGCTCATCGCCACATCCATACAGATTGATTGAAAAAAGACAACAAAGGATACTATGACCTTACATTGTCACCTTTCAGTCCTTCCATATGTGAATGGAAATCAACAACAACAGCAACACATGCACATGTGCTGCATATCAACAGAAAAGTAGATGGATGAGTAAGAACGAATGTTCTTTGACGATGTGGGGTGGTACTGGTAAACTTGACTTGCGTCCATGACTTAATTTCTTTTCAATGATTTATATTTACTTTAAAAGTCAGGATTTGGCACCTTCCATTCAAGGGGCTGCCAGAGGATCATTGAGCCTGTCTCTTCCCTCTTCTTTATAAACCAATTGAACTTTGCGACCTCCCTAAGGGGGCAAAACACAACTGAAGATGGGACAAATATAACGCTGTTTTTTCCAATTAAAAAAATCCCACCACACATTTTTTTAAAAAAATATGAAAACACCGATTTTTTTGAAGAAAAAACCCATTTGACAAGGTTTTATTTGGTGGAATAAAAATCGGTCTGGATGATTCATTGTGAAGGTATTAACTGCCCTCCCTGGTCAGGATACAAACCCATCCAGGCCCAGCGAATACTCTGGTCCCAAATCGATAAAAATGAGGGTCTACAGTACATGGATCGGGTTACAGAATTCCGATTTGACAAAGGGAATGAAAAATCCGGCGTTTTGATTTGAATAAAATATCTTTGTAGCCAGGCAATCATTGATTACAACCTTCATGTTCGAATTTACGATAGTCATTCCGGTGTATAATGAGGAAGAAAACTTAAACCGGCTTGGTCAGGTCCTCACAGATTACCTCGATAAAGCCTCGATCCGAACTATGGTTTTGTTCGTCAATGATGGATCCTCCGACCGCAGTCTCGATCTATTGCGTGACCTTTGCCGGCACAACCGGGACTTTCATTATATATCCCTCAGAAAAAATATGGGACTTAGTGCGGCGCTCAAAGCGGGATTTGATCACGTTACTACCCCGCTCATAGGGTATATGGATGCTGATCTTCAAACCACACCTGAAGATTTCGAGATACTCTTACCGCATACAGGGTCTTACCACCTGGTGAATGGAGTACGGATAAACCGGGCAGATTCAAAAGTTAAAAAATTATCCTCCGTGGCAGCCAATCGTATCCGAAAATGGTTTACCCATGACGGCATGGATGATACGGGTTGTCCGTTGAAAATTATCCGAAAAGAATCCGCACAAAAAATCCCTATGTTCCGTGGAATACACCGGTTCCTTCCCGCTATGATCCTGTTACAGCAAGGTCGCATCATTCAGGTACCTGTCCGGCATTTCCCCCGACAAGCCGGATCAGCCAAATTTGGGTTGTGGAACCGAGTCTGGGGTCCCTTATTGGATTGTTTTGCTTATTTGTGGATGAAGCGAAAATATATCAATTACGAAATCGCAGAAAAAGGATGAGCCCCTGGTTGATCTACACCATTGGATTTTTAGCCCAACTCTTATTTTCCAGCAGATTGATCGTTCAATGGCTTTTGTCGGAAAAATCGGGAAGAATCATCACCCCGTCCATATTTTGGAAACTCAGCCTGCTGGCTTCCTTCCTCTTGTTTATATATGGTTATTTTCGTCAGGATTTGGCTATCATGTTGGGTCAGTCGTTAACCTACTTTATTTACATCCGCAATCTTGACATCCAGGGTGAATGGAAAAAATCCCCCCGATTCATGCGCTATTTTCTATTATTATTTCCTTTGATCGTCGTAGCGTATGGGTACAATAACGGCAAATATGACCTGTCTTTATTGCTCAACAATGCGGCCATTCCAGAATGGTTGATGGTTCTTGGCATAGCATCTCAGATTTTGTTCACGTTTCGGTTTATATACCAATGGTTTTACTCCGAAAAGAATAAAATCAGCGATTTGCCGCTGGGTTTTTGGAGAATTAGCGCCGCCGGGGCATTCCTTATCCTGGTCTATGCCATCTTCCGTAAAGACCCCGTACTTTTCCTGGGACACATCGCCGGCTTATCCATCTATCTCCGAAATATTTTTATTCACAAAAAATCATTGGCATGAAAATCTCCAAAAGACATTACCCCTTGCTCATCCTGATTTTCTGTGGCCTGATATTTCTTCCACACCTGGGTATTCTTCCCGTCAATATTATGGAAGCCCGGAATTTTATTTCGGCCCGCGAGATGGTGTTTGACGGAAACTGGATCCTCACCACACTCAATGGAGAACCCCGATATGAAAAACCACCTCTTCCGACATGGTTAACGGCATTCAGTGGAATGTTGTTTGGATGGGAACGTGTGGCCGGACTTAGATTGCCCGCGGTTCTTATGGCTATTCTGGCTTCCTTATCTATATATGCACTGGGCAAAAAATTGACCGGCCGACCTGACTATGGCCTGACTGCTTCCTTGCTGCTAATTACCTCTTTCTATTTCACTTGGGCTGGACGGAATGGGCAATGGGATATATTCACCCATGCTTTTATGATCGTGGGTGTATATTGTATGGTACGGTGGTGGAGTGGAACCAGCAAACCCTACACATGGGCTGTTTTCTCAGGGATCTTTCTTGGATTTTCATTTTTGAGCAAGGGGCCTGTTTCGTTGTACGCTTTATTTTTACCATTTCTCATCGCGTATGGAACTGTTTATCGATTTGGGGCACAGCATCGAGATTCCAAACGACGTCGCATGGGTCCACTACTTGCTTTTCTCATTACCTCCCTTGTTCTTTCCAGTTGGTGGCACCTTTATATCTACTTTTTTGACACTCACGCTGCACAGGAAATCACTTCCAAAGAGATCAATAATTGGAAAAATTACAATATCCGACCCTTTTATTATTACTGGAATTTTTTTATCCAGAGTGGCACCTGGACCATCCTGGCATTCGCAGGTCTTTTGTATCCATATCTTAAGGATAAGGTCTTCCACCGCAAAGCATATTCATTCACCCTGATATGGACCCTCGCTGCCGTGGTTTTGCTTTCACTGATTCCCGAGAAAAAATCGAGGTATCTCTTGCCTGTACTTCTGCCTCTGGCTATGAATACCGCATTTTACCTTGAATATTTGATCCAGGCCTCCTGGGATCGAAAATTATCTGTATGGGAAAAATGGCCGGTGTGGATCCAGTTTGGCCTTATAAGCATAGTGGGACTGTTGGTTCCTTTTGCGGGGTACTGGTATCTGAAAGATCAATTAAAAGGATATGAGGTATGGTTTATCTTTTTGTCAATTTCCCTGGTGACTTTGGGGATAATTATTTTGAGGGCACTCATTAAAAAATCAGTAGCTGCCGCATTCCATTTCACCCTGATTTTTATGGTGGCCGTGGTTATGTTTGGCCTTCCCATATCCAGAGCTATCACTCATAATCCGGACTATCAGGGGTTGGACAAATTATTACATTGGCAAAATGCCCATAATATCCCTGTATTTGAATTCGACGAGGCCAGCCCGGAAATGATCTGGGATTTTGGCAAACCCATACCACTTTGGCAGAATACATTAAACATAGACCGCGATACCTTTGGCTTGCTGGCCATGGAAGAATCGAGAGAAAAGGTGATGAACCAATTTCATGGATATAAAGTGGAAAAAATAGGATATTTTGACATCAACACCCAGGGTCGATCACGTGGAGGTCATAGAAGCAGATTGTATCGGGATTTTTACCTGATTACAAAATAATCCAAATGCACCAGAACTCGGGCGTGGGAATGCATTGGATCAAAATCCCGGGTCTCCACATGAGGGTCCCAGGTCATAAGTGTTCTTCTCTATCTTCCCTGAAGAGGATCTCCGAATCAAATTGGATGTTCTTCTCTCCGGAAGCGGCCTCCGTGATTCTGGATTGAATTACTTTGAGGAATTACTTCCAGTAATTATTGGCTGCCGCAATGGTTTGATAATGGATCGCTATAACCTGAGACGCCGCGGTAAGTGCCATGGGGTCTTCTGCATATTTTGGTCGGAGGCGATGAAGAACTTCCATGTCGGGCTGGGTATATTTGACACCCATCCTCGATAGTTTTATGGCCAACTCAAATCCTTTCTGGGGGGTTTCAGCTTTGAGGGTTGTTAACCAAATGCCTTGATCTGACATGATAATATGAAGATTTAGATGAATTAAAGGACAGCGCAATTTAATCAAATTTTTTAATTCAGGATATTTTTGTCCTTTAATTTTTGACCACCCTTAAATTTTTCTCATAGAACCTCCTTTGACCTTCTGGATAGGAATGTGAAATTATATAGATAAAAAATGAAAAATTCGCAATACCATAACATTAAAGCGAAACGCTGTGTTGACAGGAAGAACCTTTATTGTCCGTTGTTCAACAATAACTAAAAAATGAGAAGACTTGTGATTGGTGATGTGCATGGGAATTTACCGGCACTAACTTCAGCCCTGGAACGATGCCAATATACGCCGGGAGACCATCTTTTCTTTTTGGGTGATTATATCGACCGTCAGCCTCACTCATATGAAGTAGTGGAGTTTATCCTGTCACTTCCCCACAAAATTTGCATCCGAGGCAATCACGATCAATTTTTAATAGACCATGTTCTTCAACCCGGTAGTATCAAACCATTGGAGAGCAGATGGCTAAAAAATGGCGGGTGGGACACTCTAAGGAGTTATGGCATGGATGTCATGGAAATCGAAGAAGGACGCTTAGCCACTAAGGGGGATTTTCCTGAGTCGCATCTGGAGTTTTTGGAATCCACACTTCCTTATTTTATTACAGACGACAACATCCCTTTGGTTCACGGGGGGCTCGACCTTTACCTCAGAAGTCATCCTGAAGCTTTTTACTGGTGGGACAGGACGATGTGGCGGACTGCGGTAAAACTCGAACATGAACGATCCGGGCAGCAAATCAGCTATAGCAAAGGCCAGGAAGATGAACAACAGCAAATACCATTCAATACAGCAGATACCTATCCCTGTTTTGAAACCTTCCCTCTGGTTTTTATCGGACACACCAATTTGCTATCCCACCCCAACCAGGAATTGTGTTTGCCACAAAAGTGCATGAACATATGGAACCTTGATACAGGAGCTGCTTACCAGGGGCCGTTAACCATCATGGATATGGATACTGGTGAATTCTGGCAATCGGGTTCGTAATCCCATTCTACTTGCAATAGTGCCGGAATTATAGTAGAACCCTTCCAATTTCCATTAGTGAATCCTATTTCCAGGCGTAGTCTACTACCCGATCTATAGTCTCCCATTCCAGATATTCAAAATTCCGGTGTGTGCTAAAACCAGTATATTTTACAGCTTTCAGCCACCCCCATTATATCCTCCTATTATCGACAGGTATTATCCTTCCATGGTGCACAATACTCGATCAATCCAGTGATTTCCTGGTGGTGATTGCGATTCGGTTCCACGCATTGATTGTGACCACTGCCATAATGGCCGCCGCCAATTCCTGATTGGTAAGATGGTTCGCTGCTTCCTTATATACCTCATCGGTTACATGACCTTTCGTGATCAGAGTCATAGATTCTGTCAAGGCCAGGACTGCTCTTTCCTTTTCTGTATATAGATCCGTCTCCCTCCATGCATCGAGCAAAAATAACCGCTGTGGTGTTTCTCCCAGCTTCATGGCATCTCTGGTATGCATATTTATGCAGTAAGCACAGCCATTGATTTGGGATGCGCGCGTCTTAATTAGTTCGTATAGAGACTTGTCCAATCCGCTTTGGGCAATGTATCTTTCTAATGCCTGCATGGCATGATAAGCTGCAGGATCAGTCTCCTTCAGATTTATTCTTTCCATTTTAAAGTTTTGTTTTCAGATCAAATCGTTGATTCGATGAAATGGTTGAAAAACACTGCCATAATTTTTCTAGTGGTCTGTTTCATCAGTAATTAATATTAAAGACGCAATTATTTTGGTCGTACCGAAGAAACCGAGCATAGGACGGGTCTACGTGAGGCTTTTGGTGATGAAGGTACGTCGAAAAAGCAGCCGTCATAAGGGTCAAGAACTTATGAAACAGAGCAATAGTGTGCCTTCGAAAAACCGGGTTGAGAAGTCAGGCTGTATTGATCCAATTTGTTCCGGAACTGGGAATGGAAATTGGTGATCCGTGGATCGAAAAAAAACATTATCCGTGAAAATTTGAGGTTAAACCTCCTCTTGAAGAAATTAATCCACATTGAAGGCAAAATTCAGCTTTTGTAATATGGTTGTTGTTAACCCATTTCGAGAATTCAAATTAACAATCATCGAAAATTCAAATCCCCATTGATTTTGAGCACATCCTTCCGTACCGAATACTCGGAAGGTATACTGAATTCCCATACCAGTTATCTATTCAAATACCGGGATTTCCATAAGCTCACCGCCCCTTAATGCAGATTGATGGGCAACAATCCCCGGGACAGTATAAGCTAGCGCTTCAAATATATTGATTTCCGGTTCCCGATCCTCCAGTATGGAGGAAATAAATTCATGCGTTATAAAGGTGTGGGAACCTCCATGTCCACTATTGTGCCGCATTGGCTCAGGCAGCATATCGGTCTCCCACCATTTCTCCTGATTATAGGGCCTCACCTGGGGGTGTGCCACAGTGAATCCACCATCATCCTTCGTCATTTTTTGCCCGGCATGAACCGTGTGGACAGGTTCATTCTTATAACCCATATAGTAACTCATCTTATCTCCCCGCCATTCTCCTCGTTCACAGTGCGACAGTGCTCCACGCCAACAAACCTCACCCACAAAGCTATTCCCCTGGTCGGTTTTGAACAATCCGGTTGTATTCCAAAAAGGATTCTGATAGGGATTGCCTTTCAGAATTGGATCGTCATCCCCCCACCCATGTGCCATAACCGATGTCAATCTTTCACCGGTCACGGAGATCAGAAAAGCGGTGACATGAGTAGGATACAGCATGGGCGGAAAACCATGACGCCAGGTTGGTTTTCCATCCGTTTCAAAATACAATTCTTCCAACCCCGGATGATAATACTGAGCTGAACTGCTAAAGATGTTTCCAAATTGACCCTCCTTGTACATTTTCCGGGCTGTTATAGTTTCCTGACGGTAGGTGGAAGTCTCTGCCATCATATACTTCTTCCCACTTTTTTTTACTACATCGAATACCCGGTAACAATCTTCGATTGTAAGAGCTGCGGGTACAGCAACCAATACATGTTTGCCAGCTTCCAGACTTTGTATCACATGATCAGCATGATCAGGTGCAGGTGTAAACAGACCTACAGCTTCTACCCTGGGATCCCGTAGAAGTTCAGTCAGGGAAGTATAGGATTTTGAGCATTCATACCTCTTCATCAGTGCCTCCCGTCGAGCAGGGATCAAATCACTTACTGCTTCAACGATCACATTGGGGTGTTCATTGAAGTAAAAACTCAAACCAAACCGACCCCCTACTACCCCGACACGAACTTTTCGATCGGATGTAAAAGGAGCTGCAAATGCAAACCGGGGTGAGATGGTTAAACCTGCCGCTGCGGCGAGTGACATAGTCAAAAACGTTCGTCGGGAAGTAGATCGTTGATCCATATGATAGATAAGCATTATATTATTCATATTCCCCGGACTGGTTACCGAAGATAAAAATTGCGATTAAAAATTACTGAAACACCAAGATAGCCTCTTTTTTCATTCGACAAAAACGCCTAACCCAAAATACAGAATACGGTCTCAAAGGTTTGGAAAACACTCATCTCCTTCATGACGACTCTCTGAACCTAATGATTCCCATTACTTTCATTTTGATCAAATGGCTAG
>CAYRRD010000068.1:0-18183 GCA_964426625.1 uncultured Saprospiraceae bacterium | reverse complement strand
CTTTATTTTGGACGCTTCTGGCAGAAGATGTGATTAACCCTTAAGTTGGCTACCTAAGAGGAGAGATTTCGATAGAGTGATTGATAAAAAAAAATCAAAATAGAAGCGCAATCATGTTTTTGAATGAAAAATAATTTATACTTTTCAGGCAATATTATTGCATTCAGGCTCAGTACATCAGTCCTGGATCGTAAAATGACTTTTGCTATCGATTAGAACAAGTTGTTTAAGATAAGCGAATACATGCACTCTTTCTATTATTTACTTTTACTGATTTTTTCCGTTTGGTACCCTTCCTTGGCTCAAACGGGTATTGGAACATCAACACCTCACCATAGTGCTCAACTTGAAGTGGCAAGCACAGACAAAGGCGTGTTGATACCCCGAATGACCTTGGAAGAAAAACTGATGATCGATAATCCTGCTCAGGGATTACTGATCTTTCAGATCGATGGCGCTCCACCTGGTTTTTATTATTTTGATGGAACGTCATGGGTTCCCCTGGAACCTGCTTCATCCTCTGGAATTGGTGGTATTATCCCCTTGGCTACGGGGTATTCGGTAGAACTGAACTATGGTGTAAATATGGAATTGGTAAAAGGTGCATCAGTCGGGTTTGGATCGGCGGTTTCATTTGAGTTTATACCTGGTGAACCCATCCCGGTGGAAGTGGTCCAGGATAATGGTCTTATTGGTTTTACGATAGGGACGGATGGGGAGCTCAATGCAATTACGTGTTATGTGAATTTTATCATTGACACAAAGACCTCGGACGAACACACGGTTCACGCAATGCTTTATAGGGCTGAGGATGGAAGTTCTTTTTTTAACCCGATTCCTGAATCCCAATTAACATTCACATACCTTCCCATCTCACCCGGCACCTCTTACTTTGAGGATTATGTGGTAAACTTACAAATCCCGGTATTTGCTAACGATAGGTTTATGATGATTTTTTATCCAAAAGAAGAAGGGGTAACCAATCAAGTCTCCGTGACTGCTGGGGGTGGAATTTCGATAAAATAAGATAACGTATTGACCGATCAGTGGTACCTCGATTATGGTTCATTGTTGACGGTTTAACTGGCGGTATTATCCTCAAGTTTTTGGATCAGTCTTACCATATCGAACATTGGAATCTGTTCTGCACGAAGATCTGCCATTCCCATTTGTTTTAGGACTTCCAATTCCAAAGGTGCGTTCAGATTGTTGCTAATTTTCTTTCTTCGATGACCAAATGCTTTCCGGAGGTATTTCTCCAATATGTTGACAGCTATTGAAGGGGGCTCATCTTTCCGGATAAATTTTACCACAGCGGAATGAACTCTGGGCGGGGGACTAAAATCACCGGGTTTTACTTTATAAACAATCTTTGCATCATAAAAAAGCTGTGTGAGTATCGACAGGGAACCATAATCTCTAGTATTGACGGAACCTGTTATTCGTCGCGCCATTTCCAACTGAAACATTCCCAAAGAAAATGGGATAAGATCGTGATGATGGATCATTTTAAGTACGATCTGTGAGGAGATATTGTAGGGGTAATTACCCACCAGCGTAAACGGATGTCCGTGAAAGACTTGTGGAAGGTCAAGTCTCAGGAAATCGGCTTGTATCAATTGGTCGGAATCGATAATCTTTTCTGACAAAAGATAATTTATCATATCTCTATCGAGTTCCACAGCCTTGAAATCAAGCGCTATTTTTATTAATTCTCTGGTCAGGACACCTTTGCCAGGACCTACTTCCAGAATGCGTTCATGCGCATTTTCAGAGGCAATAATCCCCGCCATATTCCTGGTTAAATGGCTGTTTTTTAGAAAATGCTGACCAAAAGATTTCTTTGCCTTCATCGATATTTTAGAACGCATCCAGCGCTTTTTGTTAACTTTGCAACGTTTACAACAATCGGTCTAAAGTAATATTTATATATGTATAAGCCTAAAATCGGAATCACTATCGGGGATGTGAAT
The DNA here is from genome assembly GCA_964426625.1 of uncultured Saprospiraceae bacterium. Classification (GTDB taxonomy): domain Bacteria; phylum Bacteroidota; class Bacteroidia; order Chitinophagales; family Saprospiraceae; genus Membranihabitans. The sequence goes on along the minus strand of CAYRRD010000068.1, from coordinate 16,210 downwards.
GGAATCGGATCGGAAGTCATTATCAAGATGTTATCGGATGATCGAATTTTAAATCAGTGTATTCCGATCATTTATGGTTCGTCAAAAGTGATATCTTACCATAAGAATATCGTGGACCCCAGACATTTTGATTACAACAATATATCCTCGATTTCCTATACCAGGGAAGGTGTGATAAATATATATAATGTGTGGGCGGATAATGTAAACATCACGCTCGGAGAAATCACCCAGGAAGGGGGGAAATATGCGGCGTTGTCCCTTGAGAAAGCGGTACAGGACTTAAAAGCCGGAGATCTGGATGCCATAGTGACAGCTCCGATTCACAAACAAGCCATGGCTATGGTCGATTTTGGGTTCCCGGGTCATACTGAGTATATTTCCAAAAATTTTGAAGGTTATACTTCTCTGATGTGTATGGTAAGCGAAAGCCTTCGTGTGGGTTTGGCCACCAACCATGTCCCGATTAACCAGGTCAGTTCACTGATCTCTAAAGAGCTTATCAAAGAAAAAATCAATACGCTGCATCAAATGCTCGTTCAGGATTTTGGTAAGGAAAAGCCTTTGATAGCTGTGCTTGGATTGAATCCCCATGCAGGTGATGGTGGAGTCATTGGAAGAGAAGACGAAGAAATCATTCGTCCGGCAGTGATTGAGACCAAAAAAGGGGGGAAATTTGTTTTTGGGCCTTTCGCAGCAGATGGATTTTTCGGGAGTGGTGAATATAAAAAGTATGATGGGATATTGGCGATGTACCACGATCAGGGACTTGTCCCGTTTAAGTTGTTGAGTTTTGGTAAAGGAGTCAATTTTACCGCTGGATTGCCGGTAATCAGAACGTCACCGGACCATGGAACAGGATTTGATATCGTGGGTCAAAATATCGCAGATCCTCAATCCATGCGTGAGGCACTTTATCTGGCCATCGATACATTCCGGCACCGAAGAAATTTTAAAACGTGGAATGAGAACCCTTTACAGAAGCAAAACATTCATCAGGGCAGTGATGATTTTGATCCATCAGAATTTGAAGAATAAAATGCATATGGTGTGGATAGAAAATTGAAGGTCTTCTTGCTGGTCCTGGTCATACTGATTATTGACCAGGCCTCCAAAATATATATAAAAACCAATTTTTACTACCATGAAATGGTTCCCATTTTTGGCCTGGACTGGGCTTATCTGCATTTCGTGGAAAACAACGGCGCCGCTTTTGGACTAAGTCTGGGAGGGGAATGGGGAAAGCTTGCTCTAACCACTTTCCGAATCGTAACTGTGTGTATTCTGGCCTATTTTATCAATATGTTGATAAAACGTAGGGAAAGTATGGGGATGATTATGGCTTTATCGCTGGTCTTTGCCGGAGCGATCGGCAATATTATAGATAGCGTGTTTTACGGCGTGATCTTTTCCGAAAGTGGATTTTCCCCCGAAGGCGTGGCCATATTTATGCCACCGGATGGAGGATATTCCAGCTTGTTTCACGGAAAGGTGGTAGATATGTTTTATTTCCCGATGATCGATACGTATTGGCCGGACTGGGTTCCTGTTATCGGAGGAAATTCATTCCAGTTTTTCCGTCCGGTATTCAACGTGGCAGATTCCAGCATTTTTGTAGGCATGGTGATCCTCTTGATTTTCTACCGTGATTTCTTTTCGGGTGGACAGCAAAAAGGGAAAGAACAGGACGACAAAGACAAAAAGGAAGCGACAGAAGATATTGTGCTTCAATCTGAGCCGCGTTAATATTGGGCGATAATAGAACTGCGTTCTATGTCTTATAGTAATGGCCATGGCTTCTAAGCCATATTGCACAAGATATATGGGAATACTTTTTACGATTTTGAAGTATTCAATTCCCGGGTGAATTCCTTCTCAAGAAATTCTTTCAAAACCACCGCTTGATTGCGCTCCTTGTTTCTTGCACCGTACAGAAGAACGAGTGGTTTGTCCAGATCCAGAGCAGAGAGCTTTTGTCCAATCTGTTCCTTCTGGTTTCGTAATTCTTCGATATATTTTTCCCTGAATTCTTCCCATTTTGAGGTCTCATGCCGGAACCACTTTCTTAATTTCGTACTCGGAGCTACATCTTTCCACCAATCGTCAAGACGTGCTTCCTCTTTGGAAATACCCCTCGGCCACAATTTATCCACGAGAATTCGGATTTCGTCCTGAGGTTCAGTGAATTCATAAATCCGATGAATTTTGACGGTCATGGTTTATTCGATTTTTTGAAAAGCCAATATTGTATACCATAAAACTCTAAGATACAAATACTTTCTGGCATCCTCCTGAAAGGGCGATGGAGTTCCATATGCCCTCACTTTTTGTATTTTTATGGCTTGTTATGTCATTCTAGAGGATTTACAACCCGGGACGAACCATACTTCATCAGATTTGTTGGTATCGATATGTCATTTAAATTAGAATCCACATATAAACCTACCGGAGATCAGCCCCAGGCGATCGAGGCACTCACCCATGGTGTGTTGAGTGGTGAGGAAGCTCAGGTTCTGTTGGGAGTTACCGGATCAGGAAAAACATTTACCATCGCCAATGTGATTGCCAATGTAAACCGGCCCACTCTGGTGATCACCCATAATAAAACACTTACCGCCCAACTCTATGGTGAGCTCCGGGAATTTTTTCCCGACAACGCGATTGAGTATTTTGTATCTTACTATGATTATTACCAACCCGAGGCCTATATCGCGGCTTCGGATACCTATATAGAAAAGGATCTTTCCATCAATGAGGAAGTGGATAAATTGCGTCTTCGTGCCACGTCTTCCTTACTCTCAGGTCGACGGGATGTGATTATTGTAGCTTCAGTATCGTGTATTTATGGTATGGGAAATCCGGATGATTTTAAAACGGGGATCATTCGCATCCATGAGGGACAGGTTATGTCGAGAAACAGTTTTCTCCATCAGTTGGTGGGAAGTCTGTATTCTCGTACTGAACATAAATTCGATCGGGCTACTTTCCGAGTAAGGGGGGATACCATTGATATCAATTTGCCCTACGTGGATTATGGTTATCGCGTTACATTTTTCGGGGATGAAATCGAGGAAATCGAACGACTGGAGATTGAATCAGGTAAGCGAATTGAGCGACTGAATCACGCGGCCATATTTCCGGCGAATCTTTACCTGGCGCCCAAGGACCGTATGAAGCAAATCATCCGGGACATCGAAGATGAGTTGTATCATCAGGAAAAATATTTCGAATCAGAAGGCAAGCATTTTGAAGCTGCACGAATCCATGAGCGCGTAACATTTGACATTGAAATGCTCAGGGAACTTGGATATTGTAATGGGGTGGAGAACTACTCCAGGTTCTTTGACGGTCGCGAGCCCGGTACCCGCCCCTTCTGCCTTCTGGATTATTTTCCGGATGATTATCTGACCGTGATCGATGAAAGCCACGTGACCATACCCCAAATCAGAGGGATGTGGGGAGGAGACCGGGCTCGTAAAATGAATCTCGTCAACCACGGATTTCGATTGCCATCTGCCATAGACAACCGTCCCCTGAGTTTTGAAGAATTCGAAGATATTACCAACCAGATTATATATGTCAGTGCAACCCCTGCGGAGTATGAACTCGAACGTACCGGTGGAGTGATCGTGGAACAGGTAGTTCGTCCAACAGGATTATTGGATCCACCAATAGAAGTACGACCGAGTTATAATCAGGTGGACGATCTTTTGCATGAAATCGATCAAAGGATCAAAATCGGGGAACGAGCCCTGGTGACCACCCTGACAAAAAGGATGGCTGAGGAACTGACGGATTTCATGCAGCGACTCGATATAAAATGCCGATATATTCACTCAGAGGTGGATACCCTTGAACGCGTGGAAATCCTTCAACAACTTCGGTTGGGAGTATTTGATGTTCTGATTGGGGTTAACTTACTTCGTGAAGGTCTGGACCTGCCTGAAGTATCGCTGGTTGCTGTTATCGATGCGGATAAAGAAGGATTTTTGAGAAATGAGCGTTCACTTACACAGACCGCTGGAAGAGCTGCCCGAAATAGTAATGGTTTGGTCATTTTTTATGCCGATAAAATAACACGGTCTATGCAGCAGACCATTGACGAAACCAATCGGCGTCGGGAGAAACAGATTGAATACAATGAGATTCACGGCATCACCCCACGTACTGTATCTAAGACCCGTGAAGAAATACTCAATGCCCATTCCATCCTGGATATTCGCGGGTCAAAAGCGTACACAGGTCCGGATGAACAGGATCAGACCATGGCCGCAGATCCTATTCTCGATTATATGAACCGGGATCAGCTAGAAAAAGCCATTGCTGTGGCCGAAGAGAATATGAAAAAGGCTGCAAAGGAACTTGATTTTATTACCGCTGCACAGTACAGGGATGAAATGAGAGCTCTGAAAAAACGATTGTAATTCACCGTTTCTCTGTGGTATTACCATGAAAATAGGGTTCCAATATAAATGATTGGAATTACAGTTTGAGTTTAGAAAACCCGGTCACAAATCCAGACTGTTTGGGTTTATTTGATGCGAAAGCCAATTCTTAAACCCGCAAATTTTTCTCCGGGTGACGTTATCTTTACAGGAAATACGTCGGCGCTTTGGATGTACCGAAAAGAAGTGTTATAAAAAATGCATATTTGAATCACCCGGACATCGTTAATATCTCGGGTGTGCATTGTTTATGGAATCCGAATAGGGATGCGGAACGATTTCATTTCACATGGTGAAATAGGTACAACTTATTATCAATGCGTATCCTGGCGTTATTGCGTATGAGGTCATATTCCCGGAATAAATCCGGATTAAAAATTTTAAGTCTATGGTCAGATGTGTATTGTCGTCTTTAGCGATCATATTTTTTCTTATTCCAGTGTATCTCGATGCACAGGAGCGTACGATACAAGGAACGGTGATTGATGACGACGGTTTGCCTTTGATCGCGGCCAATGTATTGGTTGTCGAATCCGGGAAGGGGGCTGTGACTGATTTTAATGGTCGATATACCATACTTGCGTCAGAAGGACAAACCCTCCAGTTTTCATACGTGGGATACCAAACCAAAGAAATCAGAATCATGGGGCAGAGCACGATTGATGTGGTGCTTTCGGAGGGCAATCAACTCGATGAAATCGTTGTCACAGCATTGGGTATTACGAGACGTAATCGACCCTTGGGATATGCAATTGATGAAGTTGGTAGTCGGGATTTGGAACTTTCTCCTGATGACAACCTATTGAACAACCTGCAAGGAAAGGTAACGGGTGTACAAATTACCAGTAATGGAGGGGGGCCCGGGGAGTCTGCCCGTATAATCATCCGGGGTATCAATTCGCTGGATCCTACTGCCAATAATCAACCTCTATTTATCGTAGATGGTGTGCCTATCGACAATTCCACCTATACTGTAGGAAGTAACGGTCCCCGTGTACAATCCAACAGGGTTGCTGATCTCAACCCCGATGACATAGAATCTATGAGTATACTCAAAGGCGGGGCCGCCACGGCATTATACGGTGTTCGTGCCGCGAATGGAGCAGTGATTATTACTACAAAAAAAGGAAACAGCGAAGGATTGAAGGTTGATCTTACGTCGTCTTTTGGAGTGGAAAATTTATCAAAGTTCCCTGAAACTCAAAGCTTATTTACCCAGGGTTATGAAGGGATATATGATCCCAATTCATTTTGGCCGAGCTGGGGACCCACGATTGCTGTGGCAAAATCTCAGGATGCTTCCCATCCGGATCAAATTTATAATAACTACCGAAATGGTTACCAGCTGGGCCATAAATGGCGACACACATTGTCCATGGCCGGAGGAAATGAAAAATCTTTATTCCGAATTTCCTTATCCAACCTCAAGCATACCGGGGTCATCCCGTTTTCGGACTATCGAAATTTATCGGCCAGATTCAATGGTTCAATCCAGGCTACAGAAAAAATACGTCTTTCCGCAGGTATCAATTACATCAATTCCGGAGGGGATCGGGTCAATGCGGATCGGTACAACGAAAGTCTGACTTACTGGGCTCCAAGAGTGGATGTGATGGATTATCAGTTCGAAGACGGTACCATGAAAGGATATCAAAACAACGGCAGGGCCGGGAATAATCCGGTGTACGGTGCCAAAACCAATAAATTTACCGACGATGTGGACCGATACATCAGCCATTTTAATCTTAGATACGATGTCCGGGATTGGTTCCAAATCCGGTTTCAATTGGGTTTGGACCAGTATTCCGATTTTAGATTTTTAAGAGCACCAGGCCCGTCAGGTATTGAAGGAGAGAATGTTCATGAAGACAATGGGCTTGGGTTTGTCACCGAAACACGAATAAGAAACAGAGATATTAACTCCAATTTGATTCTAAGTTTCAGGCATGATTTTAGTGATAGACTTAAAACCAGCTTTCTATTGGGACACGATCTGCTGGATCAATCATACAACCGGGTGACTACGGGTGGTTCCGAACTGGCTATTTGGGATTGGCTTAGTATCAATAATGTAAACCCGAGAACTTTGAACTCATCCAGCAATCTGATTTCAAAACGCATCGTAGGTGCATTCGGAGAATTAATGGTGGAATATGACAATACCTATTTTTTGACCGTGACCGGCCGAAATGACTGGAGTTCTACACTGCCTACCGCCAATCGTGCCTTTTTCTATCCATCATTCAGTCTCAGTTATGTTTTTACAGAGCAGTTTGAACCCTTTCACGGGTTTATGGATTATGGTAAATTTCGAATATCGTACGCTACGATTGGGAAGGACACAGACCCTTATCGCCTAAGTACAGTTTACAATACGGATGATATTGGGGCATTTACCCGGGGCAATATCAAGGGTGCTCCCAACCTTTCTCCCGAAAAGACCAATACCTTTGAAGCAGGATTTGACCTGGAAGCCCTGGGTGGCAAGATCGGCCTCGATTTCACTTACTATGACCATTTGAGTAAGGATCAGATCGTTCCTGTGCCTACATCGGAGGCTACTGGCTTTTCTATGTTTATTCTCAACGCCGGAAGTATCCGCAACCGCGGAGTTGAAATTGGATTCGATATAAATCCTATTCTGACTGAAAAGATCTTTTGGAATTTAAGTTTGAATTTCACAGCCAATAGGAATAAGGTAGTGAAAATCACAGAAGGGGTGGATGAGATATTTTTGGGTTCGAGTTTTGGTTACGCAGGTTCCACAGCGTCACTTAAATTGATACCAGGACAGGCGTATGGGAATTTGTACGGGACATCGTACGCCCGTTACAATGCCCGAGCAGGTTTGTCGCCGGATTACTCAGCTCCTTTGCTCATCGGAGAAGATGGTTTTCCGGTGGTCAACCAGGAGCAGCTCATTCTGGGCAATACCCAACCCAAATGGTTTGGATCGTTGTCAAGTCGGTTTGCGTTCAGGGAATTTGAACTTTCAGCACTTTTTGATACCCGGCAGGGTGTGCAAAAATACAATCAAATGGGAAATTTTATGAGTGCTTTTGGTATAGCACCATATACCACGGATCGAACCGAAATGGTGGTGTTTGAAGGAGTGACCGCGGATGGTAGTCCTAATACACGGGAGGTATATAAAGGCCAGGGCATCGGTCCGGATGGCCATAATTACGGAGCTGGATTTTATCGCAATGTTCATCGTGGTGTAACGGAGAATTTTATCGAGGATGCAGATTGGGTACGGCTTCGAAACCTGACATTGAGCTACCGAATACCTGCATCCAAAATATCCAATTGGCCCATTTCAGACTTGCGATTTGCTGTTGTGGGGCACAATCTCTGGCTAAGTACTCCTTTTACCGGATTTGATCCGGAAGGAAATCGGGGCAATGCCAATGAGGATGATGGTTTTGGAGGATTTACCTATCCCTCCGTCCGTAGCTTTACATTTACCGTTAATGTCACCTTTTAAAATGCGTTGAAATGAAATATCGATACTGGATAGTGGCTGTGATTTTTTCTTTCAGCATTTTGTCTTGTAACAATTACCTGGATATCAATGATGACCCCAATGTGGCGACAGAGGCACCATTGGATGGCCTGGTGCACCGCATCACATACCAGACACCCCATAATGTCTATCGGATTGCTGCAAGCTACACCAATTACTATGTTCAATACTTTGCTTCTCCCAACCAGGCTTCTCCCATAGACACCTACGATGAAGTCGATTTTTCCAACCGATGGGCGGATTTGTACGATGTAATGACCGATGCCTATGACCTTATACGATTTGCCCAGGATATTGGTGCAAATAACCATATAGCTATTGGCAAACTGATGATGGCAGTGAACCTGGCCATGGCGACGGATTCCTGGGGAAGTGTTCCATATTCTGCAGGATTTTCTGGTGATCTCATCCAGTTGCCTTATGATCCTGCTGAGCAGGTGTACAAAGCCATCCAAAACCTGGTGGATGATGCTATCGAACGCATCAATACCGGGATGGATTCGTCGGTTCCATCGGCGGACAAGGACTTGATTTACGCTGGGAATATGCAGCAATGGCTTAAGTTAGCCTACGGGTTGAAGTCTAGATACCTAAACCGATTTAGCGGAACTTCGAAAGAAGATCTGGCCGGGGTGCTGGAAGCCCTTGAGGATGGATTGACAGGAAACGAAGATGATGCTGAGTTAACCCATTTCGATGTGCGAAACCCCTGGGCCCAGGTGGCCATTAATAATGACTTACTGCTGTTGGATGGATGGATTTCGGAGCAGTTTGTGGATGCCATGAACGGGACAACTTTTGGCGTAATTGATCCCAGATTACCCATAATAACTGAACCATTTGAAGAGAATGGAAAATTAGTATTTCGCGGAACACCTAACGGTGCAGGCCGTCGAGGTGATGGTACAATACAGGAAGAAGTCTATCTTGAAACATCCGGTTTTTATTCTTCCGAAGACGCACCCTTATTCCTTTTTACCTTTGCAGAACAAAAATTTATAGAAGCGGAAGCCAGTTTTCGCATCGGTGATGTAGCGCGGGCCCGGTCGGCATTTGAGTTGGCAATTCGGGCGAATATGGAAAAGTTAGGGGTACATGATACGGATGTCGAGAACTATTTGGAGGAAAAATATCCCGATAGGGATTCTGTGACTTTAGAGGTGATTATGGAAGAAAAATATCTGGCGATGTTTCTGCACCCGGAAACCTGGAACGATGCCCGTCGCTTTGATTATCAATATACCGATTTCGAATTACCAGTGAATGCAATTATACCGAATTATATCCGCAGAATTGCATATCCGGATTCTGAAAAAAGTCGGAACGGGAACAATGTACCATCCATTGGAGGTTTATCGGATCGGGTTTATTGGGATGAATAGTCTGCAGATTCCCTGATTTCCCGGCACAACCTACGGAAACGGGAGGGAACACCAATCAATTTATTTTCTGTGGCTATGTTTTCATCGCAGATTTTATTGCATCCCGATGATATGATAGAAGCACATATACCCTATCTGAAGAAATGAACAAAATAATGTCCCGGGCATTCTATTAGAACGTATCGATTTGGACAGATTCAGGCTCTGAGTAAATTCCTGGGTAATTTAGAACATTTTAGCAAGTCCTGATTGATAATCCAAATCGATTTCTGCCCAATAAAATGGGCCAACGGTTGGATGTGGTATTGAGGAATGGAAATGAGAACCACCGGCAACCTTTTCGAAACAGGATCCCGTCCCCTTAAAAAATAGATTTTCATAGTTGGTAGTAAATTGGCTGTTTCAAGAATTTGGGACAGCCAATTTTTATTTATGCATATCTCAGATTGGGGAGTTTCCAGGTGATCAATCCAATCAGGGGAAAGAAAGAACACAGGAAATACACAAAATAGACATCACGAATGTCGGCCAGCATTCCAAGCAACGCCGATCCAACCCCACCCACTCCAAAAGCAAATCCGAAAAATAAACCGGAAACAAGACCGATTTTTCCAGGCATTAATTCCTGTGCATAAACCAGAATCGCCGAAAACGCAGAGGATAGGATCAACCCGGCCATAATGCTGAATACCACTGTCCAGAAGAGGTTGGCGTATGGAAGAGCCAGGCTGAAGGGCGCCGTCCCCAGAATTGAAAACCAGATTACATATTTGCGTCCATAGCGGTCACCTATAGGACCTCCAACATAGGTTCCTATTGCTGCCGCTGCCAAAAAAGCAAAGAGATACAACTGGGAGGCCTGGATGCTTACGTTGAATTTTTCAATAAGGAAAAAGGTATAGTAACTCGTGATGCTCGTCAGATAAATGTATTTGGAGAATATCAATACCAATAGAATACCGATCGATATCCGGACTGTTCTTTTGGGGATGTTGTGTATAGGTTCTGCGGATGTCGTGGTTTTTCGCGACTTTAAAGATCGCAGATAATGTCGGGCCCATCGACCAATGTATATAAGCACACCAATTGCAGCAATTGCCAGTAACCCAAAATAAGATATATGACCCAGACCAAAAGGTACAATAAAAAGTGCTGCCAGTAGTGGTCCTATAGCGCTTCCAAAGTTACCACCCACCTGAAAAATAGACTGAGCCAAACCTCGCTTGCCGCCGGATCCCAACCAGGCTATTTTTGACGCTTCAGGGTGAAATACAGCTGAACCTGTACCGATCAATGCTACAGAAAAAAGTACCGATCCGAAACTGTTTGCCATTGATATTGACATTATTCCGAGCAATGAAATGGCCATGCCTATTGCTAGTGAAAACGGTTGAGGGTGTTTGTCAGTAAACTTGCCTACGAATGGCTGGAATATACTTGCGGCTAACTGAAACGTGAGGGTTATCAAGCCGATTTGGGTAAAGGAGAGCGCAAATGAATCTTTAATCAAGGGGTAGATTGAAGGTATCAGCGATTGGATGGTATCGTTGAGCAAATGAGATATGCTGATCCCAAAAAGTATGGGAAAAACAGGTGCTGTCGGCAGCTGAACCGATTGCTCATATGAGCCTTTTAATTTCATCGGTGCAAAGCTACCAAATCCATACCATTATGAAGGTTAGGATTTTGGGCGCGTCTTTATCTTAACTATCCGCCTCCATTTTCCATTTTGAGCCTTTCGGCTTCCCAGCAGTGATCGATATATTCCCAGCTGAATTCATCGCCTTTTACCCGGATCGCCATAAATCCTTCCCGGGTGTTGTGCCGTCGTCCTTTCCAACCATTACCGGCAATCGATCCACCGGTAAGATATTGGGTAACATCGTTGGCCAGTCCATATTCCTTCCAATGAATATGACCCTGGAGTATCAACTTTAGGTTGTGGTTTTGCAAAATCCGAAAAACCTCGTAGGCATTGGAAACGGTTCGGGGACTACCTCCAGTAATTTGAGTAAACACACAGACCATGGGCAAATGGGTCGTGATGACGATGGGCATCCCCGGGTCGATGGTTTTTATATGGGCTTCCAGCCAGTCGAGCTGTTCATGATGAAAGAACCCTTTGTATTTTTTTTCTGGGGTAACTTCAAGTGAATTGAGCGTTATAAAATGCTAGCCTTTGTGGTCGAAGGCATAATAAGTGTCTCCAAAATATCTTTCCCACATACCATATTTGTAATCGGGATGATCAGAACCCTCCGGACTTTCCTCATAAATTCCAAACAAATCGTGATTGCCAATGCAGTTATAAACGGGCATTTGGAAACCCTTACTCATCTCCTCGTACAGCTTAAAAAGTCGGTCGCTTTGATCAAACTGACCCCGCATCACATCGTAGACCAGATCCCCACCTGTAATAACAAAATCGTGATCCATGCAGTTGACCTTATCGATGGCCATTTGGAAACCGACTGGCGCTCCCCGGTCAGGCCGGATGTGGATATCCGTTAGGAATGCAAATTCAAAATCCTTATTGGATTCAGTAATATACCCAGCTCCACCTCTTGACGGGTTCAAGCTCATTACCGGTGCTGCTATCGTAGCCATTCCTGCTTTCTTAAGGAATGATCGTCTGGAATTGTTGTTGAGATCTTTCATGCAATGGCGTTTGAATAAAGTACTAACATATCTATTTTTATGCATATACCCTCATCCGAATGCAGTGGATAATAAGGGGATCGCATCGAATGTTGTCTAAAAGTTGAATTGGTTTATCGGTTGGGCACCTTTGTACACCCGGTATGCATTATGCACTGAAATTTATCCAAGCCTACGCACTTTCGGGAGTTGCCACTAAAAAGAATTTACTGCGTTCACCGGCTAGAATTTTGCTAATTGTCAATCTACCCTATTGGGATTAGATAACAAATGATCAGTCAGTCCTTATAGAAATTGCATCATTGTGCCAGCTCAATACTGCTCTGGGGATTTTCTCCGTCGTTCGGATTCCCTCCCCTGATACTATTGTAGCATGCCAGATGATCGATGTAGGTACTGGTGGGGTGGTTGCGCCTTAGGTCGAAAAAACAGATCAGTTCCGAAGTATGGTAGGAGCACTGAAATACCGGCCATTGAAAGGCCACCGGTTAAATGCGGTATTGAAAGATCCTGTGGGTATGACTTCCGAACTTGGGACGAAGGGGAACGCGAGGCTCAGGTATCGGAGATATGGCTGATAAAGAGGATAATGCGGGTGATTTGATGTCATCCCGTTCAAAGAAAAGAAGGAATGGGGGTTTGATATCAAAAAATTTAAATAGTGCCTAATCCTACTTAAATTTGTTTTATTCCAGGTAGTAATCCAGAGAAGCTACCACACGAGCGATTTTGTCTTTGTAAAATTCGTGAGATTCCTCAATCCGATTACCTGGTAGTAAAACGATGATGCCCTGGTTAGCATACTTGATATTCCCTACCCGTGAGCCTGAAGTTTCAGCAAACTGCTCAGCAGAAACCAAAGCTGCCTTCGTAGCATCTGCCAAAAGTTGGGGTTTAATATCATTGACCCCTGTAAAATAGTATCTTGGACGATTGGACCATCGATCTCCGCTCAGGAAAACCCCCTGGTCCAGAAGTTCGGTGGTGAGACCGGACACTTCTTCCAGAAGATCGACTTTTTCTGTCTGAATACTGACCCGGACGGATCCATTGAAGGGCGGTTGACCTGCCTGATAGTAATTCCGACTGACCGATACATCCTCTATTTTTATTTCCTCAGATCCAAAACCTTTGCCTTGTAACCATCTGGAAATGGTTTGTGCCTGGGAAGTTACCTCTTGTTTTACGGTTTCAAACGAAGGCCCGTCAATACGGCTCTCCAGCGTCCAGGACGCCAGGGTGGCTTTTACATCCATTTCGGCAAGCCCTTTGACGCTGACATAGCGATCAGAAAACCGGCTTTGATAAAATTTATTTCCGAAGATAAAACTCGCAACGATAAGGGCTATGCCCAGGATGATAGCGGATGGGATTAAGGTTCGGCTCATAATTTTGTGTATGTTTGTAAAAGCTTTAATTCTATTTGGAACGAATTGGTTCAAACTGATGGTATGAATTTAAGGAATATATTTTTAAGACATGTAGCACAAACCAGTCCCGAGCCTATGGGGTTGGAAATCGTGTCTGCCAATGGTTTGTATTTGATCGATAAGGATGGAAAAAAATATATGGATTTGATCAGTGGAATCGGGGTCAGTGTCCTGGGCCACCAGCATCCATCGGTGGTGCAGGCCATTCATGAACAAGTCGATCGGTATATGCACACCTTGGTTTACGGGGAGTTTGTACTTTCCCCTCAGGTCCTTTATGCGGAGATGCTGACACAACAGCTTGATCCAACGCTAAACTGTGTGTATTTTGTGAATTCCGGGGCAGAAGCCACGGAGGGCGCTTTGAAATTGGCGCGCAGATATACCGGAAGATCGGAAATCATCAGTTGTACTCATGCCTACCATGGGAGTACCACAGGGGCAATGGCATTGAACAGCCACGAGTGTTTTACGGGGGCATATAGACCCTTGATGCCGGGAGTACGGCATATTCGTTTCAATTCTCTTGAGGATCTGCAGCTGATTTCAAACCAGACTGCCGCAGTCATTGTGGAACCTGTACAAGCTGAGCGGGGTATTTATATTCCGGATCCTGGTTATTTGAGAGCGCTTCGACGACGCACCAGTGAAACGAATACGCTTTTGATTTTCGATGAAATCCAAACTGGATTTGGACGAACAGGTCACTTGTTTGCCTACCAGAAATATGAGGTAGTTCCGGATATTATGTTGATTGCCAAGGGGATGGGTGGTGGAATGCCGATTGGGGCATTTGTCAGTGACCGGGATATTATGCAATGTTTTACCCACAATCCGGTCCTGGGCCACATTACCACTTTTGGAGGACATCCGGTGAACTGCGCCGCAGCTTTGGCTACGCTACGGACTTTGCTTACAAGCGACCTTATTTCAAGTGTTGAAGCTAAGGAACGTATTCTGAAGGACCGATTAATTCACCCACGTATTAAAGAACTCCGCACATCAGGATTATGGGCAGCCATTGAGGTTGAGTCCTCTGCTATACTGCATGACGTCATAAAACGTTGCCTGGAAAATGGGATGATCCTGGACTGGTTTCTTTTTAATGAGAAAAGCCTGCGACTTGCTCCCCCTTTGACAATTTCTGAGGAAGAACTTTACGGGGTATGCAATACCTTTTTAAATGTACTCGACGACCTGGATTAGATCGAAGTTAATCATCGTCCTCGGTATCAAAATCGTCCGTAGGTGAACTGATGTCATCCATTTCCAGATCGTCATCAAAGAAATCATCTGTATCCTCATCATCATCTTCATCGAGATGAATCAAAGGTTGTTTCTTGACTTTATCAGGGTTGATGGGTGTCTTCTTCACAATCTTGCTGATTACTTCACGCTTCCGGACATAAGGCAGTTTGGGGACCCTGTGCTTTTTCTTTTCCTGAGCTTTTGCCTGTTCCTCGGTTTTGACAGTCAGCGATTTGGTGGTCGTGGGAACCGCCCTCAATCGTTCGATGGGGATGAGATTCCCTGATATGACACAAATACCATAGGTTTTATTACGGATACGGACCAATGCGTTGTCCAGATCCTGGATATATTTTCGCTGGCGGATAGCCATCGTATTTAGCAACTCCATGTCTGTATTAAAACCAGAGTCATCAACCCAGTCACCTCCGTGTTCGTCACCACCGTTTTCAGTGATCTCAAAGATTTGTTCTTTGATACTTTCCAGCTGAGCCTGGGCCTTCGCCAGCCGGTCTTCTATGATGGCTTTAAATTCCTCCAATTCCTGGTCGGAATATCGACTCCGTACATGTTCTTCTGCCATAATTATCAGAGTATTATATAATTTCTAATTAGCTTTGCAAATATGTAATATTCTTTTGAAATAAAAAGTTCATGCCTCAGATAAATTTTTGATCATATGCCCAGGCTATTGAATGTTATAAAACTTCTTTTATTGCTTTTTCTGATCAATGAATCGGGAAAGTTGTGGGGTATATTACCGGATGATTTGACATCACATAAAGGCTTTGAGCTCATTTCGCGAATACTGATCTATTTGTTGTCAGTAGATTTGGGGTACCGGCTAACAATATGGGCGTATAAAAGGAGAAAAGGTTTGCGCAGTGATCGGAATGATAATGTAACGCTGGGGCTTAAAAACCTCTTTTATATACTACAGGCTGGTGGAATATTACTTTTTGCTCTGGCGATTTTCGGAGTTGATTACCGAACCTTTTTTACTTCCATCAGTATTGTTGCAGCAGCTATAGCTATCGTTTCCAAAGATTATATTGTAGATATTATCAGCGGTATCATTTTAAGTTTTTCTTCTTATATAAAGACAGATGATTATATCAAAACTGGTGAAATCAGCGGGAAAGTGGTGGATATGACATTGAGTAAGATTTTACTGCTCAATGATGACGATGATATAATAGCGGTCCCCAACAATAAAGCGTTTGCTAATGAGATTGTCAATTATACCCGCATTGCAAGTAAAAAGGTATCCATAGAATTTGACCTCAAACTGGTCTCACTGCGAACAGTCGAAGAGCTGGAGGAATCGTTGATACAGGTGCTGCACGAATTCGGTGAGAATATCGAGGCCAATAGCTATTATCTGCGGATAGAAAAGATTGGCGCAGATAGCATTTCCTTAAAATTTCAATATGTGCTCAAACGCATGAATCGCTCTATTGAAAAGGAAATCCGGAAAAAAACTGTCCGAAGGGTCGTCAATTTTGTGAAGGAAAATGCCGT
>CAYRRD010000067.1:0-18282 GCA_964426625.1 uncultured Saprospiraceae bacterium | reverse complement strand
CTGACGGTTACGGCAGGCAGGTTCATAACGTCATGGGTATACATTCCGTTATTTTATTATCCTTCGATATTAACCAGAGTTCTTTATGGGGCTTCTATAACTCGGCACATCGATGCATTTCTATCCCTTCCTCTCCCTTGTTATCCTTCCGAATATGGTAGGAAAACCTATTCTTTGCCACATTCAGAAGTGGACCCGATATAGCGTAACGGGTAAGGTGAAGAGGTATAGATATATAGTGGTATAGAGGAATAGGGAAAACCTTAGTAGGCTACCATTCGGATTAGTATACGGACAGCGCAAGCCCGGACACTATATACCCCATACCTGGCAGTCGATGTTGTCGACAGCAGCTTTTGCTGCCTTGATACCGAGACCTATTGGTTTGTACCGAGGCATGATAATTTCGATCATATGGAGGGATGGGATA
This sequence comes from uncultured Saprospiraceae bacterium, assembly GCA_964426625.1. Classification (GTDB taxonomy): domain Bacteria; phylum Bacteroidota; class Bacteroidia; order Chitinophagales; family Saprospiraceae; genus Membranihabitans. Next base: position 17,852 of record CAYRRD010000067.1, on the reverse strand, counting down.
TGTCGGCCAGCAAAATTGCTGGAGCGGATTTTAATATAGAGGTCGGCGATAGAAATCATGCCTACTAACAGATATCAGTGGTTGATCCCTTGCGGATAACTTTATTCAAAATGATAGAACAATGAGGGTAGAATCAAGGCGCACCAGGGAATCCTGGAGGGCTGCCCGATGTCACAAGAAAGGAGGGTATGGATGAGTCGAATGGTACTGAGCATCCGGCTCACTGCTATCTAATGACCAGGGAAAATCACCTCTAAGGAGGGAATTCCAATTGAGAAATGCTGAGAAATAGAAGGGAGAGGTGGTTAATTTCAATCAAAAAAACCTTTCTCTCAAGTGACAAGCCCAATAATATAACCGTTTATGGTTAAATCCGTTAGGATTTGTCAAATATTCTAAAAATGGAGGTAAATATTTCGTAAGTTTACGAGTGAATTCAATAATTGAAAAACTATTTACTATGAGATCAATCCTTACTTCCTTATTTATCTTTTGTAGTGTAGTTGCATTCTCACAGTCCGAAATTACAATCCTGGCAGGAAACTTACTTCAACCTGTGGGTATTGCAGAAGGCCCCAATAATACCATTTTGATTGCAGAAGCTGGTACTGGGCAGGATGATGGTGGTGTGAGTATCCTACATCCTCAGCTTGGGCCAATAAAAGTATTGGATAACATGCCGTCATACTTTGACACAGCTACCCAGGAAGTACTTGGGCCAATGCGGGTCCAGATGGTCGAAGGTAGTCTGGCTGCTGTTTTTATGGCACAGGTTCCCGGGCCGCTGGGTTCTTCCATTTTAATTTTTGACGCAAATGACCTGCAGGATGTGGTACTTGCTGGAGGTACGTTAGGGCCTGATGATGCATTGCATCAGATCAAACTCCGGGATTTTGTACTCGATGCCGGATTTGAAGATAGTAACCCATTTTCGATGGTGCACGACGGGTGTAATATGTATATCGTGGATGCGGCAGCCAATGCTATCATCAAAAGAGATGGATTAACCGGAGTGTTGAGCGTGTTTGCTGTTTTTGACAACGTCCCCAATCCAGCAGCTCCGCTTGGACCTCCTACCGTTCATGCAGTGCCTACGAAGATCGTTCAAGATACCAGTGGGTTTTTGGTAGCTTCACTCACAGGATTTCCTTTCAATACAGGGGCGGCAAACATCTATCATGTAGATATGGATGGCCAGGTTACTGTGCGTGATTCCGGTTATTCCCTGGTAACTGATCTGATGATGCATCCGGAAGGGGATGGTTTTTATGCGCTGCAGTTTGCGAATTTCAGCCTGGATAGCATGCCGCCATTTATTTTCAATTCTTCCATCATTACCCACACCAATGCAGCAGGTGAGCGAGATACCATCCATTGGGGGTTTGGACCTAGTCCCGGATTTCTGTATGGTGGTGAAGATGTATTTTATGTCTCCAATTTGTTTACCGGAACTTTAGCAAGACTTGAGCCAACCTCTACCGGGCTTTTGACGCCCGACCATTCCTTCCAGAAATCCCTGAAAGTATTTCCTAATCCTACATCACGGGATATTAATCTGAACTTTGAATTGGCTGCTGCCGGCCAAACGCATATTGAAGTATACAATGCCCTGGGGCAGAATGTATATCGCAAGGAATTGGGTAACCAACTAGCCGGATCCCATACTATCAAACTGGATATTCCGGGATTGAATTCCGCAGCTGGCCAGATGTATTATGTAATCATGAAATCCGGAAACAACTGGTACCAGGCTACTTTTACCGTAGTGGATTAAATATAAACGGAATTGTCCTGAAGGTGACATAAAATTTAAATGAGGGAAAATCAGAGATGGTTTTCCCTCATTTTGTGTTCTTATATATTGGGCGTGGTACTTTCAGGTAATTTATCATGCTCAATGTGCGACACATTTTCTATTTCCGGAAGGATATGTGGCATAAACTACCACTGCGATCTTCGCTCTTTTTTGGCCAGATGAAATGCCCGTGAAATATTAAAGCCAAGGTGAATATCCCCTTTAAAAAACTCATCCCGGGTTTCGGTTATAAAACTTTTTTCAATCATGGTGATAGCATTCGTGAGCAGGAGTTGAAACACATGTCCCCCCGTTTCGATATCAATCCCCAGCGTCAGTGCGTTGGTCGGGGAAATGGAGGGTATGGGGTTGAAATTGTGATAGTACTCTGCGTTGATGGCAACCTGGGAAGTGATTTTCATCCTGCCTCCCATGCCCAATGCAAAGATATGCTTAGGATCGCCGGGTGCAAATAATTCCTTCCGGTGAATATAGGTCGGAGAAATTTGTAGCGACAGATTTTCATTGATTTTCCGTGCTATCAAAGCCTGAGCCGTGTAAGCCATTCTATCTCCCAGGCTGGGTTTGTCCTCCGGTAGGTAATCTTTCAGCGTCTTAGCAGCCAAACTGCCCAGGATGGTCATACTGATTGGAAAGGACTGTGCGCCCGAACTTTGCTGTAATAGCCTGTATTTGATATAACCATCGTAACTTTTGTCAAAGGAACTGCGACCCACTGCCACGGTCAGCCGGTCTGTGGCTGCGTATTCCAAAGCGAACCGTATATTGGATTCATCGAGACCAAACAATTCATAAAAGCCTCCGTTTGTGCGGCCAAACCGATGTGAAATGAGAAATTCCAGGACTCCTCTTTTACGCGTTTCTACCGAATGACCTGTACCAATTCGTGTACCTTTGAAAGTCGCTGCCACCATGGATGTGGTTTCGGGGATTTCCTCTTCAAGGATGTCCATCAAATCCTGGCCAGACGTGGAAGGACCTCCCAGGATCATAAAACCAATCAAAAGGATGAAGAACCATTTCCTTGTTTTCATATGCGGTGATTTAAGGGTATGGGTGATGGTCAAGAATACACGTTACTCTAACTTCCCGGGCGATATTTCTGGCGACAATGGACGGGATTTTGATATCATAATCAGCTACAGTCACCATAAATGAGCCTTCAAACCGCAGTGTACGATCACTGATGGTAATTTTGCCCTCCATAGTGAGGGGGTTTGTCCTGCCGTGAATGGACAATTCACCGCTGACCGTGGCCACGCCTTTTTCCCCCGACAAGACTTCTTTCAGATTCATGATTTTTCCCTGGAATGTAGCTTTGGGGTACTTGTCTGATTCTATATAATTTTCATTGAAATGTTCCTGCATTAGCGCTTTTTCAAATTGAAAAGACTTCATAAGCAGGGAAACAGCCACTTCACCGGTCTTTATGTCCACGATGCTCAATACCTGATTGTTCACCGCTTCAATATCCTCCACCGGGGTGTGAGAAAAAAAAGAAATATACCCGTTCCTGGTTATGAATTGGTCTTGAGCTGTTGCTGTCAGCGTAAACAACATGAACCACAAAACGATATGAAGTAATTGCATTGAATTTAAATTTGGTTTACAATGACAGCTCTTACGATCACCACATCCATCAGGTAACCCGTACAAATACCCTTGACTTCAAGTTCCTGGCCTACCTTTAATTCAAGAATGCGTTTGTTTTCGGAAGGATCCATATTACAAATAACGCCGCCTGAACCCTCTCCGCTTCCAAGGGTGAGTACGGCCATACCGTTGGCGGTTTCTATACTTTGTATTTCCCCAGTAATCCTGACAATTTTATCAAGAAATCTCTGGTTTGCATGGTCTTCGTGGGACATGAATTCCTCCAATATCTCTTCCGCACTTACGGTATAGGATGCATCGGTTCCCAAAATATCCTTGTGTGGTTTGTTATACACCCTGGTATAGAGGAAGAAAGCCGTGGAAGCTGCCACAAGAAGCAGGGTTAACGATATGTACACTACTTTTTTCATGCCTTTGAAAATTCTGTTCCTATAGATTTCGCCACGATCCCACAGGACGCCAACAGATTATCGGAATTTGTTTGAATGATCATTTTTTTATTAAAAATTTCCCTGTAATGATCTGCTTTTGTTTTGCTGCAGTTTGCCTCAGTATATTAATTATCCGGAGCCCCATTGCTTACCCAGCAACCGATCAGCTTGATCTGGGCGTCGGTCAAAGTGCCTGTCTGAGGCATGATCTTTGCAGCGGTTAATTCTTTGACCTTTGCAGCGTTATTTTTTATTACCTGATACGTCCTGAAATCCGGAATAGGCTGACTGCCATCGTGACACATGATGCATTTGGTATCAATAATAGGTTTGATGTCCATAACAAAAGAAATATCTGACTCACAGTCCATACCACCCGGACCACCTCCCATAGGGGCATTATCATCTTCATTTTTGTCACAAGCCCCTATCAATGTAAAGAGTAGTCCAAAAACAAGAATTGTGAGAAGTTTTAAATTAGAAATTGGGATGTTGGTCATGATTTTTTAGTTTTAATATGTTGGAATCTATTCCGGGGCAGTTTCTGTATCAGGGTTGAGGATAGGCCATACGCCGGGTGATGGTACGCTGACTCCTTTATTGTCACCCCGATTCGAGTCATTACCAAAATAATAGATAGGCCAACCACGGAAAGTTAATTGCGACCTGCCATGTACATCGATGACTGAAAAATCAGAAGTTTCCAGGGTGCTGGGTATAGATTCCGGATCTGCTTCAAATATCGGCCATGCGCCATTATTGGAAAAATCCTCGTTGGTGAAGTTGTTCGTTTCAAATCGATCGTTTATAAATCCATACAAAGTATTGCCTTCAGCATCGGTAAGATAGACCGTATTTCCTTCCCCGATTTCATACTCTCCTGCATCATTCACATTATATTGATTACCATCAGCACCTGTTAACTGGGCATTCACGATCATCACCGTATAATCGGGTTTGGCTACATACCAGATCCCATTAGCACCCTCGCCGGCGACATCGCCAGGGTCCTGGTCATTGGCAAAATAATAGAGTGGCCAGCCCTTGTAGGTGGTTTGCGTGGTTCCATCAGAACGCGTAATCATAGCAAAATCCGATTCCTCCAGACCCTCATCCAGCAAGAGCTCATCTGCATAAAATACCGGCCAGTTATTGAGACAGCCGCCTATGCATGCAGAGTTGGTCCCCGCGTCCCTCGAAAAGAAATACAGGGTCATTCCATCTGCATCAGTAAGTAGGGTTCCGAGGCCAGGATGGTTGGCCAACTTCACGGTGTGCATAGGTCTAGGTTCTGGATCATCAGAACCATTATCATCGCATGCCCAGGTGAAGACTAAAAAACAACATAAGAAATATTCAAACTTTTTCATTGGTCATGATTTTAACATGTAATAAAAAATCTTATGCATCGTCCGGGGCAGCTACTGCGGTCGAATTTAAATTTGAGGACCTTGCTAAAGTTGCAGCTACGTCTTGTGGCGTCCTCTTCTTATTACTTGTGCTTCGATACTTCGTTTGCCTTTTCGTATCAATCAGATTCCAGAATTTCGCGGAATTGTATTAAATTAGTTCAATAAAGCTAACTCTTACCCAAGGCGCATTGATAGGATTTTTTGCGAAAGGGAAAAATTGACGCTTAAAAAGGAATATCCGCTTCTGAATAAACCATTGAAGTTCCATGAGAAAGGATCAAGTTTATTTTTTTACCTTTTTGGCTTTGACCATAGTAACCTTTGTAATCGGATATTTCAGTATGCAAGCCCTGATAGGTTATTCTACCAACAGTCTTTTACAATCCCAGATTGAATCGAGTAAGCGGGAAGCCAATGAGATTTCCAATCTGGTAAAGTTACAGCTCGAATCCGGTTTGCCCCGGGAAATTGTAATTGACAATCTCCAAAAGACCCTGGAAGGGACCAGTATGGAATCAGGATTTGTATGTATGTTCGATTGGTCGGGTGTGGAAATTTGTCATCCCAATCCCGAGAAGGTAGGACAACAGGTATTGCCGGGACAATCAATCGTACAACCCCTCGTATACAACGAGCTGGAAGTAAACGATTTTTACGATTTACTGAATACCGGAAAAGAAACCGGTGGAATACGAGACTTTCAGAATGAGGAGCGAAGCTCGGAGATCATCTATCTCTATCCTGTAGAAAATACAGATTGGATAGTAGCTGCCCATGCCAACATTGATCAAATCGAGGGAAGGGTGGCGAGCATGAGGACTAATTTCAGCCTGGTTTATGGCATTTCGGGCGTCCTGATTGTCATCCTGTCGTTTTTTACGGTGCGTTTCATCGGAGGACAGTATGAGAAAAAATTGGAAAAGCAAAACATGGATTTGTCATATGAAGTCGTGAATTTATCCAAACTCAATCAGGATCTGCTGGCATACAAGGAAAATTGGAATACCAATCATCCGCAAGAATCAGGCAGTATCCCCTTAACTTTCCAGAGGAGGATCATCACCCATTTCAAAGACGAAATTGTGTCGATTGATACCATGGATATAGCCTATATATTTATCGACAGATCCGGAACGCATATAATTTGTCAAAATGGGGATCGTCATACCAGCAATCAAAGTCTGACGGAGCTGGAACAAAAACTCGATTACAATCAGTTTTTCAGAGCCAACCGACAATACCTCCTATCGGTCGAGGCTATCGATAAGATTTATGTATATGGAAATAATCAGTTGAAAATTACCGTAAATCCACCTGCGGAAGATCTTATCCTCATCAGTAAAAACAAAGTGGCGGAATTCAAGTCCTGGCTAAATTCCTGAAGTGCATTTTCCACTGTTCTTTGGCTACTCCCCATGGCCCCATTCAAACACATGATGGCTGATAGAAAGCGGAAAGAATAAAGCCTATCTGCAATTTATTTTTGGGCTGGAGCACATCTATCCAGATCCTGGCCGTGATTTTTCTTTATCCCTTGTGCCCCTATGCGTTTTAATTGTCAGTCCCTGTAAACAAGTAAAAAAACAAGGATCTGTCTCCATGCTCCGCATGGGTTGAAATCGTCGATACATAAATTCGGATTTTTTTTACCACCTGGCTCGCTTGCGTTGATTTATTTTAGGGATAATTTCCAAAAACTATCCCCCACTAAATCTGACAAGGTGACGGATTTTTTTTGATATAGGTATATACGAAGCTATCAATGCTTAAGGGTACGGTATGTCCGTGATCCAGGATTTCAGGGACACTTACATTTCCAGGAAGCCTGGTCTTGATCTCCCTTTCTGATCTCATAGGGCATTGCCCCGTTCCAATCAGCGGATAATATTTATAGGTTACAATTCCATCGAAAACAGGTAGGCTAATCCAGTGGTGATTTTAGGTCAAGTACTGGTCTTTATTAATTATAGATACCTTAACCTAAAATATACCCAATCCATGTCTTAAAAAAACTGACTCAGGATCAATGAATATTTTCATAAATAATGTATCAAAACATTTTGTAGTCTTAAATACGCTTTATAAATTTATCAAATCTTCTAAAGGGTGGCATTTCTTGTACCAATTTGGTCTTATTAAAAACTTATGTTATCAATTTCAAATTTGTAAATTATGAATTTTAAACTATCCGATAAACCTTTCGGAGGACGGAGGTGTATCCTGGTTCCATGGTTTGTTGTTATACTCTTATGGTGTGCCAGTAGCTCTAAGTTGTGGTCCCAACATGCGGTCGAGGGCCTTATTCAGGACAGAGATGGGCAACCCCTTATTGGAGTTAACGTACAGGTGAAAGGCAGCACACTGGGTACTTCCTCAGATCTGGACGGACGCTACCATTTTGGAGAAGTGCCTTCAAATGCAATTTTAGTGATATCCTATGTGGGATTTGAAACCCAGGAAGTGGCTGTGGGGGACAGGAGCCGGATTGATGTAACTTTGCTGGCAGACGCACAATTACTGGATGAGGTGGTGGTCGTAGGATATGGTACCTCCCGGAAAAAGGACCTCACCGGGTCCATTGTCAACGTCCAGGCTGAAGAACTGGCAAAATTCCAGCCTTCGAATGTTCAGGAATTGTTGCGATCTTCTGTTCCGGGGCTCAAGGTGGGTTATAGTACCAATGCCAAAAACACCCCGGACTTTGAAATTCGCGGGGACAACACCATAAAGTCTGATAATGCGACTGAGATTTCCGCCAACCGCCCGCTTATCGTTTTGGATGGAGTCATTTTCAATGGAGATCTGGCCGAGATTAATGTACAGGATATTGAAAGTATCGATGTGCTGAAGGATGCAAGTGCGGCATCTATTTATGGTTCCCGTGCCTCCAATGGAGTAATCATGGTAACCACAAAAAGAGGTACGACGTCCAAGCCACGGATCAGTGCCAGTGCCAAATTGGGAGTAGTTACAGGTGCTCGACGGGTTCAGACATTTAAGGCCGGAGAGGAGGTGATGACCTGGCTTACAGATGTAAATGAGTCGATTAACAGTTTGTCCCTTGAACCGTGGTCAAAATTTGATGATTACAATAAACTTGATCCCCAATACCAGTCAGCTTGGCTTGAGGCAAATGGTATTGCTGGTGCGACTGATCCAATGACGATCACGTCTGCCTGGCTTGATGCTTTTGGATTTGAGCAAAATGAAAAGGAAAATTACCTGAAAGGTCGCGAATTCGATTGGCAGGACTGGCTCTTTCAGACCGGATTACGTCAGGATTACGATTTGAGTGTATCGGGACGTAATGATAATATTACTTATTACTGGTCGCTGGGTTATGGAAATAGCGAATCAGTGCGGGTGGGTGAAACCTTTTCCACGGTTACCTCTCGGCTCAATTTTGATATTCGCGCTACGGATTTTCTCAATGTAGGTATCAACGCAAATTTTGCTTATCAGGATGAGGGGGATCAGCCTATTGGCAACGGGGATTACCGTACGGCCTCACCCTATGATGCTCCATGGGAAAATGTAGTATTCAACGAGGACATACCTACGATCGGTGATTTGCCAAACAGGTATCCACGGGAGTATTTAAAAACAGCCGGAGCCGGATCCAACCGGGGGAACCCTTACCTGAACCCGGCCTATTTCACCCGAAAATTTGACCGGTACAGGATTTTCCCTACTATGTATGCAAAACTGCAACTGCCTTTTGGCATTCAATTTACCTCCAACCTGACCACAAGGCTAGACTTCAGAGAGCGGCTGGAATACGAAGATAGTGCCAATCCCAATTGGTCCCATGGCGGATATGCTCGAAGACAGGGTAACAAAACCTTCGAATGGCAATCGGACAATATCCTCAACTGGTCCCGGGAATTTGGGAATCACCGATTTGACGTAACGGGATTGGTCAACGCTGAGAAAAACCAACTGTGGTATACCGATGCCCGTACCTCCAATTTTTCACCAACTGAAAAGCTGGGCTATCACGGATTAAATTTTGGATTGGTCCCTCAAACCGGATCGGGGGATGAAGTGATTACCCGCAATGCTCTGATGGGTCGTATTAATTACGGATATTCAAACAAGTACAATTTCTCTGTATCCGTGCGACGGGATGGATATTCCCGATTTGGGTCAGCGCAGAAGTATGCGGTATTCCCTTCGATATCCGGTGCCTGGACGCTTTCCAACGAAGAATTTATGTCCGGACTTCCGGTTTGGATCACCTTTTTAAAGCTCCGTGCGAGTTGGGGCGTCAATGGCAACAGTAGCGGACTTGGATCCTATGCTGCTTTTGCCACCCTCAGTGATAACAAGTATCTGAATTACGACAACGGATATTTTGTAGCACCCTATCTGTACATCAACAGGATTGCCAATCCTAATCTGGCCTGGGAGAAAAATCATGCAGTGAATTTTGGGCTGGATTATGGCATCCTGAATGGGCGGATTCGCGGAGCATTGGATGTCTATAGTTCCACAACGACAGACATGCTTTTGGATAAGAAACTTCCCATTGTTACGGGGTTTGAAAGCGTGACCACCAATGTGGGTAGTTTGCAAAATGTGGGATTTGATCTGTCCATTCATAGCACCAACATTAGCAAACCACAATTTTTGTGGTCCTCTCATTTTAGTGTAACCTTCAATAAGAATAAGATTATCTCGCTTACCGGTGAAAAGATAGAAATGACAGATGAGAATGGCGAAACCGTGTTGCGGGAACCAGACGATATCGACAACGGCTGGTTTATCGGTCAAAACAAAGATGTTATATGGGATTTTGAATTGGATGGTGTGTATCAGCTCGGTGAAGAGGATGAAGCCGCACAATATGGTCTGTATCCCGGGGATTTCAGGATTGTGGACCAGAACGGTGATGGAGTGATCAATTCGGGCGATAAGATATTCCAGGGTTTAAGGAAAAATCCCTGGTATGGTACCTTTACAAATAATTTTCAGTGGAGAGGCATCGATGTGGGTGTTATCCTATTAGCCAAACTGGGTTATAAGGGTGGAACGGACTATCCCTTCAACAACAGGCAGGAATACATCAAAAATCACAACTGGTTGAATCTACCTTATTGGACGCCCAATAATCCCATCAATGATGGAGCCCGGATCAATTCAATTCGACTGGGTAATGCCAATTATTATGCCTCCAAGTCGTACTTAAGGATTCAGAATATCTCTATAGGCTACAGCCTGCCGACAACTCTTCTCAATCAGCTTAAACTGGGGTCAGAGATCCGTTTGGCTTTTACGGTGGAAAATGCGGCTATTTTATCCAACTGGATCATTGGTGATCCTGAATCGGATCAGGAGATGCCAAGGGTATTCTCCTTTAGCATCAATACCACGCTTTGAGAATGACAATTAATACTAAGGAAAATTTACCAATGAAAAAATATAAGCATATGAAACCCAGGATTTCAAAAATTTCACTGGTTGTGTTATGGACTATCTTGCTGGCACCTTCTTGCGGGGATGATTTTTTGGAGCAATATCCCCTTTCCACACTAAGTCCTGAAAATACCTTTGTGGATGCTACCGGCCTCCAAACCGTGCTGGATGCCGCCATTAAGGGTGTATTCAATCAATGGAACGGTGATGTAAATCAGTTGATGTTCAACCACAATATGAGTGAAGCTACCGTAGTCGCTTCCACGGATAAACCCGATGCTTTTGTTGATTTAAGAACCTATGCCACACCCCAGAACTCACGTGATAACGATGCCGGTAGAACCCTTTCATTTTATGCGGAAAATTACAAACAAATCAAAAGCTGCAACACGGTTATCGATTATATCGATATTCCAGACTGGGAAAATGGCGAACAAAATCCAGATCGGAACCATCTTCTGGGGACCGCGTATTTTCTTCGTGCCTTTTTCTATTTGCAGTTAACCATGCAATTTGGTAATGTGGCCTTTCCACTCAATGTGGTGTCGGAATCCCGCCAGGATTTTAAAGTTTTTCACATGCAGGGTATCTGGGATCAAATGATAGACGATCTGGAATGGGCTGTACAGTGGGTCAAACCCAAAAGTCAGTTGCCCATTGGCCAGCCTCCAGTGGATGCTGTAAAAATTCTGTTAGCTAAATATTATATGCTCAATATGCGGTTTGCCGATGCTGAAAAGCTTATGACGGAAGTGATCAATGACGATGAATCCCGTCTTTTTACAGATGCCGATGTGGATAGAGATATAGTTCGTGTGGGAAACAACCTCAATCCCTTTACCGGGGAGGTTCTGGATGGATTGGATTGCAACCAGCCCGCCGATGCTATCAACCTACTGCATATGGATGAAGGAGCCCAGAAAACCCAGAATCCGGAAGGTATCTGGGTGTTGGTTAATGAACCCTTTGTGGATGGAACACAGGGTCGGTCTGCATCTATTCGCGCCTGGGGACCCAATTTTGTCAGTACCTCTCAGGGGGTGAAGGCGCCACCCGTGGGTACGGTTATCGGGATGGATATTGCCCAAAATGAGCGATCCAAACAAATGCATAAGTGGGGACGTAGCCAGGGTTTTAGCCGTCCCACTAATTTTGCACAATATGAAATCTGGAATCGGAATGGCGAGGTGGACAGACAAGATTATCGTCATAAACGTGGGAATTGGTTTGATATGGATATGCTGATCTACGACAATCCCGATTTGCAAGGTACCCAATGGTATGGCCAGCCTGTGCGATTGTACCACAACGGAACATTATTGGTAGAGGACTCGATTCGGTGTTATTTCGGATATCCACTCTATAAGTTTTATGCAATGAACCGCCAGGATGAGGTAAAGCGACAAGATGGGGGTAAACGTGATTTTTATATTATCCGGGAAGCTGAGGCATATTTGGTACGGGCTGAAGCCAGATTCTGGCAAGGTGATCTTCAGGGAACTGCAGATGACATCAACATCATCAGGGAGCGTGCCAATGCTTTGACCACGTATACCGTTGCCGACATCCAACAAGATGGTATTGGAGCGGTGTTGGACGAACGTTGCCGGGAATTGTACGGTGAAGAGTATCGGCACGATGAGCTGGTGAGGATTTCGGTCATATTTGCCAAAACAGGGAAACCTGCCTACAACGGTAAATCCTATTCCTGGGACGGTTCGGACATGGAAAAATCACTTTCAGCTGCTAATTTTTACTACGATCGACAAATGGAAAAGAATAATTTTTTCCGGGAAGAGGTGCCCTGGTCCACCTATCCCACTACGCACTATACCATTGATCCTAAGCATATTTTCTGGCCTGTATATGAACCCTATATTATTGGAAATGTCGAAAATGTATTGAATCAGACGACGGGGTATGACGGATCTCAAAACAATGTAGAACCTCTGGTACATGTAGTTCAGCCCCCAGGTTTACCCAATGTGGATCCGATGGAAGCCATAGGTGAACGATAGTTTTACCTGACTGGCAACCATATGGTACGGGTCGTCCCTGCTTTGACTCAAGGTGTCTGTGGAGGGCTGTATATTTTTTTGTCGCTTAGGGATTCATTTATTCCTTCGTATTCCCTATGTCGTGAATCGTGGTTAATAAATTTTCAAAGCGTAGGGAAATACAAAATAGGGGGGTGGTCCGGTTCCGCGATTCCTGTAGGCATGCCGGATTTGATGTGATCACTCCACCTGAAATTCTACTCGGAATTTTCAACAAACTTTTGGAAAGGGGTTGATCAATTGAAATATTTTGTTAAATTTGGGCGGTTTGGAAATTTATTCCACAGTGGTTGGATTCAATTTACCGGATCGAATTCAAAAAGAAATTTTGAAATTCGGTGAACAGCAGTTATTTTCAATGCAAAATGGAGATCAAATTTATTTATCACATAAATATTAGAAATGAAGTTAGGATTTAGATTATTTACGTGGGCAATTTTCGCAACATTGGTTTTTACCGTACCAGCAATAGGCCAGGATGGTCCTACACCTGCGTCTTTGTACAATGAGGGTGTTGCAGCTTTAAAAGCCAAGGAATATAACAATGCCCTGGAACTGTTTGAGCAGGCTCTGGAAAAAGCAGACCCGGAATCGGATGAACAAATTGTGAATCTGGCATCCAAAAATGGAGCAATTGCTGCCTATTATTCCGGACGAGATGCTCGGCGGGACAATAAATTGGATGAGGGTCTGGAAATTTACGAGAAAGGAATTGCAATGAACCCGATGTTCTGGGGTAACTATGATGGAAAAGCTCGCGTTTTGAATAGTAAGAACGATGCTGCGGGTGCCATGAATGCATTTATTCAAGGTAGTCAGGCCGCTGCTGAAGAGGGCAATGCTGACAAGGCAAGTGAGCTGATGGACAACGCCACCATCTTTGTATCCAAAGTATACACCAGCAACAAATGGGATGAAACCATCGAGTTGGGTAATTCATTCCTGGAGCATGGAGAATCTGCCGACGTACGGTTTTATCTTGCCAGGGCCTTGAAAGAAAAAAATCAATTGGATAAAGCGCTGGAACATGCGAACAAAGCCATTGAATTGGCGGAAGGCGGTGCTGAGGGTCGAAATTATTTTGCACAAGCAGAAATATATGAAGCTATGGGCAATACCTCTGCCGCTATAGCAGCCTACAAAAAAGTGCCGAGTGGAACATATGGTGAAATGGCCCAGTACAAGGTCAACCAAATGGCCAATCAATAAAAATAGAGCTTACTAAAACAAAATAACTAAAGCCCGCTCCTGAGGAGTGGGCTTTTTGTTTTTCGGGGCGTGCTTGATTCGAAATTTTTTGCCCAACACTATAATATTGAGGGTTAGGCCTTATTACTATCGGGCAATGGAGAACTAGTGCACGAAAACCTAAATTCCTATCAATATTGACGGCTTCTTTTTCGCCATCTCATCATCATCGAAAACCTTACGTAGCTATGGCTATGCGCGGTTTCGCTTCTTTGATCTGACAAAAAATAATCTCGTCAATATTACTATGCATTTAGATTTCCGCACACTAGCGTGTTTACGTAACGGAGCAAGTGGGTAAAAACACCTGTATGCATAAAACAACTGAAATTTGTGAATCGCACTTTTTGAAAGATCATGCAGGTCACCCATTTTTTGATGTGGAGAAAAGAATGGTCAACATAAATTTTGCCATCTTTGCAGGTCGGTATGGTGATTAATATGCAGTAAAAGCGAAGATTTATGGTGAAGGAGAAGGAAAGATTGGAACAACACTATAGTGAAAAGAAGAACTGGTTAAAATGGGGCCCCTACCTCAGTGAAAGGCAATGGGGCACAGTGAGGGAGGATTATAGTGAAGACGGGAGTGCTTGGGACTATTTTCCTCATGACCATGCCAGAAGCAGGGTTTATCGCTGGGGCGAGGATGGCATAGCGGGTATTTCCGACGACAAATGCAGGATATGTTTTGCCTTGACCTTGTGGAATGGTCGTGATCCAATTTTGAAAGAACGGTTGTTTGGATTGACCAGCCCTCAGGGGAACCATGGAGAAGATGTCAAGGAATTGTATTACTATCTGGATAATACTCCCACCCATTCGTACATGAAATATCTCTATAAGTATGGACACCGGGCTTATCCATATGATGAGTTGTTAAGGGTTAATGCCGAACGAACGGTGGAAGAATATGAATACGAGATTCTGGATTCGGACTGGCTTGAAAATGATGACTATTTTGACATTTACACGGAGTATGCCAAAAACGATGAGGAGGATATCTGTGTACGTATAACCGTAAAAAACAGAAGTCTTCAATCTCATGATCTTTATTTGCTGCCCACGTTGTGGTTTCGAAATCTTTGGTCATTCGAAATGATGTCCCGCGATAATATAATCCGTAAGTCGATTGATCGACCAGGGAAAGTGGTTGCGTATCACAACGAAATTGGAAACTATGCGCTTTATTTCGATGAACCGGATGCTTATTTGTTCACGAACAACGAGAACAATGCAGAACGGCTGTTCGGTAAAGAGAATGCACTTCCTCTGGTCAAGGATCGGTTCCATGATCTTCTCGTCAACCACAAGTGGGAAGAGGAAAAAGACCGGTTTGGAGAAGGAACAAAATTTGCTCCTTTATATTACCGGCATATGCAGGGAGGAGAGGAATGGACAATCCACCTACGTTTTACTTCAGCTGGGTCCATGACCGAACCTCTTGATGAAGCTTTTCATCAGGTATTAGGACGAAGAAAGCTGGAGGCCAATGAATTTTATGACTCGCTTTTTCTTCATCAGGACAAGGAGTTACAAAACATTCAGCGACAAGCATGGGCTGGTATGTTGTGGAGTAAGCAATATTACAATTACAATGTCAGTCGGTGGCTAACCGGGGATCCGGGCAGGCCTGCTCCGCCACGTAGCAGGTTGCACGGACGGAATCACGAATGGAAATCACTTCACAACGAGGATGTCCTGTCCATGCCCGACAAATGGGAGTATCCCTGGTATGCAGCATGGGATACGGCATTCCACTGTATTCCACTGGCACGTTTGGATATTCAATTTGCCAAGGACCAATTGCTGCTTTTTCTCAAGGAATCCTATATGCACCCCAATGGACAGATTCCGGCATATGAATGGCATTTTAGCGATGTGAACCCGCCTGTTCATGGTTGGGCAGCACTCGAGGTTTTTAAAATGGACAGAAGTCAAAGTGGAGTTGGAGACATTAAGTTTTTGAAAAGAGTCTTTAATAAATTATCTCTGAATTTTACCTGGTGGGTGAATCGGAAGGACAGGGACCAAAACAATATCTTTGAAGGTGGCTTTCTGGGGCTTGACAACATTGGTATTTTTGACCGGAATGTGGAAATTGAGGGGGGAGGTTATCTCAAGCAGGCAGATAGTACCGCATGGATGGCCTTATTTGCCCTGAATATGCTTGAGATGGCTATAGAAATTGCCGTGGAGGATGATGCCTTTGAAGATATGGCGATAAAGTACTTCGAACATTTTATCTACATCGCAGAAGCACTCAATCGTATGGATGAGCATTGGGCTGGTATCTGGCACGATGATGATGGGTTTTTTTACGACGTTCTGGTAAAAGATGACCGATTCATTCCCATACGTATTCGATCTATCGTCGGATTGACCACTTTATTTGCTGTCTTGCGTATTGAGTCGGACAGACTGGATAAGTTACCCCGTTTGCGTTCGGGAATAAAAAACTTTGTAAAGCAAAGGCGAAAGAACCAAAAGTATGAAGTCATTAAAACGTATGAGCCCAACCAGGATCTATTTCTGACCCTGATTCCTCAGGAAAGAATGAAAACACTCGTCAGTGCGATGATCGATCCCAACGAATTTTTTAGCGATTACGGCATTCGCTCACTTTCCAAAATACATTCCGATCCGTTTTATATGAATATCAATGGTATCGATTACAGTATTGCTTATGATCCTGGGGAATCCACGTCCTTGATTTACGGTGGAAATTCCAACTGGCGTGGCCCCATATGGTTTCCCATTAACTACCTGATCATTCAGACACTGCAAAAGTATCATGAGCATTTTGGTGATAAACTGACCATACAGGATCCTCAAATGCCCGAGAAATTCTGGACAACCGCAGAGATTAGTCAGAAAATAGCTTGTAACCTGATCAGTATCTTCCGTGAGGATGGCTGGAACAAACGACCGGTCAATCTTCGGTATGAATCATTTTATCAAAAGGAGGAGAATCGGGATCTTGTGTTATTTTTCGAATACTTCCAGGGAGAAAATGGAAGGGGTATCGGTGCTTCTCATCAGACGGGATGGACCGGGCTTGTGGCTGACCTGATTGATCAGTATGGAGATCAAAGTACCACAAGAAAATGGGAACCCACCTTTATCCATGAATCGGTGTAGTCCCGTGTGAGCGAAGCGGCCCATTCGCTCATCAGGCTCAATTTGATTGGGAAGAGAATATTTTTTTTCCGATCATTGGACAGGATTTAGTAGGAGGGATCGATAGTTCAAAATCCAGGAATGATTCCAATTTGTTTCTGATTATACGTGTTTTTGAGTCTGGACTTCTTATGAATATACTGAGTTAAACTGGCATTGGGAAGAACAAAACTCCCACCAGCAACTTCAGAGCCACATTCTCTGGTATTCGATAGTGTATTATCCGATGAGTGCCGGCTCAGTTATCGGTGTGATTGTATGGAAATCGAGTGAACCATGCACGAAACTCAAAGACATATCATGTTTTTCTTCCTCTTTTTTGCCAATTCTTCATTGTACCGATATCACATAACTCCACTAGGTCGTCATCACTGTGCCCTGACCTGGCGAAAAAAATATTCAAAAACATGGATAATAATTTGATGTTCCGCACACAAACTTTACTATTCGCAATGCAAGTATGATTTATAATGGGGGAGGAAAGGTTGGAAAACTTTTGAGCTGCAAAACCAGAATTAACCGATTAAAAAAGCCCGGCCGCCACTTGACTGCCAGGCTCATATCTTTGGAGTGCATTGGTCGTTTTGCACTTTAATCATTTGGATTCTGAAAATCCTCATTGGGTTGGTGGGAGATACTGGACTCGAACCAGTGACCCCCTGCTTGTAAGGCAGGTGCTCTG
>CAYRRD010000066.1:0-18476 GCA_964426625.1 uncultured Saprospiraceae bacterium | reverse complement strand
AGGTCGAGGCCGAGCGGGATGTGCCCTGCGATGGGATCATTCAGTCAATACTCCCGCACACGGCCTATCCTAAGTCCATGGTTTGGAGACCATCATTTTTCCATCAATCCCCTCGCTGCGCGAACATCATAATCACGGTTTTCACCATCGGCGGGGATGAGATTTTCAACCTGCTCCCTAAGCAATTCACGATACTTCTCCTCCAATTCAAACAATACGTTGAGCGCCTGCAAACGGACCTTTTCATAGGGACTTTCCAGATTACGGCGAAGAATATCCACAATCAAATCCACTTCTCCCAGCCGATACATCGCCTCTGCGGCAGCAATTTGCACAGCTGGCTCAGGATCTTCCGCCATATCCCATAAATCTTTTTTCCATTTCCCTGCCCGATCCCCATACTGTATCATTGCAGTAGCCGCCCAATACCGCACCACAGCATGGTCCGCTTTGAGTCCTTTGCGGATGACCTTCATATCTCCCCGATTCATCAAGTCTACCAGAGGCAGGATTTCTTCCAGTGGGTATGCTTCCGATCGGGCATATTCATAAATCGTAGTGGTCTCCGCTATCGGCTCGATCATCGCCTCCGGAATGAGACCTACATCCTTCACTTCCACCATCCATCTTAGAGTAGCTGCCCGCATCCTTTGAACTACATCGGCATAATTGGGATCTTCAGCCAAATTGTGAATATTGTGCGGATCCACCTCCACATCATACAATTCTTCCACGGGTTTGGGTTGAAAAAACTTCGATTGAATTTCATTCAAGGTGCCCTTTTCAAACTCCTCTGCCCACGAACGCATCGATGGCGCCCGCCACAAATACTCCAGATACTGACCATAAATTTTATGTGGCATAAAATTGCGACTATATCTGTAGCGTTCGTCCCGGATCGACCGCGACATATCGATGCGCTCATCCATCCTTCCCCGAAAACTGTAGGCATACTCGCGAGGATCCCCCGCCTTACTGCCCAGAAAAGGAACGCCTTGCATTACCTCTGGAATTTCTGCCCCCGCCAGGCTTAGCAAAGTCGGAGCAAAATCGATAAATGTTACTATACGATCGGTTCGGCTTCCCGGTTCCGATGGTGCCAGATGCTGATATTTTTCCGGAAACCGAACAATAAGTGGAACCCTCAATCCGGATTCAAAAAGAAAACGCTTACTCCGACCCAGCACGCCTCCATGATCGCTATAGTAGAAAACGATCGTATTCTCCCATTCCCCGGAAGCCTTTAGCTCCTCCAACACCTCCCCTACCCGGCGATCCATGGCTGACACCTGATCGTAATACTGGGCCCAGTCGTGTTTCATTTCCTCCGTCCTGGGATGGTAAGGCGGAATAGGTACCAGCTCGGGATCGTGCTGCAAATCCGCCGTGGGTATGGAAGTGTGGATCTGACCTTCATGAGAAATCGTCGTGTTGAAAATAGCAAAAAAAGGCTGTCCTTGGGATCGATCGGCGTAGGTGGCCTTGTTGCTCGACTCATCCCACACTTGCGGCTGATCCACAGTGTTGTAATCCTTCTTCACATTGTTCGTGGTATAATATCCGGCCTGCTTCAGGTAGTAGGGATAAAACCGGATCTCCTCCGGTATCGGATAGGTGCTTCGCATATGCTGGGTACCCATTGAAATGGGATATACTCCGGTGATCAGCGTGGAGCGGGATGGAGCACATACGGGTGCAGTAGCAAATGCATTTTCGTAGAGAATACCCTCCTCTGCCAACCTGTCGATATTGGGCGTGGTAGCAAAGGCATCTCCATAAGCACCGATCAAAGGACTGTTGTCTTCACTAACGATCCAAAGGATATTGGGACGGTCTGTATCTGTCTGAGCCTGTACCTCCCATCCCATACCGATCAACATCAATACGAATATGATTTCGACTACTTTCATGGTCTGCCGGATATTGAACCATCATGGTCTGGTTGAGGAAAATACCGCATGGGACTGTATCGTATATAAGAATCGAATACTTCCGGATCTGGTCCTACTACCCTGGGATCTCCGGTGCGCTCCAGTTCAGCGCGCAACAGGCGTTTCATCCGCTCCCCTTGGGCTTTCCATCCGGGCTTGTCCATGAGATTGGTGAGACAGACAGGATCGTGGTAAATGTCGTAAAGCTCAAACTCAGGACGCAGCGCCATGGACCAATCAAAGTATTTCTTCCACTTCCATTCATTGTAATTTTCTACGATAAATGATTTGGTGGGACAGGCATCGATATCGGTGAATGCCCAGTCGGAATGATGGACGCCCTCCTCGTCGATCCCATACATAGGGTAGGTTTCCTTAGAATTTTCATCTTTCAACCGCTGGGGTGCACCGGAAGGCCATCGTTCCGGAGTCATATTCCATACAAGCAGTAGATATCCCTGTCTTAAAGTCCGCTGTGGGTATCCCCAATTTTCATATCTGGAAGCAGAGTGCCTTTCCCTCCCGGTAAGCACATATCTGTCCTGATCCAATATCAGCCCCGACACCTCCGATTCCAGCAAAGGAACCATGCTTTGACCTGTAATGGGCATCATTTGTTCCGATGATGCTTTGGTCAGCTCCAAAAAAGTGGGCGTAAAATCCACAAAACTCACCAAATCGGTCACCCTTCTCCCCTGCTGACTTTGCCGGGGCATTCGAATGGCGAGGGGTACGTGGATTCCATATTCATATGCATTCGCCTTGGCTCTGGGAAAAGCCATCCCATTGTCCGAGGTGACTATCACTATCGTATTCTCCAGTTCCCCAATCTCTTCCAGATAATCCAGCATCATTCCCAGATGCTTGTCAAACCATTCAATTTCCACCGCATAATCCAGCAAATCCCCCCGTACGATTTCATTGTTGGGTAAAAAATCGGGGACATCCACATCTTCGAGGGATTTTCCATGGCGTTTCCAGGAACCTTCCTCAAAAGCCCTGTGGGGTTCGTGGCCCCCATACCAAAAGAAAAACGGCTGACCTTCTTTTCGCTCTTCAAGGAACTGCCTGAAATTGGCAAAATAGTGGGTCAACTGAATGCCCTGCGCAAATTCCTTGGGCTCTCCTTCGGTGTATCGAATCTGATTGTAAGCCTTACCCGCTGCATCGAGTTCCCGGAAAGGAGATTCGCCGTACCGGAAGGGACCAACCCCTTTTCCCGTATATCCGGTATGGTATCCATGGGCACTGATCGCATCTACTACAGGTACGAACTTTTCCATCCAGCTGGAAGCATGTTGTCCCGACTGCTCATTTTGCCAATGGTAGCGACCAGTTACAATCGTACTTCGAGAAGGGGCACAACCCGGTGACCCGGAATAGCAATTTTCAAAATAAATACCCTCACGTGCTACCCGATCAAAGGCTGGTGTACTGACCCATTTACAGCCGGCAAATGAGGTGTGAAAAGCGGATTGGTCATCGCTGATTGCAAATAATATATTGGGGCGATCCTGGGCAACAACAGGAAACGTAGATAACAGAATGAAAAAGCAATAAAGTAGAATTCGAATCATATGGCTTTTATTTTGCGAAAAGTTACTAATTAAAAATGTTATTTGCTGCTTCTTCCACAATCATTTCGTGATTGCCTTCAAATATCACCATTTCTATGGTTTTATACTTTTTACGAAGACACAATCCCCGATCACCTACCCATAAACCAGGTTGTATTGGCTTTCGATGCTCCAGTAACCAAACTTTCTCCTCTGGTGAGACCAGCGATGAGGACGCAAACGCCCCCAGGTCACGTGCTACTTTATTGTAAAAATTGAGCGTATGCGTGATCGGAACACTTCCCTGAATCCCATCGTACACACCGGCATAAATCATAAGTCGAGTATCTCTGCGAGGCGTTTCCCAAAATAACGGCGACCGTCGGCGGGCTTCTTCCACATCGAGTGAATCAGATCCGGAATTTGTACACTGTAAAATGTGGTTTGCATAGTTCGCTCCACGTACCACTGATTGTTCGTACCAGGCTGTCAGGTCGGAAATGGGAACCCATGCCAGGATTTTCCTGATCGGATGACGGGATCGCATATATACAGCCAGAGCAGCATAACCTCCTCCGCTGACCCCATTTACAAAAATACGTGCGGGGTCCACATTTCCCTGGCTGATAGCAAAATCAATGGCTTCATCAATATCCTCCAGGGCCAAAAGACTACAACAAGCTTCTGCTGACCAGTTGGGACCTCGAAAATCAGGATGAATATAATTCCAATTGTGGTCCACAGCCATCTTTGCCAGCGTATCCTTCTGATTGAAATCACCACTCCAGGTGTGAAGTGAAACCAACAAAGGTCGTAGTTCGTCGCCCTCTGCCCCATAAAACCATGATTTCTGAACAACACCATCCAGGGAGGAAATAGTTTCCACCAGACGGAATGGCTCCGGCCAGTGACCCGGGCGGGTATCATCGTAAGCTATGACCCCCTCGTTCCCGTTTACTGATTTGGACATCACTTTATGTTTGGATACGGAACAGGCCATGGATAAGAAAACGAGCAAATAGAAACACTTATAAATCATGATGTACTTTCAAAGTAAAAATCTGGAAATAGGCGCTATCGCGATACGATACTTTTCGGTTGTAGGCCAGCATATCCCCATTGTGGGACCACTGGATGGCTCGCAAATCGGTCAATTCAGGAGAAACTTCAGGGGTCAAATTGCGAGTCTGACCATCGTGAAGATCGGTCAGAAAAATTTCTTCTCCCACGCCATAGGCAACATATCGTCCCGATGGATCGAGATCAAAGGAAGTGGTGATCGAAAATTCGTGGTGTGTTCTTTGCAGGATGTCACCACCGTTGGTGGGCACCGAAAATATCTGAACGCGCCCTTCATCGTCTTTCATCATAAAATACAACTCAGACCCGTCGGGTGAGCTTTTCATCCATTGTCGCGGACCTGCCACCCCAGGATATTTCCGATCGGCTGTGAAGGTCACCCTGCGTTGCCTGATCACAGAAGGTGGTTGAGGTCGATTATGTTCGTCACCTGCGATCCGTGATTCCCCCTCCAAATTGGGCAGTTTCCCGGGAATATCCACCACAAAAACTTCGGTTACCGTTTTCCCCTCGTTACTGCGAACATCCCCCAAAAATGCAAGGGCATACCGAATTTGTTCACCCGCTTCATTCTTATATCCCTCATGCCCAATCCAGCTTTCTTCATATGCTTTGGAAATATCATCAGTCCCCCAAACTGGGTTTTCGGTGACCTGGGCAACAATCATGGAGAACATGGTTCCTGAAAAGTTCTCGTTTTTTTCCTCAGAGATAACTTCCACAGGCCCCCAGGGCATCATCACCCCTACCGTCCTCAGATCCTCAACGCCCGATTGTCGTTGGGCAAGGCTTTCGATCACTGCATCATTGTAGGTAAAGGAAATAGCTTTCCCGTCTCTACTCCAGGAATGAGCGTGACTACCCCCACGAAGTGCACCCGGAACAAAAGGCGGATCAACCTTCCTGGCATCGTACCGAATGAGTTCATCGGGCCTGTCCGTCATCACCCCCACCCCGGTTCTGCGGGTAATGCCGTACGGTCTGCTGGCATTCGCATTGGCAAGTCCATGGATCATAATCACTTGATCTTCTACAGGTGACCAAGCCACTGCCCCTACTCCAGGGCCGTATTCAATTTGTCCAGGTACAGTATACACGGGGGATATGATTTGGGAATCGACATGGACACGCTCCACCCGGCCGGTTCGACCGATATGGGTGTCATCATTACGGGTATCATAGACCAGGCAGGCATCATCGGGTGAAAATGCCTGAAAGGGGTTGAGAAAATGCCCGTAATTATCGCGGGTGATCTGGCGTTCCATGGTACTTGTTTTTTCATCCTTATATTCCAGGTTACAGCCAAAAAGGGCTATATACATACCCCACAGTCCCATGATTCGAATCAAACCCGGGAGAGAGGTACCCCGTTTCTGAAGTCGGCCATCAAGATTCATTTCAACCAGGATTTAATTTTTTCAAATCTTTCCTGTGCATTTGTTGAATATATGACTTTCCCGTCGTCATTTATCCTGCTGATTTCATTTCGTCCATTAACCGGATCAACCCTGAGGACTTGATCCCCCAAAGCATGGATCAGATCGGGCAGATCATAATATCTAAGCGAACCAGACACGGAAGACATGACAAACCGTGCATCGTATTCACGATCCTCAAGAATGGACCGGAAACTCTCCGGTGCCTCCACGACCACTACCGGGTCTTCCCATTGCGCCATTACTGCCGTCTGCAACACCTCTGCCCCCATGTTGCCCCTGCCCAGCAAAATTATTTTATTCACCCCGGCATTTGACAAAAATGACCGGAGAAGGGTGATCTCTTCCGCATGGACAGCCAGGATGCTTTTATCCGTCAAAATACCGGCGTACCACACATTCAGTGGTATGTTCTGAATCCTGGCATCACCACCCTTATATCCATGACCCAATTCACCAATTCCGCTCAGATCCGGCAAAACGATCGCATATCCGGCTTCCAGCCACAGATCCACTTCATGCGCCGCTTCCTTACCCTTTTCGTCGATCCATAGAATAGTCTTACCGTTGTGATTATTTGGTCGCATCCACACCACAGGGAGGTAATAATTCCCACTGCCCTGAATAAGGTATTTTTCCATCGAAAAAAAATCATGGTTGGTCCGGCCCGAGAATACGACCGCGCCGGATTCCGGATATTCGTACCCGGATACTTCAATCATTTTCTGGCTCAAATCCCTCGATGATGCGGCGATCATTTTCTCCTGAGATTCAAGGTAAGCCATCGTCAGGCTGTATATATCTTGTCCTCCCAGATCCCGGTACACATTTCCTGAGGGTAAAACCCATAAATCTTCCGGTGCCAGAACGGGTATATCTTCATCCTTTACAGGGCCGGGGTTATTGAGATGTTGTCGGAAAAATGCATAGGTCGCTTCCCGATTCTTGACCGTGGAGGCATGTCCGGCATCATCCTCCGTGAATGTCAGGTGATCTTCCACACCCCAGGCCCCGTACGCCAGGCGGGCCTCCTCATATACATCCCTGAAACCCTGAATGGAAAAAATGTCCCGGGTCGTGCCCACCAGGAGGGTGGGTTTTGGTGCACGAACCTCTACATAATCTGCAAGGTCGATCCCTCGTGCTATGCCACTGATCAGATTTTGTTCAGCATCCTGCGGACCTTTTGATTTCAACAATTTATCAAAGGTGGTGATGTAACACTCCGGTGCCGCTGCATATATCCGGTCATCCATTGCAGCGATATATGCAGACTGAGTACCTCCCCCCGATCGACCCGTGATTCCAATTCTCGTCGGATCAACCTCCGATCGGGTCAGCAAATAGTCTACTGACCGTATCCCATCCCAGATAAAAAAATTGGCTGGGGAAATTCCGGCCAGAAAAGATTGGGTACCCGGATATGAGTGTTCAATGGTTGGCGACAAACGTGGTTTCCCCTGTTCATCGAGGTATCGGATTCGCTCGCCTTGTCCAATGGGGTCAAAGGCCAGAACAGCAAATCCTTTTTTGACATAATTGAACATCATTGTCTGATAAGTCGAACTGCGAAATCCCTCCGCGGCGTGACCACTGCAAAATACAATAGCCGGCAAGGGTGTTGTCGTACCCTCCGGATAACAAAATATCGCTGTAACATAATAGTCCGGTCGCGATTCGAAATACAATTTTTCGATGACCATCCCCTCATGGATCAGCGTGTCCGTCACCACAGGATTCAGCGGATTCCGAGGAGGAAAAGGTCCTACAATCTCCTGCAGTGTTTTGGAAACATACTCCTGCCTCTGCTGCCAATCTTCCCGGGACTTAAGATTGTGTATATGAACACGTCGTTCTTCCAGCTGCTCTATAGCCCGGTCAGCGAGCAGCTTGTAAAGGGTATTGGAAACATCTCCGTAATACGGCCAATAATCGTATATATTGACATCCCGCTTATCCTGAGCTATTGTCAAAGTACCCAGGAACAGGAAAATAAGCAAGAAAATTGGAACAGAAAGCAGAGATCTTAACATGGTCGATTTGTTTATCATGGATTTCAGGGTCCGGCCTTTTATTTCTTCTTTTCAATATCGCTTTGATTGATCCATCCGGCCCGCACGTCCTCACCCCCCATAAAGCGATTGTAAAAATTGCGGTTGTCCTGAGCATAAGGATACTTATCGAAAACATCTCCCTGGCCCAGGATTCGGGGATCACCCTCTGATCTGAGTTCATTCTCCAATATTACCCTCAGGGCATTACGGACGGTCTTGTAGTCGCCTTCAGTTTCTTCCAGTAAATTGATCACAGCATCGGGATCTTCAGCCAGGTTATACAATTCTTCCCCGGATTTCAATCCAAAGCTCCAGTCCCAGTACCTGCTCGAACCATGTGCTCTTTTTTCATTCAGGATAAAAGTTTTGGTCGGAGACCCGTCTGTATTCATGTAACCGGTTTCGGGATTACCTGAAGGCCATCGATCCGGCTTGAAATTTATCAGGTAGAGGAAATCATCCTTGAATATACCACGGACAGGATATCCCACATCATCCGGACGTCCCAGATCGTGCCGTTCCTTGCCAATGACCATATAGGTACGCTGATGCAGATCATTCTGATCGTTGAACACCGGAACCAGACTCCGGCCCTCCATGGGCTGCATTTTGTGTTCGGTCTCTGAAATACCAGCTACTTCCAGAAAGGTAGGAGCCAGGTCGGTAAAACTTACATAGGCATCATAGTCCCTGCCGGGATTCACTATGCCCTTTTTCCACATGATGGCCAGCGGCATATGGTGAGAAGCCTCATAAGTTTGACCTTTGACTCTGGGAAAAGGCATTCCATTGTCCGAGGTGACCACTACGATCGTATTGTCCAGTTCTCCACGGTCCTCCAGAAGTTGAAGCATCCGCACCAGATGCTGATCAAAATATTCAATTTCATAGGCATAATCCAGCATATCGGTTCGAACCGTATCATTATCGGGCCAGAATTGAAAAACACGATCAATCTGATCAATCGACTTATCAGCATTTTTGAACCCTGTCTGAAATTCATAAGGCCGATGGGGTTCCAACCCCCCATACCAAAAGAAAAAAGGAGCATCCCCATCGTGATCGTCCAGGAAGGCTTCAAAATTATCACTGTAATCCAAAGTGGAAATAAAACGGGCCGGTGCTGTTTTCGTATGCTCAAGATATGCTTTTCCAATGAGCTCCCTCTGTTTCCCTTCCTTCATTCCCGGATTGCCCGGTGCCCATCCCTTTCCCGTGTATCCGGTACGGTAGCCATGTTCCCGCAAGGTTTCAGCGAAAGTGACAAACTTCTCAGGGAAAAAGGGAACGTGATTGGCTGCTTCTTCGAGTTGCCATGAATTGCGGCCTGTAAGAATGATGGAACGCGAGGGGGCGCACTTGGCATTGGGCGTGTAGGCTCTCCAAAACAAAATCCCATCCTCCGCTACCCGATCAAATCCAGGTGTACGTACCCATGTCGTACCATAAGCGGAAGTATGTGGGAAAGACTGGTCATCGGATATGCAAAATAGAATATTGGGTCGGGTGTTACGGTTTTGGGCCATACCCAACTGTGCCAGGAGGACAATAATCAACAGACATGGCAATCTCATAGCAATCTTTGCGGTCTAAAGATAACAATCCCCGACCGACCGCCAAGATATTAGGCCTGAAATTTTCTATTCTACACGAACAATCCAGTCATATTTATCTTCGACCCGACCGTGACGGATATCTTCAATGGTTTGCTTGAGCATCGGAGCGATGGTAGCCCGGGCCGGATCAAATTTTACGACGGCATCCTTATACCGGATTTCCTTCACGATGTTGGCCACGGCGGCGGTACCGGAACCAAAAACTTCCTTGAGTTCACCACTTTTGCCTTTGGCCATCACTTCCTCTATGGTAATAGGCCGTTCCCGGACTTTGTAGTCCATATCATGCAGCAAGGTCAGGAAGGAATCCCGGGTTATTCCGGCAAGAATTCCACCGTCCAGCTCCGGCGTGGCGATATGGTCATCAAATACAAAGAAGATGTTCATAGTCCCCACCTCCTGCACATATTTATGTTCTTTACCATCGAGCCATAAAACCTGATCGTACCCTTTTTCCTTAGCGAGTCGGGAGGGAAGCAATGAAGCCGCATAATTTCCGGCCGTTTTGGCTTCACCTGTACCACCGGGAACAGCGCGGACAAATTCTGTATCTGCCCACAATTTTACTGCATCTCCATAATATGGACCTACCGGAAGGAGCATGATGGTAAACAAAAACGTCTCCGAGGGGGATACACGAAGGAATTCGTCCATAGCGATCATCAGAGGACGGATATAAAGTGCGCTACCGGGCCGATCGGGAATCCATTTTCGATCCAGGTTCACCAATTCCTTAAGTACCTCAATAAAAAAATCTTCCGGGAATTCAGGCATACACATTCTGCGGGCAGATCGATTGAGCCGGTGAGCATGTTCCCTGGGACGAAAAAGAAGGGGCACACCATGCTCATCCTCTGCCGCTTTCATCCCTTCAAAGATGGATTGTCCATAGTGCAAAGCCTGGTTGGACGGATGGAGGGAAAAATTCTCTACCGGGGTAATTTCCATATCCCGCCAGCATCCATTTCTGAAAGTGGCTTTAAACAAATGATCCGTAAAAACCTTTCCAAAAGGTATATCATCAAAATCAACGGTATCGATTTTGGATTGAGGAACCGTAGAAATCTTTATATTTGACACATCTACACTCATAATTTTTTACATTTGACCTTGACAAACTATACAAAGGTACACTATGGGCCTGAATAATCCATTTATTCGTTACAAAATATATTCTACCTCTTCCGCGCTGGCTCCGGATTTCACACCACCGGAATCCGGCGTACGGGTGATTTGTTATATTCATCCCGATGAAAAACCCCTCCTCCCCTTTTTGGAAAAGGTTCTTTCCGCCGCGCAGATTTCTAATAACGAATTTTATACGGTTTTTGTCCCCTCGGAAAAGACTATTTTTGCATCAGATCAAAAATGGATAAGTACGGTCCCATATATCTTCCTTATCGGCGTGCCACCCTCTTCTGCAGGGCTCCAATTGAACCAGACCTATTATGCTGTACAGAAGCTATCAGCGTCCAGGATCATCCAGCTCCCCGCTTTGGCCAGAATTGAAAATGACAGGAAGGAAAAACAAAAATTGTGGGACTTGTTAAAAAAAGAATTTGTCGATGCCTGAGCGTTTGTTATTCGCTACGTCCAATGCCCATAAACTGGAGGAAGTCCGCAATATTATAGGAGCGCGATATATCGTGGAGGGACTGGATTCCATAGCATTTTCCGGGGAAATACCGGAAACCAGTCCTACGATCGAGGGGAATGCTGTAGAAAAGGTGGAGTTTGTTGCACAATTCACAGCACAACCGGTTTTTGCGGAAGATACCGGGCTCATAGTACCCGCGCTGGATGGGGCACCGGGTGTCTATTCTGCCCGATATGCCGGAGACCATAAATCAGATAAAGACAACATTGCAAAGTTGCTGCGCGAACTTCAGGAAAAATCAAGGGATCGCCGGGCTTATTTTCAAACCGTCCTGGCTTTCCGTGATGTCGGGGGGAAGGTGATCACCTTCACGGGAGAAGTGCACGGCAAAATTGCCCCCAGCCCACGAGGTGATATGGGATTCGGATATGATCCCGTATTTATCCCCGATGGATGGGAAGAAACCTTTGCCCAGTTGGGCGATGATATCAAAAACACCATCAGTCACCGCCGTAAAGCACTGGATCTGTTTGTAGCTTTCCTGAAGAAATAGCTCCCTGGGACCCCCACAGCTCCTGCTGTGGGCTCAGGAACAGAATATGACGGTTAACATGCCGAAGGCATACACTCCCAGGCCACTCCTGCCATCCCACCAACAACCCCGGAAATTACAACGAACTATTTCTTCTGGGAGACCCACAGCTCCCGTTGAGGGAAAAACATACCCGTTTCAGGAAAGAGAAAATGAGATAGTCGCTACTCGAAGCAATTAACACACTGAACTTTGTCAACCCTCCGGTTCTTCTATCAGGAACCCAATGGGTGAGGCCTGGTCGGACTGGTTTGAAATCTATATTTATCATGCCAACAAAAAAAGGCACCAGTTTACACCAGTGCCTTTCCTATCTTTCGTTTCACGAATTAGAAATTGAAATCACTTTCCTTTCTCTTCAGAAAAAGATTTTTGCTTTTAGGAAGCGGTTTTTCTTTCTACCAGTCCCTCGATTATCAATACATTGGCTGAAGGATCGGTATTGGTCATGACGGTAATATTCTTGGTCTGTGAACCGGTTTTCCCTGAAGTATCAAATACCGCTTTGATTGTCCCTTTCTGACCGGGAGCAACTGGTTCTTTGGGATAATCTGATGCTGTACAACCACAGGAAGTTTTTACATCGGAAATCAAAAGTGGTTCCTTTCCGGTATTTGTGAAATTAAATACAGCTTCCACTTTGTCACCGGAAACTGCGGGTTCAAAAGTAAATTTTTTGGTTTCAAATTCAATCGAAGTGAGCGCACCGGTTACATGATTTCCTTCAGAGGTTTGAGCTGCCATCAGTCCTGACGTACCGGGATTAACAACGGTCTTATTCTCAATACTTTCTTTGGCCTGTGCCCGGATATCACTATCCTTGTCTGAGTTACATGAAGTGAGACCAACGCACAGAACCAGTGCAAATAATACTAATTTTTTCATTGCTTATTGTTTATGACTCAGGTTATCTAACGCAAAAATAAGGATATTCTTTCATTTCCCCGTCCAATTTTAATATTATCTTTGCCCAAACCGAACTATGAATACATGAACCGCGTAAAAAGTTTTATCACTCTTTTTGTTGTATGCATATTCCTCGGTCAATCTTGTCGCAACGCGCCCTCCGGAGACGCCACAGGGAACTCGCTGACCGATCAGGATACTACGGCGATCTATCACGGAAACCTGTCCTCCCCTGAGTACGATTCTATCGTCAACCATCTGGTCATGTTTCCCAATGAAACCTTCGAACTGTCGCAGGTAGACCGCATTGCCGAACATCATTTGAACGAAAAAACCCACAAGGGCATATACGTTTATCTGGCCGATTCTACCCGCCTGGGCTTATACACCGAAGATGGATATCTGATGCTCCAGTTCCTGCTCACCGAAACCGGTATGATTCCCATGATAGTCCATACAGACAATTTGGTTCCCGAAGCGACCGAGTGGAAAAGAATCCTGCCCAAAGCATCCAAATAACGGAATTTACTCCCCCCACTATTTTAATCATAACACCCTTATCTACAATGAAATACCAGATTCCACCAAAAGAAATACTGGAATGGGCAGATGCGCCATTGCCCCCCATTTCATCTATCAATAGCCGGGGCACGCACATGATATTTATCGAGCGTTCGCGCTACATGGCTTTGGAAGATCTGTACCAACCCGAAATGAAGCTTGCAGGGATACGGATCCACCCTCAGCACCTGATGCAATCCAAATCCGTTTTGTATTCCCACCTTCGTTTGCACAAGGTGGGTGATATAAACGCTTTGCCGATCCGGGGATTACCAGCGACCCAAAAGATACATCAGATCCAATGGTCAAAAGATGAGTCCAGAATGGGATTTTCCATGCTGGAGGAAAACAGACTCAGATTATGGTGCATCGATGTGAAAAAACAAGAAGGTTACAGGGTTTCAGACATCGTCCTCAATGCCACATTGACTGCCCCATTTCTTTGGCACCCGGACAATCACTCGATGATTGCGCTTACTCGGACCCCCTATGCCGATGACCTTCGCAATACCGCCGAAGTCATTCCCGAAGGTCCAGTCATTTCGACCGGACACAAAACCATTTCTCAGCACAGGACTTACCAGGATTTGTTAAAAAACCCCGTGGACGAATGGAATTTCAGTCATTTGTGCTATTCCAAAGTGGTGCGTATCGGGTTGGAAGGCCAGATAGAGAACATTGACGAAGGATTGATATCGCGAATGAGCCTTTCCCCCGATGGAAATTACCTGCTAGTGAAAAAAATCAAAAAACCATTTTCCTATCATTTACCCTATAATCGTTTTCCATTTGATATAGTTCTGATCCGATTGGATTCCGGGGAAAAGACCATCCTGGAAGAGGTTCCATTGCAGGACAATATCCCACAGGGATTCATGGCCGTACATACTGGCAAACGAAATATTGCCTGGCGCAGCGATCAGCCAGCTACCTTGACCTTTTACCAGGCGCTGGATCAGGGGGACCCTGCCAGGGAGGTAGCCCATCGGGATGCTGTGTACCAATGGTCGGCGCCTTTTGACATGGAGGTAAGCCCGCCGGTCGAAATCCTCCGAACCGTGAACCGGATGGGTCAGATTCAGTTTAGCCCCTTTGGCTACGGTATCGCGAATGATTACTGGTACGATAACCACAATACGAAGACGTATCTTTTTTATCCCGATCAGCCTCAAAAGGAAGTTCGTATTTTATTCGATCTCAACGCCCAGGACATGTACGGCGATCCGGGTTCGTTTGTAACCCAACGCAATGAATTTGGCCAACGGGTTCTGGCTGGCGATGACACACATGCCTTTCTTACCGGTCCGGGCTTCCGACCCGACGGGATTCATCCTTTTCTCGACCGATATGATCTTATTTCGGGTGAAATCGAAAGGATTTGGCAGGCTGAAAATAAAGATGAGTTGGTCCAGTTAGCCAAAATAATTGATCTCGATAAAGGCGAACTGGTCATCCGACGGGAAACCGCAAAAGAGTTTCCCAACTATTATTTAATCCAATGGGATCAACCAGAGCAAAGGGTTCCGATTACTGACTTTGAAAATCCATTCAAAGGCATGGATGAAATCCGCAAAAAGATTATAAAGTACGAACGGAAGGATGGAATTCAATTGCAGGCTGTGCTATACCTGCCCGCTGAGGACATCATTGAAGAAAAATTGCCCTTGCTGATGTGGGCCTATCCCGAGGAATATAGCAATCGTGACGTGGCGGGTCAAAATCGGATGTCTACTCATGAATTCATTTACCCTTGGTACGGATCACCCATTTTTTGGGTGCGTCGGGGATTTGCGATACTCGATGATGTTTCATTCCCCATAGTAGCCCCGGAGGATGGAAAAAGCAACGATACCTTCATCGAACAATTAAAAGACAATGCTGAGGCCGCGATCGATGCCGTGTGCAGCCGGTATCCGGTGGACCGAAAACGAATTGCTGTAGGTGGCCATAGTTATGGCGCATTTATGACAGCTAATCTACTGACCTGGACCGACTTTTTCGTAGCAGGGATAGCTCGGAGCGGGGCATACAACAGATCTTTGACTCCGTTTGGATTTCAGGGAGAACAACGAACACTGTGGGAAGTCCCGGATCTCTACAACACCATGTCTCCTTTCTTGCACGCAGATCGGATGAAAACACCATTGTTGCTTATTCATGGCCAGGTGGACAACAATTCCGGCACGCATACCATGCAAAGTCAGCGTTATTTTGATGCCCTCAAAAGTCTTGGTGCCGAAGTCCGGTTGGTATTACTTCCGGGAGAAAGTCATCATTATCAGAGTCGCGAATCCGTGATGCATGTCCTCTGGGAACAGGATAGGTGGTTAGGTAAAGTTTAGAATGTAGGATTTTAAGGGTAGAGTTTAAAAAGTGTGCGGTTTGAATGGAGGGTGAACAGGAAATAGGTCATGTGATTGAGATTGGGATTGGACAGGCTAGACCATAGAGTCACGGACGTTTGATTTTTAGAATACATTACCGACGGGATTCAGCCCATAGAGACGAACGGCTGTACGTCTGAGAAAATCTGGACGTGTGAATAAAAGCAGTGGGTTGGGTTGTGTCAAAATCACCATCTGGAAAGCGCAGAGTTGAGCGTACAATTTAGTAGTGGGTAAAATTCAGAGGTAGGCGGTCTGAGATTAGGGATGGAATTCCCGGGGATGAAACATCCGGCCGGCATCTATTTTTGGGTGAAGGATTAAAAATTGAGATTCCCAAAAAGAAAAGGGGATCAAAACCCTGACCCCCCTTATTTTAATATTCCTGGACAAACTTAATTTTAAGGATTGATACTCTCAGAAATGGAGATCAATGGCCGAACGTCCGGTAGAATGATAAATTCCGTACGACGGTTAGGTGCCAATTCCTCGATAGAAAGGTTATCCCCTGTCACGACTGGCTCGTACTGTGCCTGTCCTGCTGCCAACAACTGCTCCGGAGCTACTCCGTCTTTTACCAGTTGCCGTACTACGTTGGCTGAGCGTGCTACAGACAGATCCCAGTTGTCACGATACGCTGCGCCTTCTTTAAGTAAACGGTGATCGGTGTGCGACTCGATGATAATTTTCACATCGGGATGGTTGCTGAGAATAGAAGCTACTGAGGATATCACTTCTTTCCCGGTATCGGAAATTCTTGTGGATCCAAAGCGATACAGGATGTCGTCACCCAGGGTCAGGTAAAGTTTTCCATCTTTCTCTGTGAGATCGATATTCTCATTTTTCAACAAGACATTGTCGATTTCTTCCTTGATGGTATTGATCTTGCCAACTGCCACATCTCGCTCTTTTTCAACGGTTTGAACCGTATTCTTAACTTGAGTCATGTTGTTGTTCAGACTTGCAAGATCACTTTCCAATTGAGCAGCACGATTGGATATCTCCTCATTCTGAGTTTCCAGATCGGCAATAGTAGATTTTGCTTCATCAAGCTCCTGGTTTACTCTCATGCGCTGAGCTTCCAACTCCTCGTATTTCTTTTTCGATACGCAGGATGTCATCAGCCCCAGGCCTAAGAATAAAATTGCGACACTCATTACATGCTTTCTCATAATAATTTTTTTTATTTGAAAATTCATAAACCTTGATTTGAAGTAATTTAGTATAAGTATATCTATGTATTTTCTACAAACTGAGCTCCCTTGAACCCAAAATCAAACAATATTCACTTCACTAATGTACTACATTCTGTGCAAATTAATTATATAAATTAGCTATAATAAATGTTTTAGGAGATATATTTTCAATAATTCTACCTACTTTATTATCCCTGAAATTGTAACACATATGGATTTGTCTTTATATTTACCACGTCTACGCATCCAAAACAATTCCGTATTTGATCCGGTCCGCAAAAAATGGCTGCGGGTCCAGCCGGAGGAACTCGTGCGGCAGGCTCTGCTGCTCTACCTCCTTGAAGAAAAAAAAGTTGCAATACAACGCATGGCGGTCGAAAAAATGATTAACGTCAATCACCTCAAACGACGCTTCGACCTGGTGTATCATGATAAATACGGGAATCCTTACCTCCTGGTAGAATGTAAAAGTCCTTCCGTACCGCTGACAAATCAGGTATTGGAACAAGCCATCTGGTACAATTTTGAAGTCAAAGCACCTTACCTCCTCCTTTCCAATGGCAGTCAATCCCTCTGGTATGAAGTCCTTCCCCGGGAAAAACAATACAGACTTTTGGACGATTACGGGCCAGATCTGTGATCCGAAATGACCCTATTGAACGATTTTCCTGACTTCGACACTGGGACACCCTAAATGAGATTGTTCCAAAAATCGTCGTCAAACAGTTTTACTATGGATTTGTGGACTGGGGTTAAAAACATATTTTTCTCTATGATTCTTCGGCTTTTTGGTAGTCGTATCCTTAATGTAATTATGGTATTGGCAAGAGCCAGAACTTTGTCCACACTGATGGTAAAGCCTTCCTGCTTTAGGATTCTTTCGAGTTCCTTGTATAGCTTATAAGCTACAAAACATATACTTAGGTGAGCTTCAATCCGTCGCGGTGTAAAATGAAACATGGGTCGTATCTGAAGAGTTCCCTTCGTTACTCTAATTGCTTTTTCTATGACCCATAGACTATTGTATTGCAGCTTAAAGTCTTCATTAAAATAAGATTTTAGGTAATCTACCGTTGCCGATTTACTCATGGGCTGACTCAAACGGGCTATCGACAGATATCTTAAAATATCATCCTCTATTTCATCGAAACCAACTCTGTCGTAAATCCTGTTCAATATTAACTCTGTGCCGTTTAGGAGGATATTTTCCACATGGAAAGCAAATTCTCCACCAGCTCCTCTTCTTCAGCTTGGGCGGTAGATTGTTCAAAAAGGTCTTCACCATGAACACGGTTTGAAATCCATTTTTCCCTTGTCGAAACAACAGTTCGACAGTTTCGGGATCCGAAGTACTCCCCATAGTTTTTACAACTCGATATTCCCCCGAGGTCTTATCGATGATCTGGACACTAATTACCCCGCTTGGGTTTTTCTTTTTTCGGACAAACATTGGCTAAATATAGCCCACTTTTCGCTGTGGGACACCCAAATAAAAAGTAAAATATGAACATATCATTGAATATCAATCATATATGAAATTATCGAGTTTTAAGTGTCGAAGTCAGGA
>CAYRRD010000065.1:0-19244 GCA_964426625.1 uncultured Saprospiraceae bacterium | reverse complement strand
CCCTTACCCAGGGGACCAACCGCAGTTGGGTTTAGAACGCTTTGCGGCTATCCGTTTGGAGAACATTGGGGCTATGCTTATACCATGTAATGAATCAATTCCTATTACCATTTATGCCCTGGTTACATCCCGGCTGGCGCAGGAATGTTTTTTTGTGTATCAAACAGCGTTGGGGCCGTTGGGCGTTTGCCCCCTTGCCCAGGGGACCAACCGCAGTTGGGAATAGAACGCTTTGCAGCTATCCGTTTGGAGAGCATTGGGGCTTTGCATATACCCTGTAATGAATCAATTCCTATTACCATTTATGTGTCCTCTTTGACAACCTGGGGAGCCGGTTCACAACTTAGAATTCTGTTAATCTTCATCATTACATATGATATATTTTCATCAATTGTTATTTTAGCTGCATGATTACCCAAAAACCATTTTTCACATTCCTGTTCTTGTCCCTGATTCTGGGATCGATGATGTCTTGCTCTTCTCCAAGAAAAGCGGTGTCTACGGCAATGCACAGCGATATCAATCCACTGCGATTCGAAATCGTGGAACAGGCAAAAAGTACAGTAGGTTCCGGGTATAAATACGGAGCCACAGGTAAACAGAAATTTGATTGCTCGGGATTGATATACAGCTTATTCCAATCCCATAGTATTTCCCTGCCACGATCTACTACCGAAATGGCACGATATGGAGAGCCCATTAAGCTCCAGGAGGTTCAACCCGGTGATCTCATTTTTTTCCGAAACGTACGCAAAATTGATCATGTAGCCATCGTTTCCCGGAAAACCCAGAGTGGGACCTGGCTAATCCACAGCACCACATCCCGGGGTGTGGTCGAAGAAATTCTTGAAAAATCACCATACTGGCGAAGTCGTATTGATCAATGCCGGCGCTTTATACCCTAAACCAATTAAGTCACAACAACCATTCAATTTCCGTTTCCGTGATTTGCTTGATCAATTTCAAGCATAAGCCATATAGAATACCCTACCCTGAATAAGGCCCTTTCAACATAGAAAAATATCATGCGCCCCAAAAATCTCCCTTTTTCCCCGGCAGGTTTCAACCTGGATGGTTTGTTGATCGGTAACCCCTCCACGTTCGTCTAAATTAAGGTGAAAATAATGAAATCAGGTGTTAGTTTTACCACTGCAGGATATCAATAACCAAAAAGGGTAAACAATAAATTATTCATCGTTTACCCTTAAAACTACCAGCTATATCTTTACGACGTCAAAATCGTATAAAAGTATCTTGGATAGACAATAATATGCCAAATTTAAGAAAAAACACCAAATTTTTAGTGTTTCTTAATCATTTGGAACGAGCAATCTGATTCTCAGATTATTGCTTAGCGGTTATATTTAGACCAATCATCGGGTTTTACAGCGAGGAAGTGGACATTAATCCTTATCCACTACCGGCCTATGGTCTCTGTTCAGCACTTCCCATGCAGTTCCAAAAATCAATTGGCCTATGGTCAGCATTTTTGGAAATTCAATTTTTTCAATGGTATCGGTAGGTTTATGGTAATCTTCATGCACTCCTGTAAAATAAAAAATTACCGGGATGCCATGTTTGGCGAAATTGTAATGATCTGACCGGTAATAAAACCGGTTTGGATCAGCTTCATCGTTGTAGGTATAATCCAGTTCCAGGTTAGTCAGCGATTGGTTGACAGATTCATTGATGTGATGTAAATCACTGGACAGCTTATCCGAGCCAATAATATATACATAATACGGGTTGTCGCGATGCGCTTCATCACGCCGTCCGATCATATCCACGTTGAGATTGACCACCGTATTTTTGAGTGGATATAAGGGATTCTCAGCATAATACGCCGAACCCAGAAGTCCCTTTTCCTCTGCATTGGCAAAAAAGATCAATAGCGAGCGGCGTGGAAAATCAGATTCCTCTTCGCCCAGTTCACTGATCACCCGGGCAATCTCCAAAATCGTAGCCGTTCCGGAACCATCATCATCCGCACCGTTATAGATTTCATCACCTCGCTTACCCAGGTGATCAAAATGAGCAGATATGACCAATAGTTCATGTTGAAGCACAGGATCTTTGCCAGGTAGATAGCCAACCACATTGGGCACATATTCATAGCCTGTAATTTTGTGGAGTCGAATATCAAAATCCTTTCTGATCACGACTGGATTCACCTTCTTTCTCGGCACTGATGTAGCATACTTCTCCGCATCATAGGCAGCGATATCATCCTCGTATCCCCGCATAATTTGATCTGCCATGGCGGGAGAAATATAAACCACATTGGTACGTCTGGACTCCGGTACTTTAGTGCTTATTGAGGGATTAGCCAGAATATGCCGATAGCGGGCTACCCTCAAAGTGAACTGTGGCGATACCACCAGGATCAACCGGACACCGGACTCACGTGCAGCTTCCAGTTTGGATGGTTCCAGTTCTGAAGTTCTAGAAGGCCCCATATGATCAGGCTTCCCCTCTCTGATGATAACCACTCTGTTTGCCAGGTCAGCTTCTTCAAAATCGTTGAAGGTTTTGTCTGTCTGACCATAACCCAGGTACACTATTTCCTCCCCCTGAAATGTCGGCAGGTTGGGATTTTGTGAAGGCAGCGAATAATAATCAGTGAGATGGAGGAAGTCCCGTCCATCGACGGTAAAGCCAATATTTTCCCAATGTTGTTTATACAATGGGAAATACTGAAAATAATTCGATGTCCTGGCGGGTGATTTGTATCCAAATTGGCTCAATTGATCTGCCAGATATTGGGCAGCTCTCAGGTTTCCCGGATGTCCTGCCTCCCGACCCTCCATCTCGTCTGCTGACAAGATTTCCAGATGTTTACGGACATTATCCTCTGAGATTCGCTCAGCATAAGTACTGAGCTTCATAATATCGGATTGTACCATCTGGCTATTTGCCGGCACCAACCCCAGAAAAAATAACGGTCCCAATAAAAGAATCGATAGTCTTGTCATAGTCGAACTTTCAATACCTACAAGTTAAATTGTGATAAATTGGCAAAGGATCCCAATTTGGAATGCAATTTCTCCACCAATGCTGTTTCACCAGTCTGCACCACGAGATTGGCCAGGGCAGGAATCCTGGCATCCCAGGTCTCCTTTTGTGCTCCAAATCCGGCATTCAGTGCAGATTGACTGATCGAACGGTAAAACACCAATTGCTCCTCAAACCGATCGATCAATTTATCGAGTAGTGGCACCATCTTATCGGGTCTTCCGAGGAGATTATAATATTGGACAAACACAAGTGTTTCCTGATCATAAGGGAAATTGAAATCGGGGAAAACTTCAAAATATTTATCTATCAAATCGACCCCCATTTGCTGATACCGTTCTCTTTCTACTTCATCCGAAGCATTATTCATCAGGCTCATCGCTTCCTGTCCTGCCCTACCCACCATATTTCGCATAGCCATCACGGTAGCCCGGAATCCATCTGCGACTGCCTGGTCATACTGATCCAGTCCACCCCATCTGAATTTATTCAGCATGTTGTAATGCACCTTTTCGAGATTGACCATTTGCTGTCCCTGTACGGGCACCAAACGCTGGGCCATACCTTCCATACGCAGGTATTTTTGCAAACCATATAGCTGATCGGTTGGTGCAGTCAGCGACCAGTATATCGGCCGATCCTTCCAGTTATTGGCTATGATATCCAGCACAGTAATTTCCCCCTTATTGAGGAAATTATTTGAGCTGGTTATAGTACCGGTCATCCGCGAAACCACCCTGGAAGAATCTTGAGGCATCAACATAGCCTGAACTGCGGGGTCATGTCGGTCCACATCGATATAAAATTGGTTGGAAGGCAGGTAACTATCGAAGGGCCTCCCGCCCGAAGAGGCCTGGGGATTATCAGAAGCTGCAAATTGCATGATTTGTGATAACGGCATCAACCCTCCTTCCCGTACAGGAAGATTGCTTCGTCGGGAACCCAGAAACTGATCCCGGGTGAACGTCAGTTTAATGGCCGGTGAATCATTCTTTTTTCTCCGAAGACCGTTGATGTACCAATCTACCGGAATCAGACTTAGATTCACTACCCTGATGTCTGTTCGAATACCTTCCACTTCCTGAGCGTACCACAGAGGATATGTATCATTATCTCCAAAGGTGAAAATTATCGCGTTGGGCTCACAACTTTCCAGAAAATTGATGGCAGAATCCCTGGCGCTATGCAAATGTCGTCGATTGTGATCATCATAGTTGGAAAAGCCCATCAGGATCGGAGCTATAAGCACCAGAGCGCCGGCTACCACAGCGGGTGTATATCCTTTCATACGTTCCGAAAACCGCTCGTACAATGCAGGTACTGCCATCCCCATCCAGATCGCAAAAGCCATAAATGACCCCACCAGAACATAATCTCTTTCCCGTGGCTCCAAGGGTGGTTGATTGGAATAGACGATAATCCCAATCCCGGTGATGATGAAGAAAGCCAGCATGGTCAACCAATCCCTTTTTTTTCTGGAATAATGCCAGAAAAATCCAATGAGGCCAAAGATCAGGGGCAGATAAAAATAGAAGTTTCGATTTTCATCCGCTTTCCTATAATCGGGTTCCTTAGTATAATCGTAAAAACCCATTTTCAATATTTTATCAACAAAAGGGATTCCTGAAACCCAGTGCCCTGATGTCCAATCCCAGGGGATATAACCCTGATCGCCATTCTGTTGTCCCACAAAATTCCACATGAAGTACCGGATGTACATCCAGCCTATCTGATATTGTATGAAAAAATTGATATTATCCCCCAGGGTCGGTGAGCCGTTCTGGCGTTTCATCCAATGGGCTCTGTACCGGGGCTGATCCTTAGGTTGATTGGAAGACATACGTGGGAACAACACTTCGTCCTGATCCCGATACACATATTCGGGTTTGTAATTGGTAATTTCATATCGGTCGCCCACCCGGCCATATCGTTCCTTATAGACCAGATCCACCGGTGATTTATCAAACTGTGGTCCTTTGAGTATCGGTCTTTCTCCGTACTGCTCCCGGTTGATATAAGGTATCAGAGCAAATACATTGTCGGGGTCGTTCATATTGATCGGGGGTTCAGCCCCGGCTCGAAGTACCACCACCATGATT
This sequence comes from uncultured Saprospiraceae bacterium, assembly GCA_964426625.1. Taxonomy (GTDB): domain Bacteria; phylum Bacteroidota; class Bacteroidia; order Chitinophagales; family Saprospiraceae; genus Membranihabitans. The sequence continues at coordinate 14,133 of CAYRRD010000065.1, read as the reverse complement.
GTACTGTAGCCTATGATGACCAACATAAGGGCCAACAGGGCTCTTTCGATGACGTACTTGTTATTTTTCCATGCGTATCTGAGTCCGAAATAAAACCCGGCAATTAAAAGCAAAAGCAAGGGGATTAATCCGCTGTGGATGGGTAATCCCATTGAATTCACAGTCAACAATTCCAGCCTGGACCATATGATGGGCAATCCGATGATCACCCCCCGCTGGATTACCATCAGACTGGCCATTCCCAGAATAGTCGCAATGGCAAAACCTTTGAAAGAAGGGTTTTCTGACTTTTTAATATAATAAAACAATGCCAGAGTGGGAATGACAAGCGCAGACAAAAGGTGAACTCCAATGGACAAACCGATCGCATAAAATGCCAGCAAGAGCCAGCGGTCGTTTGTTTTGGAATCAGGTAGGGTATACCATTTCACTGTTGCCCACAAAGTCAACATAGTAAAAAAGAGCGACAACGCATACACCTCACCTTCCACAGCGGAAAACCATACTGAGGTACAAAATGCTCCAGACAATCCGGCCACCACACCTCCAAGCACCAGGGCGATATTTTGTCCCTGTGAAGTTTCCTGATCCATTCCCACAAGAGCTACCTTACTGAGACGAATGCATATCCAGGTAGCGAACATGGCAGCAAATGCGGTCGAAAATCCTGACAACAAGTTGACCGCAAAAGCAGGTGCGGAAGGATTGGAGGAGAATGTATCTCCAAAGAGAGAAAATATCCGGCCAATAAGAAGAAATAAGGGCGCTCCGGGGGGATGAACCACCTGAAGTTTATAGGCTCCTGCAATAAATTCCCCAACATCCCAGAGCGAACCACTTCGTTCGGCGGTGGAAGCAAATACGATGAGGGTTATGGCGAAGACCACCCATCCGGAAACATTTTTCAACAAATTGTATTGATTCTTCATGAATTTGATATTCAATTAAGTCCCAAAAATACTAAAATTGTGGGGTCGAGGTAACTTTTTGTCTTTCATCGACGGGTACAACACAATATATATTAAACATATTCGATCCAATTTTATTGGATTGTCGTACATTTGGAATCAAATCAGTAGAATAGAAGGTATGTTTCAGTGGTTAATTATAGGTCTTGTTATTTGGTATTTTTACCGCAACTACAAAAAAAAGCAAATCAGACAATCAGGTAACCAGAGACCTTACATCAGGGATGAGCACATGAGGTCCGAATTCAAACCACCTTCTACCCGGAGTGAAAGCGAGGATGAATATATCGATTATGAAGAAGTCAAGTAGCGACTTGACCCGGCTTGAATTATTACACGCTAACCCATGGTCCTTAGCTCTGCACAAAGAGCCCGGTATCCCCTGTCAAAGCAGGAAATCGGACGAACTTTTACCCCTCGACCGGTCGGCGCCATTATACCTTAATGAATCAATTCAATTGTGGACCCGGATCGACCAACCAGTGAGTGGTATTGTACTGTTTTACAGAGAGGATTGCAACACCAGGCGCCATTTAACCCGCATTCTGAACAAGACTTATTTGGCTATAGTTGAAGGCCATCCCCCTGCAGCACAAACCATCAAATCTCAACTGGTCAGAGATGGGAAGCGCAATAAGGCAAGAGTCGACAAGACTGGTAAACATGCAGAACTTTTCTACAGGGTCATAAGTCAATTTGACCGATATTCCCTGATCCAGGTAAATCCCACAACGGGTCGATTTCATCAAATCCGTCAACAACTGGCCCAGTTTGGATATCCGATCAAAGGGGACATCAAATACGGCGCCCGAAGAAAAAATCCCGACAGGTCGATCCATCTCCACGCTTTTGAGTACATCATTCAAAAAGACAGCGAACAACCTATTACGATTACCGATTATTTCTTCCCCCGTGATCCATTATGGAGCTTGTCCCAGCCTTATATCCTGGACTGGGTAAAATCTGAAAATCCTTAAATTACCATCGTCATGTCACAACCAAAACGAACCGATATTGCCAAACTGGGAGAATTTGGGTTGATTGATCATCTGACCCAAAATTTTAAACCAGGCCACAGGAATACCATCTACGGAGTAGGAGATGATGCCGCAGTGTTGAGAAATGAAAAAGAAGCGACGGTCGTTACCACCGATATGTTGCTGGAAGGTATTCATTTTGATTTGATGTACCAACCGTTAAAACATTTGGGATATAAAGCAGTGGCGGTGAATGTTTCTGATGTGTATGCCATGAATGCACTCCCCTGCCATATCACAGTATCCATTGCCCTTTCAAATAGATTTAGTGTGGAGGCTGTGGACGAATTGTACAAAGGAATCAAAAGTGCCTGCGAATATTATGGTGTGGATTTGGTAGGGGGAGATACGACGACCTCCCGAAGCGGTCTGGTGATCAGTGTCACTGCCATCGGCCAGGGACATCCTGACGATCTGGTATACCGGGATGGTGCAAGACCAGGTGATTTTTTGGTCACCACGGGTGATCTCGGAGCGGCTTATATCGGACTTCAGCTCCTGGAACGGGAAAAAGCCATTTTTTTGGAAAATCCAGAGATTCAGCCTGATCTCGACAATCAGAATTACCTGGTAGGTAGAATACTCAAACCCGAAGCCCGCAAGGACATTTATGAGGAATTCCAAAGACTCAAATTAAAGCCTACTTCGATGATCGATATCAGTGATGGTCTGGCGTCTGAACTCTTCCATATCTGCGACAGGTCGGGTGTAAATGGGTATATCGATGAAGATTTGATCCCCATAGCCAGCGAAACCCGGGAATTGGCTTTTAAGTTCAACATGGACCCCACCACAGCAGCTCTAAATGGAGGAGAAGATTATGAATTGCTTTTCACCATCGATCCGGGTGACAGGGAATTGGTAGGCCAAATGGCAGATGCCACGATTATAGGCCAGATTACTGAGCCTGGCACCGGGATTGTACTACATAGTAAGGCAGGTCTGGTTCATCCATTGAAAGCACAAGGTTGGCAACATTTTAGAAGCAATAAGTGATGTAGATGAATGATGGATTTCGATTGAATTAATGGCTTCATCCTGACTCGAACCTGGGAATTTACGTTTGGATTTTTTCATTAGTGACTTCTGCATAACAGGTATTTGACTAAAATATAATTCTGATACGAAGGTTGTGCTCTGTAGGAACCTTCCTATTATGTCTCAGGACAACCTTTCCAGCAAGAGAACTTGTACGCCCACGCCCCACAGTTGAATGGAAGAAAATTCAGAACATGATCATCGGTGACTTTGGATGTCAAATGCCATTTCCTAAAAAGCTCCAAACATCCAGACCCCTATCTTTCGGGGAAAAGGCCTTCCGGAATCGTTAATTAATGTTCCAGAAGTATCGCCCGAATTACTAGCAGTATATGCACATTTCACATACAAAACATAATTTCATGTTTATACTCAATTTTCACCAATTTATCAATTAGTATAGCGAACGCTATACACTTTACAAAAATTTCTCTAAGTTCTTTGCAGAATAATACACCAAATACAGAGAATATTTCTTATATTGCATACACGATGATGATGTTACTGCTAATGACCCAAATTTAATTTTTTAATAAAAGAAGCCCCACACATTGATGTTCAGTTGGAACGTACAGAAAGCCTTCCGCAGACTCGCAGATTTTGCCAACCACCATTGGCCATTGTGCCTTTTTCAATAACAAATAATTTTCACACCTGATATTAATCAATCACCGATCAAACCACTAACCTAATGGAACTGCAACGAAAGCTAATCGAACAATTACAAACCAAATTCACGCGTGCTCAGCTTGTTAAGGAATTTGTGAATCATCTGGGAATATCCCAAAGCGCAGCCTACAACAAAGTCAATTGTACCAGTGAATTGACCCTGAGTGAGTATGGCAAAATTTCCACGGAATATCGGATGCATACTTTTGAAATGGGAACCATCATGACCGTGGACTTTCCGTTTATCCTGCAGACTAATCACGATTTCAAAATCCTAACCCAATTATTAATCGATGAGTTTCGGTTGTATATCAACGACTATGGAAAACCACAGGTAAGGTATTGCACCAACATCATCCCTATGCAATTACTCACCGATTATCCTAAGTTGTTTAAATTCACTGTATTTGTATGGATGGAAAACATCAACGCTTTGCAGGATCTAAATCATTACAAGTACGATAAGATCAATTTCAACAACACCTATGAAGAGGAATACGATTACGCCAAGAAACTCACCAAGCTATACAGGTATTGCGATTTTCACACCTACCTCTCCCCCAATATTTTTGAAACATATTTCAGACTTATAGAATACCACCTGGAGTTGGACACTATTTCGCTGGATCAGGTAATGGAGTTGAAGGATGAAATGATGGTATTTCTGGAAGAATTCGAACATTTGTGCCAAAACAAGGAAACCCCCAATAACTTTTACATTCACGAACTAACCGCAAATTCGGTATTGTTCCAGGTTTCCGGAAAGCACACCTACCTTTACCAGAATTCTCCCATCTATTTCCGGATAGACAACAAGACTTACAACGAATATACCAAAACCTGGCTGGATCAGATTGAAAGCAGGTCAATCCCGATTTCCAATATCAACGAAAAGGTCCGTCGGGGTTTATTCAAAAATATGAAAAATGCCTCGGATAAATTCTTCAAAAAGATGGAGTTGTTACATGAAATATAGTCCATCTTATCGTAATCGCCCGATTATTTATTGAATCGGGCACAAATATATTTAATGGATTTGCCTTCCTGGAGATGCATTTCCTCATAGTAGGTTCGGATGGCCATCTCCTCTGATCGACCTATTCGATCCACATCTTCGCACACCTCAATCAGCGAAAAGTGAGGATGGGCATGGATAGTTTTTTGGCTAAATTCAAAGAGTGCGTCACTATCGGTTTTGAGATGAAGGAAGGCACCATCGTTTAACAAGCGAGTGTAACGATCGAGAAATGGCTTGGAAGTCAAACGCCTTTTTTCGTCTCGCAACCTGAGAAACGGATCTGGAAATATGATCCAGATTTCTGAAATTTCATCCTCGTCAAAGTAATGATTGATAAATTCTATGCGACTGCGTAGGAATCCCACATTATTCAGCCCCGTATGGATGGCCTCCCTGGCTCCTTTCCAGATCCGATTCCCTTTTACATCCATACCAATGTAGTTTCGATCTAGATACATCCGGCCCAGGCCCAGCGTATACTCGCCCTTCCCGCAGGCAAGTTCCAATCCAATCGGATGAGGATTTTTGAAAAACGATACTCCCCATTGCCCTTTCATCCGAACCTTTTCCAAATCATTGATATTCAACAAACCATCATCAAATGTGAACGCTTCCAACACGTTCGGTAATGATGTAATTTCTGCAAATTTTCTGAGCTTATTCTTACCAGCCATATTTTAACAACCTTCACGCTATCTGTAATTTGTGAAATAGTATGTCAATTTTTCTGAAATTAAGTACCCACACAAATACCACAAAACTGCGGAATAATCCGCTGTTTGGGGAATATAAAAAGCGCAAACATACGATTCGCAAATGGAATTATCACACCACGGCGTCTTTAGCTTTATAAAGCAGAGATCGGGAATTTATTTTCAGACCGTCGCTCATTGGGTGATTGTTCGTATATTCGCGGCAGATCAAATAAAATATTTAAAAACATAGCCTATGCACAGGGTTCAATGGATTCTCATCACTTGTCTGCTGATTCTCTCAGGTGTATCCTCGATCCAGTCACAAGACCTTTCGTTTGGGTTCAAAGCCGGACTATCCAATGTTTCGATCGATGGCCCCATAGAATCTCTATCCAACGGCATGGAACTCGAATCCTTCAAAGCCAACCGTGCATTCATTCTGAGCGTACTGCTCAATCTGAAATTCACCGATGAATTCCTTTTACAGACGGAGTTTATGTACAATCAAAAAGGCTATAATTATGCCTACAAAGGTCCTTCCTATGCCATTCTTCGCACGGAAGATCGCACCTACACTTTAGCCGGTCATCGGGATATGTCTCTTAATGTGAGCAACACCTATTTTAAAATCCCGGTTTCACTTTCATATAAGCTTCTGAACCGATTTCAGTTTCAAGGTGGCGTGTATGGAAGTTTGCTGGTATCGTCCACCGGTGCAGGCAGTCTTACCTATTCACAAATGGCTGAGATCCCGGGTCAGGTTGAATTGACCCTTAATTACAATTACCGATCGAATAAAGCCATGGGCGCCTCACCCGGCACCCAGGAAATCCGCATTAACAACGAACCCGAATTGATCCCGAATCAGGTCGGAGCTTACTATGATTACAACACCCAGGATAAATCTCTGTTTAAGACAATAGATGCTGGTATTCATGCAGGTCTAAATTATTTCATTAACCAAAGCCTTTTCGTGGGGGCAAGATATAGCCGGGGGCTGGTGGATATCACAAGAAATGAGGTCGATCGCTCTTACCAGAGTCTCAACCAGGGTAATTTGAACTTTTCCGATGATCAGGATAAATATTCTGCCTGGGAATTTACCATTGGATTTTCATTTTAAGTGCCTGGCTGCCTGGTATCGGAGTATTCGACTATTGGAAAATTGGGTTCTACATCACCAGGGTCTTCAGGTGAGCAAAAGTAATCTGTATCCATTCGTACTCCCTCACGGATAAGATCTTCCTTGATGCGCTTTATGCGGATAATCTAAAAATCAATGCAGGTAAGCATTCATACCTCGGAATCTTTTCCTAACTTTCCTTATCATTAAAAATCATTACTTCATGATCCGTCCCAAATATTATCTGTATAGCTTCCTTTTCGTACTGTCCTCATTATATCATGTGTCGGTGCAGAGCCAGCAAACCACCGAGTTCGTATGGATGCAGCCTGAGAATGAAGAAAATTTTAATTTCTGCGGACAAGGCTGGGATCATAAAGAATTAAAATCCCCATACGACCGTCTGCCTTCCAAGGTAGAAGGCGTGGTGAGAGAGGCTGTATGGAATTTGTCCCGTCATACAGCGGGGGTATACCTGAATTTTGTCACGGATGCATCCGAAATTCGGATAAGATATCAAACCAACAGCAGATATGAAATGCCCCATATGCCCGCAACCGGTGTCAGTGGCCTGGATCTTTATGTGCGTTCCAACGAACCACATCCCTGGTTGTGGTGCAAAGGGAGATACGGATTTGGGGATACCATTAACTACATATATTCAGAACTCAATACCAGAAATCCGGAACCCGGTAAAAAATATGAATACAATCTCTACTTACCCTTGTACAATTCGATAAAATGGCTGGAAATAGGTATCCCGGAAGGGAGTACTATATCTCCTCCTACCTCTCCCAAAGGCAAACCAATCGTTGTATATGGCACTTCCATTGCACAGGGAGGCTGTGCATCAAGGCCTGCTATGGGATGGACATCCATTGTTCAACGATACCTGGATCGTCCCGTCATCAACCTGGCATTTTCCGGAAATGGGCGATTGGAGGAGGAAGTCGTTGATTTGATCGGGGAAATTGATGCTGAACTGTATATTCTGGATTGCTTACCCAACCTTACCAGTGAAGAAACTTACCCGGATTCGGAATTGCGAAAAAGGATAATCCGGTCTGTGTTGCAATTGAAGAAATTACATCCGACCACACCCATTTTGTTGACTGCGCATGCAGGATATTCGGAAGAGGAAGTTGCAGAGACTTCACATTATCGCGTGGAGCGTGTCAACCGCATTTTGGAGGACACCTTTTATACCCTTAAAAATGATGGAGTTACAGACATTTACCTTCTTCCTCGTTATGAGATCGAAATGTGCATGGATTGTACTGTGGACGGGGTTCATCAGACCGACCTCGGCATGCAATATTACGCCGATGCCTATGTAAAAACTATCCGACGCATCCTCAATTAATTCTGCAGAATTCCCGATGGTGTCACTCTACCGGGAGATAGGGCAGATATTTTTTTAAATTGCAATAGGTTCAACCAATTACCCTATGATGGCATCACATTGGAAATTTATTCGGCAAAAAATAAATACTTTCATCGCTGTCTGGATAATTTTTACCTCGAATTTTCCATCGAATGTGGTTGGTCAGAATTTTGGTGGAGTACCGCCCGGGGAATCCTGGATGATCAAATCCGCCGAAAATTTTGATATAATATATCCCGAGAAGGTTGGTCCCATCGCTGATTCAGTGGCGCATTATATTCAATGGATCAATCAAAATGATCCATTTTCGTTGGGTTCGGAACGGCGGAAAATCCCAATAATCCTGAGAAACAAAAGCCTCACCACAAATGGATTTGTGGCCTATGTCCCTTACAGATCTGAGCTTTTCCTTTTTGGAGCTCAAAACCCCAACGTGCTGGGATTTTACGACTGGATGAAACTCCTTTCCCTTCACGAATATCGTCATGTGATCCAATACAGCAATCTCAATCGCGGTATTACCCGCTTGACCGGTCGTCTTCTCGGCCATGCAGCCCAGGCCGGCGTGTACAATATCCTCGTGCCAAACTGGTTTACAGAAGGAGAAGCTGTGTTTTACGAGTCCCATGTTACCCAAAGCGGCCGGGCTCAGCTTCCGGCTTTTTCGGCTCAATTGCGGGCTCTCTTGCTCGAGGACATCAAATACAGTTACCAGAAATATCGAAATGGATCCTTCAAAGATCTGGTCCCCAATCATTATGTTCATGGACATCTACTGACGTCATATGGCCATGCGATCTATGGTGCGAACTTCTGGTCTGATGTCCTGGATCAAACCAGCAGAATAAAGGGTTTATTTTGGCCATTCCACCAGGCTATACGACGGCAAACCAACCATCCTCTACCCGACTTCCATCGTCGTGCAATAGATGCTTACCACACCCAATTAGTCCAGCAGGTGGATACATCCACAGCCATGCCTTCCTTTTATTTTTCGAAAGACCACGCCATCAAAGACGAAATCCAACTCTTAACCAATGAAGATGGTAGAATTTTTCTCCTCGAATCGGGTTATGATGAAATAACCACGGTATACGAAATCACGGAAAAAGGTAAAAGGAAACTGTTCGCCTTGGGCCGGACCTTTGATCCCTACATGGTTCTTCGCGGGCAACGAATACTGTTTACCAATAGCGGATACGATGCCAGGTGGACCAATAGGGAATTCTCTGATATCTATTATTATGATCTTGATGCCCAAAGTATACACCGTGTAAGCAAAAACAAAAAGTACCTTGCTGTGGACTATCAACCCGCCACCCAAAGATATCTGGCCGTTCAGGCAGGGGAAAACGGGCAGAATGTAATTGTCACTTTTATATCAGGTGAGGAGACGGTGGACACGGTCCTTAACAATCCTTCCACCTACTATTCTTATCCACGCTGGCTGGATGACCAAAGCGATCGTTTTGTCTTCACATTTCGGGAAAAAGGAACAATGACCATGGCTGTACACGACCTGTCCACCAAAACTACGGAGAAAATTGCAGGTCCGGTGAAATCCACCATCGCCAGACCCTACCCCACTGCACATGGCATTTATTTTTCATCCTCTCTTAGCGGTATTGATCAAATTTATTTTTATGATTTTGCTACCGGAAGCCAATCTGCAGTTACTTCAGACATCAATGGGGCCTACAATCCTTCTGTAAGCATTCCAGCGTCCGCAGACGCTGCGGTGAACCTGTATTACAGTTCAACAACCGCCTATGGCCACCGAATCCGAATCCAAAAGATCGACATGGACAAAGCGATCAGATCCTACCAGGTTCCAGGCCTCTCTGCTATATTTTCTCCAGCCTCGGAATTATCTTCACCCCTACGGGATGAACAGAAAGACATTGAAATTTTAAAAGCAGAGCCATACAAACCCGGCCGGCATTTATTTCGATTTCATAGTTTGTTGTTAGAGCCTTCTATGACCGTACCTCGGCTTTCTTACCTGAGCAACGACTACCTCAATACCACCAGGGCGAATGTATTCATACAGTACCGGGATGCAGATCAATCCTGGGAATCTGGAGCTGAAATGACCTACGGTGGCTGGTTTCCGGAAATTACCCTGGGTAGTTCATGGCGATTCAACCGTTACCTGAACCTCGCACTGGACCAGGATATAATCCGCTTACCCAAGACTGAAACCACCGCACAGATAGGAATCGCTTTTCCTTTCAATTTTTCCCGACGGCAATTTGGACATTTTCTTCGGTTAAATACCCGATATCTTTTGACCAGGGAACATTTCGACCAAAATGATCCCGTATTACCCGGTCCTATTACGTTGGTCCCCAGGAATTTCCAGACCTTACAGTTTTCTGCTGACTGGTCATTTACCCGAAATAGGGCCTTCAGGGATATCTTACCGAAATGGGGAACCACGCAATATTACCTGGCCAAACGAGGCGTGAGTCCAGCAGATAGCTGGCTGATCTACGCAAATCAAAATTTTTATGTTCCGGGATTTTTCCAAAATGATGGCTTCAAATTTCGGTGGCAAGGTCAATGGAACAGCACCTTCGCAAGGGACTTTTTACCTTTCGAGCTCAATTCATTGCACGATCTGCCGATCGATTATTCCGCATTCCGTTCGGGTGCAGTACTGACAGCCAATTACCTGTTTCCATTGGCCTATCCCGAAATTTCCATACCCCATGTAATCTACACGAAGCGTGTGGCATTCAATCTATTTACAGAGCAGTTCTTATCTTCAAGCACCCACAAAACATGGTCTGGTGCAGATCTGTTTCTAACTGCCAAATATTTCAACATCATAGAACTTACCGGAGGAATCAGGATCTCCAGGGCCTGGCGTAATTCGGAAGGTCCCTGGAGCTGGAGCCTGGTATTTTTGCAAGATTTGTAATACAGTTGGATTTGTGGAAAGAAATTGGTAACTTGAACCAGCTCCATTCACTAAAAACTGTTCGCAATGAAATATCTTATTCCTTTGTTGATCGTGCTTACTGCTTGTTCTTCATCTACCACCCCCCAAATGGAATTATCCAGCGCAGCATTTGTATTTCAGGATGTAAATATCATCGATGTCCGAGATGGAAACGTCCTGAAAAATAAGGATATGGTAGTGGATTCCGGACGTATCCTGGCCATCAAAGACAGATCTGACAGTCAAAATATATCCTGGCCCGATCATGTGGAGGTGATCGATGCCTCCGGAAAATTTATCACTCCTGGGTTAGCAGAAATGCATGCACATATTCCTTCTCCCAATGAGGGCGAGGATTGGATAGAAGATGTTCTTTTCCTGTATGTGGCTCACGGCGTAACCACCATACGTGGGATGCTGGGACACCCCCGCCATCTGGAACTCAGAGAGGAGGCAGCAAACAACACGATTTTAAGTCCCAGGATCTATACTTCGAGTACCTCATTCAATGGAAATTCGGTTCCTACCCCGGAAGCCGGGCGTCAAAAGGTAATCGAATCCAAAGAAGCTGGCTACGACTTTCTTAAGTTTCACCCGGGGATCAAACTCGATGTTCATGATGAAATCATCCGGACAGCCAAAGAAATCGGTATTCCATACGCCGGGCATGTATCCACGGATGTAGGAATACGCCATGCCATACAAAGCGACTATGCCACGGTAGATCACGTAGATGGATTTCTTGAAGGGCTGGTTCCTTCTTCCGCAAATGTAAACCCCAATGAAAATGGCTTTTTTGGATACAATTTCACAGATCTGGCTGAGCGCTCACGGATACCTGAACTGGTAGCTCTCAGCAAAGAACACGGAGTATGGGTGGTTCCCACACAGGCACTTTTTGAACGATGGTTTTCTGACATACCGGCTGATGACCTGGCATCTGAGCCCGAAATGAAATATATGCCAGCTTCCACCATTCAAAGCTGGGTGAATCGAAAAAATCAAATGACCCAGGGGCCTGGTTTCGATCCGGACAAATGGAAAACGTTTAATGATATCCGGCGGGAAATGATTTATCAGATCCAGCACAATGGACAGGGACTTCTTTTGGGCTGTGATGCTCCACAGGTTTTTAATGTACCTGGTTATGCGATTCACCACGAAATGCAATATATGCTGGAATCAGGGCTGACCCCGCTCGAAGTTTTACAATCGGGCACCTTAAATACCGCCCGTTTTTTTGACCAGGAGGGAGAATTCGGAGAAATTATAGAAAATGCGAGCGCTGATTTTATCCTTTCAGAGGGGAATCCTTTAGAAGATCTTGCCACTTTAAAAGAACCTTCCGGAGTGATGGTCAGAGGTCAGTGGCTGAGCAGATCATCGCTGGACGAACAATTAGCCGACCTGGCCAACCGGAATAGGGATCGGTAAATTAAGTGACGAGAATAGAGGCTGCGATCCAAAGCTACCTGGTATGCAAGTTAGCCGGGCAAGGTATTGTTCATGCTCGGGTGAACAAGCTGGCTTTGAGGATCTGTGAGGAGTGCACCACCAGGTATCGGGAAAGTTATACCACCTAAAAATGGAGTGGAGAAGTCCATGAATATCACATGGATCCGTTGAGCAATTTTCTTCTTTCCGTTAACCCACCTAATTACCCACTTATGGAGACACTGGAGCAACTTATCCAAAAGATTCACTACATCGAAAAAGAGAGTCGTCGGTTGGAGGTAAGCCAAACCCTCCGGCAAAAGTTGATGCATCGTACCCATGAATTTACGGAGGAATTTTTGAACAAACTTCCCGTAAGTCCTGCGTACTCCGAAGAGGGTTACATAAGGACAGCGGAGGATGATTTTTTTGAAATCGGGGAAGAAACTTCCACTTTGGATGAAATAGCTCCCTTCCTTCACAACAGAGTGCTCAAGGCAGGATTTAACAGTGCTTCCGGAGGATATCTGGGCTACATCCCGGGGGGAGGTATTTACGAAGCAGCTTTGGGGGATTACGTCGCGGCGGTGACCAATATATATGCCGGCATTTTCCATGCTTCGCCGGGCGCTGTGAGGATGGAAAATGCACTGATCCGATGGGCGGCAGGCCTGGTTGGCTACGATGAAAATTTTGGGGGGAACCTCACTTCGGGGGGAAGTCTGGCAAATCTGATCGCTATTTCTGCAGCCCGAACCACCAAAGGGATAAAAGGACGCGACCTACACCGATCAGTAATCTATACCACCCTGCATACCCACCACAGCAACCAGAAAGCGATTAAAATATGTGGTATGGAAGAGTGTCCAATTCATTATATCGACCTGGATCGTAATTACAGACTGGATGCCGTTCACCTGGAAGAAAGAGTCAAGCAAGACATCAGCCAGGGACTCCGCCCGTTTCTGGTAGTTGGGAACGGCGGCTCCACCAATCAGGGTGCCGTGGATCCCCTTGATGAAATCAGCCGCATAGCATCTGAATACCAGATGTGGTTCCATGTGGATGGCGCATACGGAGGATTTTTCCTGATCACAGAATATGGAAAAGAGAAATTGAAGGGAATCAATAAGGCTGATTCAGTGGTTCTCGATCCACATAAGGGCTTGTTTTTACCTTATGGCACCGGTATGGTTCTGGTCAGGGATGTCCGTCACCTGCTAGCAGCACATAGTTTTGAAGCCCATTATATGCAGGATGCCAGGGAACATCAGGAAGAATATTCCCCTGCTGAATTATCCCCCGAACTCAGTCGCCATTTCAGGGGTCTTCGAATGTGGCTACCTCTAAAACTTCACGGAATCGAACCCTTCCGCATCAATTTGGAGGAAAAAATTTTACTGGCACGCTATTTCTATTATAAAATTCGGGAATTAGGATTTGATACCGGTCCCTTCCCCGATCTTTCCATCGTAGGGTTTCGATACATTGTACCCAATGCAGATTTAGAAGTTTCCAATGCATGGAATGCAAACCTGGTCAAGTACATCCACAAGGATGGACAGGTTTTTGTATCCAGTACCTACATAGGTGATATCTATGTCATCCGGTGCGCTGTATTATCATTTCGAACCCATAAAGAACATATAGATAAGCTATTGGAGGTCACGGAGAATTACTTGAAAATTCATAGTTGAGTTTCCCACCCACCATCAACAATAATTGCGTATGGGGCGATTCAATCTACAAACCACGGGCAGTTACTTCTGCCCGTGGTTTGTAGATTAATTAAACCTTAGTGTCAAACTAATCTATTTATACCC
>CAYRRD010000064.1:8353-19360 GCA_964426625.1 uncultured Saprospiraceae bacterium | reverse complement strand
ACAGCAGGAGCTGTGGGGTTCCCATCAGACAGAATACCGGACAGGTTACCTTAAAGCTTAAACAAAGCGTAACCAATTAATCCACCACCAAGCACGATCCATGCAGCGTTCAGTGCGCGGAAATAGGTCACTGTAATCAGACTGAGAAGTCCAATGAGGAGGCTTCGCCAATCAGTCACAGCTTCCTGGGTCATTTCTATACATACCGACACGATCACCGCCACAGCACCCACATTAACAGCATCGAGGAATGCTGATATCATTTTGGAACTTCTCATACGTGGTATCCATGGATTGAGTATGACTACAAATAGAAAGGAAGGCAGAAAAATCCCCAGCGTAGCAGCTATTGATCCCCAGAATCCATGGAGTTGCCAGCCTACAAAGGTGGCTGTCGTTAACACCGGACCCGGGGTAAATTGTCCCACGGCTATCGCATCGATCAATTGTTGTCTGGTCATCATAGTTGTTTGGACCAGTTCGGCATCCAGGTACGCAAACAAGACATAGCCACTTCCGTACAGGAGCGCTCCCACCTTAAGGAATAGGAGAAAAAGTTTCCATATTTCGGGAGAGAGTATCGCGGTCAATACCAAACCCGGAGCCATATCGTGACTACGATTTCCCAGTTGCTTGAAATATCCCAGGATCATTCCCAAGAGGCCACATGCTACCAGCGCCATGATTTCATGCAAACCCAGGAGACTGGCAGTCAGGGTGAGCACGCCCAGGAGTCCCATCAGGACATTTTTTACCGCCTTTTTCCCAAGACGAATCACCGCATCAATGATGATGGCGATCACGGCAGGTTTGATTCCATAAACAAAAGGTTCTATTTCAGGAAGCTGACCATACTTGCTATAAAACCATGCGAATACCATGGTAATTATAACCGCAGGAAATATAAAACATACCCCGGCGACTACCAGGCCTTGCCAACCAGCCCGTTCATGACCACAATGCATGGTCATCTCAGTCGAATTTGGACCAGGGATTAGATTGGTGGCTCCCACCAGATCCAGAAAATGCTGGGTAGTCATCCATTTTCGCTTTCGAACCACTTCCTCTTCCATCATAGCTATATGCGCAGCTGGTCCCCCAAAGGCAATACACCCCAGTTTGAAAAAGACCATGGCAAGTTCTTTCAATTTTTGAACCTTGCTCTTTTGAGATTCTGGATCTATTGAATGCATCATGACCGGCCGGAGGTGTTTTAGTCCATATAAATCGGCGAATTGACCTTTCCTGGCTATTGAAAAAGTTGGGAATTTCCAAAAAGAACTTTGTTATGATAAAAATCAGGTCGATTGAATCAATTAGGTAAGTTACTTCGAAAACCCCGAAAACCTATGGGCTAAAAAGGGTTCTAATTTAGAAATTTAAAGCTGATTTCCCGTGGCATAAAATGGATCCCCTTGAACGCGGAAATAACCCGAATCTGATGCACCACATCTTGAGGGATCGAAATGGCCTGGCCAGAATGCAAAGCAATAGCTTCCCCGCCCAGATCCAGGATAATCTCTCCCTCATGAACAAACACCACGGATTCCAGACTGGCGGTATGCCGGGGTAAAAGAGCACCGGCATCAGCCATCATTTGCTTTGCTACATAAAGTGATCCCTCGGCCAGGGTATTGACCAGTGGATTTGTAATTTTTTTCATAACTTTTATTCTTTCATAGTTGAACCAGATAATATTTTCCGGAACGGTTCACTCAAAGATATACTTCTCTTACAGCATAATCAGGAGATATAAGTAATCCATTATCTGCCATCTCGGATGAAAGAACGAATTGCCTCGGCTACCTTCCCGGGTTCTTCCTCCTGGGGGAAGTGACCACTCCGCTCCAATTCCAGGGTGTGGACAATAGGGAAACCCGCTTTAAATTTTTCCATATACCCTGGTGGAATAACAGGGTCTTTCATTCCCCAGATCAATAGGGTAGGCTTAGATGAAAGAATATCCACCTGTTCCCACAGCGATTGGAACCATGGCTGATCGTGCAGCAATGACCGGGCAAAGGCCAGTGGGCCGTTTCGTTCAGCTGGTTTTCCAAATGGCCGGGTGTATTGGGGCAATAAGGATTTTGGCAATTTATGCTCACCGAAAGAAGCGGGCAGGATATATCGGGGCGATAAATTTAAATATCTGTAGAGGAAGGGGAGAAGCGGATTTTTAAGTACCCTGGTCATCCGTACATAGTCCGGGTCATTCTTACTGCTCCACAACCAGGAATTGAGGATGACCAGGTGGGTTACTTTATCTGGATGGCGTAGTGCAAACTGGAGAGCGATAGGGCCTCCAAAGTCGTGGACTATCAGGGTTATATCCTGCAAATCTTTTTCCAGGATAAATTTTTCCAGGGTTTTACTGTGATTCTGGGTGCTGTAATCATAGTCTGCAGGCTTGTCGGAAAGTCCAAAACCGATGTGGTCGATTGCGATACATCGAAAGGAAGCCTTGAGTTCTTTGATCACATTTCGGAAATCAAAACTCCAGGAGGGTGTGCCATGCACAAATAGCAGAGTTCCTCCATGCCCTTCATCTATATAATGTAATTGTTGATCATTAATGGTAAAGTAGCGAGATTTAAATGGGTATTCCGTGGTGTCGAGCCAGTCTGCCATAGTTGTATTTCTTTTTCCACAACGAGTATATAAATTCTGAAACAAACCAGGATAGAAGGCCCCGTGTATTGTTGTGCCAGATTCTGCAATTCATTTTGGGTACGATCATCAGGTTGTCTGGACCTATCCATCTATTTCGGACAGGGAATCAGCCACCCAGGCTGCCAAATATTCCTCAGTGCCCAGAAAATTCCAAATCAACTCTGGAATCCCTCCAGATTAATATACTTGCACATCAACCTAAGCTTCAGCCTCTTCCTCCATTTCAGCTTGTCGTTCTGAATTCAAAACCGGGATAAAGCTCAATACCTCGTCACCGCACCAAATCCATTGAATGTGTCCAGTTCTCCCTCCGGGAGAAAAACCACATCTCCCCCAAATTCCAAATTTTCCTCGATGAGTTCATCGTAGATATCGTCGATAACCTCTTTCCGATGAAGTTCTTCCTCTCCCACAAAGCGGACAAATCCATCCTCGATGACCGCAGGTTGGAATAGTCCTTTCTGGACAAACAAAGTCTGAACCCTGCCTTCTTTGATGCTTCTCCAAATTTCGTTGACATCGCTAAGAAACTTATTCTGACTTACAGCTTGCTTGAGCTCAGCCAATCGGGCCTGATTTCTTTTTCGGACTTTATCCTCGAGAATATTCCAGGCATTGGCGACAATAGCCTGAGCGGATTCATTTTCCCGAATACTATTGAGGTTGTAGTCGAGATATATCTTTTTGTTATCAGCCACTTTAAGGTATTCAGGGTAATTGGCCTGGTCCGTGCCTATCATCACAGGGAGCGGATCCTCTTTCCAAATCCGGTGTACTTCTTTATCGACCTGGTTAAAAAATTCGGCCTGTCTTCTTGTGATTTTGCTTGAAATCGAAAGGTCCTCACGGTCGGTTGTTTCCTGATCGTTCTCCATGGGAAAATTTTCACTGATCTCCCGAACCACCTTGTCGTTGAATGCCTCTATCAATCTGGCTTTTTGTCGACTAAGGACTAGAATATAATAGTTGGTTTCCAGATGGATTGCCCGGATCAAATCACGGGTAGCAAAGGTCTCGTCGATGATCACTCTGTCCCTGACAGAGATGGGTAAGCGGATAAATTCTGCCACGTCTTCATTGACGAATAATGCCAGACTTTCCAGGTTGTAAGTGTGATTGATTCCGGAAGCCAGGTTATTCAATCGCTCAATCAGGTTTCTGGCTTGGCGTTTGTCTTCAGTCTCCAACAAGCGTTCTTCCGCTTCCTTCACCAGATTCTTGAGCGCAATGGGATCTTTTTCGTTGTCGGGACTGGTTCTATGCGTGTTCAACAGGATGGTTACACAAGATTGGGATCTGACTGCCTTCAGTTTTTTTAATTGTAAATACATATTCACTTATTTGATTGTGGTTCAATAAAATTTACGGTTTCAACTGGAGATTTACGAATTAAAATATACAACATTTTCTGAAGACGACTGGACATAATAAGCTCCGTCACCATTCAAGGTATTGATGCCGGTATGGGAATGCTGTTTCCGGGTATAAAAAATGGGTCAGGACATCATTTTGCCAGGATCGTACTATTTACTAAACCGTATTATGGTCACAAAGTTGAGACACGCAACAGATTATTATATTTCGATTTACAGCCGGAGATATCATCGTGGATGATCCGTTGATAATACCAATCATTTCTTTACCATCAATCGTTTTGTTTCAGTTTCTCCTGGAAATTGTAATGAAAGAATAACATGAAGGGAGATCACTGTGGATCGTTGTGCTCCACCCAGAGCAAATCGGAGGTATCATAACCACCATTTTCAGCTACCGCAAGAAATTCATTTTTCACATCGTCGGGAATTGTAGGCTGTCTGGAAAGGATCCATAGGTATTTATAATTTTTCCCGGCCACCAGAGCATACTTGTAATCCGGATCGAGGGCGATGACGTTGTATCCTGAATAAAACGGGCCAAAAAACGAAACTTTGAGCATCGCAACGTTATCCTCACCGACAAACTTCGCTTTGCCTTCCACTTCATCCCATTCTTTTGTTTTGGTATTATATCCACGGTTGACCACCTTGATGGTTCCGTTGGGATTGAGGCTGTACTCCGCTGTAGTGTTGTTCAGATTTCGTTCGTATTTGAAATCAATTCGTGCTATCTCATACCATTTACCCAGGTACTTTTCCTTGTCAAAAGGTTGTACAGCATTCACCCCTTTGGGTATGGAGGAACAGGAAAACATGCCAAAAAACAATATTATACCGGTAGAAAATATGGTGGTATTCATTTTTTGTGGTTTTATATAATTATTAAACGAAGGAATTATATTATAATTCTCGTCGGGAAGCAATCAGAAGAAATGGGAAAGGAATTTCGGATTATTTTGACTTATTCCTTTTCCGTCGCCATGGTGCATCAGCATGCCAGTCCCCTGCCATAATACAGCCATAGGGGATAATTTCATCCACTACCTCCCCCAGCCCAAATTCCCTCATTTGATTTTTAACGGTTTGGGCGTTTTTATAGGCACCAGGAAGTTCAGAAATATCGATATGACCCGAGTAAAACCGGATATCCAATCCATGGGTTTGTTCACGAAAGAGGGTTTCCTGTGATTTGCCTTCGTATTTTCTCTTATGGGCGCTGCGACTGACATTCCTTCCAGCTCCATGCGGTGCAAATCCAAGATTTGTCGTTGTGGTGTCTCCCCGAACGATCAGGACGGGCTCGGCCATATTGAGCGGTATGATTCTCAATCCGTGGTAGCTGTCCGGTACCATTTTATCATCGAGTGGGGTTGTTCCTTTGGCATGGTAAAATAAATCGCCCTCTTTGAATATAAAATTGTGCTCGTTCCAGAAACGATCCGAGTAATCGACTTTTAAGACCGTAGAAATAGCATCGTGGATCGTGCTGTGGTTGAGCCTGGTCCATTCCCGGACAATTTGAAGAGCCCCCCAGTATGATTGTCCTTCCGTGGTATCAAAAGGGATCCAGGCATTGCGACGGTGCGTCAGGGGAGAAATTTCGCGACGAAATTTTTCAGCAACCTCCATGCCCTGTTTGTAAAGATGTGCTCCGAGGCCACGACTTCCATGGTGAGTGATCAGTATAGTTTCACCGGAATTGCGGGACTGACCCACGAACAAGAAATGATTCCCGTCTCCTTGTGTGGCCATGTGGTATTTGGCAAAATCCATACTCTTCTTATCACGGAGAAAGTGGTTCGATTTAAGTTTTTCTACCAAGTCCTGGGGTAATTCCGTAAAATCCTCCCGACCTCCGCCCCCGAAATGGGTCCGACCTTGGGCTGCATCCATAACCGTAGAGGGGGATACAAAACCCAGATTGGTCAACATCACCGAACAACAGATATCCGCACTGTGCATAGCTGGATGAAGGGCATTCCGGGCCGCCACTACACCACCTACGGGTATCTGACCTGTTTCGCCTGAAGGGCAGGCATCGGGCATTACAGCCCCTTTTTCGAGGGTTGGCGTTTTCATCAACTCGTTCATAGTCTCGATAACCCGTTGCACATTTTCCTTTTCCTCCTCATCTTCCGCCCGAATATTGAGATGAAATGGCAAGGACTCCGTTCTGGGTTCTATGGTTTTGGGACTCACAGAATCGAGGAAATCGATAAGTTCCTGACCGGTCAGGTGGTACTGGTTGATATATAAAAGCGCATCCCGGAACCATTTTCCGGGTTGATAACCCAATTCGATGATGTCTTTGCCTGTGATCATGTAAACGTATCTCTTTATCCCTTGGATTGATACCCTATGCTTCCAATGGAGGACAAATGGGGTATGGGATGGTTCAATAGGGCTGTGGCACGGAGGTGTTTTTGGTTCCGGGACGACAAACGGAAATTATGGAAGTTTTGAATGATTCCCGATGGGACGATCGATTAGAAAACCCTCCTGGCAAGGATTGGCGGAATGTCTGAATCCTGGCTCGGTAATGAAATTGCTGGGATTTTCCCCCTATCCAGCTTTCCCCTTTCCGCTTTTCCCTCACTCCCCCTGCATCATCTTTAGCAACCTAAAACACAGATTATCGATTTTTCCCATATGCGGATTAAAGCCAGAAACATTGGACAACACGATCACTCCCAAATTATTATCCACATCAAGCGCCATGGATGCGGTGTATCCCCCTGTCGCTCCATTATGCCACACCACATCCTTTCCTCCGTCCAGGGTTAAAATATGCCAGCCGAGTCCGATCTTCATATGGTCATTGACTATAAATGTAGGCCTGATGGGGTGAGCAAGAACTTCGTTGGCCGGATCGAAATGGGCCGTGGCAAAACGGGCAAGATCCTCCACTGTGGAAAGTATGCCACCAGCTCCCGCCAGCACGTTCAGATCCCAGTTTGATGCAGGATCGCCTTTTCCATCGATACCTCGGATCAGTTCAGTTTTTACTTTCGAGCGATCCGTGGTGGAATGGAACATATTCCATCGGGTAAATATCATATCCCGGAGCATGCTCTCGTAATCCGAACGGAAGACCTGGCCAAGAAGATATCCAAGCAGACCCGCACCCAGATTGGAATATTCGTATTTTGTACCCGGGTTTGAGGAAAGCTCCGCCTGTTCCGTGAGACAAGTGATTAACTGCTCTTCATTGTAGTTTTTATACGGATTTTTGGGATCGACGAGGTGAAGATTGAGGTTGGGAGGAAGTCTGGGCAAACCCGATGTATGGTTAGCAAGGTGTTGGAATTTTACAGGTGTTTCAAGATTCCATGCGATGTCGAGGTAGTCCTGTATTGTATCGTCCCCTTCAACTACATCCATAGAATCCAGGATGCTCAACAGAACCGCTGTGAATACTTTACTGATCGAACCTATTTCGAATGTAGAGTGATGGTTCTCTACATGCAACAAGGTATCCTTTTGTCGCAACAATCCAAAGTATTTGACCTTCTCATCCTGTATAAGCGCTACGGCCAATTGAGTTTGATCCGGAAAAACCAGGATGGTTTCCCTGATTGAGTCCTGGAATTCCGGATCAGGAATATCCAAAACAGGGTTGGAACCGTATTGGCCATAACCAACACACCACATTGTGGCCAGGAAGTAAATGGTAAAAGTGGATATTACCTTCATCTATGAAAGATTCCTTTCTGATAAACAAAATTGGGGTGGATTTCCATACCCTCCCTGATGGATTTTATTCCCCACATGCCTGAATTTGCGCGGTATCCGTTGTGGGAAATGGGTACGCTCTTCATCAACAAGCCCCGGCATAACCTCGGATATGCCTGTCAGCCTATCCGAAAAGGGTATTTCCCGGTTCCTCATCAATCGTAAGTGAGTACGATCGATCCCGTAAAATTTTTGACGGGATTTCATTCGTCATCTTTGATATTGCCCATTTCCCCCAACCCATCTAACCCCGACAATTCAAAATGTCCGGGTATACATCCACGCGCACCGTATCTATTTAAGATACGCATTGTACATCCACATCAATTTCTCCTGTTCACGAACGTAATCGCTCATCAGGGCATTGGTGCCTTCGTCACCAGCATCCTCCGACTTGTCGAGTATGTCACGTTGGAGGGTGATTATGACTTTGAATGATTCCAGAATATTCTCCACGGCTTTGTCTCCATTGGAAATTTTTTCACTTTCCTTTATTTCTGAATCCTTTCCATATTCGGAATATTTATGATTGGGTACATGTCCCAGCGTGAGAATCCGCTCGGCTACTTCATCGATTTTTACCAGGAGGTTGGTGTACAATTCCTCGAACTTGTCGTGTAATTCAAAAAATTTATCTCCCTTGATATGCCAATGGAATCCCCGTACATTCTGGTAAAAAATTGAATAATTCGCCAGAAGTTCGTTTAATTTGTCCGCCAGATCATCGGCCTTTTTAGCGTCAAGACCAATAGGATTTAATTTTGCCATAATTCTGTTTTTTTTGATTGAATTAAGTAGGTATGTAAGCACAGTCAACTTCTACCTTTGACCATATGCATTCGTTAAGGCTACGTAATAATATTATAACATCAGATGACGGTTAACGGTTTATAAAAAATAGGGTTTCCTATAATTTTCGATCATAGGTCAGAATTTGCATGCCATCGGGATAGGATTCCCCCTCCACAAGCATCCACGTAGCTTGTTCTATTGAGTCACCAAATAGTTTGATCCCTTCCCCCAGTACGATGGGATTGAGTTTGATTTTCAATTGATCTATCAATTTGTTTTCCAGAAGCCACCCGGCAAATTGTCCGCCTCCGCATAAATAAATATCCGTCGATGCCCGGTTTCGGATTTCTTTAATTTGATCCAGATTACGATCTTCTATGGCGACCAGAGGGGATTGTTGCTCAAATTTTAAAGTATTGGAAAAAATGTGATGCATCATATTGGGGTATGCAGGCTGTCCCGGTTCCAAACCAAAAGGATAACCGGCTTCATACGTTTTGCGACCCATAATCACGGTTGTAAATTCAGCAAGGTCGGACCGGTATTTGTCCACACCCTCGCCTTGCATGATAAACTGGCTGATATCATTATTTCTACCCGAAATATATCCATCGATCGAAACGGCGACGTAATAAACGATTTTTCGCATAGTGAAGAAGGTTGTATAATTTTGAATATTTGCCTGTCGTAATGCTGGGAAAGAATAAATCAATCATGGTTCAGGGATTCGATCCCCTGTTTATCCAATCGTTCAAGCCCCACCTTCATTTGATCCACCTGCTCCTTTGAATGACCCTGCCAACGGGTAACCTCCCCCACCACTCTGAAAGGGTCGGTGGATCGATAGGATTTTGTTGGATTCCCGGGATATCGCTGATCAGTCAGATCAGGGTCATTTTCCAACTCACCGGTGGCTTCCACAAGGTAAATTCTTTCTGGACCATCCCCACGAGCCAGTTCTGCTCCCCAGATTGCAGCATCGAGTGTGGCACTAAGGAAGATATACTTTGCATTTGTTTGACGTCCATAATTGGAATTATACCCCGGCATGATAAGGTCTCCTATTTTCAAATCCGCTTTGGTTCCATGGAAATACGTGGGGGTGAAGGGTGTAGCACCTTTGGAATGGGACGTCTGGTTGCGGGAATCGGTTTGATCAGTTTGCATAAGTATAGGTTTTAGGTGTTATATCGTTTTGGTAAGTTTCAGGCCATACACTTTGGGAATTTTATTTTCCAACCCCTTAATCTGATATTGATCTTTTCCAATTTTTACGGTGTTTCGAAAACAATGGTAGGGTGAGTAATTGAATTCCTTAAACTGATCCAATTTCAACCCCGATCGCAGCAAGGAACTGATGATGACAGCCAGACCATGGTTCCATGTTACGGATGTGCTCTGGATGTCAGCCCCACTTTCAACATATGATCCGGTTTCCTTTTCTGTTATTGGTTCTGAATTCATGTATACACCACATGCTTGAATTTGACCGGTATCTCTGGGAAAAAAGGCCACTATCATCATCACTAAGCCTCGACGTAAACCCGGCTATGCCTGCCAGCCCACCCGAAAGAGTTATTTTTCAGTTCCTCATCGATCGTACGTGGGTACGATCGATCCCGTCAAAAAAAATGACGGGATTAAATTCGTCATCTTCGATATTGACCATTTTTCCTATAGATCTAACTGGTCAATCGAAAACGTCCCGGATATCATAAATGATCGATCGAAACTCAGGATCAAACATCCAGACCACAGGATGAAATTCTGCCATAACAAAATACCCCCCGTTTTTTAAATAATGTGAAATGGTCTGGGCCCATCGATCCAGATCGGGTAACCATCCGACCACACCGTAGGTGGTAAATACGATTGTCAAATTTTTCGGTTACAACATTTCGCAGGGTGTAAACGTCGCTATGGATAAATATGGTATTCGTAATCAATCGGGATTGCAATTCTGAGGCTTTTCGAATGACGCTTTCGGAAAAATCCACCCCGGTCGCTAGCACCTCGACGGGATAGAGATAGGGTGTCTATCCCAAAGTGGAATTGCAGGTGCAGTATGGATTGGTGGGTCACGTCATCCAGCAAATCCATTTCGATCGTATGGAGACACTCTTGTCCGCGGAGAAATCAAGCTACGGCATAAAATCGGGACCGATCGTGCAGGTCGATCAGCCGATCCCAGTGATCTTGATTGATTTGGATATAATCCTTATTCATGATGATATTTTATCACTGAAAACGGAAAAGGGGTTAATTAAAGCTTCCCTGATAGCGATTTAAAAGAGGTAAATGCTTCCTGGATCTGATGTTTGAAGGAGGGTTTAAATGTGGCTACATCAATGGAGGAATCAATAAAAAATGCATTGTCGTTCCGGGTGTGCTGTACATACATTCATGATATTGCGTTTTCGTATGCCGCCCTGCGGGT
>CAYRRD010000064.1:0-8253 GCA_964426625.1 uncultured Saprospiraceae bacterium | reverse complement strand
TTATTTTCGGCCCCGAGGGGGTTATTAAGGGATTTTTTGATTTTACTGGAAATGAAATTTAGTCTTGCTGAGCGTGGATTTGTATATTATGCCCGATAAACCGATTAAGATATTATTGAAAATGATCATATGTGCATGACAAAGATGACAGCTTTTTTGCTGGCTTTACTATTTGGGGGAGGTACGATTACTGCGCAATCCCTGAGCCGAACTTTCGAGATGCGGCAATTTACACAGGATCCCGCGGCCAATGGGGAAACCGATTTCAAAGGGGAGACGGAATGGATGGATACCGAAGATCGCATTCGATTCCTCCACCACTACGCTGACTTTGCATCCCGGTTTTTTAATAATCCCAGGCTGGATAAGACGATTGTAAACGATCAGGAAATCGATTCTATGTTGGCGTCGCTCAAACCTCAGCCCCAACCTTCTGTACGAAAAGATATTGATCTTAGAACCTGGAAAGTATACGGATATCGGAATGGCCAGGATAGTGAACGAACAACAATACATTCCATTTGGAGTCAGGAACAGGGTGTCGAAATTCATGAAGGAATTTTGACGATGAAGGATACACGATTGTACCGGAATACCGGAAATATGAACTGGAGATTTAAGTGGACCGCACAGGTAAAGCTTGGAAAGGAAAGCCAATTTTCCCTGATGATGTCGGATGGAAATCAATCTGCAATCCTCTTTAGGGTAGATCACGGCGGGGTTGATGGGGCTGACCAAACTGGTAAGCTGTCGTTGGTCAGAGATAATGGAGATTGGATAGACATGATGGTGGAAGGAGATCTCGCAGAGCAGCGGTACAATTTGTACATTAATGGTGATAGGGTATATGATTTTATTCCTTTACCCATTTCCGTCGATAATATAACCATCATGGAGATGGCCAGTGAAGGAACCGTCGAAATCGACGAACTCCGGTTGATCCATTACCGGCCGCATGGCGATGACCGTATGCCTTTTATCCCCGAAATTATCTTCAATCTCGATTTTGATGAAAAGCAGGAGCCCAAGGGATGGACCACACGCCATTTTGACGACCGTCTTTGGAAGGAAGTGCGATTGCCTGCGGTTCATGGGGGGATGCTGGAAGCCGGGGAAGCCCTGTATCTGAGAACAGAAGTGGAGGTGGGCGATTTTGAGCGTGCAACCTTGTCTATTGAATCATTGGACCCCGGGGGAGAGGTCTGGATCAACGGTGAGGTAGCTGCTGTCATCGATAAGCGTCATCCCCAGGTACTTGATGTGACCAGATATCTCAAGCCCCATACCTCCAATATCCTGGCGGTAAAGGTCCGACCCTATCGATCCAATATCCCGATGTTGCATGCTCCAGCGGATCGGAATATCGGCTGGTTTTTGGATGAAACCAAGCTGATCCTCAGTAGTCAAAGTATGATCACCGGAGTTGATGTGTTTACGAGGGAAATTGGTGAAGTGGCCTTGCAATCGAATACCGTTCGTATTCACTACCCGCGGAGCACGTATTTTGAAGGGAGCGTTACGGTCAATTACTATCCCTGGTTCCCTGAGGAGGGAGAAATGGTGGCCAGTGTGACGCGACCGGTCCAAATAAGACCCCGGATTGAAAACATCATTAAGATCGATCTGCCTGTATCGGACTTCCATTTGTGGGAAATCGATCGGCCATTTTTATACAAAGTCGAGGTGATTCTCAGGGATCCTTCAGGTGCGGTGGTGGATGATATGGTGGTCACCACCGGCATACGCACCATCGATCAACGGGGCGGTTATTTGTATATCAATGGAAAGGTGGATATGCTCAATGGGGTGCAGATCATGGGATTTCGAACCCCGGTGGAGAATCTGGCCAAGTATAATCGCTGCCCTCCCGACGAAATCGTGGCAGAAGAAATGCTGATGGTGCAGAAAATGGGTGCCAATTTGCTCAGGATTCATGTGCATGCTGAGAAAGATACAGCGGATGGGGTCAATGACATCAGATATGCCCGGATGGCTGATCAGATGGGCATATATCTCATTTGGTCGACCGCAGGTTTTATCCGTGAAGGGGAAGCCTGGAATGTGGATTTTGATGGTTATCCCAAATATATGTCCCGCGTGTTCAATCATCCTTCTATTGTCATGTGGGAGGCTTCGAATCATCCCAATCGGTTTAAGCGACACGATATTTCGGATTCGCATGATTATATTGAAAAAATTTATAATATAATATACGAGAGGGATCCCAGCAGGCTGATTTCTCCCACATCGTTTTGGCAGCACACCCACTATGGGAATTATCGGGGGGATACGACGTACGATGGCCATTCTATGGAGCCCGTTCCGTCCTACCATGCGCATCGAATGACACGGGGTAGTCAGGATGCCTATACAGGGTATGGTGCAGAGTGGACCCGTCTGCGGAATGCCCCCAATGACTGGGCGGCTTCCTGTCTGGCAGCGGGGGAAAAGGCATATTTCAATTTTGAGCACGAGGAATCGGCAGCCCAGCCCAACTGGAATTTGTCACGGGGCAAACCCTGGTACAAAGTACAGTCCTATGAATGGCCTTATGAGGAAGGAAGCATTGGTCGTAAATTGCAGCCAGAGGAATGGCGGGCCAGTCAGGCCTGGCAGGCATTTGCTGCCTGGGAATCGATGAAAAAACAGATGCTGTTGGGGTACGATGGTTTTTCCTGGTGTTGTCTGCGTGGAGGTGCGAATTCAGGGACTTACCAAAAGCCGTTGATAGACAATCTCCGTCATCCTAAATTGGCGTATTATATCAACAAGATGGTGTTTCAGCGGACATGGGCTGGAAGCGATGATGTGGATGTGGTGTACGGACCGGGAGATGAGATTGTGCCGGTTATTCACCACCTGGGGCCACCGACACAGGTGGATTTGCGGGTGAAGTTGGTTGATGGAAATAATCAGGAGTTGGAAAGGAAGGAATTCAAGGATGTGAACCTGGGTGAAGGTCGGGATGTGGTGCGTCTTCCATCTTTCCGATTTCAGAATATGGATGATGGGTATGGCTATATCGTTTATGAGCTTATTTCGAAGTGATGGAAGTGGATGGGTATCAAATCGTTTTCAACAATCGTGGAAGGGGTTTGGACTGTGGAAGACAGCATCGCAATTTGCCTGTGGGGCTGTTAACCATAGCGCTGTTCGTCTGAACGGTCCCGGAAAATTGGCGATATTTCTTCCATCCAGGTGTCATCAAACTCCCCGAAAAACCAATTTGTGTCTGATAACCTGGATCCCGGAATGTCATCGCATTTTGTCGGTTTCCGGTGTAGATCATAGCGCATTCCACATGGGGATTATAGGATTTTTTTGGCGAAAATTTTTCTGTCTAGTTGTCGTCCACGTGCCTGAAAAATTGGAACAATATCTTTGCCTGATCGATTACAGGACTTCAGAATAGCATTGCAGTTTGCCATAAATTTGGTTTGATCCTTGCGCTTTCAATCTGGAGGGCATAGGAAAATTGGCGATATTTCTTCCATCCAGATATCATCTATTTTTCCGAAAAATTAGAAAATTTTCTTTGTCTGAAATCCAGCAAGCCATGCTATCATCTCATTTTGCCTACTTCCCAGGGTGTTTTTTGTCCCTTTAGTGATCCTATCGCAGATCTGAATACAATATTCGAAGATTGAGCTACACCCGGGGTGTTCCTCGTGCCCAATTTTGCCTCAGGCAACTGAAATGATGCCATTTATTTTTAACTATCAAAATCATCAGCAATGAAAGATCAAACCAAAATTGCAGTTTTGACCGGAGGAAGCAGAGGCCTGGGGAGGAATATGGCTCTGGCTCTGGCCGGAAAAGGAATCGATGTCATTTTTACTTTTCATAGTCGGCCGGATCTGGCAGAAGCCATGGTTTCGCAGATACAGGCTCTGGGACGCAATGCCAAGGCATTCCAACTGGATACCCGGAAATTGTCAGCTTTTGAGCCATTTCTCGCTCAGCTTACGAACTATCTTCAGGTGGAGTACGGAGATCCCGGATTTGATTACCTCATCAACAATGCGGGCACGGGGCTTCATGCACCGATATCCGAAGTGACAGAAGCACAAATGGATGACATCTATCAAATCCATTATAAAGGGGTCTTCTTTTTGACTCAGAAAGCGTTACCACACATTCACGATGGAGGCGGAATCATCAACATATCTTCCGGGCTCACCCGAATTATCAATTCCGGGTCTTCTGTATATGGAGCTATGAAGTCTGCCGTGGAAACGCAAACGCGTTATCTGGCCAAGGAATTGGGCGAACGTAAAATCCGGGCTAATGTAGTAGCTCCTGGTGCTATCGAAACCGATTTTTCTGGAGGATTGGTACGGGACAATAAAGAGGTTAATGATTGGATTGCCAGTGTGACTCCATTGGGTCGGGTGGGATTACCCGAGGATATTGGGGGTGTGGTCGCCTTTTTGTGTACCGATGATGCCTATTGGATCAACGGACAGAGAATAGAGGTTTCAGGGGGACAGGCTATTTAGTCCTATCCCCTTTTCCTCACCCGAAATTTCATAGAATTTATGTGGATTTGGGATTGGAATTGCGTTTCAATAAAAGTGGGGTTTTTAATTTAAATTCAAATTGTTATGAGCGATACAAACATCCAACGCATAGCTACCATCAGTGAATTTCACAAAATCCGGAATCTGCCTCGTCCTTTACATCCTCTGATCAGCCTTATCGATTACAGTTTGATCCGTCACAGCCCGGAGAACAACGAAGTGGCATGGATCCAGGATTTTTATTCAGTGGGATTGAAGCGGGATGTACCGGAACGCTTCCAGTACGGACAGCAAACCTATGACTTTGACGAGGGTTTAATGTCTTTTATTGCTCCGGGTCAGGTATATAGGGTCAGGGTATCGGCTGAAGATTATGAAACACTTCATCCCTCTGGTTGGTTGCTGTTTTTTCATCCGGATTTTTTGTGGAATACCACACTGGCAAGGAACATACATAATTATGAGTTCTTTGGATACAACGTGCATGAATCGTTGTTTTTGTCAGAAAAGGAGGAAGAAATAATTGCAGATATTCTTCAAAATATAGGTCGTGAGTACCAGGAAAATATCGATGTCTTTACCCAGGGAATTATTGTCTCTCAGATCGAAACCCTGCTCAATTATGCTCAGCGGTTTTATCAGCGGCAATTCACCACGCGAGCCAGGAGCAATCACCAGGTACTGGAGCGTACGGAGGAGTGGCTCAACGATTATTTTGCCAGTGAATCAGGGCGTCTGAACGGTTTGCCTAGCGTGGCGAATATGGCAGGGGAACTGAATCTTTCTCCCAACTATCTGAGCGGTTTACTTAAATCTTTGACGGGTAAAAGTACGCAGGAGCACATTCAGGATAAGGTGATAGAAAAAGCCAAGGAGCGATTATCCACCACCCAACTTACCGTCAGTGAAATCGCTTATGAACTCGGTTTTGAATATCCGCAGTCATTCAGTAAAATGTTCAAGGCCCGTACAAATCAGAGTCCCCTGGAATTCAGGCAGTCGTTTAATTGAAGAGAGAGATAAGTAGTAAGGGAATATTCATATACAGATGGGGGGTGAGTATTGGGTAATGTACTCGTTGAGATTTGGGAGAATTTATATTTATGCTTTGATAATGAGTAAATTGGATTTCGGGTGCTATTAAATACAATCTAAGACATTTCTATATTTTTTAATCCAGTTAGATTGGACAATTGCCAAAGGCAATATCGTGGACAATACTGCCAAAAGTATCTTAAGCAAAGATGCGTTTATTGGAACTGACTTTTGATTACAAAATTTTCATGCTTTTTATCCCAATGGAATTTTCGAGAATCCTGATGATTGTTCCCGGAGAACATAAATTGAAATATATGTTAAAAAACTTGATCGGTTCCAATTCAGGAATGTAGAATCGAAATATTGTACTAATATTAACATGTCGAAATTTAATAATTCGGGATGTTAAACCCCTTTGTCAACAAGTGATTTGTGTCCTCCATAATTTCAAACTGGTTTAGACCAAGTTTAAAACCAATCTGTTTATTATGAACCTTGAAAGAGTTTATCTGATTGTGGTTGTTTTCCTTCTATGTACACTTTCTGTTTCCGGTATGCAGATTTTTGTTAAAACCCTCACAGGGAAGACAATCACCCTGGAGGTTGAATCTAGTGATACCATTGAAAATATAAAACAAAAAATACAGGATAAGGAAGGAATACCTCCCGATCAGCAACGGCTTATTTTTGCCGGAAAACAACTGGAAGATGGTCGTACTTTAGCAGATTACAATATTCAGAAGGAATCAACGCTGCATTTGGTTTTAAGGATTAGGGGGTCCAGAGTGCCCAATTGCTCTATTTTTGCACCGGCAATTGGGACGGACGGTTATGTGGTATTCAGTAGCGATGACGTGGTCACTAATCCGGAATATGTTGAATACCCACTCACCATAGAGTTGGTTAATGAGTGGGGTAATGTGGTGGGAGAATATACTTTGAATTACTTCGGCGAAACTATACAGTGGGATGCTTGTGGATACCTGGGTAGATCTATCCAATTCAATGTAGAAAATTCATTTGGATATTGTAATCAGGGAACGATGATTCTCAGTCAATCCTCAGGCCTGACTATGACATCTG
Source organism: uncultured Saprospiraceae bacterium (assembly GCA_964426625.1). Taxonomy (GTDB): domain Bacteria; phylum Bacteroidota; class Bacteroidia; order Chitinophagales; family Saprospiraceae; genus Membranihabitans. The sequence goes on along the minus strand of CAYRRD010000064.1, from coordinate 1,612 downwards.
CACTGCAGAATGATTCGAGTAACCCTGCGGTGGGGACAGGCAAAATATATGTTTACTGCGGCAATGTTCCGTCACCGCAAGATTATGTTCCTACCATGGCCGATCCATGTTCCGGCAAATCATATGTGCCGAATGCTCAACCGGACTGGGTGATGCCCGTTCCATGTAACGTGGACAGTGACACTGCAAAAGTAATTTATAGAACCTGGGAGGTTTTTGATAAGACCGGCAGACAACATACCCTCACAGATACCATCGTCGTCTTCCGTTTGCCTCGGCTGACGCCGGAAGCTTTTATAGGACGGACAGAGGATTCTGTCTATTGCCAGTTTACATCAGTAACCACCATTGGGGAAAGGGTCAAGCGGTATGTCTCCTGGAAACAAGCCGTAGGCCTACATGATTATGAACGACCACATACTGGCTTGCAGGGCGTGGTTTATGAAATTCCGGCGACAATCATCCTGAATGGACTTTCTGAAGCTTTTTTGCAGGGAACGGATGTATTTATTGACTATCTGGAATGCGCGATCTTAAGAAAGGCAAATGGAGATTTGGTGACAATAAGGGACATAATTTCAGGTAAGTATCTGGATGATCTGGTGGCTGAAGCGACACCTTCTCAGATCAACGCAGGTATCTTCCAGATCCTTGTTGAACTGAATGAGAAACCACTGAATTTCCTGGGGAACGTGGCATATGAATTTTACCCTTATCTGCTATTGCAGGAAGGAGATTGGATTGTCTCTGAAGGGGGCAATTTCGAACAGGTGGATGCTTCCTGGTTTTACAGCGGAATGGGCAAATCACCGTTTTGGTTTGTGGGTGGTTGGCCATATATTGAGAATGCGGGTAATTGCATTTCCTATTGCGACGACTGGCCGGAAGCCGAATTTGGATGTATCGAAATCAATGTGCCCATATTATCGATTGCAGACGGCGGATTTACATCAGAAAGTTGTACTACCCTGTGTTTGCCCCAGGGCGTGCACTGCGGTATTTCGATAAAACAGGAGGCTGACAGTGACTGGACCAGTGGTTGTACCCAGACTCGCGGACAGGACACCTGGATCACCCAGACCTGCTGGGCACGCTCGGCGAATATGTGTCTTGAACAAGAAGGACTTTTCACTTGTGAAGATCTCAATTCTTATGATTCACAGCCCGGGGATCTGGTGGTGGATTATCAGTGTTCTGCCAAATCGGTCAAAATTCATTTGAGCCAGTGGTTGACACGGCTTGATAATAAGGGACCGATATTTGATTATTGCTATCCTTATATTGACCGGGCTTTTATATATACAAATGATGCTGGTTTTGCTTTTCTAGAAGAGCTTGAAGAGATCGCCGGTCAGGACCTGAAAGAATTATTGCTGGATATAGAAGTGGATTTTATCGATTCTCTAACCAGGGAAATACTTGAAAATTCAGAAGAACTTTCACCGACGGAAATAGATTTAGAAGTGATTTTTAATATCCTTAAAGATCCAGGTTTGTATCTCTCTCTTATCAACGAGGAAATTTTTCAAGTTTATATAAAATATCTTGGCCGTCGGAATCCTGCGGTGTACCGGGTGACGACGCACGACTGTGTGGCGGAGGTATTTGTACC
>CAYRRD010000063.1:0-19556 GCA_964426625.1 uncultured Saprospiraceae bacterium | reverse complement strand
TTTCGACTTCCGCGCTCACGAATCGCATAAGGTCGGCTCACGAATCGCACAAGGTCGGCTTCCATGCTGACACAGTTCGAATTAGTCAGATATTGCCTGCGTTTTGGAAGCGCAGGACTTTTATCCGTAATTCAATCGTTATAACCTTGAGATGTCCCCTCAGATTTGACCATAACATACCGTTTTACAAGCAAATATTTAAATCTGAGTAGGTCCTATGTAAGCTCCAGATACTGTACGAAAATTTATTGACCAATCCCGTTATTCTTACTCCGTTTTGACACCTCCATATTACATCTAGGTGATTACTGAAAACAACAGAAGCCCAACAGTTTCCTACCACTGCAGGATTATAGAAAAATTATCGATCGGGCACAATTCCTATTTCGGTAGTCCTTTTGCGCGTAGAGAGTGCAAACTGAGTACGTACATGACTCAAATTAGGAATCTCGGAAAGCTTGTAAAGAATAAAATGATTGAATTCCTCCATATCGGTCACCAGAATTTTGAGAAGAAAATCGGATTCCCCTGTGGTATGGTAGCATTCCATGACTTCAGAAAATTCGGTCACCCGCTCTGTGAAAGCATTCACCTCATCCAAATTGTGTAGCGTAAGGGAAATTTGTATAAATGCCACCATGGTATACCCCAGTTTGGCGGCATCAAGCAACGCCACATATTTTTGAATATAGCCTTCTCGTTCCAGCCTTTTCACCCGCTCAAATACCGGGGTAGATGACATTCCCACCTGTTCGGCGATTTCTTTAATTGTAGTCCGGGCATTGGATTGGAGAATATTTAAAATCCTCAAATCAATATCGTCAATTTTAGAATTTGAATGTCGCATAATGTGGTAGTCGATGATGGTGAAAGTTCGCAGGCGTCGCTGTAAAGATCGGAAATTCCAAATGGATTTTTCTTTTGGGTAAGGCTGAAGAATGATGTCCATGTAAAATTAAGTCTATATTTCAATCAATATCCTTCAATGTATTCAAGATAAAGGGGGGGTAGATATTCCAGCCACTTCCCTATTGAAGGACTAAATCCCGGCAGGAAATCCTGCGATCAAATCCGTCCGCCTGGAAGGGGTGCGATTTTAATCTTCGCAACTTAATCTGGGGCAGCATTCCTCATGAAAAGGGAGGTCTCTCCTGGAAAATAGAAATAAAAAAAGCCTCTCTCCAGGCCTGTCGAAACAGGGCGGAGAGAGGCTATCCCAAAAACCGATTTTATTGTTCAATATCCTCGGTTCATTCAAAACTTCAGTTACTCATGATCCAGACTGAAAATTTGTACAGACGTAAAACATTCCGTTTACCGTACTATCTTACGTCTTTATTCGATGACAATCATCTTTTTAGTCGCAGTATAGGTTTTTGTATCCAGTTGATAGTACAACACGCCTGTCGCATTCAGATCTGAACTTTTCAACTTCACTTCGTTGTAGCCTTGATTGTACTCACCTTCCACAATTTTCAATACTTTACCAGTAACATCGTAAACGCTCAATGTAGCCTTAGATGCTTCAGGTAATTTGAATCCGATCACAGTTTGACCTTCAAATGGATTCGGTGTGTTTTGGTACAAGGCAAATCCAGCATCCTGACCATCAAACCGGAGGCTGATGTCTTTCAGTCCACCATTGGCATCGTATGCTTCAGTAGTGGTCACCCGGTTGTTCAGGCTAAATGCATCACGCAATTGTACTTCGGATTTTGCTTTCACTACGATGGTGAACAATACAACATCACTGCTCAGGCTTTGTCCGTCGGCTTCACTCCAGCTTGAAGTGATCACACCAGGTGCATAGCGCAGATAGTGATCTTTGGTAATGTTCAGAGCTCCTGGCTCGATGGCTTCTACTTCAACCAGATTGGTCAGGTAGCTCAAAGTATACTGCATACCGTTGATATTCACGAAATTATCGGAGGTGACATCTACTCGGTAAAGCTCACCAGCTTTCAACGTTTTGTCTGCCACGTTCAGGCTAAGTTCACCTGTCACACTTCGGCTGCTACGTGCCGGATCACCGGACAAGTTCACATCACCAATTTTGACTCCGATAAAGTCAACATTCATGTCACCTTCTACTTTGGTTATATCATAAACCTCCATATCGGTTTTGGTATCGAAGAATCTCCAGCTTGTATTGTTCGGCAACTTGGAATCTGGTTTCATCACCAGTTTTCGAAGTTCTAGAACATCCAGACCGTCGATCGTTCCATTTCCATTCACGTCAGCAGCAATCTTTTTATACTTGGATCCAAGTTCATTTTTCTGCAATACATGACGCTGAATATCGATCAAATCCTGCGTGCTGATACCATTGGCAAAACCAGTATTCTTGGATGGTACCAGACTTACTTGTGAGCCTTCGTTGATGGAGAAGCTGTACGATCCTTCATCGCTGGTCACTGTAGTCAACGGACTTCCGTTACCAAGTACGGCTTTCATTTCCACGCGCTGAACAGGTTCACCCATTTCTGTGGTGATCTTACCCTGGATCAAATTGGTAATATCGTCGTTTCCATTGTCATCAGATATTTCACAAGAAGGATCGATCGTAGCGATAACTTCCTGAATATACTTGAATGATCGTGTGGTCGAGGTATGTGGTGCACACCAGTCAACAACCTCCCATTCAATGGTATACTTTTTCAGACCAGGCTGACCCAGTACATCGTGCGCTTTTACAGTCTTACCTACTGCAGGTGCATTACACAATTTACCTACCAGATGTGATTTTAGGGTCACATTACCAATGGTATCTGGCAAATAATCATTGGACAAACTTTGTGGCAGACAGATAGGTTCGTCTTTGGTACCTACAGTTTCTGCAGGCAGGTCAAACATACTGGCACGCATTCCACAAGCAGATCCTACATTGATAACCTGTTCGATTTCCCATGAAGGCGCTTTATCGCTACATCCGCTGGTGATAAAGAATCGTCGGGTAATAGTACCTTGTCCACATTCGTCAAGGTCAACCCATACATCCTGCTCACAGCTGGCGTAACAATTGATCGCAATAATTCCGTTCATAGCTTCCACTAAAGCACTATCCAGGAAGGTAGTTTTGTGAACTTTAGTTATCCAGTCAATGGTACCATCGTGTTTTGGAACCGGAATTTTCTCAGTTGCTGATTTCTCCTCACATGTTACATTCCAGTATTCAAAATTCAGTGCTTCTTCCGGCAACAGGTTACCATCGATATCAGTAGGTCGATTTTGGTTATCAACCCAGGTTTTGATGTATGTACCAAAAGCTTCGTCCAAACCGGTGAAAGCCTCAGAAGTATCGGAAATACTTCCTTTCTCACCATAACTTGCAGCAGCTTCCACGACATCTTTGTAGTAGATGTTGTAGGCCTCACAAGAGATATCCAGATCAGGAAGTCGTTTGACCAATCGGGCATTACTCTTGTCTTCTACATGTACTGTGCTCCATCCGGTGCTCCAGTTACAGCAGTAATCCATAACAAGCAATTCAGCAGAAACCTCTTCGCAGGCATCCTCACATTTGAACGGTACTGCCTGGCTCCATCCACCACCAAGTAAGGCGATTTCGTTTCCATACCCAGGCTGTGCAAAAAGATTATCAAAGATAGCCTCCAGATCGCGTACTTTAAGTTTGTTGCCATGCTCGTCAGCTACAGAACAGTTCTCTGCAATATAGGCTGCCAAAGCAAACAACCAACCGTGTACTACTTTCGGACCACATCGCTCATCATCTTCCAACAACCATACGATCTGGTTGAAATAGTATTCCTCAACTTCTCCTTCACTTAGGAAATGTTTCAGAGCATTCACCTGATAATTGTCCATAAATATATAATATCCAACCTGAGATCCTGCAACAGCTGCTGATGCATCGGCGCGACGCACACCAAGATCTACAAGGATATCTACCCAGTTGTTATAATTTTTGGTCACATCACCACAAATATCTACACAAGCTGTATCCGTCAACCAGTCCGTTCTTCGAACCAATTTCAAATCGATAGCACAGTTGTCCCAGCTACCTTCGTCAAATGTTTCTGCATACACCCACTCCGTTTTGGAGTTCAAAGTTACATTTACTGCTCTGTCCACAACTACGGTAGGAGGAGTAGCATCTTCGATACGGATGTATTTGTACCATTCGCTTTGATTCCAGCATTCATCGGCAGCTTCGTAACGTACCTCAGTCAATTCTCCATAACATCCTGTGAAAGGAATACGGATAGGATCTGTCAGATGAGAGTACGTATGGATGAAGCATTCGTCACCATTGGGCAAAATATGGGTCTCGGTAGCTGTTTTTACCAAAGCAACCATTCGTGTACCACCGTTCACCCGTACGCTAGCCTTCACAGAGTGAACACCGCTGCAGTTGTCAATCACACGTACAGAAGGTACATACACTTCAGCCGCACAATCATGAGATGTAGTGGTGTAAACCGTAGGATTGCATTGTTCCCAGATTCGGGCAGTAGTATACATTTTACCAGCTCGGATGGAATCCAGAATTTCTTCATGATCCCAGATTTGTGGCACAAAGCATTCTTCAAATCCATTGAGCAGAGCTCCAGGAACATTCCCATTGGGGATTTCAGTCTGAATGGCAACAGGATAGCAGAAATCAAAGATTGGGCCAATGGTATCATACAAAGTCTGCCACTGGCTGGTATGGACTTTAACTGCTTTTTCTGTACAAGAATAATCGATTACTACACTTTCTTCTGAAGCGATATAAGGAACACCACATTCATAAAATCCTTCATCAGCAGCACAGCGGTTTTCTGTCTCAGCCCAACAAGTTTGGGTAATCCAGCTATCAATACCACGGGTCTGAGGACAATTTCCTGTCCAATCAGCTATTGGATCCTGCTCCAGTGTGATACCACAATGTGGTCCCAATGGCAAACAAATTACTATACAAGAATCAGTATCACCAGGTGCAAGTCCGTTATCAATATTCAAAGCAGGCACGCGAATTTCCACGCATCCAAAATTTTCACCTGCTCCTACATCACAGTAGGAAATACAGTCTCCTGATCCATAAATGGAAGGCCAGCCTCCGGCAAACCAATACGGAGAATTTCCATTTCCATTATAAAACCAGTCTGCAGTAACTTCCTCAAACTGACCTCCTTCTGAAAGGATCCAGTCACCTATTTCCAAAAGCAAATATGGATAGAAGTTAAATACAACTTCCAGTATCACATTGATCGGCTTTTCATTCAATTCTATCAACACCTGCAAGAAACCATAAAGACGTTGTTCATTGGTTGCATTGTTGATCAGGTTATTCATGTAAGTCCCGGAAACTATATCTCCGATGGTTACCTCCCCACCATTGGCTTTCCGCAGGATAACGCATTCCAGATATTCTTCTAATACGTCAGGTCCCTGTGATGCGGCATTGACCAGACCTGCTATAATGATCGTCGCAGGAATTTCATAAGTTACCCCCCGCAATTTGGAGTAAGGCAATTCATAGTCATGCAAACCGATGGGCTGTTTCCAGGATGCATATCGCTTCAGACCTTCACCACTTTCAGGTACAGGTACGATCTCACAATAGAAAGAATCCTCAGGAGATCCCACGAATGCTCCAGGAGTAAGTCGTGGCAAACGGAAAACGACAATAGTATCGGTCAAAGTAGACAAATTACCTTCTTTGTCATAAACCTCCCAGGTACGGAAAATTACTTTTGCAGTATCGCTTTCTACATTACAAGGAACAGGCATGATCCAGTCAGGCTGTACCTTGGGCTGAGAAACACGACCACCACATGGGGAAACAGCAGTAGGTATGTGAGAATTCGGAGTAGGTTCAAACCCACAATACACATTGATCTTACCCAGACCCACATGGTCTCCGGTAATAGAGGTACCATATCTGGACGTCATGACAACAGCAGGAGTCCCACTGAGATTAACTACTCCCTGTGTACACGTTCCCTGGCCATTGGTCGCAGTATAGGATAAAGATTTTCCTATAAAGGCACACACATTCCATGAGACTGTTGCATCACCGTTGGGGAACACAAATTCCATAATGGATCCTCCCCATTGGTTGACTATGTTCACCGTCAGGGGATAGCCCACTCCAACATGGTTTGTGACAAAATCATCTGGTCCAACCACAACTTGCCCTGACTCATTGATGGAGGGGGAGAAGTTGGAACAGTTTGGCGCTTGCTGCGCCTGGATTTGCATCGGCAGTGCGAACACGAAAAAGGCAAGCAAAGGGACTAAGCCTTTGAGCCAGTTTGCGCCCAGACACCACTTCAGCGGAATTTTCGTAAAATTCGTCTTTTTCATGAGTTCTAGTTTTGGTTAAAAAAATCGGTTTTTTCAAAAAAGTTTTGGTTAATGAAATTGGGTTTCAATGGAAATTAAAAACTGATATTTTACGATAGGGACCTATCTGTGACTGGAACAGCACCATGCTGCCTGAATGAGGAATAAGGATTGGAAAATGTCTAGTTTAGGTGTAAAGGTTCATTCATTCACAGAGTCGGTATGGTATCAAAAAAAATCGAGTTTTTGGTTCTTAAAAATTGGTTCTTGGTTCTTAAAAAAATTGGTTCTTGGTTTTGGACAGACGTTTCTGTCGATTGGTTTCATTCTATTTTATTCACTGATATTCCTATACTGCACATTTCGTACCAGTTTTTTATAACAAAGAAAAAATATATGTTACTTCCTTGACAATCAGCATAGTTGTACCATAAATTAGTGTGACTAATCTAAAAAGATGCTCTGGATTGTTTCAGAAAACTGGTTCTAATGCAGTGTAATCCTATCTTTGTTTTCGGCCGTTGGATTCCTCTGCGTACTGACGGGAAAGATCAAACTTGACCGATATTTCATGGGATCCATTGTTGTAGGATTGAAAATCCGAGAACGATACACCATATGAATAAAGTATCGTCATCAGATTGATCCTGGTCCCTAGAAGTATGTTGGCCGCATTGCCGCCGCCCAGAGTATACGTAAATCCACCGATCAACTGATCGTTGGCGTAATAGCCCAGAAGATTAAAGTCCACCTGGAACGGAGCGTAGCGAACTTTTCGGATGGCCAGAGACGGTTCAAAATCAAAGTTGTACTCCGGAAAATCCATCCTGTATCCGGCGTATCCTACAAAATATTTGAATAAGGTACTTTCGTCATCCACCGTACTGGCATCACTATCAACCTGGGTACGTATCAGGTTGGGGAGGGAAACTCCTGCAAAAAAACCATCGGGTAGGACAGCATGGAGCCCGAAAGCAGCATCAAAAACATCATATCCATTGGCTGCCTGATCGATAATCGGATCCCCGGGATCGAGTCCATTGCCAATCAGAGCGGAAGCCTGAAGTTTATATCTTTCATATCCGGTAGACAAACCTATGCTCAGCCGGGTTTCTTCTATGTCAAACTGATAGGCATAAGACAAGACACCTGCGGTCTTATTCAGAGAGCCCAGATTATCGGAAAGAACCATGGCTCCCAGGCCTATTTTATCACTGACCATACCATTGTATCCAGCCGTAAACGTCTGGGGATTGCCTGGGAAGGAATTCCAACGGCTGATATAATTGAGCATAATGACCTGCCCGTTGACCCCTGTTGCACCAGGATTGATCAGATGGTGGTTGATCTTATAATGCTGGTATGACCCGGCTTCCTGCCCGGTCGCTGAACCCAGGGTGAACCCCAGTATCAGGATGGCTATATAGAGCGTAAAATTTTTCATAATTCTTACCTGTCTGTTTGTCGTCAAAATCCGTGTCGAAAAAAATTAATTCAACCTTCTCAATAAGGTCACATGCCCTTTATGGTGCGTCGTGGAACCGTCGGATTCCTGGACTTCAAGAACGAAATAATATACGCCATCACCCAGGGTGTTGCCATCCGAATCTATCCCTGTCCACAAATTGTTGTAATTCTCCTCCCTGTATACCTTGGCTCCATATCGGTCAAATATGGTGAGAACATTGATGGTGCCTTCCACACATGCAATTCGTAATTCATCATTCAATCCATCGGCATTGGGCGTCATAACCTTGGCAGCCGTATAACATTCCTGATCATCTACATTTACATTTCCACCCCCTTGGGCCATACATCCGTTCGCATCGGTAACAACGACCTGGTATCGCCCTTCCGTCAACCCTCCAATAAATACCGTGGTCGAACCTGGGGTTTTGTCATTCCATACATAAGTATATGGCTGTGTACCACCTGTGACATTGGCCCTTGCAGTTCCGGCATTTCCTCCATGAGACGGGGTTGTTGCTACTCTGACAATCAGAGGATTGGGTTCAGTTACGGTATAGGATGCCTCCACGCTGTTTCCTTCGCTGTCTGTCACCTGGACAGAATATTCTCCGGCTCCCACATTTTGAATGGTTTCCGTATTGTCACCCGTGCTCCAGTTGTACGTATAGGGCCCCGTACCGAAGCTGGCTCTGGCACGAAGTGTGGCATCAGACTCTCCGTTACAGCTCACATCAAATTCACCGTAGTCGGTGACCGTTTCGATCATGACGTTAAATTCTCCCATACCAATGGTAAAGGATTCGCTTACCGAACATCCATTGGCGTCGGTAACCGTAAGAGTATAGGTCCCTGTACCCAGGTTTGAAATATCTTCCGAATCAGTCCCCGTACTCCAATTGTACATATAACCCCCTGCCCCACCGGAAACGGTTACATCAATAGCACCATCATTCCCCTGATTGATTTGGGTAACTTCAGCAGAGATAACGATTTCACTGGGATCGGTCAATACCACGTCTCCGCTTCCCACCTGAGTCCCATTGTTGTCCGTGACCACATAGGAATAAGTACCTGCATTGAGGTTATTGAGGGATGCTGTGGCTCCCACTGATTCACCATTTTTTGTCCAGGCAAATGTATAAGGAGCCTGACCTGAATTCACAGTCAGGGAAATAGATCCATCGTTATTTCCAGGACAGGTTGGATTACTTCGTTGTACAGTCACGCCTTCGGGTTCACCTACGGTTACCGAACCGTTACATGCCTGAAAAGTATAAGGCTCCCCTTCGATATTGGTTGCGATCTGATTGGTGTTGTTGTCACCGGTAAATGAAATATTCGTCGACGCACCATCATTGCCAGCGACATCAAAACACAATTTGAACAGGATGGAGTTATCGGACAAGGTAAGGCCGGCAAGATCGGTACTGGAATAAGTCCAGCTCAGGATGAATTTTCCTTCCGCACCTTTATCCAGACTGTAGTCCAGCCCCGATAAATTGAGATTCACAGATTCCAGAGTGGGGTTACTCAGAACCGTGGGATCCCATTCTATGAGGGTTTGCAAAACACCCATTTTATCGATCCCTTTCCCTACAATATTTACGCATACATTGGAACCCTGCGGTGAGGCCACATTACTTGCAGCTACGGAAAACCCGGGTTTATCACAATCCGTATCCCCGGAGCCACCTCCGCCACCGACTGAAATGCGTCCATTGGTGAGATTTGATTCTACAGAGGTGGTATTACCTCCGTCAAGTGCAGTAAATTCAATGGATTGTGGTGTTTCACTAAAGCTGATAGCCGAATTTCCCGAAGAGGCTTTGATCCGGAAACACAATTCACCGATCACGGTTCCATTGGCCACCGAAATGGGATCGGAGCTCGGTGTGTTCCAGGATACGATCAAAGCCTGATCAGAAGAAATGGATTCTGAGCTGATCGAAGCATTGCTGAAGTTTTCAAGATTAAAATTCCTGCCCTCAACAAACTCCATAAAATCGGGGTTGAATTTGATACTGTATTGCATTCCAATAATTTCTGAAAAATTATTGACTGTAATGGGAACACAAACAGTTTCCCCCTGACTTCCGGTAGCCGAACCTATGGTCAGGCTAACTCTGCCGGGACCACCACCTCCCTCTCCGATAGTCACTGTTCCAGGCTGGGCTGTCATTCCGATTTCATTGAACTGATTGTTGATGATTTCAACCTTTCGGGTAAATTCTCCAAAATCCACCTCCTGAGGAATATCTACTATGGCCGTGGTATTTCCAGTGGCTACTATTTCAAATTCTATGGTAAAAAACACCCCTCCGTCCGGGATAGTAAACCCATCATCAGAATTGGCATTGGCATAAGCGACTATGATTAGTCCGGCATTGGCATTGACGGGAGAGAAGTCTATATTATCTCCATTGAATTCATCGATGGCTGAAGTCAGATTTTTAACATCCACTACTTTGAGCTTAGCCGGATCAAATTTGATGGCAAACTGAAAACCTAGTATCGCTTCAAAATCTGAAACTTTAACATCTACGCTAACGATATCCCCCGTATTGCCCTGTGCATCGGACAAGGTAAAAACCGGCTGTGCAATGCCCCCTGTAGCCAGCGTAAATAGTATTGCGATGCATGTAAAATATCTGATCATAGCATTATTTTATATCGTGGTTAGATTTCAATTTACTAACGCTCCGATAAGGGTCTACGTATGTAGTCAGACAGCATATCATCCCCTCACGAAACAACGAATCCAATTAAGACTCAATGCGTTAATAGCCCTGATGGATCAAGTAAATCAATCTTCGATGAGGATTAATACAAAATCTATTCCAAAAATCTTTAATACGTGTTTTTAACACTATTTTCGGTCGGTAAAATCTGGGGTAGAAATCAACCTCGAACTATCCCGGGGGCTTAGGGTAATATAGTCTGTCCTGTCCATCTATACTTCTAGTATTTAACACGCATCCCAGGCAGTCTCACGCTGAGCAAGCATCATCCGACAGCGAAGATCCGGAAAGACTTTCTCTGCAAATTGTAATCCAAGACCTAATCTTATTTTCGGGAGATAAGTCTTTGGGGGGATCCACCCCAGACCATCCAGACGGAAGGGTATAAATGTCTCTTTTATCAATTTTCGTCCCGTTTGTTTTAACACAATCCCTGGAGCAAAACTCACCGGAGGAAGAAGCCGAAACCTATTCCCAAAACGAATTACTCCACTTATTTGCGCTCGGTAAAACTTTGGGCGGGGATCAACTTCGGACCATCCCCGGTTCGAAGGGCATAATTGAATCCGGGGTGGATGCAATACCCACCGGTATTTCCTTGTTTGTCGAGGGCGATATACCCGATTTGAAAGTCCTTATAATTTTGTTTTTTAGTGATTCGGAGCACGGCTTCACGACAAGCCTCCTGTGGAGACAGACCCTGTCGCATCAGTTCAACCACCAGAAAAGTACCACACGTTTTGAGAACGGCTTCGCCCATACCGGTGGCAGTGGCAGCTCCCACCTCGTTATCGACATAAAGTCCTGCTCCGATAATCGGAGAATCACCCACCCTGCCATGCATTTTGTAGGCCAGGCCGCTTGTAGTACATGCGCCGGATAGATTGCCTTGTGAATCCAAAGCGATCATTCCAATGGTATCGTGATTCTCTATGTTGATAATAGGCTTGTATTCGGATTTCTTCTTCCAGTCCTCCCAGGCTTTTCGGGATTGGGGTGTGAGCAATTCTGTTTTCTCAAATCCATTCTCAAGCGCAAATTTTAAAGCACCTGCTCCAGACAGAATCACGTGCGGAGTTTCTTCCATCACTTTGCGCGCTACGCTAACGGGGTGTAAAATATGCTGTAGAAAACAAACCGAACCAGCATTACCGGTCTCATCCATTACACACGCGTCCAGGGTAACCCGACCATCCCTGTCCGGCAGCCCCCCCAGGCCTACTGAACTGTTATTGGGATCAGCTTCGGTCACTCTTACGCCTTGCTCCACCGCATCCATTGCCCTTCCTCTGGATGATAGGATTTTCCAGGCTTCTTCATTGGCTTTCATACCAAAATCCCAGGTAGATAAAACTACAGGCCCCCCCGGACCAGATGGAGTGGAATAAAATCGGCGAACAGACTGCATGAGGGAAGTCCCTATAGATGTTCCGAGCAGGCTTTGGACGAAATATCGGCGTCTCATAATAGTGGGTTTAAGGTCATGACCAAATATAGACAATTTAATCACAATATCAGATGGACAAATTCGCTCCTGCCAAAAAATCAGATCTGATATTGCTGTTGAATTTCTTCAAGGCTCCGTCCTTTGGTTTCCGGCATCATCCATATCACAAATAGCAACTGAAGCCCCATAAATACAGCAAAGAAGACAAATATAGGCCACGGATTCTCACGAAAAATGCCCTGCTCCGCATCTAAAAAGACGGGGGTCACCAAAGTAATCACTGCGGCAAAAATCCAATGGACAGCCGCACCAAAAGATTGCCCGGTGGCACGAACCTGGTTTGGGAATATCTCCGAGATAAAAACCCAGATAACCGCCCCCTGCCCTATGGCATGAGCAGCGATGAACATCAGGATAAATACCAACATAAAGCCAGGACTCAAACCATGATAAAATCCGAGGGCTACCATAGACAGACTGATGATATATCCCAATGATCCTAAGAACATCAATTGACGACGCCCTGATTTATCCACCAGATACATACCCCACATCGTAAATATCAGATTTATCCCTCCGATATAGATGGAATTGAGTAGAGAAGCGCGATCTCCCAGCCCTGAGCGTTCAAGAATTTCCGGCGCATAATAAAGGATAAAATTTATTCCCGAAAGTTGATTAAAAAAAGCCATCAGAAATGCAAGGGTGACAGGTACAGCCAGTCCCCTGCGAAAAAGTCTTTTGGTCCGGGAATCTTTCACTGAAGCCTGGATCCTTAACAGGGCTTCCTCTGGCGTTGACACCCCGAGATCCTGCAGTACCTTGTAAGCTTTAGCTTTGTCATTTTTATAGATCATCAACCAACGCGGGCTCTGAGGTATCCTAAACACCAGAAACAGGTAACACAAAGCCGGAAGGGCTTCTATACCCAGCATGAAACGCCAATCCAGGGATCCTCCCACCCCTTTGAGCAGATAATTACTTATAAAAGCTACAAGGATCCCCAGGACAATCATAAATTGGTACCTGGCAACGAGTTTTCCCCGATGTGCAGAAGGAGCTATCTCAGAAAGATATGTAGGTACGGTAACACTGGAGGCCCCTACGCCCAATCCACCAATGAATCTGAAAAACGAAAAAGAATATGGATCCGGGGCCAGTGCTGAACCCAAAGCTGAAACGGTGTACAGAACTCCAATAACAATAAGGGTGTTTTTGCGACCATACTTATCTGTGGGAATCCCTCCGGTAAGCGCCCCCAATACAGTACCCCAAAGGGCGGAGGACATAATAAAAAATCCGTGGAACCAGGGAGAGGTATTCCATAGCTCCCGAATCGGTAGATTAGCCCCAGATATAACCACCGTATCGAAACCGAACAGAAAACCAGCAAGCGCTACGCTCGTTGCCCAAAATGATAAATTTGTAGATTTGAATTTCATTTCAGGAAGATAATCATTCTGTGAAAATTTGTAGTTAAAAAATGATCCACCTGTCAGTCGTTTGAAGGAAAATCACACGGTAAGGACGGAGGACTCCTGAGTGGATTTTGATTTGCTCCAGTTCCAAAGCCCATCATTTTCAATTATTGTGGGACCTTCTTGCTATGCCTCAAATCTAAGAGGTAAATTTTGACCCGGAGACAGGATAACCATTGTTAACGCTTTGTTTTTTCCAAAACATAACCCACAATTCCATGATATACCAACACTTGTAAGATATACCTCAAACAACCAGCAAGGACGGCAGACCTTAATATTTAATAAAATCCAAAATTTTAGCGTCAACATATGTTAATTCACTCTAGATTTCAAATAACAACCTAGATCAAACTCCACATTTTTCAATATATTATAATATTTTCTTTTTCAAAATTTTTCCAGGAAGACATTAGGTATATATTTGGAGTTGTAAAGATATCTATTAACTTTGGGTCATGTAATTTTATGATTCACTAACTTTTTTTCACATCTGCCATAAACATCAACACAATGAAAAAACATTTACTAATTCTCATCTGTGCACTGATCTGGTTTTTACCCCAGACCGGATTTAGTACAAAATCAGATTTAGGGGATAAAAACCGTCATGGAGCAAGCTATGACAAAATTCCTGTGGAAATCTCCGGCAAGGTTACCGATGCAAGTGGAGAACCTCTTATCGGGGTAAACGTTTTGGTCAAGGGGACCAACACCGGAACCTCCACAGATTTCAATGGAATGTACTCTATTGATGCACCCTCAACGAATGATATTTTAGTTTTTTCCTATATAGGTTATCAAACCCAGGAGGTCGCTATCGAGGGAAGAACCATGATCGATGTCGTTTTGGCCAGTGATGCTGCCCTCCTGGAAGAGGTGGTGGTTACCGCATTAGGGATTGAACGCAAATCCAAGAGTCTTACCTATTCCACCCAGGTGTTGAAAGGAGAAGATCTTACCCAGATCAAGGACGCCAATATGATCAACAGTCTGATCGGAAAAGTGTCTGGGATGCAGATAAACCGGAGTACTTCGGGGATTGGTGGATCCGTCAATATTACCTTGCGAGGACTGAAATCACTGAGAAACAACCAGCCATTGTATATCATCGATGGTTTGCCTATTGTCAATACCGGGGGAAGTGGAACGGCCGGCCCGTTTGGAGGCCAGGGTACCGATATGGGAGATATTCTAAGTACCATCAACCCTGACGATATTGTCAGTATCAACGTTTTGAAAGGAGCATCGGCATCCGCCCTTTACGGAAGTGAGGGAGCGAACGGAGCGATCATGATCACCACCAAAAAAGGAACTGCAGGAGTAACAAGAATTGATGTTTCCAGCAGTACCCTATTTGACCAAACATTTTACAGACCCGAACTTCAGTACTCCTACGGCCAGTCTCCATCATCCAACAATGACGCTGAGGAAAGCTGGGGACCTGCGGGTGACTACTCCGCATTGAAAAGCCAGATCGATGGATTTTTTAATACAGGAATTACCCTGATCAACAGTGTGAGCCTTAGTGGAGGAACGGACAAAAACCAAAACTATTTTTCGTACGCCAATACCTCCAACAAAGGGGTGTTGCCCACCAATACCTTCAATCAACATTCCTTTAACTTCCGCAATACCAACTCATTTTTTAATGACAAACTCAGTTTTGATGGAAGTATGATGTATTCAATTCAGAACGTGCATAACCGACCTACTACAGGTTTGTATTATAGCCCTTTGAGTGGATTGTATATGTTTCCACGAGGTCAAAACCTCGATCACTTTTTGGAAAATTACGAGTATTTATCTCCTTCCAGAAACCTGTATCTTCAAAACTGGTTTAACATCAACTACGATAATGGTTTGGGTGGAACGCACCACGAACAAAATCCAAATTGGATCCTGCACCGAAATCCGACCGATCAAAACCGACACAACATCATAGGTTCTGCGAAATTACAGTTTGCTCTCAACGACTGGCTGAGTCTCAGCGCGAGGGGTACCATCAACAAAATGTGGAATCAATGGGAAAGAAAAGTTTACGCCGGAACCCAGGGTGTTCTTTCAGGACAAACTTCCACTGCGCTACCGGTTGATAACGGCAGGTATTACAGAAATGAAAACTCCTCCACCGACTTATACGGAGACATACTCCTTACTGGCCATCGCGATCTGAGTTCGAACCTGGCACTTGTATTTACTGCAGGTGCTTCCATCACAGATTATACCTACAGAGGATGGTCGGTTGATGCCCGTAAGCTTGTCGCTCCGAATGCGTTTTTGCTTGACGGCTTGTTCCGGGGAGAGGCGAATAGCATTGACAATCTGGGAGATGGCTTTGGACGCTCACAAAAGCAAGGGGTATTTGGATCGGCGAACCTGGGCATCAGCGAAATGATCTATCTGGATGTAACCGCCCGCAATGACTGGTCCTCCACGTTGGCGAATACAGACAGCGAAAAATCCGGTTATTTCTATTATTCCGCAGGCGCGTCCCTTATTCTTTCTGAGTTGTTGTCACTCCCCGAATGGAACAACTTGAGTAAACTTAGACTGACCTATGCTGAAGTAGGAAACGATATCGCGCAGTTTGTATCCGTTCAACCTCAGGCTACATTGGGGACCAGTGGGGTGATTTCAGTCAATAATGCGGGTATATTTGGGGACCAACCCTTGAAGCCGGAGTTGAGCCAAAGCTTTGAAATTGGGTATGAAGGACGGTTTTTTGACTATCGCATGAACCTGGACATCGCATTATATAAGTCCAATACCAAGAATCAATACGTTTCATTCGCCGGACCAAGAGGTTTGTTAAATACCACCCTGTATCTCAATGCAGGAAACGTAGAAAACAAAGGTATTGAAATTGCGTTGGGTCTGGATGTTCTCAGGGAAAGTACCCTGAAATGGAATACATCCATCAATTATACCGCTAACCGCAACAAAGTGCTTGAATTGCACCCACAGTTAGCAAACCAGTATCCGGTAGGGGGTAATTACAATGTACTTCGAGTAGGTGGTTCTTTCGGTGACCTGTGGGGAAAACGATTCCTAAGAGACAACAGTGGTAGGATTGTGGTCAGCGATGAAGGACTACCGCTGACAGATGCAGATGGATACATCGGAACCACCAACCCTGATGCGATCGTAGGTTGGGGCAACAATCTGAGCTTCAACAACTTTTCACTAACCATCGGAATCGATGGTCGATTTGGTGGAAATGTGATCAGTACCACCCAGGGGTATCTGGATTCCTTTGGATATAGCAAACGGAGTGGCGATGCCAGGGATGCCGGAGGAGTGAGGGTGGATGCCGTTGATCAGGATGGAAATGCGGTGACCATGGTACCTGCACAGGCATGGTATCAGGGTATTGGAAACCGCGATGGTATTATTGAGGGTCAGGTTTACGATGGCACCCATTTCAGATTGAGGGAAGTGGCATTGTCTTACAGAATTCCGGTCAATTCCAATGTATTCAAAGCAGCTAATATAGGACTGGTAGGAAAGAACCTTTTCTTCTTTAAGAACAATGCTCCATTTGATCCGGAGCTGAATACAACTACAGGAATCGGAGGTGCAGGCTATGACAACTTTGCGATACCTTCTATTCGAAGTTTTGGGTTGGACCTGAAATTGTCCTTCTAATCTATTCCATGATCTATAAAATTCAATATAATGAAGAATTCTAAATTCATACAATGTATTCTCGGATCGCTCTTTATCATTTTGTTTGCGACCGGATGTACTAAAAATTTTGATGAACTCAATACCAACCCAAAAGCGTTGAGTAGTGAGCAAGTCGGAGCTGATTATAATTTAGTCTCTGCTTTTTTACAGGAAGCGCAGCGATTTATTATTCCACAAACGACCGGATATCAAACCGGAGTCAACCTGGCAAGTCAGAGCTATTGCGGATTCGTAGCCAACCAGGCCCCGTTTGTTTCCAATATGAACAATATGACGTATGCCTTACAGAATGGCTGGATCAATAACATTTGGAATCCACGGTATACCAATGTCATGAACCCAACCTATAAGACGATTCAACTCGCTGCGGACAATCCGGATTTCAAGGATCTGGATGCATTCGCACGAATTATCCGTGTATCTGCTATGTCAAGAGTGAGCGAACATTTTGGGCCCATCATTTATAGCCAATACAATGTGCTCAATGAAGATGGCAATATTGCCTATGATGATGAACCCACCTTATACGCCAACTATTTTCAAGACCTGGACATTGCCATCAACACATTAAAGAGTTTGGTTTCCTCCCCCATCTCTCCTCAAATGAAAAAAGCGGACCTGGCTTACGATAGCAATAATTATGAGAATTGGCTGAGGTATGCGAACACCTTAAGACTTCGATTGGCCCTGCGGGTGGTATATGCCGACCCTGGTATGGCAAAAACACAAGGCGAAGCGGCTCTAAATCCGGCTAACGGCGGACTTCTGGAGGACAACAGTCAGAACTGCTTTATCGAACTTAGTACTACCCACCCGTTGAATATCATTGGTTATGACTGGAGTGATACCAGGATGAATGCACAGATGGAGTCCATCATGGGTGGATTCGATGATCCCCGGATTTCCAAGTACTTCGTTCCCGCAGATGACCCTGTGGTCCTGGGCCAATACAAAGGCATTCGATTGGGCGTAGAGATCGATGCAAAATCCCGGTATGACAACTTTTCCAAACTGGTATTTTTCACTGAAAACAAACACCAGCTAATGGTTGCGTCTGAATCCTGGTTCCTCAGAGCTGAGGCTGCATTGCGAGGCTGGGCTAATGCTGGCGATGCCCAAACGAATTATGAGACCGGCATTCAACGATCTTTTGAACTGTACGGAGTACAATCCCAACTGGATGCATACCTGGCCGATGGGACCAGCAAACCAAAACCATACCAGGATCCAAAGGCGGTCAATCCTGGCCAGAATGATGTACCGGAAGGTTCTCCTCACCTCAGCACCATCACCATAAAATGGGAGGATGGGGATAATAACGATCGTAAACTGGAAAGAATCATCACTCAAAAATGGATCGCTCTTTTCCCAGACGGTGAAGAAGCCTGGGCAGAGTACCGCAGAACAGGTTATCCCATCTTATTTCCCATTGTGGTCAACCATAGTGCAGGAAAAATTCCTACCATTCCTGGGATAAGAAGAATGCAGTATCCCGTATCTGAATACGATACCAATACCGGAGGCGTGGAAGCTGCAGTGGCATTGCTCGGAGGTCCCGACACCGGAGCCCCTCGATTGTGGTGGGATAAGGAGGATAAGAGTTTCCGTTAACCAATATTTCGTTTTCATCACACACCGATTATAAAGGCGATTAGGCAGGTGTAAGGGGATAAGGGACACAACCTTATCCCCTTACTTTTTTGACACATATTGTTCTCTTGATTGAAAAGAAATTTTGTATTCCACTTTACCTATTCACCTGATAAGATCACTCTATTCTGTACACGAAGACGATCTTCTTTTCAAACCAACGAAGTAAGTATGACGGTTCAGAAGGATGTGAAATCTGTTATAATTATCCACATCTACACATCAAAGCTATGGCCATTTTAAGCCAACACTTCCATCCCTGATCTGATCCCGGATCATAACACGATACCATTTTTCAATGTCCTATAGGAAGTAAGATGATAGCCTAGGGAAAAATTCAAGGAATGCATGGATATCAATTTCCCCCACGTCAAGCCATTCCAATTGTAGGCTGTTCACAGTACGATATAAAAAATAAAGGTAGTTTAAATTTTCCCTGTCTACCCAGATATTAGAATGGGAGTGGAGATTGGATTTACTCGAAGGCGATCTGGGCCATGGCCAATTATAAATCGGTCATTTCTACGCATTTATTATTGAATTGTTATTCATCCAGGAAGCCGATTCTAACTTTTAGATAAACTGCGGCACCCTGAATTGCAGGTAAGGTGGACGAATGTGTCTGTCACTTCCCTATTTTGTCTTCGCGAATCCATCCTGGTAGCAAGGTACCCATAAATGAAAGGAACCCCAGAGTCCGTCATTTCAGTTGGGTATACGATCAGGTACAATATCCAGGCCTTCTGCAAAGTAAAGAAAATAAAATTACAAGTTCCGAAATTGGCTCAGATCCAG
>CAYRRD010000062.1:0-20706 GCA_964426625.1 uncultured Saprospiraceae bacterium | reverse complement strand
CATCTTCTGAAACCGTGTAAAGTCCGTGTATTCGCCTTCCTTCACGGATACCAATTCCGCCGGAGGTGTGAAAGAAATTTATTATTCCAATGGCGGAGAACTCAATCTCGACACCAATAAAGTCACTCCAAACGGGGGTCTGACAGAGCGATATGCCTCGGCTATGGGCATGAAGCCCAATTTACTGGAAGAGTATGACCTCTCTTCGGCAGACACCAAAGTGGTTACCTCGGCAGATACAGGAGCCGATAATATGACTACCCTTCATATGCTCAATTGGATGGAATGTGTGCGCAGTCGAAAACAGGCCAACGCACCGGTCGAAGCAGGGTACAACCACTCTATTGCTAATATCATGACCACGGCAGCATTGAGAACGGGTCAGTTCGTCACCTTTGATGAAAAAAATCAGGAGGTGCTTGCAGGAGGAAAGGTGTTTAAATATTAGAAAGACTAGGTTGCTACTCTGCGAACCTACGGTGATGCCTGTTGACAGATAAAAAGCGATCGGAATGCTAGATGACATTCCGGTCGCTTTTTTATCTGACCCTGCAAGGGTGGTAGGAAATAGTCTTCCTTCACTGAATTTTATTTCTTGATATCGACATCGTCGATTATCCGGTGTAAATCTCCGTAATCCTGGTAGGAGTTTAAGAAAATTTGAAATCATGAGAACCTACCATCCTGGATTCTGAGTAAGATTGGGATTGAGAACAATTTCTGATTGCGGAATTGATTCCAGGTAATCTCTTTCAGGTCTGAATCTCAATCCATCTGGCAGAACGGATTTTTGGAAATCCAGTAATCCGTTTTCATCCAATTCTGCTGGATAGTCAGGAAATTCTGATTCCTTAAATGGATAGCCTTTAAACCGTTTTCCTTTAAACAAAGCATGTGCTGCCCATCGCTGCCAATCCATCTTTCGAAAGTTCTGTATTGCCGTTTCCACGCGTCTTTCCCTACGTATTTCGTATAATTCATCGGAAATAGGATAACCGTAGTCCACTTTATTGGGGTCAGAATCCTGCGAATTGACGCTAAATTCAGGCATTCCAGCACGCGCTCGTAATAAATTTAATTGGTCGTAAGCTACGGTTCCATCAAGTTCGTATTTCGCTTCGGCATAATTCAATAGTACTTCTCCAAATCGGAATATAATAAAACCAGAATCGTCAGGGTCTGTTGCAGAAATATCGGCCCTGGCATACATCCTTGGTTGAAATCCAGTAGGGCATTGCTCCAATTGAGGTTTTTCAAATATGTATTCCGGTGATTCGAACACCAGTTGTCCAGGTATCCAGATCACTGATCGAAGCCTCGGATCAACTTCTTCCCCTATAGTGGACAAGAAATCATTCCCTTGTGCTTGAGCAGCCAAATTCAGGTAATCATAAGGCTTCCCATCCCTACCCAGGTATGAGGAAACTAATTCCCAGGTAACACCGTAATTCTCAGGTATAATAGTTGCATACCGATTCACAGATGTCGCATGTCCAATAGGAATACTAAATGCCCTGTAGAACAACACTTCCGTAGTGGACGAGTGATTACCTAAAATAAATAGATTGTGAAAATCTTCGGCGGGATTCCCGGTGTTGTAGATACCTGCCCGGTAGTTCCCATTCATCAATTCCTCGGCAGCCTGGACACTTTCGGAGAAATATTTGTTATAGTCTGTTCCTTCCGTCGCAAATGGAGTACCACTGTGGTACTTTTGCCAAGTGCCCTCAAAAAGGGCTATCCTGGATTTAAAAGCCAAAGCAGCTTCTTTCGTTAAACCGTTGTTCCCATGCGTTGACTGTGCGTGGCTATCCAAATATTCAGTTGCTTTATCAAGGAGATTCAGGATAGAATCCACAACTAAGGTTCTAGGATCCCGTGGCTTCAATAAAAAATCATCCTGATCAGGTGAAATGGAGTTGGTATACCAGGGGACATCGCCATACTTTTCTACCAATTGGAAGTAAAACCACGCCTTAAAAAAATATGCCTCTCCAAGCGTATGCTTATATTCGACAAAAGGATCCTCGCATTTTAGATAATTTTCAAAGAAGATATTAATGCCTCTAATATCCCACCAATCACCGGTCCAAGACCCGGTATTTGGTTGAACATTCCCATCGAGAATAGGCTTAGGTGTCCGCCCCTGAGTCATATTATCCGAAAAGGATTCAAAATAATAGGGTATCCTAAATACATCCCCTCTGGATGTTGGAAATTTAGCATAGTACTTAACAATATAGTTTTCTAAGTCAATGGCTGTTTTCCAATAACTACCCTCTCCGATTTCATCCAACGGGGGGCGATCAAGGAAATCTTCACAGGACATCATGAACGGAATGACAGCAATTATGAGTAATAGCTTATTTATGGTATTCATTTTTTCTGGTTTTAATCTGCTTAATATTAGTACTGAACAGTTAATCCGAAAGTAAAGCCACGTCCAACACCATAGGTAGTACCAAAAGTGTAAAAACCAGTGACAGCCACAGGATCCACACCTTTCGGCAAATGAGAAAAAGTCAGTAGGTTGTCACCTGTGAGATGAACTCTCATTTTTGTCAACCCAACCTTTGAAAGTAATTGATCGGGCAAATTATATCCTAATTGCACATACTGCAACCTAATGAAAGAACCATCGAGGAGATACCGTGTACTAATTTTTCTGTTTTTAGGATTCTCCACGCTACTCAAATAGGGTCTTGGCAACCATGCGTCGAGATTGATGTTTTCATCACCTTCATACAATCCTGTGTATTTGTCTCCTGGTGCATCCCTGAAATAATCAAGATGTATATCATTGATTGATGACCATGTCTGGGTTAGAAAACCAAAATAAGGCTGGGATCCATAAACGGTCAAATGATGGTCGATATCTCGTTTTCCGGTTCCTCTCCAAAGCATGGAGAAATCAAAACCCTTGAAATTAAGGCTGCCGGATATTCCAAACTGATATCGGGGGGATCTATTTCCAATAATCCTCAGATCACCCGGATTGTCAAGGGTTCTATCACCTTCGTTAACCTTGCCATCTCCGTTGAGATCTTCATACTTCACATCACCTGACCTCCAGTTTCCGTAGATATGTGATTGATCCGCATGGCTTGCAATTTCTTCTTCATTTTTAAATAGCCCATTGGATTCGTACCCCCATATTTCTCCTGCAACCTTCCCCACATACCAGGAATTGATCAGATTACTCGGATTACTATACTGGGTTATTGTCGTTTGATTGTCATAAATATTGAAACTTAAGGAATAAGAGAAATCGCTTGAAATTTGTTGTTTCCATCCTACCTCAAGCTCCCATCCCCGGGTTTGCAAGGAGGCATTATTGGTGCTAGGCACACCTTTTCCTAGAACCCCTGGCTTTTGTTCAGCCGGACCAATCATATCGGTAGTATTCCGTTCAAAAACATCGAAGCCGAGAATCAATTGGTAATCCAAAAATGCCATATCCACTCCCAGGTTTTTTGTGGATACGGTTTCCCAGGTAAGACCGGGACTGGGGATATCCGGAGTTCCGGTATATCCGAGCGGGAACTCTCCATTATAATCAAACAACCAATCCACTGTGCCAGAATTAATAGGTACTAATGCCAAATCCTGGTAGGGTGACACGTTCTGATTACCTAAAGCTCCCCAGGAACCCCGTAATTTTAAACTATTAACATATGGAGATATATTTTCCCAGAATGCCTCTCTGCTGGGCAACCATCCCACAGACGCGGAAGGGAAAAATCCCCATCGGCTACCTTCGGCAAATCTGGAAGTTCCATCATATCGTAGATTGCTTTCAAAGAGGTACTTTTCTTTATAATTGTAATTTAACCGTCCGAAATAACCTTGGGTTGCCCAGTGGTTCAAAGCATCAGTAGCTTGCAAGGAACCTATTGCGGTACTAAGAGATGGCACCTCTGGGACCAACAAATTATTTTTCTGGGCAAATAAGTATCGGGTAGCATCGTATTCGAACTGTAAGCCCGCCAACAAACCAAAATGATGACCGGACTCAGCGTTGAAATCATATGAAGAATACACATTCGTAGTCCAATAGTAATCATCATTGTGTTTGGTTATAAATCCATTTACATTTCCGTGATATGCTACCGAATTATCAACCCGGTTGTAAGGAATTCTCTTCACGACATCAGTTTCATATCTTGCATATGTCCGGTAAGTATAGTCAGCATTAATGGTCCACCCCTTCAGAGGATTTATACTTGTATAAAAAGTATATTGCTGTGTATTATTGGAAAAGTTATTCACACCACCGTATTTCATGGTTTCGTATAGATTAGGGAAATTACCCATGAAGTTGTTGATGTTCCCGTACCCATCATAGAGTGCATTGGTAGGAAAAGCCTGGAACACCGTTTTGAAAAAGTCCAAATAATCCGAACTCCCATTATCGTAATTTAGATTGGGCCTGACCCTCGAGGCTTTTGTAAAACGAGTTTCAATGGTAAAGTCCCACCAGTCGGTGATGGATGATGTTATTCTACCTGAAAAATTCAACCTTTTATAGGTATCATCGGTATGCTGGATATAGCTATTTTCTTCCACATGTCCAGCAGAAAAGTAATACAGCAATCTGTCCGTGCCACCATCTATTGAGAAATTATTCCTGTGATTCACAGCATTGCCAAAATAGAAATCTAGCCAATCATAATTAGCATGGGAATCCCATTTCGTACCCCAGGTGCCACTTGACAGTGGAACAGTTTCAAAATGAGTGGAGCCCTCAGGCATAAATTGTCTGAGATAATCCCAATCCTCATTTTGATAGGCGATAATTCGGTCGACTACTTCATTTCTATAATACCGTGCTCCTGAATTTTGAGCAGCTTCATTGTGGACTCTGGCAAATGTATAAGAATCCAACATGGAAGGTAATTCCATAGGAGAATTGATCGTGAGGCTACCACTATAAGTAGCTGACAAAGGTCGATTCCTTCCGGTTTTCGTGGATACCAGTATTACTCCATTAGAGGCACGCGCACCATAAATTGCAGCGGCGGCAGCATCCTTTAATATGGAGATCGATTCAATATCTTCAGGATTGAGATTATCCAGTTTTCCAGGAATACCATTGACTACCACTAAGGGTGATGTCCCACTAAGTGAACTCATTCCCCTAATATCGATGCTCATTTCAGCACCAGGAGCATAACCGGTATTTGACACGCCAAGATCAACACCCGATGACTGACCTTGTAATAATTGAGAAACCGTGGAACCTGGTCGGCTGTGCATATATTCATCCGAAACTGAAGTGATGGCTCCGGTGACATTTACTTTTTTCTGTGTCCCATATCCTACCACCACTACCTCGTCGAGCAATTCAGAATCCGCAATCATGGTCACCGCTATGTACCGGCGAGCATCAAGGGGAATCTCAACGGTTTGATATCCGATGTAACTAAACACCAAAACAGCATTCTCATTTACATCTTCCAATTCAAACTGTCCTTCAAAATCCGTCGCAGTTCCTTTTGTCGTCCCTTTTACCTGAACATTCACACCGATCAGGGGTTCTCCAGACTCATCGGTGACTTTACCTGTTATGTTGAATATCAGCCCCTTAGGTTGACGAAAAGGATTATCAAAATACGAACGCAAGGGTAATCTTGGGGTAGCTACCAGAGAATTCTTACTATCCTCCTCAATTATCCGCTCCATATGACCCACCATCCTACGTAGCGAGGTAATTCCCTCTTTATCTTTTTGGTAAATGATGACGAATCGTTCATCAAACATTTTGAATTCGAGACCAGTACCTTCCAGGACTGAAACGATGGCTTCCTCCAGTGTAATGGTTGCGCTTCGTTCATAATTGACCACCACGTTCTCCACCAGCGCGCGGTCAAAGGAGAAATAAACCCCATATTCTTTACTGATCTCCTGAATGGCTTCCACGAGGGTCATTTCCCTAACCTGGCTTTCATTACCGATTGCTGACCAGAGTGGAAAGTTCAGTAACAACAATACCACCGATAAACACCACTTCTTTTGAGTAATTTCTACAATTTTCATACATTTGAATTGTTAGCATAAATATTTTTCTAGTATAGGGTATGTATTCCAGTACATATCCTATTTTTTTCCTACTTCATAGACACCATCTTTCTCTTCTAATTTCAAATTCATGGTTAGCTCAAAGGCTTCCTTGGTGACCTGCCATCCGGAATAAGGAACCCAGAAATTGAGCTTACGCTCTTTGATCTCCGGATCGTTGTAGCTGAATTCAACACCGTACAAAACACTCACCTCCCGGAGGATTACTTCCACGGTCTTATCATTGAAATAGAGGATATCGTTTTTCCAGGAAGCCACATTATCCTCCACATTCTCTTCCACGATTAATTCTCTGTCTTTGGAATAGGTCACCTTCTGTCCCGGACTCATAGTAACCTTATCAGTATTTTCTCCTTTTAATCCCAACCGCACTGAACCTTCTTCCAAAAACACTTCAGTAGTCTGGTGCCTGCTGGAGACATTGAAAGCAGTTCCGAGGACCTCCACCTCCAGGTCATCGGTAAGAACTATGAATGTAGCATCATCCGATGTATGTATTACTTCAAAAAAAGCTTCGCCGTCCAACTTTACCTTCCGTATATTGTCCTTCTTCCATTTCTTATTCCACACCAATGTGGTATTGGCATTGAGCTCCACGATAGATCCATCGGGAAGGGTAATTTTCTCTCTTTCTCCATAATCGGTGTGATATTCAATCTCATGATGGAAAACACCCAGGCTATAGAACACTACCAGTAGGATTAACAATCCAGCTGCCACACCACCTAAATAACGCCAGTTTATTAATTTTATGGAAGGTGTATCCGATACATATCCTCTGCTCTTCGCCTCTAAAGCCCGATCTTGTAATGACCTGATCTGGTTCTTGATGTTATCGTCCACCGCCACCGTGAGTCCCCGATTCCATAAAACTTCCATTTCAGCATAGGTCAATGCATTGTTATCCTGCCGATCAAGCAAGTCCAAAAATTCATCCAATTCAGAAGGGGTTATCCGATTATTGATGAGTTTCCTGTATAGTTCTTTTATTCTGAAGTTTTCTTCCACTTTATATGTTTAAATATTACCGCCTTATGTGGGCTACTTACATGAGAAGAGTCTGAAAAAGAAGAACAGGACTAGTTGTATATTAAAAATTTTTAAAGAATTTAGATGTATAGTTAGCAGCTGGAGCCTGTTTCTATGAAAATATTATCTTAGATTTGGAGGTGAAATGATGATCGACAGCTTAATCGAAGAATATTATCCCCGCGTATATGCATTTGTATTGACGCATGTAAAGTCTGAAGCCCTGGCCAAAGACCTTACACAAGATATTTTCTTGCAACTGATCAAAAGGCAAACCCGGCTGTCTGAAATCGATCATCTGGAGTCCTATATTTTTACCATGACCCGCAATGCAGTCTATCGCCATTTTCGGAACATGAAGCACAATCAGGAGTTGAAAGTGGAATTGCTCAATTCAATGGCGTCCACCATCTTCGATGGGGAATCTGAACTGGAGAGTCGTGAACTGGAACAATATATGTATGCATTTGTCAATGAGCTTCCGGAACGGCAAAAGGAAATTTTCCATTTGAGCAGGGAGGAAGGGCTCACGCACCAGCAAATCGCAGAAAAACTAAACATATCCCCCCATACGGTTAAGAACCATATGGTGCAGGCGCTTAAAACCCTTCGTTCCGGACTGGAATTACTCAAAATATGGATTATTCTTGCAGGAATGGGAATGTGGTGGTAGAGGCTATCTCATATTACTTCTCCTTATGATATTGGAAAACGGTCACACCAAAACCCGCTCCAAAAACACGCAGCCACAGTAGTTACCCCAAAACAAACCACACACCATTTATATCCCAATCATTTGCACTCACGGGCAAGTTTATATCTATTTTGACTTCCGCCTCTCAACTTCAACCGCAACGGGCGCTTCCAGATCGCTTCCGCCACCAAAGGGTTGGTGGCTAAGTCAAATAAAATTCTGCCATCCGGCAGTTTTTATTTCGACTTCCGCGCTCACGAATCGCATTAGGTTGGGTCACGAATCGCATTAGGTGGGCTTCCATACGGACACAGCACGAATACATCGGACATTGCCTGCGATTCGGAAGCGCGATAGCGATTTGGAAGCGCAGGCTTATATTCGAAATTCTTTCGGTATAAATTGGAGATGTTTAATTTTCCGAATCACCCAGGTAAATTTGGAATTTATCAAATGCAAAGTTTTTTCAGATAATCATAAATAACCGGATGATGTTGGATGGTGGATGGATGACATGCGCTTCCAGATCCTCCCTGTGGTCGGCTCACGAATCGCATAAGGTTGACATGCGCTACCATATCCCTGTTTATAAACAATTGATAATCAACGTTATTTTAAGATGCATTTAAAAAGTTGTTCTCATCGCAGCATACCTCTACGATTTTTTAATCCTAAAACGTTAAAAGCTGCGATGAGAGAGTAACTTCCAGATCCTCCCTGCGGTCGGCTCACGAATCGCTAAACAACACACGGCCAAACACATATCACCGCTCAACCTCAACCCCTACCTCACCTCCGTAATCGATGCCGCATTTTGTCTCTCTTGATGTTAGGTCGCTGAAACTGAGGTTCAATCTCCAAATAGTGGATGATCTCCTGTTGCCTCTGATCAAATGCAGCCGCAAGTTTCGAAACTATCTGAGGATGATCTTCCGCAGCGTTTATGGATTCTCCGGGATCCTCTGCCAAATTGTACAATTGCCAGGGTTCCTGATCCTCCTCCCGGATAATTTTCCAGTCTCCCCAGTGCAAAGCCGAAAAATTCTTGTATTCAAAAAATAACGTGGCATGGGGCGAATATGTAGTTTCCCCCATAAGAACCGGCAAGGGATTCATACCATCTATGAATCGGTCTTCAGGCAGAGGCGCCTTTCCCAGCTTGGCACAGGCCGGGAATATATCCAACGACCACAACCGGGTGTCTATGAGGGAACCAGGCTCGATATTACCAGGCCATCGTACCAGTGCAGGAACCCGGATACCTCCTTCCCACAAAGTCACACCGGCCCCTTTGAATGGTGCATTGGATTGGATGCCGCTTTCCAGGTAAGGATAAAACGCTCCATTATCTGAATAAAAAAACACGAAGGTGTTTTCTGCAATTCCCAGTTCTTCCAGTTTATCCATTACTCTTCCTATGGCCATATCCACTGCCGTTACCACAGCATTAAATCTTTTCTTAGGATCGGTTTCTGAAGAAGTCAAGCCATAGGGCTCAAATGCATAATCTGGTGCTTTCCAGATATTTTCTTCCCCTGGCAAAATATTTCGATCACCAGGATGATGTGGAGCATCGAAAGGAAGGTATACAAACCAGGGTTTATTCTGACCATTCTGATTTTCTATAAATTGGATCGCTGCATCAGCAAATATATCTGTGCTGTATTCGCCTTCCCGATTGATAGCTTCGGTATTGTGATGCAAATCATTTTTGCCTGCATACACGTGACTAAAGTGATCCGCATTACCCGATGCGATGCCCAAATACTCATCGAACCCCCTTTCAGTGGGTCTGGAGCCGGGGGCAAATCCAATATTCCATTTTCCGAAAGCTCCGGTTGCGTATTTTACTTCTCCTTTTTTGAGCATTTGTGGAATGAGGATTTCACTTTGTCGAAGTCCGATACCATAATTCCCCCAGATTCCCGACAATTGTTCTACCAATTGGTGACGACGTGGAATTCTCCCAGTCAGCAGTGAGGCTCTTGAAACCGTACACGTGGCACCAGCGGTGTAAAAACTGGTGAGACGTGCTCCTTCACTGGCCAGTTTTTCAAGGTTCGGGGTGAGAATGGGTGAATTTTCGTTGTAGATACTCAAATCCCCATAGCCTATATTGTCCACGGTGATCAACAGGATGTTGACCGGAGGAGTATTTGTAGGTTTATCCGATTGAGCAAAGGTTTGCGAAGAAAAAAATATCAAAAAAATCCATAATCCTGCCTTCCAAGATTTCACTTTCATAACAAGGGATTGAAGTTATTTATAATCTTTACCATGTATACTTTGAACCACGTCACCCAACCAGGTTTGCAATTTTTGCTTCATTCGCTGAACCCGTTCAGGATGTTGATTGGAGAGGTCGTTGTTTTCACCCGGATCAGCAACCACATTGAACAGCTTATACATCCCATCCACCTGGAGCAATTTCCACTGATTTTCGATCCAGGCATACGATCCGCTATAGGGATATTGCTCCATTCCGGGATAGTTATGGTCAGGACCATTGAGCAGTCCTTCATTCAACTGTGATGCATCCAGTTCCCCGTTCAAATATTGCTTATAATCTTCGAAGATTTGATCGTTCTTCATACCCTGTCCTTTGATTTCCGGGTAGGTCCAGAAGCCCAGCGGGTCAGGTCTTTCGGTTACCTTTCCTTCGATCAGAGGTACAAGGCTGATGCCATCCAGGGGATGTGAGACCACGGAATCATCCACTCCGGCAAGCTCAAGTAAGGTAGGAAATACATCCACGGTTCCGGTGGCTACAGTGTTAATTCCAGGCCCCACTTTTCCCGGCCATTCAATCAAAGCGGGTATCCGAATTCCTCCTTCATATAAAGTACCTTTCTGGTCCTTCAGGTTGTGGTTATTGCCTTCCGGAAACTTCCCACCATTATCACTTGAAAACCACACCAGGGTGTTATCGGATAAATTCCATGCACGCAATTGTTTCCGTAATTTACCCACAGCGAGATCTATTCCGGTGATCTCCCCGAGATAATTCTGCATATTTTCTGGTTGATCCGGGTACAGATTTTTCAAGTATTCTGCTGCTTCATGAGGCAAATGGGGTGACCCCAGACAGATAAATATTAAAAAAGGATCTTCCTTTTCTTTTGCTGTCATGATATAATCCAGCGCCAATTCTACGGTTACATCCGAACTTTCACCTTTCAGTTGTACAGGTAGACCATTGTGACTCATCCAAGGGTCGTTCTCGTAGAAGTTGGCAGCTGCATACCAGGTTTCAAATCCATGTGCACCGGGGCTTGTAGGCTGTCCATCACGAATAGATCCAAGGTGCCATTTCCCAAAAAAACCAGTTTGATATCCATGACCTTTCAAAACATTCGCGATAGATTGCTCCTGGGGACGCAGGGAATGACCCCAATAAAATACGCCCATCCTGGTTGGATACCTTCCCGTCAAAAGGCTTGCACGGGTGGGAGAACAGACAGGTGCGCTGTAATGCCGATCAAGTCGCAGGCCGGTCCGTGCCATCTGATCGAGATTGGGGGTGATAATCGCGTCGTTGCCCATATAGCCCACATCGCCGTATCCCTGGTCGTCGGTAATTATGACAATGAAATTGGGACGCTCTGCAGGTGACTGCGCAGATACGTCATGACCAGGTCCTCCCCAAAGGAAGAAGATAGAAATTAGAATTTTGATTTTTATGGTCCTATGCATGTTGTATTTGTTGGTCAATGTATTGTTTATGGAAATTTCAGTTCCCATTATCCTGTTGAATTTGATGATAAGAAATTATTTCCTGCTTTTGTTGATCAAAGGCATGGCCCAATTTTTGAACCAGTTCTGGGTAATCTTTTGATAAGTCGAGACTTTCGCTTTGATCCTGTTGAAGATTATAAAGCTGCCACGGCTGCTCTTCTTTTTCCCGTACGATTTTCCATTCCCCCCAAATCAGGGCGTCGTAGTCTCCATCTTCAAAATACAAGGCAGCATGGGGAGAGTTGGTAGATTCTGCTTTCAAAACAGGCAGGATATTTTTTCCGTCAAAAAATCGATCGGTTGGCAGGGAAGCGCCACTAAGTTGAACACTGCTCATAAAAACATCGGGAGACCACAATCGGGTATGGATAACCTGCCCGGGTGGGATGGTGCCTTTCCACATAGCAATAGCGGGCACTCGGATACCTCCTTCATAGAGGGTTGACCTCCCCCCTCTAAATGGCGTATTAAAACTAAATTGCTTTCCCATAATGCGTTCCTGGACCGTCGACAGATTGGCACCATTGTCCGAATAAAAGAATATAAATGTATTGTCTAAAATACCCATTGAATCCAGGTTATCCAATACACGACCCATAGCCTGATCAATGGCGGTCACTACTGCACTGTATTGTTTTGACTGATCTTTCTCGTCCGGCGAAAAATCATAGGATTCATAAGCTCTTTCCGGAGCCTGAAAAGTATGATTTTCACCCGGGGCAATATTACGCTCACCCGGTGAATGGGGTGCATCAAAAGCCAAATAGACAAACCATGGTGTGGAATGTGCCGAATTTTTGTTTATAAAACGGATGGCTTCATCTGCAAATAAATCCGTACTATATTCCCCTGTCCTGCTTACTCTTTCATTGTTGTAATGCAAGTCTGACAGCCCGGCATATACATGGGTGTATGGGTCCGCGTTTCCGGAGACAATACCCAGGTATTCATCGAAGCCCCGATCCACAGGCCTTGAACCCGGGGCAAACCCAATATTCCACTTTCCAAAAGCTCCTGTAACATAGTTCCCTTCACTTTCTTTTATCACCTCAGGCAGGATAATTTCTGAATGACGCAATCCAATCCCATAGTTCCCGGCAATCCCAGCAAGTTGATAATCCAGTTTGTTGCGTTGCGGGATTCTTCCGGTTAACAAGGCCGCCCGGGAAACGGTACACGTAGCCCCTGCGGTATAAAAATTGGTGAGCACCGCCCCATCGTTGGCCATTTTTTCCAGGGTGGGGGTGTGGATACGGGATTCCGGATTGAATATGCGGTAATCACCATAACCCACATTATCTACGGTTATGATTAGGATATTGGGATATGCCTGTGCAGCTATTTGATTCTCCCCAAGAGGGATGAAGAATGGGGCTTCCTGAGACACTCCGGGTTTTACGAACAAAACAAGAGACAACAAGAACAATCCACTCAGAATATCACTCTTTCGAAGAATCACCTCAATGATTAAAGAACGTATGCGCATTTATTCGATGGTTTGGAGTGGGGGTTGGTTGTGTTCGGAACCCGAATATCCCTCATTTTGATTAATAACTCCCAGGGTATTGGATGCAATTACGGATTCAGGTATTGGCCAGAGAGCATTATAGGGTGCCAAACGGTACGATTGTGCCCCCCATTGCAATTCGATCTGGAAAAACAAATTTTTGGCCATCGTACGATCAAAAAACCAATTCCGCTGGCTGAATTGATCCAGCGTATATCCGTGGAGATTATTACGAGCCATAATATAGGACACCCGTACCATTTCTCCATGGCGAGGTTCTTCTGCAAAAAGTTCTCTGGCTCGCTCATCAAAAATAAAATCGATATCCACATCCTCGGGAGCAACAGGCAATGCACCTGCCCTTTGACGGACTACATTAAGGTCAGCTGCTGCCTGGCTCAACAGGCCTTTCCAATAATACGCTTCGGCACGGAGAAGATAAGTTTCTGCCAGCCTGAAAATGTAAAAATCCCCATTCCCACCCGTAGGATTGGTCACCGGAATCTGCTCAGGAACGTATACGATGTAGTGGGGAAAGGAATAGCTATGTTGAAAGGTATCAATATAGGTAGCAAAATTGGAACGATCCACAGGTTTACCATAATCTACGGAAGCTGGATTATTATATAACAGTTCATACCACTCTACCCAGTTGCCATTACTCCTGCGAATATCATTTTCCTTATCCCAGATTTCGTAAAGGTAATACGGCGTCGGCCGGGAATTTCCATTTCCCCGGAAGAACATTTCATATTGAGGACCTGCATCGACCATACCATTGTTTCCTTCGCTGTCTCGCACCCTTGCATGCCACCAGGCTGGTGTATAAGCCTGTGCCAGGAAGTGTCCGGCTGGAACTTTTGCCCCATCAGGGTCTTCAAAACGATCAATTACACTAAATATCGTTTCCTTGTTCGAGGCATGATTGATGTTTTCTGTCCGATGAAGGTCCCATATGATATCCCGATTTGGATCCGATGCATCGATCCCGAATCGTTGGGTTACCAATTCATACGGTCCCGCGATTACATCGGAGGCCGCCTGAATACTTCTATCAAAATCAAGATTGGCTAATGCAACTTTGGCCAATAAGTGGTTCGCTGCTCCAACCGTCTCTGCTCCGGGGTCATTGGTGACCGGTAACCATTGTACTGCCCATTCCAGGTCAACCTGGATTTTATCCAGTATAGCCCACCGGGAATGTGTATAAAAATCAAGCTTCGCACCTGTAATTTCTTCTCCAATAAAGGGTACATCCCCATAGGAATTCACCAATCGGTAATACCAGTATGCTCTATAGAAATAACCAGCAGCCAGGATTCTATTCCGCACTGATTGGTCCTCCCAATCAATATTGTCGATTCTTGAGATCAATACATTGGCGCTTCGGATAGAATTATATGCCAGATTGAATAATTTACCTGGGAAATCATGGGTATCACCGTCCCCTGCTGGAGTCAATACCCTGGGAAAATCCTTCACTACCGAATTCGCTTGTGCACCCGGTACCCCAAGATCGGACATAGCGTATTCATTGACAATAGGACTTCTTCCATGGTAATGCTCTGATTTGATATCTTTTCGCATGGTAATAATCAGAGCTTCAAATCCTTCAGCATTCACGTAAACATTCTCCGGGGCATAAAATGAAAGCGCTTTGGTATCCAGCCAATCAGGGTCTGTACAGGAAATAGAAATTCCACCCCAAAACAATACGATCAAAATGATATAATTATTTAATTTCATAGTTCTATACTTTTAAAGTGACATTTGAAGACCGATCGTAAATATTCTGGGCATTGGGTCGTCCCCGGATTCCGGATCCCAGAATTCCCATTTATCGAAAGTCAGAAGATTTCTGGCAGCGATATAAACCCGCATATTCTGCAGTTGTATCCGACGATATACCGTATCGGGTATACGATAAGCTACGGAAACATCCTGAATACGTACGAAAGATTTATCAAAGTACAAATTGTATCCGCCCCCATATGCCCCGGAGTTGGCCGTAAGAGATCCGTAGCGATTCGATGGATTCTCCTCGGTCCAGTACGGAATATACCTCATTCCCTGGCGATCATATAAATTACTGTTTGTATGCTTGAAATCATTGATATTGCCCATATGGCCGAGGTCACTTCGAATAAATATCGATGCTGAAAAATTTTCAAAGAATGTAAAATCATTGCGCAGTCCAATCCTATAACGGGGTTCCCGCCAGCCGATAAACTGCTTGTCATCCAATTGGGAATAGACACCATCACCATTCACATCTTCAGCTTTGTAATCACCAGGAGCGAGACCATACACATCGGCCTCATCAACTTCATTTGATTGCCACACCCCGATGATATTATAATCCCAGATCCGGTCCACCGCCTGATCGATAAACCAACCATTGGTAATATCCGATACCTCACGACGGATCGTCTCTCCATCCACGACCACCTCTTCATAATCACCGAATAACCTGATAATTTTGTTTCGATTGAGAGAGAAGACGAAATCAGAATTCCACCTGAAATTAGGTCGATCGAGATTGAAACTGGATAAGCTCAATTCAAACCCCCGGTTCTGCAATTCACCGAGGTTGGTGGTGATATTATCAAATCCGGTAATTTTGGGTAAACTACGCTCCATAAGTAAATCGTTCGTCGTCATATCATAGACGTTGATACTCCCATTGATCCTTCCTTCAAGGAATCCAAAATCGAGCCCGACGTTGAAGGCTTCCGTTCGTTCCCAGGCAAGATTGGGGTTGGCGAGGGAAGAATTGAATACCCCCACCAGGACACTCGATCCATTAGAATATATATTCTGGTCAAGCTGCGCCAATGCAGCATACCTGCCAATATCCCGGTTCCCATTGACCCCCCATGACAATCTCAGTTTGAGTTGACTGAGAAAACCAGGTCGAAAGAAGGATTCATCGGAAATTTTCCAGGCAAATGCAGCCGCAGGAAAAACAGCCCTTGGGTTTCCTTGCCCAAAGGCAGAATAGCCATCCTGGCGAACGGAAATAGTGAAGAGGTATTTGTCATTCAGAGTATAATTCAGGCGGCCCATTATGGCATCCCCTGTCGAATAATTGTCCGTATTGGTCAAAGCTTGACTGGTAGCAAACTGAATGGCATTGTATGACAAATTTTCATTGGGAGTAAATCCTTCTCCCGTTTGGGACGATTGCCAGCTTCTGAACTGTTCCAGATTGTATAAAAAGGTAGCGTCAAAATGATGAGGACCGAAAGTTCTGTTCCAGGAGATCAAATTATCTACCATCCATTCGTACGTCTTGCTGTCCACGCGAGTTCCGCGGCCGTTGACATTAAAGCCTGTAGGTGTGGAAGATGGCCAAAAATTGTAGTTGTTCCCAAATGATAATCTAGGCTGGAACGAAAATTTATATTGTATTCCAAAAGGAAGTTTTACGTTGGCATAGATCGCACTAAATAGCGCGTTGGTTTTATTTTCACGGTGCTGAAGATAGTGGTTGACCAACGGATTTTGAAATCCGGTATAATCATTAGGAAACCATTTGATGGATCCATCTTCCTCATAAAATGAACTGTATGGACTACTCCGGAATATCTGCCCCAGATTGGCCTGAACAGCACTTTGGTCCCTGGTTGAAAATTGGGCATTTACCCCGGCGTTCAGAAAATCCGTAATTTGGGCATTTACATTCAATCGGGTTCGAAGGGTTTTGAAATTGTCTCCTACGATAATTCCTTCATTGTTCGTGTAACCCATGGACCAGTAATACGAAATTTGATCTGATCCCCCATCTATGCTCAAATCATAATTTTGTCTGATGCCTTTTTGCATCGTGCGGTCAAACCAATCGATGGTGTTACCTGCTAAATAGTTTTTGGTTTCTGTGGGGAAAAATAATAATCTGTTGAGCCATTCCAAAGTCTGGTCTGCATTTGGATTGGGGTTTAGGCGATACCATTGATCCACGGTCATACCCGAGGGTAAATCGTCCGGATGGTAATAGTAATAATCCGATTGATTGGGGTTTTCTTTCGTCAGTAGATCTCTTCTGAAATTGGTGTATTCCCTTGCATCAAGGGGTCGGACATTCCGGTTGTTTACTTCCGAAATTCCAATATCCGTACCAAAAGAAATCGTAGGCTTTCCGGAAGAGCCTTTTTTTGTTGTAATAATAATCACTCCTGCCGATGCACGGGAGCCATATACTGCAGCAGAACTGGCGTCTTTGAGTATATCGATGGTTTCAATGTCATTGGGATTAATATCGTTGACGTTACCGTTGTAAATTACACCATCAAGCACGATCATCGGAGGGGTAGTAGCATTGAGTGAAGTTTGACCCCTTATCTGCATTGTACTTCCTCCGGAAGCAGAGGCACTTTGATTGGCATTAAATCCAGCCACAGTTCCAGTGAGCATTTCTGTTAATTGGGTAACACTTTGATTTTGGAAATTTTCCGCACTGACCCGTTCCACGGATCCGGTCAGGTCGCTTTTTTTGACCGTCCCATAACCCACCACGATTACCTCATCCAGCATCTGCGCATCCACCAGTAATACCACATCAATTTTAGACTTACCGGATACAGACACTCTCTGTGTCTGATATCCGATGTACGAAAATATCAATACGGCATTATCTTCAACGTCCTGTAATACATAGTCCCCTTCAAAATCCGTTGTGGTTCCCATGGTTGATCCCTCCACCTGAATATTTACACCAATCAAAGGTTCACCGCTCTCATCCGTCACTTTTCCGGAAATGATATTTTGGGGTCTGAGCCGATCCAACCTACTTAAATAGGGAATGATTCGAATCTCTTCCCTAATAACAACAGGGCTGGGGGCAGGATACACAACAACGTTCCCGTTTTTCTGCACATACACCAGGGACGATCCCTCCAGAGCCATATCCAGCGTGGTTTTTACGGATCTTTCCGAGGCCGGAAAGGTGATGGCTTTTTGAATTTGAGTCACATACTGCCCATATACAAATTTTAAGTCTGTCTGAATTTCAATTTTCCTAAACAGCGCTTCCAAGGACTCCGAATGCATTTCGACATTGACCAGAATGGATTCCAATTCCTGGCTTTTGACATGAGATGCCATCAAAAACTGGATACCCACGGTATTGAATATAATATAAAATAAGGTCAATCGCATCCAAAATCTTATCCGTTGTTGATAAGGGAGGTTTTGTGTAAAAATTTCGTACATTAGTTTTGTTTTTAATTGTTCTCCAAATGCATTAAAAACACCCGCTGAAATCTGTATTGGATGATTTTCCGATATGATTAAAGCATAGTATTTAAAGACCATCCGGCCCCAATCCGGATGGTTTTTTTCATCGCAATTTCAGTCCATCACCCATTTCTCAAACAAATTCAACGCACATTAGGAAAGCAGCCCCAATCCACTTATCGTGACACGCTTTGAATTGTATCTAATTCCATTGGGTATAAATGTTATCCAAAAACTTATATTCTGCACTTCCATCCCCATCCTGATTCATTCACTACATCCAATTCCTCCCAATATTTTAACTCGTCTGGTCTCCATATCCATATTGTAATCAGCATTCATTGCTAGACACAACACAGAAAGAACGTGTTCCAGGCTTTCACCCTCCAGGAAAGTACCATAGACGATACATGGCCCCAACTTCTTATTCATGATCTCTACGTGGACACTGTATCGCTCTCCAATACGGACCATAGCTTCTTCCATAGAGACTTTATCCAACACAAAAAATGACTTTTTCCACTCGATTTCCTCCGTGGGATCCAGGGCTTGCTTCTCGAATATTTTCCTTTCTTTATCAATGGTTAATTGCTCGTTTGGCAACAATTCGTCGAACACCTCCTGCTCATTTCCTACCGAGACTTTTCCCTTTTCTACGGTCACATTGATTTCATTCTGACCCGGCCAGGCCTCTACATTAAATGCCGTTCCCAAAACCCGGGTTTTGTAATCCCCCGTTCGAACGATAAATGGTCGCAGGCTGTCAGGAACCACCTCAAAAAATGCTTCCCCTGTCAATCGAACTTCTCGTATCTCGTTATTGAATGTTTCATCATAGCTCAATTCACTGTCTTCGTTCAGTATCACCGTGCTCCCATCAGGCAATCGCAGGTATTGCTTTCCTGAAAAATGATACACTTCGGTTTCATTGGATTGTGCCAATTCAAATTGAATAGGTGTGTGTCCCTTCCACCAAAACATTACTGCAACAAGCACAAGACCTATAGCTGCCGCTGAAGATATCGCTATAAGTTTACGATATGTTTGGGATCCATTCCTCCTGTGATTCATTCGGGGATCGAGGTCGATATTCCGCCTTATCTCCTCCAGCTCATTATAATGTTCTGCCAGGTCGATTTCCCTGTCGGATAAATTTTGGTCTAATAGTGAAAACCATTCCTCCCCCAACTTGCGGTCAAAATCACTTCGTTCAATCATTTCCAGAAACTCCCGACGCTCGAGGCTCGTAAGGGTACCTTCACGGAAACGATGCATTAAGACCTTAAAACGGTTTTCCATTGCAATTTCATTAACACCTCCTGACTTCGAAATTTTATCGAACTGAGGCGATATTGTGTTCACCATCCTATCCCTTTCAGGAACATTCATAAGAGTCTTATACAGACGATGCAGGGTCAGTCAATAGTCAAAAAATTTCTAAAATTTTTGGACTACAATCATATTTTATTGATAACCAGACACCTTAGAAAGATAGTCAACTTCTGAACCATGAGAAATTTTAGGAAGGAAAAAGACATTTAATTGAATAGATGCGGATGCAATCCCTATAATCAACTTGTAACTATGTGGGTTTTATGAACTCTCTCGCATCTGTTCCCAACGTTCCCTCACGAATCGATTGGCAGCCACCATATGTTGTTTGACAGTAATTGGAGAAATGTTCAGCAGTCGAGCTATATTCTTGTAGGTAAGTCCTTCCTCTCTGGCCAGGCGATATACCTTACGCTGCTGAGGTGGCAATTGATTCACCGTTTCTGCAAAAAAAATTTCCAGGCCCTTTAAGTGAATCATATCATCTATGTTTGGATCCTTACGCTCATCCCCCGATTGCATCGCCCATTCTTCGAGGGCACTGCGATCCCGGGCCATCTTTTTCAAACTCCGGATCGCCAGATTACGACTTATGATCGATAAGTACGCCCGAATATTTGTGATATCGGAATATTTGGACCGATCTGTCCATATCTTGATAAATATTTCCTGCGTCAGATCAGCTGCATTTTCATGATTCCCGAGGAATTTTAGGGCAGTCCTATACACCACTTCTGAGTGCCGGTTGTAAAGCTCATCGAAGGCTTCCTTATTGCCGTCACCAAGAAGTTTTAATAATCGACCTTCAGAAAGTTCACACAAAGGCGGCATGATATAAGCAGGATTTTACAAGCTATAATACATCCAAATTTAGTAATTTTGTTATACTTCTAAAATAATTTCACTAAACGCTTACACATTCCTGGTTCTTATTGTCGCCGTTGCCCATTCCTGACCTCCTTCTGGTCCAATCAAGGTGCTCGACGCTTAGTACTCCATATGCTACACACTCGATGGAACTACAAGGGAGGAGGTAAGAACCTGTCTGGATGACCTGGATGGTCAGGCGCACTGTGGTATCAGCATCGATTACGAC
>CAYRRD010000061.1:0-20745 GCA_964426625.1 uncultured Saprospiraceae bacterium | reverse complement strand
AAAAAAAACATGCTTTCATAAAGTCCCCGGAATTGTTGAGGTTCGGAAAGGAAACCGAGTTCTCAACCATAGTTTGTATGATTGCTATTGATATTCAAAATTTTATCGGCATTCACAATCCTCATCATCTTCCAGAATCACCTGATAAGAATGGATTTCTGTTTTTTTCTGCAGAAATGCTTCATTGAGCTCTTTCACTTTGACAGGAAGTTCTTCAGCAAGATTTTGGTTTTCAAAAAAGTCCGTTTCCAGATCGTATAGCTGCCAGGGTTCAGATACCTGATTCCTCAAAATCTTCCACCCATCCCCTATCAATGCATTGTGCGTCTCTTTTTCAAAAAACAAATAGGTATGGGGTGACCTTGATGTCGTCCCATTGAAGATTGGAATTGGATTTTTCCCATCAAAAATCCTGTCCCCGGGAATAGGAACACCAGCTATATATGCACATACCGTAAAGAGGTCAGGCGTCCACAATGGAGTATGTATCTCTGCTGGAAAGATAGTCCCTTGCCAAATGACCAGAGACGGTACGTTTA
Organism: uncultured Saprospiraceae bacterium; assembly: GCA_964426625.1. Lineage (GTDB taxonomy): Bacteria > Bacteroidota > Bacteroidia > Chitinophagales > Saprospiraceae > Membranihabitans. The sequence goes on along the minus strand of CAYRRD010000061.1, from coordinate 20,206 downwards.
TATTTTCTTGTCGAAGTGCGTTTTCTCCTTCTTCATGATTGCCACCGGTGGCGGATCTTAAGGTGATTTCATTCTCCACCTTACCTTCATCCGCTGTCACAACTATAAATGTATTGTCGACTACGTTCAAAGTTTCCAGTATATAGAATATTTTATCGAGGATTTCATCCAGTATGTAATGGCCCTCATTATTAATTATCTCATCAGATGTTGGATGTTTTTCATCAAAGGATAATTGGGACACCAAATATCCGGAATCAACAACATCACAATTTTCATGTCGGAAATCCAAAGGCATATACAAAAACCAGGGCTTGACCTCATTGGTTTGAGTTTGAATAAAAAGAACCGCTTCTTCAATCATTGAACTGGTTAAATTCGTTGGAGCGGATGCGGGCAACTCCTGATCCATTAATACTGAAGATAATAGATTCTTATTATGGGATCCGGAGGTGGATTCTGTCACCAATACCTTTATATCAAATCCGAGTCTGTTTTTTGAATCTACGTTGGTCAGATCAAATTGAGAATTACCAATCATCGCAGATACATACGGCGTGCTACTTTGTTTGAGAAGTACAGGGAGAAATATTTCAGAATCCCAGGACTCCCCCCAGGTCTGCCAGTCATCTGAATTGAGAGTGCCGGAAGAATGTCTGAGCGGTAGTCGGCCAGTCAGCAATGCAAGCCTGTTGGATTCCACTGAGGTACCAGTCGAATAAAAGCCGGATAAGTATATACCTTTTCGAACCATTTGATTCATGTGAGGTAGGGTCTTTATATAATTGGGTTCATGGATACGGAAGTGTTTGTGTTCCAGATGGTCTATAGATATGATCACAATATTGGGCGGTAGTGCAGGATCAGAAGAAAAGGCTGCTCCCCTGCCCCAACACAGCACTGTCATCAATGTAAGAAAATAAAAGTTTTTTCTCCCGTATATTATATGTTGTATAGTAATATTTAGATTTGAAATTTTCATTGAATTTTCAATTGATTCACATTGGGGAAAACACCTTCATGGCGTTGCTGAATGAAATTACATTTAAGGTTCCAATGCCCATTGTATTCCGTTTTCTGCTAGCCGGATAAAAAAAGGTTCATCGAAATCATCCGGATATCCCAGAGCCGTATAAAAGACCTTTCCACCATGTCGGGTTTTTCTTGTCCAGGCAAATGGTTCCGTGACATTGTCTGTACTCCCTGTGAGCAACACCTCCGCTTTTGGATCGACAAGGGGTGCAACTTTATAGACTTGCCCGTTGCTCCGCCAATGATCCACTTGAATTTCTTGCAGAATGGGATGATCTTTCTTTTCTGGTATCACCCTGACCAGGGTACCCAATTCTTCCGGTTCATAACCCCTGTTTTCACATCCAAGGACTTCGGGCACAAATTCCCACCAATCCACATACCCCTCAGGAAGTGGTTCCCGAACCGAAAAGCCGTGATTGGCTGTTCTAAATCCCACGATGGGTTTGCCCTTGATGAAATGTTGCTTCAAAACATCCATTTGTTCAGGTCTTAATGCCAGCCTTCTACAGAAAATAACAAGTAAATCAGCATTTTTAACCGCAGAGATATGGGGAATATGTGCACTCGTCCTGGGACCCTGGGCTTCAATGACTCTGATTCTATACTTTCCCTTGGCTTTCAGATAATCCGCGAAAAGGGGAATGGTCTCATCTGCCTGATAATTCAATGGATCTTTGCTTACCAGAAATACGATTTTTGCCCTGGCAGCCGGTGGCTCTGTAATAAGATCAGAGCTAAGGAAAAATGGAAACAAAAGGCCAAAAAATAAAAAAAGATTCATGCGTCAATAGGTTATTTGGAATTTGGTAATTATTTCATTCTGGTATCCTGCAGGCTCCATTTAAACGCCCTTATCAATAGTTTTCTGAACTGGAAAAAGTTAAAATCATCCTCTTCACCCAAAGCGCTGTAAAAAACCTTCCCCCCATATGACGAAATCCTGCTCCAGGCCATAGGTTCCCGCTGACCATCGCAGTAACCTTCAATCACGACCCGAGCTGAGGGATCGAGCAAAGGATATGAGCGATATAAATAACCTTCAGAAGTCCATCCTTCAAATGATAGATTCCTCAACCAGGGATGATTAGTTTCATCCTGAGGAGCTACGATCTTTACGGGTTCTGAATTTGGCCCATGCCCCCTGTTTTCGCATCCCAGTACTCCGGGGACAAATTCCCACCAGTCCATGAATCCTTCCGATATAGTCTCCCGAACTGAAAAAGCGTGATTAGCACTGCGAATCCCAATGATGGGTTTACCAGCCATGTAATGGTTTTTGATTATATTCATCTGGCTATCAGGCAACGCCATTCTCCTGCAAAACACAACGAGTACATCCGCTTCCCGTATGGCTTTAGTGTTATCAAAGGAAGATTGATTGTTGGTACCACGAGCTATAAGGATTGTGGTTTTACAATCTACCGCCCTCTCCAATTCTTTAGCGAATTCAGGAATTGTTTTTGTAGCTCCATAATTCAAAGGATCCTCGTTGAGCAAAAATACAATAGTAGGTAGATCGTTATCATATGAATCGTAGCCCAACCCCGGCATCCATGAAATGAGTCCCCATACAAGGAGGAGGTTAATACGAAAATCAGCCATTGGTATAAAGTTTGTTCAACAAATCCACGGCTGTGCCGACCATATATACACCCGCCTGGTCCACAGCGAGTCTTCTTTTCTCACCGGCTTCATAGCCTCCAAAATCCTCTTCACCCGGCATACCGATATATTGCGTCCCCACCCCATTGGAATATCCCAAAACCAGGGTATGTGGAAAAGGGGATTGGTTTTTAATACTCATTCCAATATCTGTCATCGGTTCACCTGGCAATGAAACAATTGCCACTGTACCCATCGCTATAGCCTGGATTTCAATTTCCATAGAACGACGCCCTGTCCTTATCTGCCCATATTCCGTAAGAGGTAAGCCAATAAATGCACTTTGACACCTAATCGGTCCCAAGTGTACCCTGGCTGCGTGCTGGTATGCACGACGTGCAAGGTCAGTCAACCCCGCAGCCATTTCGTTCACGGCTTCTAATCCCCGTTTCCATGGATTTACATCTCCGGTAGTTCCCTGCAAAAACAAGCTTTCCCCACCAAATTCTTTTTGGAATGCTTCTGTGGTCACACCGGGCCAATCCCCGGAAATTCCATCGTGATACGGATACACGGACACCGCATGTGCTGACAGGTTAAAAATCGTGGAGATTTTGTCTTCCCCTTCGTGTTCAAAAAACAGCACGTTCATGGTTCTGTCCAAAGATCCGAAATTCATATTACCGCTGAGAATTTCGGGATCCCACTGTTCGTGCCGGAAATTAAAATTGGCCGGTGTTTTTGAATCCTCTATATCAACCGAAACAGGACGGGGGCGTCTTTGGTGTACCCATCGCGAAATGTCTGCTTTACCTATCCATAAGAAACCAGAATTCGCAGATCTTCTTGCCCTTTCTACAGCCCTTAAAGCTTTTTCTATAAGAGAATTCTTCCATGAATGATATTCCGGCACATCCTCTTCCTCCCGGATTTTGCCCAACGAACCCCAGGACAAATCTCGTTCCAGTGATCTCATTTCTTCCATATAGACGGGTGAAAATGGAGCGGAATGATTGTGGGTAGCAGTAATCAGAATTTGGTCTTCAGGGATCCTGTGTGTCGAGGAAATGCGGTCCTTCAACAATGCGGTTAGTGATTCTCCCACGTAGACTAATTCGAAACTGACGATTACGACGGTAACGTTACCATCATTCCATATACAAGCGGTTAGGTGAATGGGGTGTAGCGTATCACCGTAAGGATTCCCAGTGACCCAATTAAACAAACGCCGCGAGGGTGTTATATTCTCCCTGGCAAAACCGCAGCGCATTGAGGAGGAAGAACCCTCCCTGAAAACTTCGGGGAGGGTTCTTCCTGCTTTCTCGGTTCGGAAGCGAAGCTCAGATCCCGGCATGAAAGGCAAGCTAGCGCCAGCAAAGGAACCTTGTACTAAAAACTTTCGTCGATTGATACGATCCAAAGTCAAAACGTTTATCGGTGACTCAATTTATTCGATGGTTTGCAATGGAGGTTGGTTATTCTGATATCCTTCATATCCAAAATTCTGATTGATTTGACCCTGTGTATTGGCGGTGATGATTCCCTGGGGTATCGGCCAATATATATTGTATGGAAATATCCGGGGTGTTTGGCCCCTCCACCAGGAACCTTCAGGCTTGGAATATATCTCATTATCCCGAATTACCTTATCATACCACCAACTGCTCTGTCCCAAATTCTCCAGACTATACCCTCCTATATTCAATTTTGCCATAATATTCGAAACCCGGACCATTTCAGAATGACGAGGAGCTTCGAAGTACAACTCCTTGCCTCGCTCATCGAAAATGAGATCTATAGTAACATCCGAGGCGCTTATGGGAGGTGCCTGAGCGCGTGAGCGGACCACATTCAGATCCTGTGCAGCTTCATTCAAGGATCCCATCCAAAAATATGCTTCTGCACGCAATAAATAAGTTTCAGCCAACCGGAAGAGGTATGCATCACCAGGACCTCCATTGTTTCTGGTTTCGACCAGGTTTGCTGGATTGTACGTTTTGTATATCGGAAAGGAATACCATCGCAATGTAGTGTCACTCGGGGCACCCCACCTTTGTTGTATGGGTTCTCCAAAGTTGGGTGAACCCGGACGGTTATATTTGATCTCTGACATTTCAATCCAATTAATATCTGCCCTTCTCAAATCCGAAGTCGTACTCCAATCCACACCATTCTCTTTCCAAATATCAAACTGGTAGAATCTCGAATTCGCCACCACGCCCTGACCCCTCAACAAGGTATCTATCATGGCCGATGGAAATACAATTCCACCTGACCCCGTTTCATCTCTCACATCGTGATAATGAGGAACCAAAGCCCCGGAAATCGCCAAATCCGTTCGGGCATCCTCTGGTGCATCGGGACGGGAAATCAGCGCCAGTATGGTTTCCGTGTTTTGAGGATGGTAAATATTGTCATGTCGGTGCAAATCCCAAATAACATTTCTTGCCGGATCATTCGCCCAGCTTCCAAATCTTTGGGTCATCAGGGCAAATGGTCCGTTAATTACCTGGGACGCTGCATTGATGGCTTTGTCAAAATTGGTATTGGCCAGATATAACTTAGTCAGCAAATGATATCCGGCATACTTTGTGGGAACCCCTATCTGCGCAGTCTCGGGCATCCATTGCACAGCCCATTCCATATCTGAGATCATCTTCTCCAAAATCGCCCAACGGGAATGGGTGCTGAAATCCAGTTTTGCACCACGCAATTCTTCGCCTATATAAGGTACATCACCATAAGAATGAATAAGCCGATAATACAGATATGCGCGGTGCCAGAAGGCTTCAGCCAACAACCTGTTTCGAACACTCTCATCCTGCCACTCAACATTGTCAATACGAGAAATCAAAACATTTGGATTCTTCAAAAAGGTATAGATTTGGGTAATCATCGTAGCGACCGGATAACGCTCTGGGGTACCATTCGGGGTTAAAAAAGTAAAGTCAACCCCGTATCCTCCCACAGCAAGATCGGAGGTGACAAGCTCTGCGGTACTCCAGGCGAAAAGATTATAATATTCGGCTTTGAGATTTTCACGCATAGTAACCAACAGGGATTCAAATCCTTCCTCATCCACATATACATTTTCTGGCGTATAAAATGAAAGCGGATCTGGTTCAAGCCACTCCTCATTACACGAAAATAAGAGTCCGATCAATACTATACCAAGGACGGTCCGACTTATGATTTGAGTTATATTTTGTGTGTATTTCATTGTTCAAGATTTTTGTGCTTAAAGGGTAATATCCAGACCAAAAGAAATCGTTCTCGGCATGGGTGTCATCCGAGATTCGGGATCCCATCCGATAAATTTATCGAAGGTGAGCAGGTTCCTGGATGAAACGTACACCGACATCCCCGACATTTGGAGTCGTCTATAAAAACTCTCCGGCAAATTATAAGAGATCGACACGTCCTGCAACCGGACAAATGATCCTGGTTCATAGAATGCGATTCCACCACCATAAGCGGTGTGAACTGGTCGCAATCTTGGATAGGTATTGTTTTGATTCTCAGGTGTCCAGTACGGCATCGGCCCGTTGTTGAAATTGTTTCGGTCATGGGTCAATGTACCGCCCAGGGCTTCATTTAAAGGAATTAAATGGCCAAGATCTGCACGGATGAACATCGATGCACTCCAAGGTCCCCAATCGAAAGTATTTTGAAGACCGAAAAGATATCTCGGCACCGTGTGGCCAATAAATTGTTTATCATTTACATCGATATATTTACCATCACCATCGACATCTTCTCCTTTGATATCACCGGGCACCATATTATATGCAGCAGCTTCATCAGCTTCACTTTCCTGCCAGATCCCCAAAATATTATAATTCCAAACTGCATCTACAGCGTAACCAGGGAACCATTGGTTGGAAAAGTCAGGCAATTCTCCACTCCTGCTTTCTCCCAGCAACGTATAATCCCCTTTATCGCCGAACAAGGACACAATCTTATTTCTGTTGAAAGAAAACACCAGATTACTGCCCCAGCTAAACCTGGCTTTATGAATATTGGTGGTATTGATGCTCAGTTCAAAACCTTGATTCTTCAATTCACCCAGGTTACTTGTCACGTTACTAAATCCGGTAATGATAGGAAGTAGTCTGTTGAGCAACAAATCATTGGTATGACCAATGTAGAAGTCAGCAGTGACTCCAATGCGATCGTCGAGCAAACCAATATCCGCTCCCACATTAAATGACGTGGATTTTTCCCATACCAAACCTGAATTGGCGAGCGAAGAGTTTTGAACACCAATGATCACTTTGGATCCATCGTAGGATTTGAGTGAACTTAACGTTGACAAGGCAGAATAGGCCCCAATTTCACGGTTTCCATTCACGCCCCATGACAATCGCAATTTAAGTCGGTTGATAAGGGCTTCATTGTTATAGAAATTCTCGTCTGATAATTTCCAGGCAAATGCAAATGCCGGAAAAATTGCCCGGGGCTGTTCTTGTCCAAAAGCTGAATATCCATCCCTCCTCAAGGAAGCTGTGAACAAATATTTGTCCATCAGTGAATAATTCAGTCTTCCCATAAGCGCATCACCGGTTTGTCTGGTGTCTGAGTTGGAAATAGATGGATTGTCCCCGAATTGCAATGCATGGAAACCCAATTTGGCATTCGGAGTAAAGTTTTGATTGGACTGAATATTATACCAGCTCTGGTATTCCTCTACATTGTACAGGAAAGTAAGGTCGAGGTTGTGGACACCGAAAGTCTTATTCCAGGTCAGGAGATTATCCACCATCCACTCATAAATCTTTTGATTGGCCCGGCTTGAAAAACCTTCAGGTAATGAAATCCCCCGGGAAGATTCGGGACCGTCAAATATAAAGTCATCAGTATAGGACAACCGGGGTTGAAATGAAAATTTGTAGTTGATGCCAAATGGCAACTTTACGTTAGTATACAAACTGGTAAATATAGAATTTGTCTTTCGCTGCTGATCTCGCCCATAGTAATCTGTCATAGGATTTATCCCCCCTACATATTCATGTGGAAACAGGGTCAGACTGCCATCTTCGTTTCGGAAATTGCCATATGGACTCACGATGTACATCCGAGCAAGGTTTGCAGTTCCCCCTCCATCATCACGGTTGGTAAACTGTCCGTTCATCCCTACACTCAGCCAATCATTCAGTGAAACATCCAGGTTCAGACGCGACTGCAATGCGGCATACTTCTGACCGGTGATCATGCCTTCATTGTTCAAGTACCCCAATGACCAATAGTATCGGATTTTCTCTGTGCCTCCACGGACACTCAGATCGTAATTTTGGCGAAGCGCATTGAGGTTCATGACTTTGTCATACCAGTCTACGGTTCGGCCAGCTAAGTAATTCTCTTGTTCACTGGAGAACAAATTGAGGCGTTGGGTCCATTCATTAATAGGATCTTGATTGTGATTGTCCCGGAAATTCAACCACTCCTCTACGCTAATATCTGAAGGTAGGTTGTTGGGATTAGTGTAGTAATATCGATTGGTTCCAGGATCATTGAGAATACCCTCGGTAAAAAAATCCTCACGAAACTGCAGGTATTCCTCAGGGCCAAGCGGTTTACGTTCACTGGTGGGGTTGGAAAAACCAATCTTCGTTGAAAAATTGATTGTAGGCGCCCCTACACTTCCTTTTTTTGTGGTTACCAGGATAATACCTGCAGCAGCCCGGGCACCAAAAATGGCTGATGAACTTGCATCCTTGAGAATGTCAATGGACTCAATGTCGTTGGGATTAATTTCCTGCAGACTTCCATTGAAAATTACCCCATCCAGTACAATCATTGGGTTGGTTCGGGCACTCAATGAATTTTGTCCCCGAATTTCCATGGAACCTCCACCCCCGGGTGAGGCGGATTGTTGGGAATAAAATCCAGAAACAGTTCCGGACAACATTTCTGTCAACTGCGTAATCGGTTGTCGTTTAAAATCCTCTCCCGAAATTCTGGTTACTGATCCGGTAAGGTCGCTTTTCTTGACCGTTCCGTACCCCACTACGATGACCTCATCCAGCAATTGTGCATCGGGAAGAAGCACAATATCAATGGTGGATTTCCCTGCCACAGGGACTTCCTGAGATTGGAAACCGATATATGAAAACACCAGGATCGCCTGCTCATCAACATCATCCAGAGAGTATCGGCCATCAAAATCTGTGATAGTCCCTTTTGTGGTACCTTTCACCTGAATATTTACCCCAATCAGGGCCTCCCCATTTTGGTCCGTTACCGTCCCCGAGATGTTGATAACAGGCGCAGTCATTTGCTCGAGTCGGGGAAGCGGAGTGCGGATCTGTAATAGTTCTGTAGGGATGGAATTTGGATGTTTGGCGCGGGTGATCAGGATTTTATCGTTGATTTGGTTATAAGCCAGGGGGGTGTCATCCAGGATAATCTGCAAAACTTCCTCTACCGTAATTGGATTCCCGGAAATGGTGGCGGTATATTGCTCCACCAATTTTGGATTGTACGCAAAATGAAGTGAAGTTTGCCTCTCGATTTCTTTAAAAATCACGGATAAGCTTTGTTCCTGGATGTCGAGATTGACTTTTTCATCCTTCAATCCCTGCCCGAGAACACTGTGGGCCATCGTAAGCTGAAGACCTGCACAAAGTACCGAGATCAATACAAAACACACTTTCATCCAAATACTTTGAGTAATGGTGGTCAACCAATCCACTTTCCAGTGGGGGTTTTCCGTCAATAGATAGTTTTTCATAATTTAGACATCGATTTTGAACAACTAATTTTATTTGATTGAATCCCGGATTTGTCAGCATGTCGACAAACTTATCTGGCAAAACCGGGATTGTTTTTGATTCCAAATCATTCTTCCGGTTGGCAACCCGGTCCGAAAATTTTAATTTTGTCTTCTTCCATCCTATAATCTGTGCTGGTTACCCCACATATAATCATCATGACCTCATCCAGCGGGTCGTCCGCATTGAATGAAGCATACAACAGGCATTGCTTCAGTCTTTCATCCTCAAATATGAAAATCTTATTCCATCGTTTTTCCAGAAATTCAGCAGCCTCTGCCATGGTAACATCAGCCAGTTTCCAATTATCAGGACGCTGGGGTTCTCCAGGGGCTTCTGTGCTTTCATGATTTTGTATAATACGGAAAGAACCAGCTTCATATTCCAGGTGATCATCCATCTCCAGTATTGCGATTTCCTGATCTCGGGCAGAAACCTTCACCTTCCCGCTCGTCACTTTAACTTCGATTCTCGAATTTTCGGGGTGGGAGCTGATTGTAAAGCTCGTACCTAGTACGGTGGTCGTTATTTCATGGGAAATAACCTGGAAAGGTTGATGGGGATTCTCATACACATCAAACCATGCCTCACCATCCAAAGTCACCTTCCTGATGTCCCCATCAAAACGAGTGGGAAAGGTCAGACTCGCTCCGGGATATAAAAGGACATAGGATCCATCGCTGAGCAGTACACTGCGCTGATCGTTACCAGCGACTATGGTGGATTTCTCTGGTGGTGCCAGTTGCTTAGGGAAAGTGGATGATGGTTCCTGATAAAACAAATATCCCGAAATCAACAGAACGATGGTCGCTACAGCACCAAGTAAATATAAGAAGTAGGGGGACCTACGAGGCTGGTGGGTTTTGCTTGTAATTTTATCGTACATCCTTGTTTCCAGCTTACTTTTTTCAATCTCATTCCAGACTTCGGGTAAGATCGGCTCCCCGATAGCTCTGGAATAAAAGTCATCAATGAGATTGGTATCCTGTGGGTTGGTTTTCCCTTTTAGATAGCGATCTATTAATTTTTTAAATTGCGATTTGGTCATTATTTATCCTGCCTTAACACCATATAGTTGCGCGAAAAATGAAAAACACGTAGTCAAATTTGATTTTTTCTTTCAAAAATTAACGCTATATTTAGCAATTGAAAACGAAATATAAAAATGAAGGTCTCTGACCCCGTTTTCATAGGATTTTAGGATTAGTGAAATCAAGAGATCATGTTTACAGATGAACATTTACCTGGTTCACCATCTCTCTCAAAAGAGAAGGTGTTCAAGGCATTGTATTCCCGCTACTGGGAAACACTCTACTTGCAAGCCTATCGAGTTTTGGGCGATGATAAGGCTTGTGAGGATATTGTCCAGGAAGTGTTTATTGATATATGGGAGAAGCAAAAACTCGATAAGATCGAAAACCTTTCAGCCTATCTTTTTCAGTCGGTAAAGTTCAAAACATTGATGGCATTGCGCCAAAATAAAATCCGGGATCGACATTTGACCATCATTCGGGAATTGAGCCCACAATATACCCTGAATCACAATCTGGAATCGGTGGTGCTGTCAGAACACATTGATCTCCATCTCAAAAACCTCCCGCCAAAATGCCGGGAAGTTTTTTATAAAAGTCGATTTGAGAATCTGAAAAATGAAGAGATTGCGGATCAGCTCAATATTTCCAAAAGAACCGTGGAAACCCACATCAGTTATGCCTTGAGGTATCTCAGGGGAGTTAAAGAGTTGCTTATCTTTTTAATTTTCTTCGGATGGTAACGATAACGGTATTGATTGTGAGAGCAATATAGAATAGATTATCTGTAGTTTTTCTGACAACACCTCGACCCTACTTACACATTCTTCTACTTTTCACAAATCCTTTCCAAGGATTCCAAAGGTCACCATCCGAGTGGCAGAAATACCAGGGACTATTTGGGTTGCGGACTAGTGGACGTCCAGCCACCGTCAACAATGATGGTCTGACCCGTAACCTGGCCACTCTTTTCGCTGAGCAAAAATAATGCAGCATGCGCAATATCCTCAACCCGTGTCACTTTCCCTGTCGGGGTAATACTTTCCCACTCCGATATATAATCTGGGTCCTGGAGCGTACGCTCCGTGATCGTGGCACCGGGAGATATGGCATTTATCGTAATGCCATGGGGAGCTAATTCAACACCGGCCAATTTGGCCAGTGCTCTTAAGGCTGCTTTGGTCATTCCATATGCCGTCAGACCCTGATGGGCCTGATGACCGGTAACCGAAGACATCAAAAGAATTCGTCCGGGGATTCCCCTATCGATCATTGCAATTGCGCTTTTCTGACATAGGAAAAAGCTACCCTGGAGGTTGAGGTGAATCAATCGGTCAAATTCTATGGACTGATATTTCAGAAAATTTCCAAAATTGGTTACACCGGCATTAGCAACTACCATGTCCAATCTCCCAAATGATGTCAAGGATTGTTGTATCAGACCTTCAATGACACCAAGATCTCCCGCATCGCCTGCCACTCCGACACATTGCCCCGAATTGCTTTGCTTCAATTCCTGAACTGTGTGTTCCAACAAATCAGCATTGAAGTCATTCAATACCAGGTTGGCTCCACGATGGATTAATTGCTCGGCAATTTCTTTCCCAATCCCCTGACCTGCTCCGGTAATAATGGCACATTTCTCTTTGAACTCCGACATGGTTGCAATGATGTTAAAATGTCCAAAATATCATTTTATCCACAAAATCACTGCAGTCGATATATAGAAAAATATTTCCTCCGGGTAAAGTCGGAAAATATTTTTTATCTTTTCCCTCACTACGAACCTTCAAACTAAATTCTTGTGACACTGAGAAGCGAAAAATGGTTTGCCCGAAAAGGAAAAGATGGTTTTATTTATCGGGCGTGGATGAAAAATCAAGGCATTCCCGACGATGAATTCAACGGAAAACCGGTCATTGGCATTTGCAATACCTGGTCGGAGCTGACCCCCTGCAATGCGCATTTTAGAGAGCTGGCTGAATCCGTGAAGAAGGGAGTTATCCAGGCTGGTGGATTTCCGTTGGAATTTCCTGTAATGTCATTGGGTGAAACCCTCATCAAACCCACTGCTATGCTCTATCGAAATCTGATGAGCATGACTGTGGAAGAGTCGATTCGAGCCAATCCCATCGACGGGGTAGTGCTCCTTGTGGGGTGCGACAAAACTACCCCAGCTAGCATCATGGGGGCAGCCAGTGTGAATTTGCCAACCATTGCAGTTTCAGGGGGCCCCATGCTCACGGGCAGATACCGTGGTCGTAGTGTAGGAACCTCGGATTTGTGGCGTTTTGATGGGGATAACCAGGCAGGAACCATGACCGATGAAGAATTTAGGATTATCGAGGGAGCTATGTGCCGGAGTAGAGGACATTGTGCCGTGATGGGAACGGCCTCCACCATGGCTTGTATGGTAGAAGCATTGGGAATTACCCTGCCCGAAAACGCAGCTATTCCTGCGGCGGATGCCAGTCGCAAAGTATTGGCACAATTGTCGGGAAGAAGAATTGTAGAAATGGTTCGGGAAGACCTTAAACCTTCCGATATTCTTACCCGGGAATTATTTGAAAATGCGATTAAAATCAATGCCGCTATTGGGGGATCCACCAATTTCATGATTCATTTGATGGCCATCGCAGGCAGAGTGGGCATCCCTCTGACACTTCGGGATTTTGACAAACTGGGTCGGAATATTCCGCTTCTAGCCAACCTCCAACCTTCCGGTGCTTATTTTATGGAAGACTTTTATTACGCTGGTGGATTACCGGCGGTTATCAAGGAGCTTTTTCCTTTAATCCATACCTCAGTAAAGACGGTCAGTGGAAAAACAGTTAAGCAAAACAACCAAAATGCCACCATTTTCAACCCCGAAGTCATTGCCAGCCTTCAGGAACCCTTTCTAGAAAAGGCAGGTACGGCTGTGGTGTATGGGAACCTTTGCGAAGATGGCGCTGTAATCAAACCTTCTGCAGCAAGCCCACACCTGATGAAACATCGTGGCCAGGCCATCGTTTTTGAGAATATAGAGGAATATCACGCCCGGATCAACGATCCCGATTTGCCGGTAACCAAAGATCATGTCCTGATACTTAAGAACGTCGGACCCAAGGGATACCCTGGGATGCCGGAAGTAGGTAACATGCAACTCCCTGCAAAATTGCTCAAAGAAGGGATAACCGACATGGTGCGAATTTCAGATGGTCGTATGAGCGGAACCGCATTTGGAACTACTTTTTTACATGTTTCACCAGAGGCTGCCGTAGGTGGGACGTTGGCTTTGGTCCAGGAAGGAGATTGGATCGAAGTTGATGTAGAAAATCGTCGACTTCATCTTGACGTGAGTCAGGAAGAAATTGAACGCCGGCGTGCTTCCTGGAAACCTGCTGCTCCGGCAAGCGATCGGGGATATGTAAAAATGTTTCTAGATCATGTTCAACAGGCAGATAAAGGCATGGATTTGGATTTTCTGCAAGGGAGTTCTGGCAGCGAGGTGACCAGAGATTCGCATTAATAGAGACGCATGGCCGTGCGTTTTCAACCTAAATGCATTAGAAATCTGTGCCAGTACGTATTAAAATAGATAACCCATGGAAAATTCTGCTTCAAGCAAACACCGAATCAATACCACAAGGAGGCAATTTTGTAAAACCGCGACACTGGCATCAGGTTCAGCTTTTCTCCCTTTTTTCATTTCGTCCCGCACTAATTGGGACACGAAAGATTTCTATTCAATTCCAAACGAGTATATGTCAGACAATAAAAGTATCATAGGGGCCTATGGTCCATGGCTTGCTCAAATCCGGCAAGATCCGGGCACGCTCTCTTTTCGAAATCCCCGCTATACCAATGTGGAAGCATGGAAACAGGAGGTGATGCCAAAAGTAAAAGAATACATTGCCAGGCCCCAGCTCGGTTTCAAACCAGAAGTCAGGATCACCCGCCAATTTCAATATGATGGACTTCACTTTGAATCAATGGAATGGTCTCTACCGTATGGTCGACCTACCAGGGCTATTCTGATCAAACCACTGAACTACCAGGGACGACTTCCTGGGATTCTGGGTCTGCACGATCATGGAGGAAACAAATACTTTGGTCATCGGAAAATCACAAAAACCGGTGATGATCAACATCCTATGATGAAAACTCACCAGGAAGAATACTACGAGGGAAATGCCTGGGCCAATGAAATTGCCAGGCGTGGATATGCAGTTTTAGTTCACGATGTCTTCACTTTTGCAAGTCGACGGGTCCGGTTTGAAGAAATGGGAGTCATTACCTGGGGAGAGGCCCGTACCGCAGGCAGGTCAGACACCAATCCCGAAGACCAGGATAATATCAATACCTACAATAATTGGGCAGCAGCGCATGAACATGTGATGGCCAAATCCTTGTTTTGCGGGGGGACCACCTGGCCGGGTATGTTTTTGATTGAAGATCAGCTGGCACTTACTGTTTTAGCTTCCAGGGAGGAGGTGGATGAAGATCGACTTGGATGTGCCGGGCTTTCAGGAGGAGGATTACGAACCGATTTTCTGGGTGGATTGGATGAAAGGATTAAGTGCGCTGTGAGCATAGGATTTATGTCCACATGGGATGATTTCATGCTCCACAAATCATACACCCATACCTGGATGACTTATGTTCCTGTGCTTCCCGCCCACCTTGAGTTTCCCGAGATACTGGGTTTGCGTATGCCCTTACCTACCATGATTCAAAGCACCACTGAAGATCAGTTATATACCCTGCCTGAAATGCAAAGAGCGGCGAAAATTCTGGAAGAAAACTTTGCCAAGGCTGATGCTTCCGATGCACTTTCATGCCGATTTTACCCGGGACCTCATAAGTTTGATCGCGCTATGCAAAAGGACGCATTTGATTGGTTTGATCGCTGGCTCAAATAAACTCCTGAAACAGGTATCCAGCAACTTCCATCTTTCGGATTTTGTGCCAGGTGATGAGGAAAGTTACCAGTGCATTCCACTCCTATGAGACAAGTCTGCCAATACAAGCAGTAAATACGGCTATTGATGTGATCTTTTCACAAATTCAAGCGCCTGCAGGGTCCTTCCTTTTACTGAAATATGCATATATTCCTTAATAGTATCACAACCAAACCTATTAAGATAGAATAGTACAATGATTGGCTAAATTATGATTAAAGGAATTGTCAATACACATGCAATTTTGAAACCTCAATATAAGCGAGTCAATTGATTGTGATTTTTCCTGCCAAATGAAATTTGATCACCTATGTGGAAGACTAAGATTGTAGTTGTACTAATGTTGCTAACGGGTAAGTGGATTTTTGGACAATCCTTTACCGAAGCGCCCTACCCTCAGCTTGTTTCGGAAAAATATAAGTTCCGAAATGGAACTGCAGACCTGGGATCTAAACTGGTTATTGACCGCGATGACAATGTATATGTATTGACATCGAGTGAGTTTTACATTCTGTTAGCGGGTCAAATGGTTCCCAATAACCATTACAGACCATTGCAAAACAAAATTCCAGTCGATATCACTGTCCAGGCTGGCTCGGGAGAGTTGTACTATCTTTACCCGGACCACTATCTATCCAATACGCATGCGGGAAAACCATATGGAGTATTCAACGCAGGCCAGTTTGACAAAATTTCGGTCAATTCACAAAGCGATGTTCTTCTTTCCAAAGGTCATGAATTCCAATTGACGAAGAATGGCACTGCCATAACCGGACGAGAGTCAACCGAAATTCAGGAAATACAAGCCCAAGGTGAAGATTTTTATATCAAGACCCGATTTGGAATTTCCAAATACCAGGATGGTCGCTTCGAAATGCTCGTGGAGAATTCGAAAATAGTGAGCTGGACTATTTCAGAAGACCAAATTTTCATAGGCACCGACAAAGGCTATTATAGTGTCCATGCTGAAAATGGACGACGGCTGACTGAACTTCAGGAAGCACTTCCGGCCCTACCTCCAACATCCATGTCTACTCACCACAATAAACTTTGGATGGGTTCGAACCACGGAAGTTATCTGACCGAAGATCACGAAAATTTCCGATACTTCGCTTCCCAACGTTGGTTACTGGAAGATGAGGTACTGGATGTCGCTACAGACTCCCAAGGTCATGGATATATACTTACACGGAGCGGGGTTTCTCGGATTAAATTCCAACCGATGACCCTGGGTGAAAAAGCAGAATATTTTTTCGACAAAATACGAAAGCGCCATCTGCGATATGGATTGATCGGGGAAATTCGTTTGCAGGAGCCAGGAGATATTAGTACCATGGAGATGATAGATACTGACAACGATGGTTTGTGGACATCATTCTATCTGGGTAGTGAAGTCTTTCGATATGCCACTACCGGAGACGCCCGAGCAAAGGCCAATGCACTGGAATCGTTCGAGGCATTTGAGCGGTTGATTTCGATAAATCAACTCGATGGATTCCCTTCCCGAACCTTTGAGCGTACTGGTTATAAAGTATCTGACCATGAACGCTGGAGAGATAGCCCGGAAGAGGGCTGGGAATGGAAAGGACATACGAGTAGCGATGAGTTCGTAGCCTATATTTGGGTGGCAGGAATCATGCATCAATTACTCGATCTCAATGATGAAGAGAAAGCCCGGGTGGCTGATTTTATTGATCAGATTATGATGCATATTATTCGCAATGATTATTATTTCGTGGATATTGACGGAGAACCCACCTTGTGGGGAAGATGGAATCCGGAATACATAAACAGTTATCCAGAATCCGTGACAGACCGGAAACTGGGTAGCACCACGATCACTGCTGGGCTGCATTTGGCCTGGGAGTTAACCGGGAAGGAATTGTACCGCCAGGAATGGAATCGCTTGTTCGAAGACCACGGCTACCTCGACAATATTAAAATATCTGTTTACGATATCAAACCAACCCCCAATGTGATCTATCAAGGCCATGATATGGGAGATGGCGGCTGGAACCATTCAGATGATGAGATGTATTTTTTAACCTATTGGGTACTTTATCATTTTGCTCCGGAAGAATTGAAACAGACGTATGCCAATGTGATATCCGAACACTGGCAAATTGAAAAACCCGAACGCAATGCATTATGGAATCTCATCACCTACGGCACTTCCGGAGAAATTGACGTGACCTCCGTACAGTGGCATCTCCAGGAATTCCCACTGGATGTGGTACGATGGACCATGATGAATTCCCACAGAAAAGATCTGGAGTTTTTGGACGACAATTTTCGTGGCCAGACTACAACCCGGCTTATTTCGCCAGCAGAGCGATCTGCGGTTCGCCACAACGCCAACCCGTTTCGACTGGATGGAGGAAGAGATGGTTTGCGTGAACTGGCCGGAGATGAATTCTTATTACCCTATTGGATGGGAAGATACCTGGGGGTTATACGAGCTGATAAAGAATAACATCCCGAAAAACATAGGAAAGAATGAGGTCCGATTCCGTCCGGGGGTTTAACCATCGCCGGTATGATCAGGTTGAAACCCCGGAGTCGGACTTTCACCTGGAAGCCTGGAAAAAATCTAATGTAATGTTACCAAAGGCTTATTCGTAAGAGATTGTCCAGTAAAGGCATGTGGTGGTTTACAGGGAAATGCCTATATTCACGGCCTGGTCCACTTTTTCCATCTTTAGAAGTACGAAAATGGACCGCCAAAAAAGTTTACAGTTTTTGAATTTCAAATTATAAAGTACAATCCGATGATGAAACAGGCAAACAAAATAGGGCAATTCCTGGTGTTATTCCTACTGGTGATCACGGTATCGATACCGGCTTTTGGACAATATAAAACGGAACCAAATCGACCTAAGCTCGTAGTGGGTGTGGTGGTAGATCAAATGCGATGGGATTATTTATACAAGTTCCAGGATCGTTATGTAGAGGGCGGCTTCAAACGGATGTTACGAGAGGGATTTACCTGCGAAAATGCACAGATTGATTATGCGCCTACGGTGACAGCTATTGGACACAGCACGGCTTTTACGGGAAGTGTTCCAGCCATCACCGGTATTGTGGGCAACGGATGGTATGACCGCCGAATTCGACGGGGAATCAACAATGTGGAAGACACTTCGGTCATGACGGTAGGTGCACCGCAAAGCGGCCATTCACAATCTCCCCGCAATCTACTGACTACCACCATAGGCGATGAACTCAAACTTTCCAATGGTTTTCAAAGTAAGGTTATCGGAGTTTCCATAAAAGATCGGGGTGCCATTTTACCCGCCGGTCATCTGTCCGATGGCTCTTATTGGTACGATAGTGGGACTGGAAATTTCGTCACCAGCACCTATTATATGGATGAATTACCCGATTGGGTGAAAGAATTCAACGCACAGAAATTACCTGAAAAATACCTTACACAAACATGGGAAACGTTATTCCCAATCGAAACCTACGTATTGAGCGAAGCTGACGATCAGCCTTATGAGAATAAAATGATCGGCAAGGAATCAGCAACCTTTCCCTACGAATTTGGAAAAGCCAATACCAACCCGGGACACATCCGAAGCGTCCCCTTTGGAAATACCATCACTATGGAGATGGCGAAAGCTGCCATTGAAGGCGAGGATTTGGGTAATCGAGGAGTCACAGATATGTTGACTGTAAGTTTTAGTGCTACCGATGGTTTAGGACATACTGTAGGACCCAACGCCATTGAAATAGAAGATATGTATTTAAGACTCGATCGTGAGTTTGCAGAATTTTTCGACTACCTCGATGAACGATATGGAACCAATGGATATTTGTTCTTTATTACAGCGGATCATGGGGTGGCCCAGTCTCCTGGTTTTTTGATGGAACACGGATTACCCACAGGCGTATACGGTGGTGAGATAGAGGATGGCATCAACAAGGCAGTAATGGAAAAATATGGTATTGAGGATGTGGTGGAAGCACAGTCAAATTTTCAGATCTACCTGAACTGGGATAATATCAATAAACAGAATCAGAATGTCAATATCGATGAAATGATGCATTTCATTATTCGAAACATCCTTACGCATGATGCAGTAGTGGATGCATGGCCTACTCGCCAACTTGGAACAGCCCCATGGCCGGAAGCTGTCCGACGCAAATTTATCAATGGTTACAATGCCCAGCGAGGGGGCGATATTGTCATCATTGTCAAACCGGGATGGAAAGGAGGAAGTCCCAACGGAGCTACCCATGGCACATGGTATCCTTATGACAATCACCTTCCGCTGGTGTTCATGGGGTGGAATGTCCCTGCGGGTCAAACCAACCGATATATTCGACTGGCTGACCTGGCTCCTACCGTAGCGGCAATGTTAAAGATTCAAATGCCGAGTGGTAGTATTGGGGATCCCATTTTGGAAATTACAGATGGGAAATAATTCTTTTTCTGGAATGAATGGATAGACCAATGCATGAAAACCGAATTACATATCCTATTTTTCTTAGTCTGTCAAAATTTTTGAATGATAACACACCTGTCGATGGTATTGAATGGAGGTTAAGTACTTTTCATGACCAGAATCCCTCGCCATGTGGGCAAAGATTAAAACATAGTTTACCTAGGGTTTCCTCATAAGGTCAATTTAGAGCAATGACGCTACCAGATCCTCCCTGCGGTCGGTTCACGAATTGCCTGATACCAAACGGCCAGGTATAAATCTCCTCTCAACCTCAACCTTTACCTCAACGGGCGCTTCCAGATCGCTACCGCCACCAATAGGGTTGGTGGCTACGTCGAATAAAATTCTGCCATTCGGCAGTTTTTATTTCGACTTCC
>CAYRRD010000060.1:0-20761 GCA_964426625.1 uncultured Saprospiraceae bacterium | reverse complement strand
AACCATTACCATTCTCATCTGCAAGTCTTAAATGTACATGGGAAATTCAACATCACATGCATTTCCGGATTTTCCTGAAGTTCCAATCTTCTGTCCAGCTGTTACGATTTCATCAATATATACGCTCACAGATGTCAAATGGCCATAGTGAAAAACTTTAGTTTCGCCAATAATTTCACTTTGTATCTTAATCATATGGATCGAGTATAAGTGATGCCGAGGACAAAAATCTACAAATCCTTTACAGGGATTTTTTGGAATAAAAACCACCTGATGAAGTGCTCACAAAAAAAATATCACCCAAAACGCCAGATGGCCCAAATGCCTACGCAACCTTCCCAGGGCTATAGTTATTTGATTTTCCACGGTCTTTTCGGAAATGTTGAGGCGGTCAGCAATTTCCCGGTTGGAAAGGTTTTCAAAACGGCTCAGTCGGAAAATTTCCTGGCAACGGGGTGGCAGTTGGCCCGTGAAGTCCTTAATTATGCGCTTCAATTCAATGATCTCCAACTCGTTATGATATTCGACCTGATGTTTGAGGGCGCGTTCTTTCCAGCCTGCAAAAGCCACAGTTCTCAGTTTGCCTTTCCTGATTTCATTCGCCACTTTGTATTTTACTGCGGTAAGCAAGTAGGCTTTTGTATTGGAAATGGTCCAGACTTCACGATTTTCCCAAATCCAAACAAATACCTCCTGAATGACATCCATGCTCACTTCACGATCCCGGGTCACCATGTAAGCCGAACGGTACATATCCTCCCAATAGCGATGAAACAAAGCCGTGAATGCCTGTCGGTCTCCCGATGCGATGTTCCTCAGCAGTTCGTCATCTCCAATGGTTCTGAATTGATTTTTCACATTCCCGAAATTAACAGATTGGCTAAAATTAGCAAAATATTTTTAACTTTCATGGAAAGTGAACGATATAAGAGGAAATTCGAATAAAGGAGGAGATGGAAACCTTATGGGCTTTTATTCACGAGAATGGCTTCATGTGGAAAGATAAGGATACGATGGATTATCTTTCGCATTCCTTTGAATTCACGTCCTAAACAGATAATAAAAAAGAAAAAGGGACAATTCAGCATTCCTCGACGGATTTCATCATCTTAGACTTGTGGGTTATTGTTTTTTGTGAACACGTTGCATGATTTGGACTTGCTCGATCTTGAAATGAATTCTCCACCATTCTTACCATGTAGCTTAATCTTGAAAGTAGTGGTAGGTTTATAGATCTTCTGTAATGAGGCAGTGGAAAAAATTGTCAGACTATATTCTCCACTCACGTGAAATTGGCCGATTCTTGTCCCAGAAAATGATGGATCTCTTCGATAAATCCTGAAAGCCTTGGGGAAGACAGAACGCCCAATATGCTTACGTATTTCGACTTCATCTTCACCAATTTAAAAACAAAATGAACCCCGGTACGAGCTTACACGAGCTGCTCAATCCAATACATCGGATATAGGAGATCGCTCCCTGGGAGTGAAATGCCCAAATAAAAATGTAGGATGCAGGTCCGATTCCAACTTTCCCCTGCTACAACCACTTCCCATTTACCATTTACCCTTTACATACTTCATAACGGCCAACAACCCTACGTGAGCAGTTCATAAATTGGGGCCATATTCCCAGTAGGTGCTGAAATAAAGCGACGATGTAAACCATGGAATTTACCTTGCCTTTTACCCTTCAACCATCATTAACTGATCCTGATTAATAGGCGTAGGAATACTCCGCGGCGACAAATGGAAAGCTTCCCTCTTTAATTTCCTTCGTTCGCATATATGTTTTACGGTTATTCTTCTTCTCGATGATTTCAATGAGCATCGGATATCCTTCCCCTTCCATCGGATTCTGAATTTTCTGTTTGGAATTCATCATTTGGGAAAAGACCTCAGTAAAGGTTAATTTCACATCTACGTCTTTGGTCATCCACATATGCTGGATATGATCCTCAGTGGTGATCACAAACTCTGTACAATGATAGCCATTGATGGTTTTTGAATTCCCGGTTTTCTCGAAGGTAAAGTCTTTTTCCTCCTGCTTTTCTGCTTCCTCTGCGGCCATGGAAGCAATCATATCCACCGGGAGGGGCATAGACATGGCCACCTTCTGACCATCAGAATCGATAAAGGTTGCCATATATTTCTCTTCCATATCCATCACCACAAATTGTTCCTGGCTATTTTTCTTGTCATCCGTAGTCATCCTATAACCTATAACCGGAGAATTTTCAGAAATAAAATAGGTGAGTTGAGAGATGTTCTTTTTATGATCTTCCAATTCCATTTCAATACTGATCTCAAAAGCATAACTTTCCGGCAAATCCACCTGATTGATTCCTCCCATCATACCCCGCATCAATTCACCAGCGCGCTGTCTGTTTTTTTGTGCCTCCTGCCGCTCTTCTTCCGTCATGGGCTTTTCACCATCCAGTGCATATACGATGGAATCGGCAACCTCATCGATTTTTTTATCAACCTCTTTTTCTATTTTCTTTTCCACTACCCGCTCACCTAGTTTGCCCAGGGTTCTTCGCAGAACCTGTGCTTCGCTGTTTACCGGCCACAGTAAGAGAAAGAATAACGACATAAAAAGAATGGAAGTAAGGGATTTCATGGTCTAAAATTTTGATGTCAAAATATTGAAAATCGGATAGCAAACATATGCATTTCCACCTATTATCCAAATAATATCAACACCATTAAACCCGATTAATTCCGATTCTTAGCTTTATTTTTCCTCAATCAGTTCCTGAGCAGAGTAGTGGAAATGCTTATTATCCAGACTAAACTTTAATCCACCGGGGTCTGCGTCCACATAAATTTTGTCGCCTACTCCAAACTCACCATCCAGTATGAGTATGGAAAGTTGGTTGACCAATTCTTTTTGGATGACCCGCTTCAAGGGCCGTGCGCCAAACTGTGGATCGTACCCCAGGTCTGCGATCAAATCCATAGCTGCATCGCTTATCTCAAGGAATAGACCCTGACGATTGAGATTTTTGCGGACTTTCTTAATGTGAAGTTCCGCGATTCTCTTGATCTCCTCCAGCGTCAATGGCAGGAACATAATCCTTTCATCGATACGATTGAGAAATTCCGGTCGCATTCTGTCTTTCAACAACTCAAACACCTCTACCTTAGTGGTTGCCAATACTTCCGAACGGTGCTCCTCCCCGATTGCCCGGAGATCTTCGAAGTTTTCCAGAATCAATTCCGAACCCAGATTGGAAGTCATGATAATAATGGTATTCTTAAAATTCGCTTCGCGCCCTTTGTTGTCGGTCAATCTTCCATCATCCAACACCTGAAGTAGAATATTAAATGTGTCCGGATGTGCCTTTTCTATTTCGTCCAAAAGTATGATCGAATATGGCTTTCTTCGAACTGCCTCGGTCAGCTGCCCGCCTTCATCATAACCCACATAGCCAGGAGGTGCTCCCACCAGTCGTGAAACCGCATGTCGTTCCTGGTACTCGCTCATATCGATTCGGGTAATGGCATTCTCGTCGTCAAACAGAACTTCAGCGAGCGTTTTGGCCAGTTCGGTCTTACCTACCCCCGTGGGGCCCAAAAATATAAATGAACCAATAGGGCGGTTCGCATCCTGCAATCCGGCCCTGCTTCGACGCACTGCATCAGCCACTGCCTTCACGGCTTCTTGCTGGCCTATCAAACGCTGACCGATATACTCTTCCAGGCGAAGCAATTTTTCTCTTTCACTCTGAAGCATTTTCTGAACCGGTATACCCGTCCACCGGGATACAATCTCTGCGATATCATCACCGGTCACTTCTTCCGTAGTAAATCGTTTCTCATCTTCCAGGGAATCCAATTTCTCCTCGGCGACCTTCAGCTGAACTTCAAGTTCCTTGAGCTCACCATATCGTATCCTGGCCACTTTCTCATAATCGCTTTCCCGCTCTGCTCGTACTGCTTCCACCTCAAGCTGCTCCATTTTACTGCGGATATTCTGTATATTATCCACGATATCCTTTTCGTTCTGCCAGGCCGCGCGCAGCGTTTCCAGTTTCTCTTTGGCATTGGCGAGTTCTTCCCCGATCACCTGCAATTTCCCTTCAGATCCTTCGCGCTTGATCGCTTCCTTTTCGATCTCCAGTTGTCGAACCTTGCGCTCCCATTCATCGATTTCCTCGGGCACACTATCAAGCTCTAACCGCAGTCGTGCAGCAGCTTCGTCGATGAGATCGATCGCCTTATCGGGTAAGTGTCGATCCGAGATATACCGGTGTGATAATTCTGCAGCAGCTATCAATGCTTCATCCAGAATTTCAATTTTATGATACACTTCATACTTCTCCTGTAATCCCCTGAGAATAGAAATGGTATCTTCTATGGAGGGCTCATCGATTATCACTGTCTGGAACCGACGAACAAGCGCTTTGTCTTTTTCAAAATGCTTCTGGTACTCATCCAATGTGGTAGCTCCGATCGTCCTTAGTTCCCCTCTAGCCAGGGCAGGCTTCAAAATATTGGCGGCATCCATGGCACCTTGACCACCACCTGCTCCAATCAATGTATGGATCTCATCGATGAACAAAATAAATTCTCCATCACTGGCCTTGACCTCGTTGATCACCGCTTTGATCCGCTCTTCAAACTCACCTTTGTACTTCGCACCGGCAATCAGAGCTGCAAGATCCAGGGAGAATATCTTTTTGGTCCGTAAATTCTCAGGAACATCCTGGTTCACAATTCGCCAGGCGATTCCTTCGACGATAGCTGTTTTACCAACCCCCGCCTCTCCGATCAACAGCGGGTTATTCTTCTTTCTGCGGGATAGAATATGTAAAATCCTTCTGATCTCTTCATCACGGCCTATGATGGGATCCAGTTTTCCGCTTTCTGCCCGCTCGTTGAGGTTGACCGTGTATTTTTTCAAGGCATTGTACTGGTTGTCGGTGTGCTGATCCACAATGGCTTTGCCTTTGCGGAGTTCTTTAATCGCTGCCACCATCAAATCCTCTGTGACACCGAGTGACTTGAATAATTTTCCGGTTTTGTCCGTCCCCTGCACAATTGCCAGAAGAAGTACCTCCACTGAAATATATTCGTCACTAAATCGACTCATCGCTTTTTTTGCCCTACTGAGTGCCTTATTGGCATCATTGGTCAGATACTGTTTATCCGTGCCTTCCACTTTGGGAAAACTACGGATATCATCTCTGATCGCTTTCTGTAATTCGGGCAGACTCGCGCCCATCTTATTGAAAAGAAACTGGGGAACCTCCTGATCTACCTCAAGGATCCCTGCTACTATATGGGAAGTGTCCACGGATTGTTGTTGGAGCTCCCCCGCAATTTGCTGAGCCCGCAAAATAGACTCCTGCGCCTTTATCGTAAAATTATCGTAAGTCATTTTTTCGCTATTTTATTCGTTATAAACCCCTACTGCAATTCGCAATCCAATTCAATAAAATGGACTTATCAAGGTAACTTTGTCATGTATACTGGATCCAAACTAACATTTTGTCAGGTCCTGGTATTGTTTTCATTGATTAATCCACATAAAACGTTTAAAATTAATGTTAAAATACGAAAATTGATTTAAGGTCGATACAAAATAAGGTGGGCTGACCAACCAAAGGTGTGAAAAATGTGTATATTAACAAAGCAAGACGGGTCACTAAGGTGAGGTGCCGAATGCTATACCATTAAATAAATACAGAATGAGCTGAATGGAAAACTCGTTTCTGGTCAAATAAAATTTATGAACACTATCTTAAAACTCCTACTGATCCTTGGCCTGATGGTTGCATTTCTTGCCCCGGGTTATGGTCAATACTTTGGCAAAAACAAACCTAAATACGAAACTCAAAACTTTCGGGTATTAGCTACACCCCATTTTGACATGTACTATTACCTGAGAGATCAGGAAAAAATCCATCAAATATCCCAATGGGCGGAGCAGTGGTATGCCATGCATCAGGAAGTTCTGCAGGACACCTTTACCCAGCGCAATCCATTTATCCTGTACAATGATCACGGGGATTTCCAGCAAACGCGAACCATCAGCGGGGAGATCAGCATCGGAACCGGTGGGGTCACTGAAGCCTTCAAAAACAGGGTAATCCTTCCCATTGCGTTGACCAACCAACAGACTTTTCACGTCATCGGACACGAGATCGTTCACGCTTTCCAGTACCATATTATCCTTGGCGGGGATAGCACGGGATTTCAGAATCTTCAAAATCTGCCTTTATTTATGGTGGAAGGTTTGGCCGAATACCTGTCCAAGGGCTCAGAAGATTCTCAGACAGCCATGTGGATGAGGGATGCTGTATTGACCGGAAAGGTACCTGCCATCAGGGATTTGGCCAACCCGCAATATTTCCCCTATCGATGGGGGCAGACATTTTGGTCTTACCTCACCAGCCGGTTTGGTGACCGCGTGATCAGACCGCTTTTCCAGGCCACGGGTGCTTATGGATTTGACAATGCAGTAGCTCTTGTTCTTGGAACCACCACAGATTCCTTGTCCTCTGACTGGCAAAGAACTATGCGTGCTTATTATGAACCTTTCATTCGCAGCAAAGATGAAAATCCTGCTGGCAGGGTCGTGATTAATAACCAAAATGGCGGTCGGATGAACCTGGCCCCCACGGTATCACCCCGCGGAGACAAAATCATCTTCTTTTCAGAAAAAAGGGTTCTTTCCACTGATTTATATATCGCAGATGCTAATTCCGGAGCAATAGAAAAAAGAATTTCCACCAATTCCTTTTCCGGTTCTATCGATGATGTGGATTTTATCGAATCGGGTGGCACCTGGTCGCCCGATGGAGAACAGTTTGCCTACGTCGTAATCTCCCGAGGACGAAGCGAATTGATGATCAAAAACAAAAAAGGTAATACAGTCACTTCCTTTAACCTGGACAGGGTTAGTAAGTTTGCCTATCCCAACTGGTCTCCTGATGGCAGAAACATTGTAGTCACCGGTCTGGAGGAAGGACAAACCGACCTTTACGAAATTAATGTCCGGACCAAAAGGGCGCGACGTCTTACGAATGATGTATATTCTGAGATTATGCCCTATTACTCCCCGGATGGCAGCCGCATTTATTTCTCCACGGATGAAATTAGTTACCGTGAAGGGCGTACCGGTCCTTCCTGGAATTTCAACCTGGCTTACCTGGATCTGGCCAATGAAACCATAGTACATCTGGATCATATTTTCCCAGGTGCCGACAATCTCAATCCGGTGATTGACCAGGAGGGACGGCTGTATTTCCTGTCCGACCGTGATGGTTATCGAAATATGTATATGTACAATATCCATGATAATGGTTTGTACCAGGTGACAGATATCGTGACCGGAGTCAGCGGAATTACACCATTCTCCGCAGCGATAAGCGTTACCAGAGACGGACGCAGAATTTTTTATAATTACTACACCGACAACTCATACGAGATTTACAGCTACACCCCCGATGTATCAAAAATGACACCAGTGGATCCGGGTGATGTCGACAATTCCGCGGCACAACTTCCATCCATGACCCGCCGCAGTCCTCAGATTGTGACCAGGAATCTGATGACGCTGGACGACCACCCCCTGGTCTCGGTATCGGAATTTCAAAGAGAAAAATATCGTCCTCAATTCAAGTTGGATTATATCAGTGGCGGTGGCGGCGTCGGCGTGGGAACCGGAAACTTCATCGGAACTTCGACCGGACTGGCAGGAGGCGTGGATGCGATATTCAGTGATATGCTGGGGAACAACCAGATATATAGTACCCTTGCGCTGAACGGAGAAATTTACGATCTCGGTGCGCAAATTATATACCGTAACCAGTCAGGAAAAATCGGATGGGGAGGTGGAATCGCCCACGTGCCGTTCCGATATAATAGCTATCCTTCGTATTTCCGGGACTCTCTTCCCGTATCAGGTGGTTATATTCCCGTGATAGATTTCACGTACGATATTTATCGGGTTTTCCAGGATCAGGCCAGTTTATTTACACAATACGCTTTCAACCAGAGCCTTAGAGTAGAAGCAGGAGGAGGATATTCGTTGTATTATTACCGTACGGAACGGTGGCACAACTATTACGACGATTTTGGCCGGATTATATATCAGGACAGAGAAAAAATTGAATCTCCGGATGGATTTGGTCTGTTTAATGTGCAGGCTGCTTTCGTGGGTGACAACTCCACCTTTGGGTTCACTTCTCCACTCAATGGTTATCGGTTTCGCATAGGTGTTACCCAAAACTTTGGTTATTGGAATTATATAACCACCCTTGTGGATCTACGGAAATACTTTTATCTCAACAAATCGTCGATTGCCTTCAGAGCGTTGCAATATGGACAATATGGAGAAGATGCCAACAACAACAATCTTTCGAATTACGTGATCTATCCGACTTTCATTAGAGGTTATTCCAATCTGAGTACCACGACTATTGAGGATCTGGGATTAACCAATAGTGTGAGGGGTTCGAAATTGTTCGTAGGGAATGCAGAATTCCGAATACCTTTCACAGGCCCCGAAGAGCTGGCCCTGATTCCTACCACTTTTCTACTTAGTCAACTCGCATTTTTTTACGATGTGGGAACGGCCTGGTCCAGAAACAATCCGTTTGATGCTCCGGAAGGGTTCGAGTCCAAACTTCTGCAAAGCGTTGGCGTAGCCCTGCGGGTGAATTTGTTTGGCGCTTTGATTTTGGAGCCGTTTTATGCCAAGCCGCTTATCGATGGTGCACCAGGAACCTTCGGGTTGAACTTTGTCCCGGGATGGTAAGGATCCTATCGTGGATCGATCGGATCTATTTACGATTTGGATTAACGATTGGGGGATATCGATAGAATAGTTGAATTATGGCATATGATCCATTCAATGGAAAGTTGGATCAGGTTGAGGTTCAAAGCTTCCACAATGAAATTGATTGGTTTCTGGCATTGGTAAGAATCGATTCATCAAGATCTACCATAAGCTCTCAGAATTGTTCCTGACTGGTTTCGAGCACATAAATTACAAACTGTATTAAAAGTATATGCAGGAAAAAATAAAGAAGAGAACAAAAAGGATTGGGATGGACATCATTATACGAGTAGGATGAATTTCCAACTAAATCCTCAGCAAGGGTTGTTTCTTATCAAATTATAAGCAGTGCGAACTCTTTGGGTTCCAACTACAGAGCAGCGTGTAGGGCAAATTCAACTACTGATTTCATCAATAAATTAAAAACCGTCGAAGAAGAAGCCGATGAAACGCTTTACTGGCTTGAATTACTTAAAAAAAGCGGCTTCTTATCATCAAATAGTATTGCTAAAATCAGGGAAGAGGTCAATGAAATTCTTTCGAATAGGGTGGCATCAATAAGAACATTGAGAAAAAAAATTATAGCAATGACGGAAATGGATATACGATCTTCGATTGACTGAATTTGTCACTTTCAACCAAACTGTTCACCGGAATCCTTTTTCAAGGCTGTATGGAATCTACGTTGCTTTTGAATGAGTCTTACGTTCGATTTCATTGGTTAATCGCTTTTTAAGCGGTCAACCTATATCAGGGACAGACTGTCAATCGCAAATCGTACATCGTAAATCCCTTAGATGTGTCTTTCCGCATGGTACGATGATCGTACCAAGGGTCCGCTTTCGACAAAGTCAAAGCCTCGGGCATATCCTTCCACCCGGTAAAATTCAAAGGTATCGGGATGAACGAATTCCGCTACGTTCATATGCATTTTGGTCGGCTGGAGATATTGACCCAGTGTAATCACATCACAACCATGTTCACGCAAATCGTCCATCGTTGTCAGAACTTCATCGCGTGTCTCTCCGAGTCCCACCATAATGCCCGATTTTGTTCGTTTGCCGTATTCCTTCGTACGACGGATCTGCTCCAGACTACGGTCATACTTCGCCTGTGGGCGTACCAATCGGTACAAGCGTGGTACCGTCTCCATATTGTGAGACACAATCTCCTGCCCTGCACTGATCATTCTCTCCAACGCCCACCAGGTCGCTCTTACATCCGGTATGAGGGTTTCGATGGTGGTACCGGGGCTTTTTTCCTTAATTGCACGCACCGTCTGATACCATATCTCAGCACCACGGTCTTTGAGTTCGTCCCGGTTCACAGAGGTAATTACAGCATGTTTCACCTGCATCAAAGAAATGGCTTCCGCCACACGGTAGGGTTCGTCTTCATCATACTCCGGTGGTCGCCCGGTCTTTACAGCACAGAACGAACACGACCGGGTACAAACATTGCCCAGAATCATAAACGTGGCTGTACCGGCTCCCCAACATTCTCCCATATTGGGGCAATTCCCGCTTTGGCAAATCGTATGAAGATCGTACTCGTCCACCAGACGGCGTACCTTTTTATAATTTTCCCCGATTGGTAGTTTTACACGCAACCAGTCAGGGCGCTTTTGCCTTTTTTCCGCGATAGGAAGTTCAATCATATCTTGGGTTTTTGCTCCTGCAGTGAAAGGAATTACTTACGCTTCCCGAATTGCAAAGATACGTAAAGATTTAGAAAGAAAGGTTTACTGGACTGATCCACCATGAGGGGTATAGAGGTAAAATAAAAATCCATCATCAATCCCACTTCAGTAGCCATGATCAAACGCTCGTCCTTGCTCCAGTCAAAATGCATCCCACCCTGAGCATGGATTCCCGGGGTGAATGTCATTTCTCCAAGGCCTTTTCTGAATGGTGCTTTTCCAAAAATATCTTCATCATTGAGGAAGACTTCCCTGGTTTCCTCTGTGTACTTAATGTCTTCAAAACTACGACTAGTAATGCCATCCCCTTCCCGTACCACTTGTATGTAATAAGGTTTTATGAGGCCGGCCGAAATCCCGTATCGGTAGGAATATCCAACCAGGACATTTTTCTTGGAAATTTTATCACTCAAAAACACAGTTTTCCCCTGGCTGGCCCGCATCGTAAACAGAGAATTTTGTTTGCCATAGGTATAATTCTTGAAAAAGCCTCTGCTTATACTGGATTTTAGGGACTGTAAGCCGCTATTCATTTCCTTAGGGTGTCGGATTTGCCCTACTTCAATTTGATAGTATTTCTCCGTGTAAAAGTTGGGAAGTTGTCCAAATCGGTATCCAAATTGCATCCCCGCCGGAGAAAGCTTGAAAGAGACCTGCGTACTGTGCGTATAAATTTCTTGCCTGGAGGGCTGAACTGGTTTAGGCCATTGAATGGTCTGTGCTTCCGCGTAGTCTGCGTACAGGAGCAGGAAGCCCATCAAGCCATATGCCAACCAAAGTTTCATTCTCTTTACGTCTATGTACCCAATTTACTAATTTTATCCTAATAATCTAATTCTAACGTGTTATATTCGTGCAATTTATACAAATTTTAATTACCCCTCATGATTTCACCTACCACGGTTCTTATTGTCCTTGCAGTGTATTTTGGTGTACTGATCTTCATTGCCAGGATTACTTCCAAAGGTTCCACCAATGATGATTTCTTCATCGGTAATCGGGAATCCCCGTGGTATGTAGTGGCGTTTGGGATGATCGGAGCGACACTTTCCGGAGTTACCTTCATCAGTGTACCCGGGTGGGTAGCGGACTCCCAATTCTCTTATATGCAGATGGTGATCGGGTACGTGTTCGGTTATCTGGTGATTGCTTACGTGCTTATGCCCACCTATTACCGGCTTCGACTGACCTCGATATACGGCTATCTCGACCAGCGTTTTGGAGCGGCAAGTTACAAAACCGGGGCTAGCTACTTTCTGCTTTCTCGGACCATCGGCGCATCATTCAGGCTATTCCTGGTAGCCATCGTCCTGCAGCAATTTCTGATGAATGGGTTGGGTGTTCCTTTTTGGATCACTGTCGCGCTCACCATTGGATTGATCTGGGTGTATACATCATCCGGTGGAATAAAAACCATCATTTGGACCGACACCATCCAGACTGCAAGCATCCTTATCGTACTGGTAGCCATCATTTTTACCATTTCCAATTATTTTGACTGGTCTATGGGGGAAATGATTACCGCTGTACGTGAAAGTGATTACAGCCAGGTTTTCTTCTTCGAAGGGGGGTGGTCGGACCCCAACAACTTCTGGAAGCAGTTTTTTGCAGGTATGTTTATCACCATAGTCATGACGGGACTGGATCAGGACATGATGCAAAAAAACTTAAGCATCAAAACGCTCAGGGATGCACAAAAAAACATGAATACGTTCAATTTTATATTGTTTTTCGTGGTTGGTTTATTTCTCGTGCTGGGTGCCTTGCTCTATATATATGCTGATGCGATTGGCGTGGATATGCCCACCCGGATAGTCGGTGGCGAAGCTGTGCCTTCCTCTGATCTACTTTTCCCCACATTAGCCATGGAACACCTTGGACCCGTGATCGGAATTATGTTCTTGATCGGACTCATTGCTGCAGCCTATAGCTCAGCAGATTCTGCATTGACTTCGCTGACCACTTCATTTTGCATCGACATCCTCAATTTTGAAAAAAAGGAGCGCCAGGAAAAGGAGAAGATGGCTATAAGGCGGAATGTCCATGTGGGCTTTTCTGTCCTGCTGTTTATTACCATTCAGGTATTCTGGTGGATCAACAATGAAGCGGTAATTTCCTCATTATTCAAGGTAGCAGGTTATACATATGGTCCCTTGCTTGGGTTGTACACATTCGGATTTTTCACTTCAAGGGTTGTGACCGACCGATGGGTTCCGCTGGTCTGCATCCTTGCCCCGATCCTGAGTTATATACTCAATGCCAATTCAGAATCCTGGCTCAATGGTTATCAATTCGGATTTGAGATCCTCCTGGTCAATGGAATGTTTACTTTCCTGGGCTTAATGATGGTTTCAAACTCAGGCAAACTAAGTCAAGTTCAATAAAAGGAGGTAATTCAATCATTGTTTATACGCTCTATCCGGGCTCCCAATGCCTGGAGACGGCGATCTATAAATTGATATCCACGGTCAATTTGCTGAACATTGTGGATTATACTTTCGCCTTCAGCTGACATAGCAGCGATCAACAATGCGACACCTGCCCGAATATCCGGCGAACTCATTTCAATGCCCCTTAATTTACTTTCCCTTCCCATGCCAATCACGGTAGCACGGTGGGGATCACACAAGATGATCTGAGCTCCCATATCGATGAGTTTGTCGACAAAAAACAAACGGCTCTCGAACATTTTCTGGTGGATAAGCACGCTGCCTTTGGCCTGTATGGCCACCACCAGTATGATACTCATCAGATCGGGGGTAAATCCCGGCCAGGGGCTATCGTAAATGGTGAGAATGGATCCATCGATGAACTTGGTAATTTCATAGGGCTCGCTTCCATAGACCATAAGACTATTAGTCCTTCGTTCTATCTTCACCCCGATTTTTTCAAAAGTATCTGGAATGTTCCCCAATTCGTTTACGTCGATACCGTTGATCTCCAAATCAGAGGCCGTCATAGCTGCCATACCGATAAAACTACCCACTTCGATCATATCCGGTGAAATAGTATGGTCTGTTCCCGACAATGCATCCACCCCCTCTATCACCAAAAGGTTGGACCCGATGCCCGATACCCGCGCACCCATCCTGACAAGCATATGGGATAATTTCTGTACGTAGGGTTCACACGCCGCGTTGTAGATCGTAGTCGTACCTGGCGTCAACACTGCTGCCATCAGCATGTTTGCGGTCCCAGTTACTGAGATTTCATCCATGAGAATGTATGTTCCCCTGAGGTCGTGCCCTGACAGAAAATAACTATCGTAGCGTTCGTCGTATTCGAAGGTGGCCCCCAATTTTATAAATCCATTGAGATGGGTATCTATGCGTCGTCGGCCAATTTTATCTCCCCCCGGCTTGGGAATATACGCTTTTTTGAAACGGGAAAGTAAAGGACCCAGCAACATCACCGATCCACGGATTTTTTGTGCATCTGCATAATACCGTGGGCTAAAAAGGTACTCCAGATCAAGGTCATCTGCCTGAAATTCAAAGCTTTGGCCATCCAGATTTTTGACTTTCACGCCCAGGCCTTTCAGTAAGCCCATCATTTTATCCACATCAACGATTTCCGGAACATTTCGGATAATGACGGGCTCTGAGGTAAGGAGAACTGCGCTCAGAATCTGTAATACTTCATTTTTGGCACCCTGGGGCGTGATCGAACCATGCAACTGATATCCACCCTGGACAATAAAAGATTGGGTCACTTCGTAGGAAATTGAAGGTTTATGAATAGCTTCTCGGTCATTTAATTGTACCTATCACGATCATAATGATAACACACAACAATTCAGTACCACAAGTTATTGGAAATTCGGAGATAGACCGCCTGTAAGAAGGGAGAATTTCAAGTCCGTTTACCTTCTTTTGCGTTTCTTATTGTTGTTTCGGCTTCGCTTCGCATGGTGGGGTTTATTTGAGCTACTGGGCCGGTTGCTGTTTTTCAGGGTATTGAAATTGGCATCCTCCAAAACAGCTTTGATTTTCCCTTTCGTCATGGCCTCGATATCGTTCTTGATAATTTCATCGTTGACGAATTGTTCTTTGTGCCAGGTTCGATAAGCCATTTTCATATAAGACCCAATGGTACGAACGTAAATTTCCCGGTGTTCAGGATTTTCCATTTCCTGGGCCTTCTTAAGCATTTTTTGTACGTTGAGCCCATAATGCTTGAAATCAATATCCATTTGCGGATATTCCAGTGGCTCGTGAATGAACAAATCCTTGGTTTCAGACACCTCCACTCCTTCAGGTATTTTGACGTTGAGTTTGTCTTCAGACATGAAAAAAATATGCTTCCATGCCTTGGCCAGGCTATCGCTATTTTTATTCCCCGGATCGGTCATGTTGATCATGATATCCACAATAGCCTCAGCCACCCTCTGACGTTCTTCATCGTCTTCGATGGTGGTAGCATAATCCACCATATTCTGGACATGCCGGCCATATTCCTGAATACGGATATCCCGGTGTCTGGTATTATATTGAAAATTATACATATAGAATTATTATTAATTATTGGTTGAACTATAGGTTATAGAAATTCTGGGCTGAAGATCGATCTGTGTGCTGCCCGGGCCATGGATTACAGACCTTGCAATTCTGGATACATCCTGTGGTGTGGGAACAATATAAAGAAAAGGCTCGCTGGTACCGTTGACCATTCTTTGGAAATGGTTCGTGATATTAAACGAGTAGAAACGGGGATTGTTGGCGCTGGTCGTATCCCTTTGAAGGATACCCCCGAAATACTGCCGGTACGCTCCCCCGGATTGGTAGAAAAGAATATCACTGATTGGGATATGGGATGCAGATTGGTCGGTTTGAAGTGCAAAAACCGCATCCATGGGCCTATAGCCGGATGTATCATCCATCGGATGATTCGCTACAGTCCATTTCAGTGCCACATTGTTGATCACTTTACCCCGGTATTGATGCAAATCATGAAAATCCATTCTTACCCCAACATGGGTGGGTTGGATAAACAGATATTCAGGTTGATCGTCCTGGTTTTGCAGCACTTGCTCCAGGACACTCCCTTCCGTTTGCCTGTCCACCGTAGTAAAATGATGCAATACTGCACGCATGACAAGGTAGGCTTCCTTAGCTTCCCCATCTTTGGTATAAAATATCCGGACTCCTGAATAGTTGGCTACTTCGGTATTAGCAGCCTGCCCGGATGTTTGAGAAGGGTAGGCAAAAAACCGGTAAGTACCCTGAAAGGCCTGTGGCCGTGGACGAATGACAAAACCCGGAAACTCATCCAGAAAATTGAGCACGCTGGATGTGACCGAAGTGTCCAAATCCAATATCCGTTCCCCAAATTCAGCAGCCATAGGAACACGAATATGGGATGGTGCTGTCAATGAATCTCCTCTGTTTTGATTCTTAAACGAGGGTTCGAAAGTCAGTGACCCAATCAGCTCGGGTTTGGTTTCAAACTGATCCGTAATATATACTTCGTCCGGGAGATCCCTGCTCGCCAACTCAAACACATCCAGGGTCTGCAAGCCAGGCACTTCGCCATACGGGACAAAGGTGGTATCGTAACTGAGCAACAAAAATGCCGAATCAAAAGTAGCACCCGAAAAATCAACCCCAAGGGGGGAAAATTGCATTTGCGCAGTCAGATCATATCGGATAGTACCAAACATAGGATCCTGTACCTGGCCCAGAATATGCGTGGTGGGGACAAAATCCGATTCTTCCCCTTTCCGAGAATAAGCAATCAGCGAATCCCTCACGTAGGTTGTCAGGGTATAATCCAGATCAGTATCGGTATCAATCTGCAATTCATCGTCATTTACCAGATCTGACCCTATGTCTTCAAACTGGGTGCAGGCGTAAAGCGTCGCCACGCCAAGCGCAAGCAGCGTTAAAGCTTTCGATATATTCATATATTAATTTGTGTTCCTACTCCGGAACTGTCTCATCGGTCAATTCTTTATAAAATTCGATATAACCGTCCATGATCTCATCCAGTTCATCACTTTCTGGTATATAAACTGGTTGGTCCAGGCTATTCAGGTATGCCATTAATTCCTCGTCCTCCTTCAGATCGGGACTCCCCAATATACTCCCATCTGCATAGGTCAGGGCTCCATGATGCAAATCGAGCCTGCCATCGTTCATATAAGCTTTAAGGTCATCTTCGTGAAGGTTGTTGATCGAAGCTTTTTCCAAAAAACGATCCTCCAGGCTCTTATCAAATGGACTTTCATATATAGAATACAACAGCTTTGCATTCCTGAATATTGGATCGTCCTTGTACGCTTTTTTGAGGTACAGGGGAATCAGGCTGGTCATCCAGCCATGGCAATGTATGATGTCGGGAGGCCAGCCGAATTTTCGGACAGTCTCCATGACCCCTTTACAGAAAAACACCATTCTTTCGGCGTTATCGGAAAAAACATTGTTCTCTTTGTCCTTGAACATCTGCTTCCGTCGGAAAAATTCATCGTTGTCCAGGAAATATACCTGTAAACGCGCTCCGGGCAGGGAAGCCACTTTAATGATCAGTGGATAATCGTCCTCATCCACTATAATATTCATACCAGACAAACGTACCACCTCATGCAAGCGATGCCTGCGCTCATTGATCGTTCCAAATCTAGGCATAAGAATCCGAATATCCATCCCCTCTTTCGAGATTCGACCCGGTAACTCCCGCACAATTTTGGAAACTATACTCAAATTGGTATAGGGTTCCATTTCTTGAGTAACGATCAAGACTTTTTTCTTACTCATATCACATCATTTAATGCTAACAGATTTGAACCCTCAAAAGTACGAAAAATTTATGGGTAAATGAAATATAAGGTATATTATCGACTCCCATCTAAAGCCTTGTGTGCCAAATGAAGAACATAATACATGGATGAACCTTTCCTGTAGAAATCTCCAGAATAATTACCGGACGTGTACGATAATCATTTCACCCTCCTTATTTATACTTGACTCACAAACTGCATAAGGTAGGCACAGATTATAGCTCCATAAGTTCCCAAAGCATATCCCATGACCGCCATGAGAACACCAACAGCAGAGAGAGATGGACTGAATGCGCTCGCCACTACCGGAGCAGATGCGGCACCTCCCACATTGGCCTGAGAGCCTACAGCCACAAAAAATAAGGGAGCTCGTATTATTTTGGCAACCACCAACAAGAGTATAACATGGACCAGCATCCAAATCCCTCCAAGGACAAATAATCCCAGATTTTCTATGATCTCTTTGAAATTCATTTTCATCCCTATCGTGGCTACCATTACATAAATAAAAATAGTTCCCCATCTCGATGCGCCATAACCTTCATACCTTCTCATCCGTGTAAATGACAATCCCAACCCTACCGTGGTGGCAATCACGATAATCCAAAAAAA
Source organism: uncultured Saprospiraceae bacterium (assembly GCA_964426625.1). Lineage (GTDB taxonomy): Bacteria > Bacteroidota > Bacteroidia > Chitinophagales > Saprospiraceae > Membranihabitans. The sequence continues at coordinate 2,885 of CAYRRD010000060.1, read as the reverse complement.
GGAAGACAACAAAGTCTGCATGTTCCAGGCTTCAAGCTGAGCATTAAACCTTGCCAAAAAAGGAACGATGACCTGGGTCAAAATATGGGATAAAGCCACGCCTCCAAAAGCTATTGCAAGCAAAATAAAAAGGTGACGGGTCGTTGGAATAGCTTCCACAGACATCCTATAATCCTCAAGTTTCTTCTTCAATTCGCCAATCGCTGAATTGTCAGCTTTCAACCATCGATCCACCCGATCCGAAATCCCTGCACCGTATAGCAATACCGCCATGAGGATATTGGCCACTATGATGTCGACGATCACCATAGAACTAAAAATGGTATCGCTGACCTCAAATACTTCTTTCATCGCGGTTTGATTGGCGCTGCCTCCGATCCAACTTCCCGCGATCGTCGACATGCCTTTCCAGAGTTCATCCGCATCGATTTGGATAAGACCCGGAGCTACATATTTGAGAAAAAGAATTGCAATCGGACCTCCAATTATAATGCCCACCGTGGCTGTAAAAAACATGATCAAAGCTTTGGGACCAAGCCGGATCAATCCCTTGAAATCAATATTCAGACACAAAAGAATCAACGAGGCTGGTAATAAAAAGCGGGATGCCATATAGTACAAACTACCATCAGGATCGTTGATCAATCCGATCGGCCATACCAAAATTCCTGGTATAAAGTAACAAAGCAATAAAGGTGGGAAAATGGTGTAAAACCGGCGCCAGCTGGTGTGCTCCAACCCGGAGGTATAAAACACCAACCCCAGAACGACCATCAGAATTCCAAATACAATTGCATCATTCGTAAAAACTGCATCCATTCGATATCGATTTTATATTTAACCTTAACCTCCTTCGGCAGGAGAGAATGGTTCTACTAAGATATCTTTTAATTGATCAATATTTGTGCAACCTTTGCACCCAATTTCATATCTTTATTCATCTATATGAATCAGTTTATAGTATCTGCCAGAAAATACCGCCCCCAGCGCTTCGATGAAGTGGTGGGGCAGGATCATATAACCACTACCCTGAAAAATGCCATACGGCAAAATAAAGTGGCACACGCTTTTTTGTTCTGCGGACCACGTGGGGTAGGTAAAACGACTTCTGCCAGAATCCTGGCCAAAACCATCAATTGCGAAAACATCACAGAGGATATAGAGGCCTGTGGTCAATGCGATTCCTGTGTGGCCTTTCAAAAAAAGAACGCCCCCAATATTATCGAACTGGATGCAGCATCACATAACTCAGTAGACGATATTCGCAATCTGAATGAACAGGTGCGAATACCCCCGGCACAGGGAAAATATAAGATTTTTATCATCGATGAGGTGCACATGTTATCGATCGCCGCTTTCAACGCTTTCCTCAAAACGCTGGAAGAACCACCTCCATCTGCCATATTTATCCTGGCCACCACAGAAAAACACAAAATTCTTCCCACTATTCTTTCCCGATGCCAGATCTATGACTTCAAACGGAGCAGGGTGTCGGATATCGTTGAACATCTCAGGAAAATCTGCCAATCTGAAGGACTTAAATACGATATGGAAGCGCTCCACCTCATCGCCGAAAAAGCAGACGGGGCCTTGAGGGATGCTTTATCCATATTTGATCGGATGGTCAGCTTTTCTGACGGACATATTTCCTACGCAGCCGTGGTGGAACAGTTGAATGTATTGGATTATGATTATTTCTTCAAGCTCATCGACCACCTCCTTGCAGGCGACCTGTCGGCTACCTACCTCCTTTTTGATCAGATACTCGACAAAGGATTTAATCCGGAAGTCTTTCTCCTGGGAATGCAGGAACATCTGAGACACCTGCTCATGTTCCACCTCAGCGACACTGGCGGCCTGGTCAATGGAAGTCACGAACTTCAGCAACGCTATGCCCAACAGTCTGCAATGGCATCAAAGGATTTTCTCCTTACCTTGCTGGACATGGCCAATGATTCCGATGTCCATTTCCGAATGGCACAAAACAAAAGACTTCACGTTGAAATTATGTTGATGAAGATGGCCTATTTCCCCTATGCCCGGGAAATGACTTCTCAGGATCAATTAAGTAGCGGGAATCCGCAACCACCGTCATATCCGGTAAAAAAAAACACCCACAATGACCCATATCGGGAAAACGCTCCGGTGAACACTGTTTCCCCAACTGCTTCCAGCCTACCTGCAGAAGAATCGAACGACTCGTACCGTGCCCCGTCTCCGGGAGAAGATGCTATTCCAGAAAAGTCTTTGGATTCAGAATCAGTGTCTTCGGAAAAGCAGAACGTACCCTCCTATACTCAACACGCCACCTCCAATAAAGTCCAAAGTTCACCTCCACAGAAAAGAAAGTCCAGAACCCTGCTTCCGACACTCAATGATGTGGATGAAATTATCGAAGAAGTCAATCTCACCAACCAGGATCATGTAGAAATTCCTGAGGGTGAGGAATTACTTGGCTTGATTGACGCAGCATGGAAAGATTTTATGGAAAACCATTCATCTCCTTCACTGGCGAGCTTTATGCGGGATGCGGTCCTGGCATGGAAGGATGAAAAATTGGTGGTTACAGTTACTTCCAGACTGGCCCGGTCCTCCATTCTCGACCAACGGGATTTATTTGAGCGTTTGCGAGAGGCCACCCATCCCGTTGTCCCAGAAATTGTTTTTAAGATCGACGCCCAGAACGCCGCAACTCCCCCACCCAAAATTCTGACGACACGGGATAAATATGAAGCCTTGCAAAAGGCCAATCCCAAACTGCAGGATCTGATTCAAAAACTCAATCTACGCATCGAGGAAATCTGAACAGGCAAAGATGAATCCTCTATGGATTCTCATTGGATTAGCAAATAGTAGCCCCTCATTTATTATTTACGAGATAGCCT
>CAYRRD010000059.1:0-21078 GCA_964426625.1 uncultured Saprospiraceae bacterium | reverse complement strand
GCCTCACATCTACATAAAGCAAATACCATGAATAATCCGGGCTAGCAAGTGCAACATCACCCCGAGACATCAGAAACAGCAGAAACGTGGGTGGCAACGCGGGATTCCAGATTTTTTAAAAAAGAAATCACTTTTTTGATCCCCGACATGCCATCCACTACCAGAATAAGGTGATTTCGGGATTGCTTCACCCGCATTCTGAGCTTATCCGGATTCTTATTCACGTGAGTCAATAATTGTTTAAAGGTTTCGGATTCGTAATATGCTGATTGGGGATCTGAGGGAAAAAAACATCGCAACTTCTGGTCGGATACAATGATTCGTTCAAATCCAAGTTTTTTACCCAGCCAACGCAACCGCAAACCCTGGAACAAATTCTCAACCTCAGGTCCATATGGACCAAATCGGTCAATCAGGTCTTTTTCAAACTCCTTCAATTCATCTTCGTTGTTGAGGTGATCGATCGTGGTGTAAAGACTGAGACGCTCCCGGATCTGATTCACATAAGTATCCGGGATGAGCATATCTACGTCCGTTTCCACCACCACATCCTGCACAAATTCCTTTTGCTTCTCCAGGTCCTCCCTGAAAAGATCTTTGAAATCCGTTTCCTTGAGTTCGCGAATGGACTCTTCCAAAATTTTTTGATACGTATGATATCCTATCTCCGAAATAAATCCACTTTGTTCAGCTCCCAGAAGATTTCCAGCTCCCCGGATATCGAGATCACGCATCGCGATTTCAAATCCCGATCCAAGATCTGAAAACTCCTCAATCGTTTTTAACCTTTTACGCGCCTCCGCCGTCAGGACGGACAACGGCGGGCTAAACAAGTAGCAGTATGCTTTTTTATTGGAGCGCCCCACTCTACCTCTTAGCTGATGCAGGTCACTCAGTCCAAATTGATGGGCATTGTTGATAATGATCGTATTGGCATTGGGAATATCAAGCCCGGTCTCGATGATATTGGTACACAACAATAAATCATACTCCCCATTAATATACCTTACCAGGGTATCTTCGAGCTGCTTGCTTTCCATCTGGCCATGGGCTACTGCGATGTCGATATCGGGACACAGCTTAGTGAGCAAAACCTTCATTTCCCCTAAAGCTTTTACCCGGTTGTGTACAAAAAACACCTGACCCCCCCGGTCTATTTCGTGATAAATGGCATCGCGGATTAAATCATGATTGAAGATCCGGATCTCTGTATGGATGGCCTGCCTGTTGGGTGGTGCAGTTCTTAGAATGGAAAGATCCCGGGCTGCCATCAGGGAAAATTGCAAGGTTCGTGGGATAGGTGTCGCTGTGAGTGTCAGTGTATCTACATTGACCTTGAGGTTGCGTAATCTTTCTTTGGCTGTCACTCCAAATTTTTGTTCTTCATCAATGACCAGAAGACCCAGGTCCTTAAAGTTCACATTTTTGTTGAGAATAGCATGGGTTCCAATAAGAATATCGACTTTCCCTTCTTTGACGTTTTCGTATATCTCTTTTTTCTCTTTGGCAGTCTTAAAGCGATTCACATAAGCCAGTTCCACTCCAAATTCAGATAAACGATCGGAAAAAGTTTTGTAATGCTGCAAGGCCAGGATGGTGGTAGGGACCAGAATCGCTACCTGCTTCCCATTCATGACCGCCTTAAAGGCTGCTCTCACAGCGATTTCTGTCTTTCCAAATCCCACGTCACCACAGACCAGGCGATCCATGGGACTTTCATTTTCCATATCGCGCTTCACATCTATTGTAGCTTGTTCCTGATCCGGGGTATCTTCATAGAAAAAGCTGGCTTCCAACTCAGCTTGCAAATAACCATCTGGCTTGCATGCAAAGCCCTTCGAAGCCTTTCGCCTGGCGTACAGTTTTATCAATTCGGAAGCAATGTCCTTGATTTGTTTCTTGGTCCTGGATTTGAGTCGCGACCATGTATCCGTACCCAGTTTACTTAGGACAGGCTGTTTGCCTTCTTCTCCCGTGAATCTTGAAATTTTGTGAAGTGAATTGATGCCGACATACAATACATCATTATTCTTATACACGATGCGCATCGACTCCTGAACCTGACCTTTTAATTCTATTTTTTCAAGCCCTGAATATCTGCCCACTCCGTGATCGATATGGGTTACATAGTCACCGGGCTGAAGTTCCCTCAACATGCGTGAGGTCATCGCTTTACTTTTGGAAAATCCTTTCCGAAGGTTGTATTGATGGAATCGCTGGAAGATTTGATGATCAGTGTAGCATACCACTTTGAGTACGTGATCGATATATCCTTCGTGCAAGGCGATCAGGATCGTCTGGATGGGAATTCCGGCTTCAAGATCATGAAAAATGGAGTTGAGTCTGCGCGCCTGTCGTTCACTTTCCACAAACAAATACACATCATAATCTGCTGCATAGTGACGTTTCAAATCGTCTATAAGCAAATTGAAGTTTTTGTTAAAACTCGGTTGAGGACTGGTTTTGAACTCAAGACTGAAACTAAGATTTAGATCGGGATTGTGGGTGAGACCATCCTCGAAATAGAAACCAGTGAATTCTCCGAGTTCTTTGAGCACCCACCGGGGATCGAGGTACTTTTCATGCTGAAAAAAGGACATCACATCTGCAGAGTATTCTGATTTCACCTTTTCCTTTTGAAAGTCTTGCATCAAGGCATAGGTCTTTTCCAGGCTGCTGACGAACAAAGCATGATTTACGCTCCAAATTACGGCATCGTTTCGGATCAATTTGAAAAATGAAGCCCATTCCTCCACACTTACCTTTTCCTGTATATCAGGGACTATAGATATAAAATCCACCTTCTTGCGCGACAATTGAGATTCCGGATCAAACAGCCGGATACTTTCTATTTCGGTATCGAACAGTTCCACCCTGTATGGCCAGTCATTGCCATAAGTAAACACATCAACGATGCCACCGCGAATCGAAAATTCACCCGGTTCATATACGAAATCCACATGGCGGTATCCATAGTCCACCAATTCTCCCATCAGCAACTCTGCATCCATTTCCTCCCCCACCCTGAGGTCAATCCGATTGGCATGAAGTACTTCGGGGGATACGATCTTCTCGATGATGGCCTCCGGATAGGTCACAATAATATGACATCGATTTCGATCGCTAAAAATCTGATTGGCGGTTTCCGTCTTCAACAACAGGTTGTTGCGATCGATCCGGGAGAAATTTCCTGGTTGTTTGAAACTGTCCGGTAAGAAGTGGATGGGCTTACCGGGTAAAAGGGATTCCAACGTATTGAAGTGGTATGCTGCCTCTTCCTTATCTCCGCACAATACCACATAATGTTTCCTCTGGTTTTCATAGGTAGCAGCGATGAGAACGCTTTTGCTGCTCCCGACTGCAGATCTTACTCCCACGTTTTCCACCACCCCGCTTTCGATCCGTTCATTCAGGCTACGAATGATATCGCTGGTTCGATATCGGTTCAAAAATTTATCTAAGTTTTCCACTATTGTTTCTTGTTCGAACAATCTGTATCCAAAAACCCATTTTTGGAAGAATAGTTTAACCTGAAACTGCCAGATCCTGACGTATACCTGTGAAGATCTCTGAGATATTTCAAATCAGAACACAAAAATAAACATTATTTAAAGGGATTTGTATCCTATCCTTATTATCCTTTCGCTGATCCTATCCCAATTTTGTAAGGATTTGGTGCTGATACCCGTGTCTGCAGTGTTCGTCTGGGCCGTGGCTTTTCCGCCCAACCAATTTCGTGGGAGGGCAATCAGCGTTGCCATAAGACAGGCGGACCAGGAGCTCCCCCGACGCTTCAACATACAGTCATACCTTTTCGTTGAGCCCTAGGAATAAGGGGTGGATGAAGAATTCTAAACTTCACCTATGGATTTCCCAATCATACTACCTATTTTGGGCCTTCATAAATAGTAAGTTATGCGAAGCCTGTACCACGGGAAACTTTTGTTGTTTGGTGAATACCTGGTTCTCAATCAGGGCGCTGCCCTGGCTATGCCCGAAAAAAGACTCTCTGTGCGATGGGAATGCCAATCGCAAGCCGATCAGGAATTGATTCAGTACGTCCAATTTCTGTCGGAACATGAGACCCTCGAACCCTATTTAGATATACCCTTACTGCAAAAACACATCGAGTCGGGTTGGCAATTGACATCCGATGTGCCCAGACATAAGGGACTTGGAAGTTCAGCAACCATCGTAGCGGCTGTGTATGACCGGTACAAAACCAAAAAAGACGAAGATCTGTCGATGGAAAAGTTACAGGAGATTTTTGCCGCTATGGAAGATTATATGCATGGTACGAGTTCTGGATTTGACCCGCTGCCAGTGTATTTCGACCAACCTATTTTACGAAAAAACAACCAATCGGTACGTCTCTCCACACCCTTGCCTTGCCTGGATTCATGGACGGTCGAATTTGTGGATAGCGGAGCAGAAAGAGCAGACCGTAATGGTATTACCCGATTTGTACAGCGACTTCACAACAATCAAAGTTTTGCCACGAAAATTGACACCCTGACCAAGGTGAACAACAAACTCGTCGAGGCTGTAATCAAAAATGAAAGAAAGATTGCCGAAAATTTACTCAAAACTTTTTCCGAAAATCAATTAATCCTATTTGCTGACTGGATACCCGAAAACATCCAGGCTATATGGAGAGGACACCGACAGGACAATGCGGTCTACAAGATGCTGGGGGCTGGGGGCGGTGGATATTTTCTTAAAATCACCTTTAGAGAGGAATAACATTCATAGGGTCACCACAGTTTTTTCAACAATTCGTATGACTTTATTTCCTGCGGTGCATGACTGTGGTATCGTATATAATCGATCAATCCATCCGTCAATTTTTGTCTTCGAATCCTTGAAATGCTGAGCGATGGGATATCATCCAACGGTATCTGTAAAACTTGCTGTAAGATCGCGCTTTCTTCCGATTCGATAATCATGGGATGTGCGGGACGCTCCCGGGTAAAACTTCCCGATTTTATGTCAAAGAAAACCGGGCCTTCCAAATTTTGGTAGCGGGGTCCGAACCCGATTTCGACAGATAAGTGTGCCAAAAAATGGATCAGTATATTGCCCGATTTTTCCACCCGATCCAGAGCAAGAAAATAGGAAGAGATCAGATGATATAAGGTCGGGTGCACATCGTAAGGATGGACAATCTTTTTTATGACCTCACACATACACAAGGCAGTATTGCCGCGAATAACATCAAACGGAGTACGACCTAAGTGCGACCCAATACTGGCCTCCTTGATTCGCCACAACCGGTGAATATCCTGTTCATAAAAGACCAGATTCAATTCGTACCCCGGAGTAAACACCACTGGTGAAATCGCAGGTCGCGACTTACGTACTCCGGACACGATAAAGCCGGAGAGGCCGTGACTTTCGGTAAATATATCAAGGATCAGACTGGATTCGCCATAGTTCATGCGCCGGATAACGATACCCCTGGTATGGACTATACGGGCCATTCCTCAATTCTTATGGAGCAATATCCATACCTTTGTGCCTCCAACCAACTCTACTTCACTCCCTTCATCCAGGGGTTGGACTGTCAATTTATCAGCCAACACCTCCTGCTTGATATATGATCCAAATTTCTCTACCGCCGGGATAATGGCTTCATGAGGACTCAGGGAAACCTGAATTCGATCTGTAACCTCCAGCTCAGCATCCTTTCGCAAATTCTGTATCCGATTCACCAGTTCACGGGCAATTCCCTCAGTGATCAGATCCTGATCCAGGTGGATATCTAGGGCAACGGTAATTTCCTCATCCTTTGCCACCATCCAGCCTTCAATATCATCGGATCCGATAACAAAATCCTCCGCCCCCAGTTCATAAACCCGTCCTTCCACTTCCAGGGTATAAGATCCAGTCGCCTCAATCCGGGCAATTTCCTTCTGTCCCAATTGACTTATAACCGCAGCTCCTGCTTTCATATCTTTCCCCAACCGTCTTCCCAGGGTTTTAAAATTGGGTTTTATATTCTTCTTTATAATCCCTTCCGTATCAGTCACATATTCGATGTCTTTGACATTGACCTCTGCTTTGATCAGGTCTTCCACTGCCTGAACCTGTTGTCTGAATTCAGGATTCAGCACCGGAAGAATAATCTTTCTCAATGGTTGTCTGACGCGGATCTGTTCCTTTTTACGTAAGGAAAGAACCAGACTACTAATCCTTTTTGCGTAATCCATCCGCTGCTCTAGATCCTTATCAATGCGACCTTCATCAACGGAAGGTATTAAACTCAGATGAACAGATTCATAGGGTTCATGTCCGGTGACGTCGTTGAGATTCTTGTATAGCCAGTCGGCAAAAAAGGGAGCCACGGGCGCCATGAGCTTGGCTACTGTAACCTGGCACTCGTACAGTGTCTGGTAGGCCGCAATTTTATCAGCGCCGTATTCCCCCTTCCAGAATCGTCGTCTGCAAAGTCTAACGTACCAGTTGGAGAGTTGATCATCGACAAAATTTACAATCTTTCGTGCAGCTTGCATGGGTTCATAATCCGCATAATAGCCGTCCACTTCTTTGATCAGGGTATGTAGGCTGGACAATATCCATCGATCGATTTCCGGTCTTTCCGCGATGGGAATATCTTCTTCCTTATACCTGAATTGATCGATATTGGCATAAAGTGCATAGAAGGAATAAATGTTGTCGAGTGTCCCAAAAAATTTCCTGCTCACTTCATCAATTCCAGCTGGATCAAATCTCAGATTATCCCATGGCTGGGCATTGGAAATCATGTACCAGCGCGTGGCATCCGCACCTTTTTCTGCGAGCGTTTCGAAAGGATCCACTGCATTACCGTGACGCTTGGACATTTTTTGTCCATTTTTATCGAGCACCAGTCCCGTTGAAATCACGTTGCGAAAAGCCACACTGTCAAACAACATCCCCGCAATGGCATGAAGTGTAAAAAACCAGCCACGGGTTTGGTCAACCCCTTCAGAGATAAAATCTGCAGGATAATTCTTCTCAAATTTTTCCTGGTTCTCAAACGGATAATGCCACTGAGCGTAAGGCATCGAACCGCTGTCAAACCACACGTCGATCAGATCGGATTCACGCATCATTTTTTCCCCATCATCGGTGACCAGGATGACATCGTCAATATAGGGACGGTGCAAATCATCAGGTACTTTCTGATCCAAACCCAGCACTTCGTTGGCCTTTTCAATTTCAGAGCTTAGCTCTTCCACACTCCCGATGCAAAGTTCCTTGCTACCATCTGCAGTCCTCCAGATAGGTAATGGAATTCCCCAGAACCGTGACCTCGATAGGTTCCAATCCTGAAGATTCTCAAGCCAGTTCCCGAATCGTCCTTCCCCGGTAGAACGGGGCTTCCAGTTAATGGTTTTATTGAGTTCGACCAACCGATCCTTCATAGCCGTCGATCGGATAAACCAGGAATCTAACGGGTAATACAGAATTGGTTTGTCGGTCCGCCAGCAATGCGGATAACTATGGACATACTTCTGGACATTGAATGCCTTGTTTTCACGCTTAAGCTTGATAGCGATATCGATATCCACCGGAACATATTGGTCACCTTCATCCTGATAATCTTTCACGTATCGTCCCGCAAACTCTCCTGCACTATCGACAAATTTACCAGACTTATCAACCAGCGTCAGTGAACCGACCCCGTATTTCTGTGCCACTCTGCGGTCATCCGCACCAAAGGATGGTGCGACATGTACGATACCCGTGCCATCTTCTGTGGTAACAAAACCATCCACAAGCACCCGGAATGCATCTCCGTCCTCGGGTTCAACATAAGGCAGCAACTGGTGATATCGGACAGATTCCAAATCCTGACCTTTCCATGTCCGCTCTCGTTTCCAGGGAAGCACCTTATCTCCTGGCTTATAGGCTTCAATGTCCAATCCTTCACCATCTGCTGGCAACCATTTGGCGACCAGACCCTCGGCGAGTACCACACGGATTGGGATTCCGGTGTAGGGATTGACGGTAGAAATCCGGGTATAGGCAATATCTGGTCCCACGGCCAGAGCGGTATTGGAAGGCAATGTCCATGGTGTAGTGGTCCAGGCTAGAAAATAAATCTTATCGTCCTCATGCAGTCCTTCCCACAAAAAATCAGACCTATCGTCTCGTGCCACTTCAAACTGAGCGACAACTGTGGTATCTGTTACCTCACGATAGGCCCCGGGCATATTGAGTTCGTGGGTTGACAATCCCGTTCCTGCACCAGGGCTGTAAGGCTGGATGGTATATCCTTTGTAAAGAAGATTTTTCTTGTAAAACTGTTGGAGCAGGTACCAGACCGACTCGATGTATTCGTTCCTGAAAGTGATGTAAGGATCGTCCAGATCCACCCAATAACCCATTTTAATGGTGAGATCGTCCCACATCCCCTTGTATTTCATCACTGTTTCACGACAATGTCTGTTGTATTCCGCTACCGATATTTTGGTACCTATATCTTCTTTGGTAATGCCAAGCTCCTTCTCCACCTGCAGTTCCACCGGCAAGCCATGGGTATCCCAGCCCCCCTTTCGTTCCACGCGTTTTCCCTTCATCGCATGGTACCTGCAAATTATATCTTTGATAGCGCGGGCCATCACGTGGTGGATACCCGGCTGACCGTTGGCAGAGGGCGGTCCTTCATAGAATACGAAGGCATTCTCCGCATCCCGGCTTTTCACACTCTTTTCAAATATTTTCTCACTCTCCCAAAATCTAAGGATGTCCTTATCGATCGTAGGCAAATGAAGTCGGTCATATTCCTTATACATAAAGGCTACAATTTTTGAAGATGCAAAGATACTTAAAACCTCGCAATTAACAGCAGTACAGAATGGTATACTGGGTGGATCCGGCAACAAATGAAGGTTATTCATTTCCAACCCGGGAATCTTCCAAAACTGCTGTCGTGGACGAAGTTGTTTTCGACCACCGGGTTGTTTGCACTATAAAAATCATCATGGATATAAGCCGATCCTTCATTCCTATGTGCCACGGATTCCCAATGTGAATTAAAAACCTTTCTCTCTCCGTGTTTTTTCAAATAGACGAAATGACAATGAGAGCTGATGCCCCGAACTGTCAAAATACACCCGTTCCCAGGTGTAATCGAGTCGGAGAACCTTGATCCGGATACCAAAGCCCACGGCGATCCCTTCCAGAGAACGGATGGTAGGAATACCCAACTGTTGGTTCCGCCAATGGTCATAGGAAAACCGCAGCCATACATTGCCGGGATGTCCGAATTGAAATTCACCCCCAACGATCATATGTCGCAATAATTCCGCCGTAAAAGATCGTAGTCGGGAATCCGGTGGGGGATCCTGATTGAGATTCTGATCCCCATGATCATAGGGGTGAGCAAATTCCAGGCGATTCCACAGATTGAGTCTGTGCATCCGCAAAAAGAAAGTGAAGGGCAGATACTCAAGCTGGCGTCGCCAATACACGGAAAGATCCAGGGGAAGTGAATGGCGTTGGTTGTGAAACGGCACAATCTCATACCCTAAATTGGAAAGACTAAGTCCAAAACTGTTGTATGGGCTGGTTTCATAAATTCCGCCCACGGCAAAATGGAGTACATGGGAATGATAAAAATCGATCGTCCGCCAATCATAGTTGATCGAGGTGCCTATAAATACAGATTCAGACAGTTTTCGTCTGGTTCCGAGGTGCAATCCGTTGGTAGCAGCACGAAATTCTCCAGTGGAATTGCCTTCCGTGTCATACCGTACATTCCGGCCAAATGAAGTATGCATGAGACCCAACGCGAGTGGCCAGACCGTATCCCGGGATAACAGCCCCAAAACCGAGAAAGTTTGGATCTCTGCCGGTGAAAAAGAGGAATGTAGGGCAGCATTGGACCAGGAGAAGGGAGAAAGGTTTGCAGGATTCACCATCCATGCATCCAGTTCGCCATTGGATTCCGCACCGTTGCTTCCTGCCAGTCCTACATTTCTTGCTCCCAGGTGGGTCACAAAATTACTCCATCCGTCGAATGGATTAGATTGGGCACCCGCAAACCCCATGGGCAAAGCGATGAGTAAAAGATGGAAAATACGCTCTCGGATCATAAAAAAAGACTGTCCTTGTGAAGTAAGAACAGTCCAAAATAAGCTTTTAATATGTATTCAGGATTCTTTTTACTATCCAGGGTTTTGATCCCTTTGAATGCTAGTGCACGAAAACCTAAATTCCTATCAATATTGACGGCTTCTTTTTCGCCATCTCATCATCATCGAAAACCTTACGTAGCTATGGCTATGCGCGGTTTCGCTTCTTTGATCTGACAAAAAATAATCTCGTCAATATTACTATGCATTTAGATTTCCGCACACTAGTGCTCCATTTCAAACCTCGGAGAAACCTCAGGTTAGCAATCCATAGGGCCTGATTTCTAATAGAATTCCGACCTGTTATCTACAATCTTCGCTTCCTCTTTGAGTGAAGATATCAATGCACCACTCACCTGCTGAGCCATCATAGAAGCAGAAGTTTGTCGGACAGTAGTAAAATCTGTACTACTTATATTCTGTCGGCTAAACGGCATCGCCACAAAAACACCTGTATTCCCTACTACTGGCGGAGTCAGACTGTTATTTTGTGTATGCTTGACTGCGGCTACCAGGGCAGGCTCCTCTCCAATCCCTTCAATTATATCATTGGCAAAGGTCACACCAAATGCCGTATCCACTTTTACCTGATACTTATCTGCAATTGCCTGCAAACTGGTTTCCGTTATTTCCTTAGCGATCTGTTCCCCTTTCATCTTATCGATTATAAGTTGTTCCACGCTCAGGCGGACACTTTCGGGATCAGGATACCCTGCAGGACGACTTTCACTCAAACCGGCGATGACGTACCGATCGTTATAAAAAAACTGTGGATTTTGGTAAATATATACGACGGATGACATGTCACCCACTTTGGTATTATCGTCAAAGGACCATCGAATGATGTCCCTGCTTACGGATCCACCCCCAAATGTGCCAAAAAGATAATCATTCTTCATGACCGGATCGGATTTTTGCAACCGATATTGTGGATAGTCCACCAGCATATTTCGAAGATCATCCAGTGTCCGGGCATTGGACACAAAAGTCTGGGCAACATTATACAACGAGTCCTGGGTTCTCTGGCTAGGCACTATCCTTTTGCTTACAGTCGCTAATTGGACCCCTTCTTTATTGGTCATATATTTTTTATCCAATACCTCCACCAGGTGAACACCAAATTGGGTGGCAACGATGTTCAATTCTCCTACCTCTGCCTGATAAAAAATCAAATCATTGAATGACGGCACCATTTGACCTTCCGCTGCATAACCCAATTCTCCCCCGTTGGGTGCCGAGGGATCTTCTCCATGGGCACGCGCCAATGAATCAAAAGTCATGGTTCCTGATTCTATGAGGTTTTTCAAACTATCTGCTTTCATATAGCCGTCGATCATATCCTGCTGCGTCTGCGCCATGAATAAGATATGCCGCGAACGGACGGAATCAGGGATGATCTTCCGGTCTATAATCTTGGCAATGGATACATTATTCCCCAAGGTATAGGGTCCGATAATTGAGCCCTTCGGTTTGGTATATGCAGAATCAGCTATGATCGCAGGTAATGTTTCACGATACTGGTATGCAGTCTGAAAAGTTCCTTCATTGTTGAGAACGAATGTGGTATCATTGTCAGTGGCAGCGAACTGCGCCTTCAGATCCCGAATCTGATTCATTATTTCCACGGAATCCTGGGCGGTAGGTTGTACGGTGATCACCATATATTCCAGGATCTTATTCTCCTCCTCAGTATAGTATCTGGATTTATTCTCCTTCATGTAATCCATGATCTGTTTTCCGGACACCTCGACATCGGTCAGGGTTGCTTTATTAAATGGAATTTTGACATAGGAGATATTTGCAGCAGTATTCTGATCGGACATCAATCTATCCACCATCCAGGAAGGTGTATAGAATGCCTGTGCTACAAGATTCTGTAACTTAGCTTGAGTTCTGTCGGTAATGATTTCCTTTTCCTGCCACGACCAAAATCGTCGTGTTTCTTCCGGCATCATACCCGATTGGATTTGCTGGCGAATGCTATTCAATTGCTGAAAATCGATTTGACCGGTTTGGGGATTGGCGAATCTTTGTTGGATAACCGGACTGAGGTTGTTTCCAAATTGCAAATTGAGCAATTCCTCTTTGCCTACTTGGACACCATTAGCTTTTGCCTCTGCATCAAAAATATGTTTGTTGAGGTAGTAATTCCAGAGAAAATTACGTCGCGAATACAGATCCGCACCTCCACCAGCATACACGGCCTCTTCGTGAGCCAGGAACTGACGATAATCTACTTCCTGACCATTGATTTCTCCAATGCTCATATTGCCCATGCTCATCTGGCTGCTTTGCCCCACCATGTCCATTATTAAAAATGCCGCCAGTGCCAATCCTATCATTACGAACAGCAACCAACTATTTTTTCGAATTGTCCCAATCAAGGCCATACTCTAAACCAATTTTTCAGTGTTGTCATTTAAATAAAAAAGCACCATTTCAGCGAAGATCGTTAAAATGGATCCAGTTTCCAAACGTCTTCGAAGTTTAAAAAGATGCGCAAAGGTATAAAAAATCACTATTAGACGCTATATATCATGGAAATAAGTTTACTCTCGCGCCTGCTCCAAATGCCTGCGGGCTTCGTCAAGAGCTTCATAAAATTCTTCTCCGTACCCCCGAATGATGGCTTCGCGAAGAAAATAAATGACGGGTAATCCTTGTTTTCGACCCAGGACCTCTGCTGGTTGACAGATGCTCCATTTTTCGAAATTGAGTGCAGTAAACCCGGTTTTGGGACTTCTGGTTACGCGGATCGGATAAAGTTCACAGCTAAGCGGCTTCTTGAAATCTATAAGTCCTGCCCGATATTGCTGTTCAATTCCACACCATGCTGTACCCTTTTCGTCAAAAACAGTAAATGCACAGGCACTGTCGGCTCTTAATGTAGTACCATAATCGTTCATTCCAGGGTAGTATGTATCCACACCCTGTTCATCGATGGCCTGTTGAGAATCCGCATCAAGGATGGGTTTTACAATCGGTGCAATAGCGCGCAATACCTCCCGTTCTTCGGGTTCAAGAGGGGCACCAAAATCACCTTCGACACAACAAGCACCATGGCAGGCACTAAGATCGCAACAAAATTTTTTCTCCAGCAGTTCATCGCTGACCAGAATATCATTTATGAGAAACATGACAAATCTATAATTGTAATTCGATAATTAATATTGTATCTTCGCAGCGAACAAGAAATGGTGAATGTGGACACTTTTGTTCATACAGACCTTGTTCTTTACCCGACTTCTTTGTTCCAGCGCTGACGAAGTGATGCCATAGCTGGCAGAAAGTAGTATCTTTTCCGGTCGACACCCAAACTATGCAATGGATTGTCCTGACCATGGATAAGGTACTTGCGGTATGATATTCCTTCATAGCGAAAATCTCCTAATAGACGGAGGTGGTGCAGAGCAATGTGCAACGAAGGAATCCCGGCGCGCTCCGGGACTGGAAACGAAAACCGAAAAGCACCATGAAAGCGTGCACAAGAAATTGGTTCATGATGAACGTGAAACCGCTGACTGTGAAAATTTCCAGGTGCAAAAAGGTTGTTCGTGCCCATGCTGGATCTTACATGTAGGGTCATTATTTTTTAATGTTTAAAATTCGTATTATCCTGATGAAGGAGTTGAAATCGTTATTTCATGATAAAGCCATTCAGGTTCAAAAAGAGCTCAAAGATATATTAAAAAACCATGGCGACCTACAGGTGGATACCGTGGTAATAAGCCAGGTTTTGGGGGGAATGCGGGGAATAAAGAGCATGTTTTCTGAAACTTCGCTGCTCGACCCCATGGATGGAATTAAGTTCAGGGGCCACAGCATCCCCCAACTGAGGGATGAACTGCCTAAGCCATCCAATGGGGAAGAACCCTTGCCCGAAGGATTGTTCTGGCTCATGCTGACTGGGGACGTTCCCACTCAAGCGCAGGTTGAAGATCTGGCAGATGAATGGGAGCGTAGAAGCAGGATTCCCAAACACACTTTCCAAATGTTGAATTCGATGCCACGGGAGACCCATCCCATGACCTTATTTAGCATGGCCATCTCATCGATGCAAACTGAGAGTATATTTGCGAAGCAGTATAGTGAAGGCATAGCAAAGACCGATTATTGGGACCCGATGTATGAGGACGTGATGAATCTCATCGCCCGATTACCTCACATCGCTGCATATATATATCGGCGTGTCTATCACAATGACGATCATATCGAAGCAGATGAATCGCTGGATTGGGCAGCCAATTTTGCGCATATGCTGGGCAATAGTGATCCGGAATTCCAGGACCTCATGAGATTGTATATGACGATACATGCTGATCATGAGGGTGGGAATGCGAGTGCACATACCACCCATCTTGTAGGCTCTACTTTGAGTGATGCCTATTATTCTCTTTCGGCTGGAATGAATGCGCTTGCGGGACCTCTGCACGGACTGGCCAACCAGGAAGTCATTAAATTTATATTTTCCATGCTGGAGGCGTTGGGTACCGAAACCCCCTCGGATGAACAGATTACACATTATGTCAACAAAACACTGGACGAAGGTCGTGTTATTCCCGGATATGGCCATGCGGTACTACGGCAACCCGATCCCCGATTTATCGCCCAGAAAAATTTTGCTGAAAAATATCTTCAGGATGACAATCTCATCCAGGTAGTGTGGCAACTGTTCCGACTTGTTCCCGACATCCTGGGTGGGCTGGGTAAGGTCAAAAACCCATGGCCCAACGTGGATGCGCATTCCGGAGCCATTCTGGTTCACTATGGAATTAAGGAATACACTTTTTATACCGTATTATTTGGCGTATCCCGCGCCCTCGGTGTGCTCTCCAATCTTTGTTGGTCCCGCGCCCTCGGATTGCCGCTGGAACGACCAAAGTCTGTCAATCTGCAATGGATAAAAAATTATATCAACCAAAATAGCAACTGATGAATACACCAGACGAATTAAGATACAGCGTGGAGCACGAATGGGTCAGAAAACTCGAAAACGGGGAAGCTTTGGTGGGTATCACCGATTTTGCGCAATCCGAACTAGGGGATATTGTATATGTGGAGGTGGAAACGGTAGGGGAGGAAATTGCTAAGGATGAAGTTTTTGGTACAATAGAAGCCGTCAAAACCACATCTGATCTTCATATGCCTGTGAGCGGAGAAATCCTCGAATTCAATCCAGCGATTGATGAAAATCATGGTGATAGCCCGGAACTGGTCAATGATTCTCCTTATGATAAAGGGTGGATTATCAGGATAAGAATGACTGCGCCAGAGGAATACGACTCCCTGATGTCAGCGTCAGAATATATAGACATGGTGTCTTGATATAATTTCCATCATCACAAAAAAACTGGAGATGCTGTACACCAAATACCACTCAATATACATCTAATAGATATATGTGTGAAAGAAATAAACTGGAAATGGATCTGGATTTTGTGGTTTATGGTCGTATGTTTTCTGTCCTTAATGCCTTCCAGTCCATCAATGAACCAACCGTGGTTCAGTTGGCCGCATACCGATAAAATTGTACATGGGATCATGTATGGCATACTGAGCTTTACCATGTTACAATTTCTAACAAAAACACGTGTGCGTCAGCCAGTTATATATGTTGTTCTATTTTGTATAATCCTGGGAATCACCATTGAAATTCTCCAGGACACAAAATTCATAAATCGAGATTTTGAAATTGCTGATATTATTGCTAATATTATAGGCACTTTCGCTGGAATTGTAATAAGTAAGTTTTTAAAAAACTAAGACATGTTAGATAACGTAAATGTAAGTGGAGATGCTCTTATATGGGGAATAGTAGGGATCTTCGTGTTTATCGTGGCTCTGATTGTCATTGGTCGTATCATTATAAGCAAAAGAAGTGATGCGGACCTGACATCCAAATATCAGGAACATGAATGGAGTAGCCCCCTCGAAGCCCGAGCAAAATATCCAGATGTGGATGTATTTCGCTTATCACTCCCTTTCTTGCTATTGGGAGGTGTTGTAGCGCTAGCCATAACATGGCTGAGCTTCAACTATACCCAAGCGGACGCATCGATTTATATTCCGGATAATGCGTTGGATGTTCCCGATGACATCGAGATCGAACCCCCCAGGACCGCAGAACCACCACCGCCACCGCCACCGCCACCGCCACCGGTGATTGAAGAGGTTCCAGAGGAATTGATCGAAGAGGATGATATCGTAGAATTCGTGGATCAATCGGTGGAAGAAGAGACCATTATTGAGGCACCAGTGGTTGAAGAAGCACCTCCTCCACCGCCGCCACCACCACCGCCACCACCAGCACCCAAAGAGGAAGAAATCTTCCGGGTAGTGGAGCAGATGCCTCGATTCCCTGGTTGTGAGGATATAGCAGGTACGCAAGATGAAAAGAAGCAATGTGCAGATCAGAAGATGCTTGAATTCCTGTATGGGAATATTAAATATCCTGCCATAGCCCGTGAAAACGGGATCGAAGGGAATGTGGTAGTCAGCTTCGTCGTAGAAAAAGATGGCTCGATTACGGATCCTAAGATAGTGCGGGATCCCGGTGCTGGATTAGGGGATGAAGCCATAAGGGTTGTTGACCTCATGGGTAAGCTTCCACAAAAATGGACCCCCGGCCAACAACGAGGTAATCCTGTACGGGTACAGTTTATCCTCCCTGTGAAATTTGAATTGAAAAATTAGAATATATATATTCTAAGGATACAAAAGCGGTTGGAACCTGTTCCAACCGCTTTTTTTTTACGATAACCACATTTCATGTTGACCTTCACACCTAAAGTCTCGAACTGGGACCAGAGATACCACAGACTGTGAAACCAACTTTTATAGGGGTCTGTTTTATACGTAATTTATATTAATGATGCGATTATTTTTTGTCGTACCGAAGAAACGAAACCGAGCATAGGACAGGCCTACGTGAGGCTTTCGGTGATGAAGGTACGGCGAAAAAGAAGCCGTCATAAGTGGGAAGAACTTATGACATAGAGCACTTGAATAAATAAATTGCATTCACCGAAAATTCAAGTAATTGTATCACATCCCCGAGACTCAAAATCCCCCGATCGACGCACGAAAAGCAAGGCCTTGTTCATACAATGAAAGGATGAAACTCCCTGATTTGATCGACTTAGAAAAGGTTACTCACCGGATTTGGATTCCCTGGAATAGGACATCTCCATTCACTTCCAGACCATGTAGGACATTTTTGTTCACAATCGATCCGGTTGATTTGAAATGATGTATAAGACAAGAAGAAATGGATAGATCCCTGGAAATGGTAGATTTTTTACACACACCCACTCCTACGTACACTCTCAGCCTCAACCTCTTTTTGGCGTTTCCGGGTGCGGCCAGTACTCCTCAACATAAGTGAACTGAGATATTGAGCGTTTTTTGACTTCAAAAAATTTACATTGGATTGCCACGCTCACGAATCACCTCCCCCGGTCCCCCCGTAAAAGGCCTCCTATACTTCAGTACACCCCCCCTCATACTCTTCCTCGTCATTGCCATGAACACCCTACCTCCAATGTCCTTTTTCCCCATCAGCAAAGAAATTCCTGTCCAATTCGTAAATCGTAGTTCGTAATTAGATGAAGACCTCCCAATCCGTCCAACTCGTAAATCGTAAACCGTGATTTGTAATTTAAAACCGCTATGACACAGTCGCTACCACATTCACACACCGTCCTCTACCTCAACCTCTAAATAGTCATAATATCTTTTTCCTTGGCCTGGATATATTCGTCTACTTTCTGATAAAATGCTTTGACTAGATCATCGATAGAGGCCTCCAATCTTTTTCCAGCATCTTCGGGGTACCCATCCTTCACTTCCTTTTTGATCGTGTCCATAGCATCTTTGCGAACATTGCGGATACTTACCTTGGTGTCCTCTCCCAGTGCTTTTGCCTGTTTAACCAGGATTTTTCTACGTTCTTCTGTGAGTGGAGGAACAGGAATTCGAATAAATTCTCCATCATTCATAGGGTTGTATCCAAGGTTGGATTCGATGATGGCTCGCTCTATATCATTGATAATTTTTTTATCCCAAGCCTGAATGGTCAAGGTTCGGGCATCAGCTACTGCGATATTTGCGACCTGGTTGATCGGTGTAGGTACTCCGTAGTAATTGACCATCACCCCTTCGATCATTCCTGGATTGGCTTTTCCGGTTCGAACCTTAAGTAGTTCCGACTGTAAGTGATTAATGGAATCTGACATGCGTGATTCCGTCACTTTCTTCAAATTTTCCATTGTTACTTCCATGACCTTATCTGTCTATTATTTTCGATACCAAATTTAATCTCGATTACCCATTAACTGAAGAACCAGGAATAACAACATAACCAAGGATGACAAGGCAGCAGCTACATAAGTCATAGCAGCCCATTTCAAAGCATCCCGAGCCTTCTCATGTTCCGAACCCGATACTATGTTGTTTTGATTGAGCCACACCAAAGCACGCTTACTTGCATCAAACTCCACCGGTAAGGTAACTAATGAAAATAAAGTAGTTACTGCGAAAGCAAGAACGGTAATGATCAGTAGGGTTCCACCCAGGTTGCCTGCACCCATTCCAAAACCTCCGAGAGCAAACAACAATAAATACTGCTGCATGCCGGATGCTACTTTCACGAAAGGAACTATAGCAGATCTGAATTTTAGTGCGCTATACGCCGTGGCATGTTGAACCGCGTGTCCGCATTCATGAGCAGAAACTGCAGCAGACATGACACTTCTTCCCTGATAGATTTCAGGACTCAGGTTGACGGTTTTGTTGACCGGGTTATAATGATCACTCAAGAAACCCTGGGCTGGCAACACCTTCACATCGTGTATACCATAATAACGAAGCATTGTCTCTGCGACTTCCTTTCCGGTCATTCCCTGTGAAATGGGAACTCGGCTATATTCATGAAATTTGGCCTTTAACCGGCTACTTACCCACCATCCAATGATGGTGAATATTCCAGCAATTACCATATACCCCATATATCCTGACATAGTACTATTTTTAAATTTACAGCTTAAATTGGGTTTGACACAAATCTACACCCTTTTTACCTAATTGTCCTTCTTAATACATTCAAATCCAACGTAAGGTTTAAGGACCCTGGGAATTTCAATGCGATCTTCTTTCTGATTTATTTCCAACAAGGCTGCCATAATTCTTGGAAGTGCCAGTACACTCCCATTGAGTGTATGTAACAGTTGGGTCTTCCCGTCCTGGTTGCGGAATCGCAATTTCATCCTGTTGCTTTGATATGTCTCGAAATTGGAGACGGAACTAACCTCCAGCCATCTTTTTTGTGCTGTCGAATACACTTCAAAATCATAAGTAAGTGCAGATGTAAACCCAAGGTCACTCCCACACAAACGCAGAATTCGGTAGGGTAGTTCCAACTTTTCAACCAAACTACGAGTGTGCCTTACCATCCAATCTAACATTTGATACGATGTTTCCGGATGGGAAATCACCACCATTTCCACTTTGTCAAACTGGTGAAGCCTGTTCAATCCTTTCACATCGGCTCCATAACTTCCTGCCTCCCGACGGAAACAAGGTGAATAAGCTGTCAGTTTGTACGGCAATTGACTTTCCTCAAGGATCTCATTTCGAAACATGTTGGTTACCGGAACCTCCGAAGTAGGGATGAGATAGAGATCATCGCGTTCTACGTAATACATTTGTCCGTCCTTATCTGGCAATTGACCTGTTCCGCGTGCGGAATCAGCATTGACAACAAATGGAGGAATTACTTCAAGGCAGCCGGCATGGACAGCTTCATCCAGAAAGAACTGAATCAGTCCACGTTGCAAGCGGGCACCTTTCCCTTTGTATAGTGGAAAACCCGAACCGGTAATTTTGGCACCAAGTGCCAGATCTACCAGGTCAAACTCTTCCATCAAATCCCAGTGAGGTCGGGCCCAATCTGGCATATCCCGCAAAAACGTTTCGTTCAATTCCACGACTTCATTGTCCGATTCATCCTTTCCTGATGGGACGGAATCATGGGGTAGATTAGGCAGAGATAACAATGCTTGTTCGAGGGAAGCCATGACTTCATCCATTTTTGTCTGAAATTCTCCGACCTCAACTTTCCACTGACGAACCTCCTCCTTAGCCTGGATGGCATCATCCGCCCTCCCCTGTTTGTACATTTCCCCTATTATCCGAGAGGTGTCGTTTACCTTCCGGAGCAATGCATCGGTTTGCATTTGTAAATGCTTTCGCTGGTCGTCCAATTCGATAATCTCACGTACCTTGTGACCGGCATCTGTGATGCCTCTTTTAGTGAGAGCATGGACCGCGTGTTGCTCGTTATCCCTTAATTTTTGTACCTCAAGCATAGTTTTCCCCCTTTATCCGAAAATTTTTTGCAAAGATATGGCCCTCTTTAAAAAAAAGACTGTATTTTTGTGACAAGATTACAAAAAATAATCTTTGGGCTGAATTACTCCTTATACAGACAAGAACAGCGATTAAGAGCAGTTAGGTAAGCCACGTCTTTTTCCATCAACACTCATTTTTTGGATTCATTTTTTAATCTTATATCAAGTAATCTACCTTACTTTATCTACCATTTACCCATTTAAAGAAGTACAATTTTATGTATGACATTTTGCAATTAAATGATATGCTGGTTCCAGAATTACGGGACCTTGCAGAAAAATTGGGCCTTCAAAAATACAAGCGGCTCAACAAACAAGATCTAATCTATAAAATACTTGACGCACAGGCCGTCCAGACAGAAGCTACAGAAGAACTTATGGCGGACGATGATGTGGCAATCACGAATGATAAACGAACTTCACAGC
Organism: uncultured Saprospiraceae bacterium; assembly: GCA_964426625.1. Taxonomy (GTDB): domain Bacteria; phylum Bacteroidota; class Bacteroidia; order Chitinophagales; family Saprospiraceae; genus Membranihabitans. The sequence goes on along the minus strand of CAYRRD010000059.1, from coordinate 125 downwards.
CATACAATCAAAATAAAGCCCAGGCTTCCAGCCGGGGACGCCGGGAAAATCCCCATTCCGCACCGCAAGGAGATCGACGTCAACACAACAAATCCTCGGATAGACATCAAAGGGCTGAGGACAAA